>CAXIRU010000081.1:0-20722 GCA_964031875.1 Acidovorax facilis
TCGTCGCGAGGGACGTGTCCTTGGGCAGGACCTGGGAGTACGCTGGCACCAGCAACACATCGTCGAAGGTGAGCGCTTTTCCAAGAAGGCGCATGAGAAAGCTCCAAAAAACGGATTGTACCCGCGCCGCGTGTGGTGAAAACGCGCCCACCCGTCGGCACGCACTGGCGGGGGGGAGACCACATGGATAAACTTGCCTGCATGAAAATGCACAAGCTTCTCCTGCTGGCCGTGGCCTGCACCTGGGCCATGGGCGCCGCGGCGCAATGGCAGTGGATCGACAAGGACGGCCGCAAGGTCTTCAGCGACCGCCCGCCACCACAGGAAACCCCTGAAAAAAACATCCTGAAACAACCCGGCGGTGGTATGCAGCGTTCTGCACCGCCCCCTGCGGCCACCGCACCTGCCGACGCGCCCCCTGCGGCCACCACCACGGCAGCAGCCCCTGCCACCAAGCCTGGAGCCAGTGCGCCCAGCAGCGGTAAGGACAAGGCCCTGGAAGAAAAGAAAGCGCAGGCCGAGGCAGCGGAAGCAGCCAAGAAAAAGGCTGACGAGGAAAAGCTCGCGAAAGCCAAGGCCGACAACTGCACACGTGCACGCCAAGCCAAGGCCGCGTTCGAATCGGGCAGGCCCATCACCCAGTCCAACGCCCAAGGCGAGCGCATCTTCCTCGACGATGCAGGCCGCGCAGCAGAATCGAAGCGCATCGACGGCGTCATTGCCGCAGACTGCAAGCGCTGACACGCTAACGCCCTGCCATTTGCCCACACGCGGGTTGGGCGGACTGTCAGTAGCCCGGTTTCCCTCCGGGCCGCTGGCGCGCAAACAAGCCTGTGGTCCGCGCGCCTTGCCGCGCGAATCGTTCACGTCGGGCCACCTTGGGGTCCACTTTCAGCGGACGGTAGACCTCCACACGGTCCAAGTGCTTGACGATCGTTTCAGGCACCACAACACGGCCCCAGATGCCCACGGCCAACGGGTCTACCGCGCCTTGCGAAACCAAGCCACTGGCCTCCCCGCAAGCGCGCAGTGCGTCGCCCACGGTGGCACCATCGGGAAGCTCAAGCACCCATTCCTGCGTTGTGCGAGGAGCCACACAAGCCACCACGGTAACCTGCACAGCACTCCCCGGCCCCCGTTCAGCCATACACGTGCTCCGCACGCTTGACAAAGGCATCGACCATGCTACCAGCGATGCGGTCAAACACCGGCCCCACCAGCGCCGCAAGCGTGGCGCTCTCAAAGCCGTAGTTCAGCAGCAACTCCACCTTGCAAGCACGTTGCGAGCCGTCACCCACCGGGTGAAAGTGCCAGTCCCCATCGAGGCGAGAGAAAGGCCCTTTGATGAGGTGCATCTGCACACGCCGGCCGGCCTCATGGGTGTTGCGTGTGACAAAGGTCTGGCGGATGCCACTGAACGCGATGCCCACCTCGGCGGTCATGCCCTCCCCGGTCTGCTCGAGCACGCCTGCGTGATCGCACCATGGCAGAAACTGGGGGTAGTGCTCAACCCCGGTGACCAAAGCAAACATTTCTTCGGGGCTGTACCAGATGAGGACGGACTTGTGAACGGTTTTCATGCAGACTGTGCCTGGCACCGGTGTGCGCCAAGCGGAGGAAATTAGAATCGCTGCCAGCGACACCCTCACATTGTAGGGAGGCCTTTTAACTCCCGGTGGGTGCCGCATTTACCTCTTCATGGCCAAAAAACCCGATCCCACATCCCGCATTGCCGACAACAAAAAAGCGGCGTTCAACTACTTCTTCGAGGAGCGCCACGAGGCAGGCATGGTGCTGCATGGCTGGGAGGTCAAGGCGCTGCGCGAGGGCAAGGTGCAGCTGACCGATGGCTATGTGCTGATTCGGGACGGTGAACTCTACCTGCTGGGCTGCCTGATCCATGCGCTCAAGACCGCCTCCACCCACGTCAACCCCGAGTCCGCCCGCACCAAGAAACTGCTGCTCAAAAAGGACGACATCAAGCGGCTGATCGGCAAGGTCGAGCAAAAAGGCTACACCCTGGTGCCGCTCAATCTGCACTGGAAAAACGGCTTTGTGAAATGCGAAATCGCCCTGGCCAAAGGCAAGGCCGAGCATGACAAGCGCGACACCATCAAGGACCGCGAAGGCAAGCGCGAGGTGGAGCGTGCCATGAAAAGCCGCAACCGCTGAAGCTTCGCGGTCGCCACGAATGCCCCAAAAAGCCGCTCATGGAGCGGCTTTCTCGCGATGCTGATGCCCTCCCGGGGAAGCCTATTTCAACCCCGCCAGCGGGTGCGCGTATGCAGGCCAGGGGGTGACAAAAAAAGCAGCCACCATCGCAGGCGTCACCTCTTCAACACGGTCAGGGCTCCACTTCGGCGCATGGTCCTTGTCCACTGCCAGAGCGCGGATGCCCTCCACTGTTTCGCTCTGGCCGGGACGCAAGAAGAAGCAGTGGCGCACCATGTCGCGTTCCATGCGCAGATCGTCCGCCAAGCCCATGTCGCGTGCGCGGCGGATCTGCTCCAGCACCACATGCAGCATCAGCGGCGAGCGCTTGCGCAGCGTGGCGGCCGTAGCGCGTGCCCAGTCGCTGTCAGCGGCTTCGAGGGCGGTAACGATCTCCCCCACACTGCCCAGCGAAAAATAGTGATCAACTTGTGCCCTGGCGCTTTCCTGTAAAGCGCTAACAGCTACAAATTTAGAAGCAACAAAATCTTTGACTGCGGCGCCGGTCGCAAAGCCTTGGGTGCCCAGTGCGTCCCACACGGCAGCCTGCTGTTCAAAAGGCAGGCAGCCGTCGGCCAACGTGTAGCCGATCGCATCCCCGGCACCAATGGTGTCACCCGTCAGCGCCAGCCACTCGCCCACACGGCCCGGGCAACGGCTCAGAAAGTAGCCCCCGCCCACATCCGGGAACAGGCCGATGGCCGTCTCGGGCATGGCCATCTTGGTGCGCTCAGTCACCACGCGCAGCGCAGCGCCCTGGCTGATGCCCATGCCACCACCCATCACGATGCCGTCCATGAAAGCGATGTAGGGCTTGGCGTAGTTGTGGATCAGGTGGTTGAGCGCGTACTCCTCGGTGAAGAAATCCTCGATCAGCGGGTTGCCCTGGCTGCCTGCCTGGTGCAGAAAGCGGATATCGCCGCCCGCGCAGAAAGCCCCAAACGGGCCTTCCTTGTTGCTGCCACGAATGGCCACCGCCAGCACCCGCGCATCGTTCTGCCACGCCAGCAGGATGCCCATCAGGTCGCGCACCATACCCAGCGACAGCGCATTGAGCGCACGCGGGCGGTTCAGGGTAATGAAACCCACCTGGCCACGCACTTCGCTCAACACTTCCGACACGACTGTCTCCGTCATTTTTGTTCCTTCCAACCCAAGAGTTCATTGAAAACCAGCGCACCGATCACCAGCACGCCGCCTGTCAGTACGGAGGGGGCAGGCTTTTCACCCGCGCCCCACCACGCCAACACGATGCCAAAGATCACTTCCAGCAGGCCGAGCAGCGCCATCTCGGGTGCTTTGAGCACCCGCCCACAGCGTACCGCCAGCACGCACGGAATGGCCAATTGCACCACGCCCAGCAATGCCAGCAAGAGCAGGTCGTGCCCCGACGCCTGAAAAGGCAGCGCCAGCGGCAAGGTGACCACCACAGACATGACCGCGCCAATCAGCACTGCGGGTACCAGATCCACCGCATGGCCGTGGCGCTGCGAGTGCTGCACCACGGTCCAGTTCACGGCAGCAGCCAACGGCACACACAAGGCCACCAGCGTGCCCAGCAGGGGCAATCCTGCCATCTGTGAGCCATACATCCACGCGATGCCCAGGCCTGCAACGCCAATGGCAATCCAGGTGCGCGGCTCAATGCGGTGGCCGATGAACATCCACGAAAACAGGGCTGTGAGCAACGGCCCCACCGACATGGTCACCAGCACGTTCGCCACTGGCATCAGTACCAGCGCCACCATGAAGGCAGTGAACATCACGCTCCAGCACAGGCCGGAGATCCACAGTGCGCGGCCGCCGTGGTGCATCGATGCAAACACTGCCCGGCCCTGCAGCCCAGGCAGGATGATCAGGAGCGCCAGCAAGGTGAACAAGCTACGCCAGAACGTAACCTCAAAGCTCGCGGCGTGCTCCAGATGGCGTGTGACCACACCGGCAATCGACCACATCAGGGTCACCGCCACCATCAACCAAACGGCACGGGAATGCGTGAGTTTCACCAGGGACTCCAGACTTCATCCAGATTGCAGACTTCAGACGGAAAAAAGGGCCACTGCATGGCAGTAGCCCTTCTGCAAACGCTCAGTCTGTCAGGACCGGGCAGCGCGCTTGCGCTCGTTTTCAGTCAGGTAGCGCTTGCGCAGGCGCACGGACTTGGGCGTGATTTCGACCAGTTCGTCGTCCTCGATGAATTCCACACCGTATTCCAGCGTGAGGTCGATAGGGGGCGTAATCTTGATCGCGTCTTCCTTGCCGCTCACGCGGAAGTTGGTCAGCTGCTTGGTGCGCGTGGCGTTCACCACCAGGTCGTTGTCACGGCTGTGGATGCCGACGATCATGCCTTCGTACACGGGGTCGTTGGCCTTCACGAACATGCGGCCACGGTCGTCCAGCTTGCCCAGCGCGTAGGTGAAGATTTCACCGTCGTCCATGGAGATCAGCACGCCGTTCTTGCGGCCACCAATATCGCCCTTGTGCGGCTCGTAGCTGTCGAAGATGTTGCTGATGAGGCCCGAACCGCGCGTCAGGTTCAGGAATTCATTGGTGAAACCGATCAGGCCACGGGCCGGGATGCGGTACTCCAGGCGCACGCGGCCACGGCCGTCGGACTCCATGTTCACCAGTTCGCCCTTGCGCTCGCCCAGGGCCTGCATCACGCCACCCTGGTGGCCTTCTTCGATATCGGCCGTCACCAGCTCGATAGGCTCGTGCTTGACACCGTCGATGTCCTTGAACACCACGCGGGGCTTGGACACGGCCAGCTCGTAACCTTCGCGGCGCATGTTCTCCAAGAGGATGGTCAGGTGCAGTTCACCCCGGCCCATCACTTCGAAGATGCCTTCTTCGTCGGTTTCGTTCACACGCAGGGCCACGTTGTGCTGCAGTTCCTTTTGCAGGCGGTCCCAGATCTGGCGGCTGGTCACGAACTTGCCTTCGCGGCCGGCCAGCGGGCTGGTGTTCACGCAGAAGTTCATGGTCAGCGTGGGCTCGTCCACCTTCAGCATGGGCAGCGGCGCAGGGTTGGCAGGGTCGGTCACGGTCACGCCGATACCGATGTCTTCAATGCCGTTGATCAGCACAATGTCGCCAGGGCCAGCAACGGGCGTCTGCATGCGATCGAGGCCCTGGAACGTCAGCACCTGGTTCACGCGGCCCTTGACGGCCTTGCCGCCAGGGCCCTCCATGACGACCACGTCCATCATGGGCTTGAGGGTGCCTTGGCTGATGCGGCCCACGCCGATACGGCCCACAAAGCTGGAGAAATCCAGCGCCGAGATCTGCAGCTGCAGCGGAGCGGCAGGGTCACCCGTGTTGGGCGGCACGTGGCTGAGAATGGTGTCGAACAGGGCCGACATGTCGGGGCCCCACTGCTCGCCAGGAGCGCCCTCTTCCAGCGACGACCAGCCGTTGATGCCCGAGGCGTACACCACGGGGAAGTCCAGTTGCTCGTCGGTCGCGCCCAGCTTGTCGAACAGATCGAACGCAGCGTTCACGACCTTGTCGGGGTTGGCTCCGGGCTTGTCCACCTTGTTCACCACCAGGATGGGGCGCAGGCCCAGGGCCAGGGCCTTCTTGGTCACGAAACGCGTCTGGGGCATGGGGCCTTCTTGCGCATCGATCAGCAGCACCACGCTGTCGACCATGGACAGGGCGCGTTCCACTTCGCCGCCGAAGTCCGCGTGGCCAGGGGTGTCCACGATGTTGATGTGCGTCCCCTTCCAGCTCACAGCGCAGTTCTTCGCCAGGATGGTGATGCCACGCTCTTTTTCAATCGCGTTGTTGTCCATCACCGTGTCGACGACCTTTTCGTGGTCGGCGAAGGTGCCGGACTGGCGCAGCAGCTGGTCGACCATGGTGGTTTTGCCGTGGTCAACGTGGGCAATGATCGCGATATTGCGGATTTGTTTCGTCGTCATAGTTTTTCCAATGCGCCGCTGGCTTGAGGGTGCGGCATGCCTTCCAAAATTTGTTGAATTTCCAGCGGACTCAGGAGCCTGTCCGGCACCAGCTCCCCGCCAGCGATGTGGCCTACCCCCAGCAGCACCGAGGGATTCTTGCCAAACACCGCCACGGCACTGGCATCGGGCCAGTTGCCACGGCGACGCACGCCCGACAGGAATCGGGCTGCATTCTCACCGTCCAGCGTGACACGCATGTGTTGTGCCAGCAGTGACTCGGGTGCCTCCAGGCTGGCCAGGCGTTCCGCCTCGGGCATGGCCTCCAGCTGCGCAAGGGTGACGCAACGCTCAACACCGATTCCACCCGTGTCGATGCGGCGCAAGAAGGTCAGATGCGCGCCACAGCCGAGCGCAGCACCAATGTCCTCACCCAGCGTTCGGATGTAGGTGCCCTTGCTGCAAGTTACTATCATTTTGATAGCTACTTGCGCTTTTTCAGTAAGCGCCAGGGTCAGTTTTAATGCATGAATGACGACATCGCGCGCCTCGCGCTCTACCGTCACCCCTGCCCGCGCGTACTCGTACAGCGCCTTGCCATCCTTCTTGAGGGCACTGTGCATGGGCGGCACCTGGCGGATGGCGCCAGTGAACTGCGTTTGCACGGCCTCCAGACGCTCCGGAGTGAGCAGCGACATATCCACATCGCAGCGCTGCAGCACTTCGCCTTCGGCGTCGCCCGTAGTGGTGGTGGTGCCCAGCAGCGCAATCGCCTCGTAGGTTTTGGCAGCATCGAGCTGGAGCTGGCTGAACTTGGTGGCGGCACCAAAACACAGCGGCAACACACCTGTGGCGAGCGGATCGAGCGTGCCCGTGTGGCCCGCCTTTTCGGCGCGCAACAGCCACTTGGCCTTTTGCAAGGCGTCATTGCTCGAGAGGCCGAGCGGTTTGTCGAGCAGCAACACCCCATGCACAGGGCGCCGCTGCACCCTGGTGCGAGGCGCTGTCTGCATGGCTAATCCTCTTTGGCGCGGGAAGAGACAGCCTTGGCAATCAAGGCGTTCATGTCGGCCGCACGCTCGGAGGTGCGGTCGAACACGAAATGCAACGTGGGCACAGTATGAATGTGCAGGCGCTTGAACAAGCCATTGCGCAGGAACCCTGCAGCCTGGTTGAGCGCGGCCTGTGTCTCCACAGGGTCGCCCGTCAGCAGGCTGAAGAACACCTTGGCATGGGCATAGTCGGGAGTGACCTCCACGCCCTGCAGCGTCACCATGCCCACGCGCGGGTCTTTCAACTCGCGCGCGATCAGCTCCGTCAGATCACGCTGGATCTGATCGGCCACCTTGAAGGCGCGGTTCGGGGTGGAAGATTTCTTCGCAGCCATATCGTCGTCACCGAGGCCTTACAGCGTCCGCGCGATTTCCTTGATGTCAAAGAACTCGAGTTGATCGCCTTCCTTGATGTCGTTGTAGTTCTTGAGCTTGATACCGCACTCAAAACCTTCCTTGACATCGCGCACATCGTCCTTGAGGCGCTTGATCGAATCGACTTCGCCGGTGTAGACCACCACGTTGTCGCGCAGCAGGCGGAACTTGGCATTGCGGTGCACCATGCCCGAAGTGATGTACGAACCGGCAATCGTGCCGATCTTCGTTGCCACGAACACCGTGCGGATCTCGGCCGTCCCGATGACTTCCTCGCGCTGCTCTGGGGCCAGCATGCCCGACATGGCGACCTTGAGCTCGTCCACAGCGTCGTAAATGATGCTGTAGTAGTGCAGGTCCACGCCATTGCCCTCGGCGAGCTTGCGGGCACCGGCATCAGCGCGCACGTTGAAGCCGATCACGATGGCCTTGGAGGCAATCGCCAGGTTGATGTCGGACTCGCTGATACCACCCACACCGGCGTACACCAGCTGGACCTTGATTTCGTCCGTCGAGAGCTTGAGCAGCGACTGCGCCAGCGCTTCCTGCGAACCCTGCACGTCGGCCTTGACGATGATGGGCAGGGTCTTGACCTCGCCCGCCGTCATGTCGGCAAACATGTTCTCCAGCTTGGCGGCTTGCTGCTTGGCCAGCTTGGTGTTGCGGAACTTGCCGGCACGGTAGGTGGCAATTTCACGGGCGCGGCGTTCGTCCGTGAGCACCATGAATTCGTCACCAGCTTGCGGCACTTCAGTCAGGCCCTGGATTTCCACAGGGATCGACGGACCTGCCGTCTTGGCGACCTTGCCGTTTTCGTCCAGCATGGCGCGCACGCGGCCATAGGTCTGACCCGCCAGCACAATATCGCCCACCTTGAGCGTGCCGGACTGCACCAGCACCGTCGCCACAGGGCCACGGCCCTTGTCGAGCTGGGCTTCGATCACAAGGCCCTTGGCCAGCGAATCCACCGGTGCCTTCAGTTCCAGCACTTCGGCCTGCAGCAGCACCTGCTCCAGCAGCGTGTCGATGCCCATGCCGGTCTTGGAAGACACGGGCACGAACGGCGAGTCGCCACCGTACTCTTCAGGCACCACTTCTTCCACCACCAGTTCCTGCTTGACGCGGTCGGGGTTGGCATCGGGCTTGTCGGCCTTGGTGATGGCCACCACGATAGGAACACCGGCCGCCTTGGCGTGCTTGATGGCCTCCTTGGTCTGGGGCATGACGCCGTCGTCGGCCGCTACCACCAGAATCACGATGTCGGTGGCCTGGGCACCACGGGCACGCATGGCCGTGAAGGCCTCGTGGCCGGGGGTATCCAGGAACGACACCATGCCGCGTGGCGTTTCCACGTGGTAGGCACCAATGTGCTGCGTAATGCCGCCCGCTTCGCCCGCAGCGACCTTGGCGCGGCGGATGTAGTCGAGCAACGATGTCTTGCCGTGGTCCACGTGGCCCATGACGGTCACTACCGGAGCGCGGGGCAGCAATTCGGCATCCTTCTGGCCCGAATCCTCGTCGGTGAACGCTTCTGGATCGTCCAGTGCTGCCACCACAGCCTTGTGGCCCAGCTCTTCCACCACGATCATGGCGGTGTCCTGGTCCAGCGGCTGGTTGATGGTGACCATCTGGCCCATCTTCATCAGCGCCTTGATCACTTCGGACGCCTTGATCGACATCTTGTGGGCCAGCTCCGCCACCGTAATGGTTTCCGGCACATGCACTTCGATGATGCGGGCCTCGACGGGCGCAGAGTTCTGGTGGTCATCGCGCTGATCGCGGTTGTCACCACGGCGGCCACGCGGGCCACCACGCCAGTTGTTGCGACCGACACCGCCGCTGCTATCGCCGCGGGTCTTGATTTCTTTCTTCTTGGCGGTGTCGTTGGCCCAGCTGGAGGACAGCTTGGCGGACTTCACTTCCTTGCCAGCACCCGGTGCACCTGCACCTGCGCCAGCGCCTGCCCCGGCAGCGGCTGGAGCGCCTGCGCGCGCCACCCCCGTACCGACGGCCGGTTTGTGCAGGGTACCCTTCTTGGCATCGCCCACGGCAGCGGGCTTGGCCACTGGCTTGGGTTCCTCGGGTTTCTTCGCAACCATGACCGCCTTCTTGGGCGTGGCCATCATGGAACGAATGGCCGCAGCCTCCGCCTCGGCCTTGCGGCGGCGTGCATCCAGGTCGGCAGCACGGGCAGCTTCTTCGTCAGAGCGGGCCTTGGACTCAGCGGCCGCCTTTTCACGGGCCTCGTTCTGCGCTGCGGCGCGTGCAGCGGCTTCCGCAGCCTGCTCGCGAGTGGCTTCTTGCTTGACCGCAGAGGCTTGTGCCTTCTTCTCGGCTTCCTGGGCGGCGTAGGCGGCAGCGCGTTCTTCGGCTTCACGCTCGCGCTTTTCGCGGGCTTCGCGCTCGGCACGCTTTTCGGCCAGCTCAGCCTCCTGCCTGCGGATCAGCTCGGCCTGGCGGCGCGCTTCTTCCTCGCGGCGGGACAATTCGAGATCCTCGCTGGACACTGCCGGTTCTTCGACCGCAGCAGGCACTGGGGGCTCGGCGGCAGTTTCCGCGCCTTCATCGCGCTGGATGAACGTGCGCTTCTTGCGCACTTCCACCTGGATCGTGCGGGCCTTGCCCGTGGCATCCGCCTGCTTGATTTCGCTGGTGGACTTCTTGACCAGCGTGATCTTCTTGCGATCGGCCGAGGCCGTGCCATGGCTGGCCTGCAGGTAAGCCAGCAGCTTTTGCTTGTCCGACTCGGTCAATGCGTCAGAGGGGGCAGCCTTGCCCACTCCTGCAGCCTTGAGCTGGTCGAGCAGGGTTTCAGGCGATTTTTTGAGTTCGGTGGCGAACTCGGCGACAGTGTTACTGGACATATGTGGTTCGTGCCTCCCTGACCTTTACTCTTGCCCCGCGAACCAGTGTTCGCGCGCCTTCATGATCAAGGCTTTGGCTTCTTCTGCAGACTGTCCGGTCAGGTCGGTCAGTTCATCAATGGCCAGATCGGCCAGGTCGTCACGTGTGTGCACACCGCCATCGGCCAACTTGGCAATCAGCTCAGGGGTGAGGCCTTCGAGGTCGCGCAGGTCCTGGGAAACCTCTTCCACGCTTTCCTCACGGGCGATTTCCATGGTGAGCAGCGCGTCCTTGGCGCGGGCACGCAACTCGTTGACGGTGTCTTCGTCGAAGCTTTCGATCTCCAGCATTTCCTGCAGGGGCACGTAAGCCACTTCCTCCAGGCTGTTGAAGCCTTCGGAGATCAGGATGTCGGCGATTTCCTCGTCCACATCGAGCTTTTCCATGAACAGCTTGCGGGCCGTGTCGGTCTCGTTGGCCTGCTTTTGCGCGCTTTCGGCAGCGTCCATGATGTTGATCTTCCAGCCGGTCAGGTCGGACGCCAGGCGCACGTTCTGACCGCCACGACCAATGGCGATGGCGAGATTCTCCTCGTCCACCACCACGTCCATGGCGTGCTTTTCTTCGTCAACCACGATGGAGGACACGTTGGCCGGAGCCAGGGCGCCAATCACGAACTGTGCGGGGTCTTCCGACCACAGCACGATGTCCACGCGCTCGCCAGCGAGTTCGTTGGTCACCGCATTCACGCGGGTGCCACGCACACCGACGCAGGTGCCGATGGGGTCCACGCGCTTGTCGTGCGAGAGCACGGCGATCTTGGCGCGCGAGCCCGGGTCGCGGGCGCAGGATTTGATCTCCAGCAGGCCTTGCTCGATCTCGGGCACTTCCTGGCGGAAGAGTTCGATCATGAATTCGGGGGCCGAACGCGACAGGATGATGGGAGCGCCGCGCAAGGTCAGATCCACCTCCATGATCATGGCCCGCACGCGGTCGCCGCTGCGCAGGTTTTCCTTGGGAATCATTTCGCTGCGGCGCAGGCGGCCTTCGACACGGCCGGACTCGACAATGATGTCGCCCTTGTCCATGCGCTTGACGGTGCCGGTAAAGATCTTTTCGCCGCGCGACATGAAGTCGTTGAGCAGCATTTCGCGCTCAGCGTCGCGGATCTTCTGCAGGATGACCTGCTTGGCCGCCATGGCGCCGATGCGGCCGATGGGCACGGATTCGACGCCCTCTTCGATGTACTCGCCCACTTCGATGTCCGGGATGCGATCCTTGGCATCCATCAGCAGCTCTTCGGCTTCGGGGTTTTGCAAGCCAGCGTCGTCGGGCACTACCAGCCAGCGACGGAAAGTCTCATAGTTGCCGCTGTCGCGATCCACGGACACGCGAATGTCCACCTCGCCCTGGTACAGCTTCTTGGTAGCCTGGGCCAGGGCCGACTCCACGGCGCCCAAGACCACATCACGCTCCACGTTCTTTTCGCGCGAAATGGCCTCAACCAACATCAACAATTCGCGATTCATGCGACGACTCTCCTGTTTCAATCACCCGAGGGCAGTGGCAGCGCGCTGCAGCCCACCCACCCCACATTTTTCAGCAGCAAATCAGGCGGGCACCGCCCCGGCCTTGCCCGCACGCCCCTTGAAGTCCACGATGGGCGCAAGGCGCACATCCCGACATTCATCCAAGGTAAAGCCCAGCGCCTGCAAGGGGGCGGGCACGCGTTTCTTGCTGACTCTCTGACCTGGCTTGACCGGCGGCTCGTCGCTCCAGACGATCTGCCAGCCCCCAGCCTCGGCCCGCTCCAGCGTGCCGCGAAATTTCTTGCGGGTGGCGTTGACCTGGCCGCCCGCTGCTGCGGCGCCAATGGGCGCCTTCAGGGTGATATCGATGACCGAGCCCTCGAAGCGCACAAAGTCTTGCTCATGGCGCAGGGGCCGGTCGATGCCGGGGGACGATACTTCGAGGCGCTTGTACTCGACGCCATCGACCTCCAGCGCAAACTGCAGCTGGCGGGTGACCTTCTCGCAATCCTCGACCGTCACGAACTGCTCGATCACGGGTGGGGGCGCATCCGCAACTGGCTGCACCCAGGGCAAGTCGATGGTGACGCGCAACAGACCGCCGGCAGAGCGCTCGATCTCCACCAGGTCGTACCCCAGTCCCGCCACAATTTGTTCAACGACTTGCTGCAATGCCACGTGCTCAGTTCAATCCCGGAAAAACAAAAAACCCGATAACCCCCGGAGACTCTTCCCCGACAGCTTCGAGCTCCAAAAGCGTTCGACCAAAAAAAACGGGCGGTTGGTACCCGCCCGTTTGGTCGTGAGATGTGTATTGTAGCGTGCAAAGCGTTGAATTGCCAAGGCACGGACTGGGGAAACTGTTGTCAGCGTGTTATCACCGCGCCCCACACACCACCAGGCGTATTTCTAATATCTTCAGCACAAAAAAGCTCCTACCGCTTATCTGACAAGCGCAAGAAGCTATCAAATAGATAGCGGTTGCAATAATTCTGCCAGATCACTCTCGGTGAAAAGCGGCTCCTTGCGGGCGGCTGTGCCGCTGTACAGACTGCCGGCCAACTGCGCTTTGCGCTCCTGCAGTGCCAAAATTTTCTCTTCGATTGTGCCCTGCGCCACCAGCTTGATCACCCACACGCTTTGCTTCTGGCCCAGGCGGTGGGCGCGGTCGGTGGCCTGGTTTTCCACCGCCGGGTTCCACCAGGGGTCATAGTGGATCACCGTGTCCGCCTGCGGCAGGTTGAGCCCCACCCCGCCCGCCTTCAGGCTAATGAGAAACAACGGCACCTGTCCGCTGGTGAACTGCTCGATGATGGCGTCCCGCTTTTGGCTTTGCCCCGTGAGCTTGACCCAGGGGAGCTTGCGTTTTTTCAGCTCGACCTCGATCAGCGTGAGCATGCTGGTGAATTGCGAGAACAGCAAAATGCGCCGCCCCTCGGCCAGCATCTCGGGCAGCAGGCCCATCAATTGCTCAAGCTTGGCCGAGGTCTTGACCTTCTGGGCCGCATCCATAGGCACCAGTTGGGGGTGGCAACACACCTGGCGCAGCTTGAGCAGGGCATCCAAAATGGTGATCTGCGACTTGGCCAGCCCTTTGGATTGCAGGGCTTCGCGCACGGTTTTTTCCATCCCCAGGCGGATGGTTTCATAAAGATCGGCCTGCGCGCCGCCCAACTCCACCGGCATCACCGACTCGACCTTGGGGGGCAGCTCGCCCGCGACCAGGTCCTTGGTGCGGCGCAGCATGAAGGGCGTGATGCGCGCGCGCAGTTGGGCCATGCGTGCACCGTCACCCTGCTTTTCGATGGGCACACGAAACAACTCCTTGAAGCGTGCCTGGCTACCCAGAAAGCCCGGCATCAAAAAGTGGAACAGGCTCCAGACTTCGCCCAGGTGGTTTTCCATGGGCGTGCCCGACAGGCACAGGCGGTGGCGCGCCTGCAACTGGCCCACCACCTGTGCGGCGTGCGTGCTGGCGTTCTTGATGTTCTGCGCCTCGTCCAGCACCACCAGGTGCCACGGGTGGGCCAGCCAGCGCTCGCGGTCGCGCTGCAGCAGCGAATACGGGGCGATGACCAGGTCGTGCGCGGTGACTTCATCGGCCACTTCATGCCGCCCCGCGCCGTGGAGCACCAGGCATCGCAGCCCAGGGCAAAAGCGCGCCGCCTCGCGCTGCCAGTTGCCCATCAGGCTCACAGGGGCGATCACCAGGGCGGGGGGCGTGAGCCGCCCGGCATCTTTTTCGACCTGGATATGCGCCAGCGTCTGCAGGGTTTTGCCCAGGCCCATGTCGTCGGCCAGCACCCCGGCCAGGCCGTGCGCGCGCAGAAACTGCAGCCAGTTCAACCCCTGCCGCTGGTAGGGCCGCAAGGAGGCCTGCACGCTGGCAGGCAAAGGCACCTCGGGCAAGGCGCTGGCGCCCCGCAACTGCGCCACCATGGCGCGCAAGGCGTCGGCCCCCTGCCACACCGCACCTTCGCCCAGGGCGGCGCTGGTGCGCAGCGCGTCCATGCGCGAGAGCTTGAGGCTGTCGCCCCTGAAGTCGTGAGAGCGGTCACCCACCAGGTCCAGCAGGGCTGCCATCCAGGGCCGCAAAGCGTCGGTCGGCACCCGCACAAAACCCGATACCCCCACGCCTCGCAGGTAGGCAAACGGCGGTAGCTGCGGCTGGCCTGTGGCGGGGTCGGGCGGCTGCTGAGCAGCGGCCGCAATCAGCCTGGGCAGCAGCGGCAGGATGTTGTGGCGCACGCCGTTGATTTCGATGCCCAGCGAAAGCGCAAACCACGGCGATGTGGCCTCGTCGCCGCTTTCAGGCTGCATGGCCACATCCAGCGCGTCGGCATGCTGGATCCAGCCGTCCAGCGCCGCGTCCTGCGTCAACACAAAACCGGCGTCGCGCAACACAGAAAAGCCGTTGTCACACCAGTGCATCCAGGTTTGCTGCGATGCGTCGCCGGGGATGCCGAACAGGCCCTCGTCCGTCCCCAGCAGGCCCAGATCCATCAGGCGCTCGATGGCGTGCAGCTCGGCTGCGGCGTCGCGCTGCAGCAGCACCTGGCTGCCATCGGCACCCTGCACCAGCACGCCCAAGTCTTGCCCGGCCCACCAGCCCACATGGCCCTGGTAGTCAAAACGCAGCCGGGCAGTGATGAGGCCCAGGTCGGGCACATCGGGCTCTGGCACCAGTGCCAGGTGCAGGCGGGCCACGGGCTTCACGCCCCGTATGCGCGTGAGGGGGCTGAGCACCGGCGGCAGCGGCAGCGTGCCGCCCAGGCGGCTGGCCACATCGGCATGGTGCTTTTGCAGCGCAGCGCTGCCCAGCGGCGGGGCCTGCAGCAGCAGCTGCAGTTGTGCAGTGCTCAGGCCTTCGGCCAGCACGGGGCCACACAGGCCCTGGTCGGCGTCCAGGTACAGCGGGGGCGTGTTGCCGCACAGCGTGGCGCTGTCGCTGGGTAGCCGGGCCTGCAGCCGCCAGGTGCTGTCGCCACCGGCCTGCGGGGCGGGCGACTCGGTCCAGGCCCAGGTGATGGGCTGCGGGGCCCCCCAGCGCAGCGGCACCCCCACTGTGGAGCCCCCCGCGTCGGCAAACAACCGACCTGTATCGGCCGCCTGCTGCAGTGCCAGCAGGCCGACCGCCCCCTCCAGCACGCCCGACGGAGTACCGCTGTAGGCCGAGTAGTAACCCAGGCCGCGCGGCATGGCACGCAGCAGTTGCAGCAACTGGCGGTCGGCATCGGTGGCGCGGTCGTACACCGCCTGGCCAGGGCCGGGCTGGGTGCGGATCGCCTTGGGCTTGGCCCAGCCGCCAGTGAGCTTGGGGTACGACACCACGGCCTCGATCTGCAGCTGCGGCGCGCCGGAGCGCTGGCGCCCCAGGGTCGAGAGCAAATAGAGGTAGCACTCTGGCCGGTCGGGCCGTGCGCCGGTAGGGGGCTGCGCGGCGTTGTCGGCGGCCAGATCCCAGTCGTTGAGCCAGCGCACCAGGCGGGCCTCGGCCTCGGCACGGGCCTGGGCGGCCACACGCTCCTGCATGGCCTGGAGCGCCTGCACGGATCGGGGCGGCAGGGGCGCGAGCGCGGGCGCATGCGCAACCCCAGGGCCGGGGCGCACCTGCTGGGCCTTCAAGGTCAGGGCGACCGCGTGTTTGCAGTCCTCGCCCACCGGGCAGGTGCATTCTCCCGACCAGGAGCGGACCTGGCCGTTGGGCGCCAGCACCAGATCGACCGACACCTCGTAGGGCTCGTACTGGGTGCCCTGCACTTCGCCGCCGATGTGCCAGACGCCGGGGTCGCCCTCGGCCACATCGATGCGAACCACGGCGGACTGCCGAAACAGGCCCGCACCGCGCGACCAGGCGCCTGGGTCACAGTGGGCCTGCAACGAACCGAGGGAGAAATACAGAGCGGAAGGGAGAGGCACAATACAGATAAAAATTGCCTCTAGCGCTTTACCAAAAAGCGCTATAAGCTATAAAAATAATAGCAATCAGAACACACACCACAGCGGTGCATTCACCGGCTGCGTGCAGCGCGAACACGCTCGAAGACGCCTTGGGCCTCCTGCCCTGCCCCGGCACCGCTGCCGGGGGGGGCCGCCTGCAGGCTGGTCAGCAGCCGCGCCAGCACCGGCGCCTGCGGCAGCAGCGGGCCCAAAAACAGCGCGCGCTGGCCGTCGGCAACCAGCAGCGTGGGGAAGGTTTCCACATCCAGGTCGCCCGCCAGATCGGATTCGTCCTCGATGTCCACCCATTCAAAGCGCACGTCCGGGTGCGCGCGGGCCAGCTCGTCAAACAGGGGGCGGTAGATGCCGCAGGTGCCGCACCAGGCTGCGCACAGGCACACGGCCCACCAGCCGCCGGGCGTGGTGGCCGCTGGGCTTGGGGAGGTGGACGGGGGCAAGGCGGTGGGGCTGGACATCAAACGGGCTCCTGAGGCTGGCGCGGCGGTCCGTCAACACCCGCGGACCCGCTACAAGCCGCGCCGTTCACGGGCGCGGTAGACCTCGATGGTACCCACACCCGGCGCCTGGTTGCCCCAGCTGTTGCGCACAAAGGTGGTCACCGCCGCCACGTCCTCGTCCGACAGCAACTGCTGGAACGGCGGCATGCCATGCGGGCGGGGGTTGCCCTGGGTGGCGGGCAGGTAGCCACCTTGCAGCACCACACGCACCAGGTTGGTGGGGTCGGGCAACATGACAGCGCGGTTGCCTGCCAGGGCCGGAAAGGCGCCGGGCTCGCCCTGCCCTTGGTCGCCGTGGCACTGTGCGCAGTGCTGCTCATACACCTTGCTGCCGCGCGCCATGGCCGCTGCGGGCGGCGCTATCGGGGCGGCTGGCGTCACCGGGGTCTGCTGCGGCAGGGCCTGCAGGTACACGGCCATGGCGCGTGCATCGGCATCGGTGAGGTACTGCGTGCTGCGGAACACCACCTCGGCCATAGGGCCCAGGACCGAGCCCTGCGGGGCCACGCCAGTTTTGAGCAAGGCCACCACATCGTTGGTCGCCCACTCCTTCACGCCCGC
This sequence comes from Acidovorax facilis, assembly GCA_964031875.1. Taxonomy (GTDB): domain Bacteria; phylum Pseudomonadota; class Gammaproteobacteria; order Burkholderiales; family Burkholderiaceae_C; genus Acidovorax; species Acidovorax facilis_A. The sequence goes on from CAXIRU010000081.1 coordinate 17,433, forward strand.
CTCCTGCGCCGCGTTGAGCGCAGGCGCATACCAGTTCTGCACCGGGATCAGCCCGCCCGTGAAAGCCTTGGCGTCCGTGGTGGCCCCCAGCGCATTGCGCGGCGTGTGGCAGGCGGTGCAGTGGCCCAGGCCATTGACCAGGTAAGCACCCCGGTTGTATTGGGCCGTTTGCGTGGGTTCGGCTGAGGGCGCCCCCGGCGTGAAGAACAGCGCACGCCACACGGCCAATGCCGCCTGCGTGTTGTACGGAAAACGCAGCGCGTGGTCGCGGTTGGCTTGCGCAGTGGCGGGCAGGCTTTGCAGATAGGCAAAAATCGCGTCCGAATCCTCCCGCGCCACCTGCGTGTAGTTGGTGTAAGGAAAGGCGGGATACAACAGCCGCCCGTCCTTGCTACGGCCGTGGTGCATGGCGCGCCAGAACTCGGCCGAGGTCCAGCTGCCAATGCCATGCGCCTTGTCGGGGGTGAGGTTGGAGCTGTGCACCACGCCAAACGGCGTGTCGATGCCGCGCCCGCCGGCATAAGGCACCCCACCCTGCGTGGTGTGGCAGGCCATGCAGTTGCCCACACGCGCCAGGTATTCGCCGCGTGCAACCAGCGCGGGCGTGCTTTGCAGCGTCTCGCTGGCGGGCAGCGGCTCTTCGCCGCGCAGGTTCAGGGTGACCAGCACGGCAACGGCAGCGCCCAGGACCGCCAGTACAGAGGAGATTGTCCAGAGGATGCGTTTCATCGGAGCATCCCTTCTCAACGTGCAGCCGCAGCGGCCACGGGCACTTCGGCCACACCACCGCAGCGCGCGGGCATCGCAGCGGGCAGCGTGCGGGCGGGCTTGCCCCCCGCCGCCACAGGCTGGGCAGCCAACCAGGCCGAGACCGCACTCACATCCTCGGGCGTGAGCTGGCGGGCGATATCGGCCATGCAATCGGGCGCATGCGCGCGGCGCTGGCCGGTTTGCCAGGCGCCCAACTGGCTGTTGAGGTAGTCGCGTGGCAGGCCCAGCAGGCCGGGGATGGACGGGGTCACCCCCGTCATGGCTGCACCATGGCAGGCCACGCAGGCGGGGATGCGGCGCGCGGCGTCCCCGTGCTGCACCAGCTTGCGGCCCTGCTCCAGCGCCGGGGCGGGCGCTTGTGGTCCGGGCGGCGGCGGGTAAGGCAAGTCCAGCACCGCAAAGTGCTCGGCCATCTCGCGCAGGTAGTCGTCGCTCAGGTGCTCGATGAGGTAGGTCATCTGCGGGTAGCTGCGCCGCCCGTCCCGAAAATTGAGCAACTGGTTGGCCAGATAGCCCGCCGGCTTGCCCGCGATGCGCGGAAAGTAGCCATCGGGCGTGGCCCGGCCTTCCTTGCCGTGGCAGACGGTGCAGGCCAGCACACGCGACGCCATCGATGACGCTGCCACTGTCAAAGCAGTCTGGGTGACAAGAGGGGCGCTGGCGGGCGCCATCTGCGCCTGGGCGCCAGCGCTGACGGACAGCGCCAGCAGGGTCGCCATCGCGGGCACATGCGGGGGCACACGCAAAACAGGGCGCAGCAGGCTGCGCAGGCAATCGATCATGGGAATTTGCTCGTGGGGATACAACCGGCTGAACCGGCCCAGGCCCGCAAACGGCGCCCGGCACACAGGCCAACACACTGCACCACTCTAAGCGCTGGCCAAAAATCAGTACAGATTCAGTTTCAAGTTAAAAATGCAGATCAGTTTGTCCATGTGCCCTGCCCTACCGCTGACCCCATGAAACGCTACGAACGCCACGCCGATGCCATCGCCCAGCTCATCCACAGCGGTGCGCTGCGCCCCGGCGACCGCGTGCCCTCCGTGCGCGAGGCCAGCCGCACGCGGGGCATCAGCCCGTCCACCGTGTTCGAGGCGTACTACCTGCTGGAGGCCCAGGGCCTGATCCACGCGCGCCCGCGCTCGGGCTACTACGTGAGCGCGCGATTGCCCGGTGCGGCCGAAACCCGCCCCGCCGAGCCCCTGCCCTCCCAGCCAGCCGCCACCTCCACCGGCGTGGCGATCAGCGATCTGGTGTTTGAAGTGCTGGGCCTGGCGCGCGACCACCAACTGGTGCCGCTGGGCTCAGCCTTTCCCGGGCCGGAGCTGTTTCCCCTGGAGCGCCTGGCGCGCTGCCTGGCCAGCGGCATGCGCAAGCTCGACCCCCGAAGCATTGTTCAAAGCCTGCCGCCTGGCGACGAACGCCTGCGCCAGCAGATCGCGCTGCGCTACGGCCTGCACGGCATGGCGGTGGATGTGGAAGAAATCATCATCACCAACGGCGCGATGGAGGCGCTCAACCTCTGCTTGGAGGCCGTCACCCAGCCTGGCGACACGGTGGTGGTCGAATCCCCCACCTTCTACGCCGCGCTGCAGTCGCTGGAGCGGTTGAACCTGAAGGCGCTGGAGATCGCCACCCACCCGCGCGACGGCATCGACATCGTGGCGCTGGCCCAGGCACTGGAGCGGCAGCCACCGCACCAGCCCGTCAAGGCCTGCTGGCTGATGCCCAGTTTTCAGAACCCGCTGGGCAGCCTGATGCCCGAGCACAAAAAACGTGAACTCGTGGCCCTGCTCGCACGGCACCAGATCCCGCTGATCGAGGACGACGTGTATGCCGAGCTGCACTTCGGCCCCCAGCGCCCGCCCCCGGCCAAGGCGTTTGATGGCGCGGGACTGGTCATGCACTGCAGCTCGTTCAGCAAAAGCCTGGCCCCCGGCTACCGCGTGGGCTGGGTGGCGGCGGGCCGCTTTGCCACGCCGGTGCAGCGGCTCAAGCTCATGACCACGCTTTCAGCCGCCACACCGTCGCAACAGGCGCTGTCCGAATACCTGACCCAGGGCGGCTACGACCGCCACTTGCGCGCACTGCGCCGCAGCCTGGAGCAGCAACAGGCGATTGCGCTGGCGGCAGTAGCCCGGCGCTTTCCACCCGGCACGCGGGTTTCACGGCCTGAGGGGGGTTACTTTCTGTGGGTGGAGCTCCCGCGCGAAGTGGATGCGCTGGCGCTGCACCGGCAGGCGTTGGCACAAGGTATCAGCCTGGCGCCAGGGCAGATCTTTTCAGCCGACCAGCGTTTTGCGCACTGTGTGCGCATCAACTACGGCCACCCGGCACACGACCGCCTGCAGCCCGCCCTGGAATGCGTCGGCCAACTGGCCACGGCACTGGCCGCCACCGGCACGCGCTGATACGGGCATAAAAAAGCACGCTGGGGCTGCCCCTCAGCGTGCTATGTTTTTAGCAGCTAACAGCGCTTGATGGATAAGCGCTAGAGCCTATTTTCAACCCAACTTCCC
>CAXIRU010000082.1:0-19926 GCA_964031875.1 Acidovorax facilis
CCATGTGCCCGAGATCGCACCGTGGGTGGACGTGTCGGTGTGCAAGGTGGCGTACTCGGCTTTCTTCAACACCCAGCTCGACTGGGTGCTGCGCCGCGCGGGCATCACCACCGTGGCGGTGTGTGGCATTGTCACGAGCGGGGGAGTGGCCAGCACGGTGCGCGATGCGCACATGCGCGACTACCAGACGCTGGTGCTGTCCGACGGCTGCGCGGCCTTCAAGCAGGAGGTGCACGATACCTCGGTGGCCGACATGGCCAACGTGGCCCAGGTGCTGACCTGCACAGACTTTACGGCTGCGGTGGTGGCCCCTTCCGCATGAATGCGCCCATGAGCACACCCCGCATCTGCCATGCCGAGCACCTGCCCGGCACCGTGGCGCAGGACGCGCATGTGCCGGTGCTCATCGTGGGCGGCGGCGCCTGCGGGCTGACTGCGGCGCTGATGTTGCACGACGCCGGTGTGGACTGCGCCGTGCTGGAGCGCGACGCCACGCCGCTGGGCTCCTCGGCCCTGTCATCCGGCTTTATCCCTGCGCCCGGCACGCAGGCGCAGCGTGCGGCGGGCATTCACGACGACAGCCCGGAGCGTTTTGCCGCCGACATCAGCGCCAAGGCCAAGGGCAGGGCGGAGGCGCATCTGGTGCTGGCCTATGCCCAGGCCATCGGCCCGGCGCTCGATGCACTAGAGGCGCGCCACGGCCTTCAGTGGCAGGTGCTGGATGGATTCCTGTACCCCGGCCACAGCGTGCGCCGCATGCACGCCACGCCCGAGAAGACCGGCGTGGGCCTGATGGGCCGCCTGGCCAACGCGGTCACGGCGGCCGACATCCCCCTCATCACCGAAGCCACGGTGCGCGAGCTGTGGGTCAACGCCCAGCAGCGCGTGATCGGCGTGGGCTACGAGCGGCCCGACGGCACGCTGGAGCACCTGGCGTGCGACGCGCTCATCCTCGCCTGCAACGGCTTTGGCGGCAACCCGGCCATGGTGCGCGAGCTGCTGCCCGAAATGCGCGATGCGCTGTTCGCCGGCCACACCGGCAATGACGGCAGCGCCATCGCCTGGGGCCAGGCACTGGGCGCGCGGCTGGCCGACCTGGGCGGCTACCAGGGCCACGGCTCCTGGGCCATTCCGCAGGGTGCGCTGATTTCGTGGGCGCTGATGATGGAAGGCGGCATCCAGGTCAATGCGCTGGGCGAGCGCTTCCACGACGAAACGCAGGGCTACTCCGAGGCCTCGGTGCATGTGCTGGCGCAGCCGGGCGGCGTGGCGTGGAATGTGTTCGATGCGCCCATCCTCGCACTGGCGCGCGGCTTTCCGGACTTTGTGGATGCGGAGGCCGCAGGTGCCGTCAAGCACTGCGACAGCGAGCAGGCGCTGGCAGCAGTGATCGGTTGTGAAGAATCAAAATTGATAGCTACTCTCGCAAGCCTGACAAGCGCTAGCGGCGAAAAATCCCCTCAATCCGCTGAAGGCCGCATCTTTCAACGCGCCTTGCAGGCCCCGTTCTATGCCGTCAAAGTCACTGGCGCGCTGTTCCACACCCAGGGTGGGCTAGACATCGACGCCCACTGCCGTGTGCTGGGGCAAGACGGCCAGCCGTTTGCCAACCTGCTGGCGGCCGGTGGCGCGGCGCGCGGCGTGTCCGGCGATGCGGTGTGGGGCTATCTCTCAGGCAACGGTCTGCTCAGCGCAGTGGCAGGCGGCTACATCGCGGCGCACACGGCCGCCGAAATGACCCGCCAGAAAGTTTGAAGAAATGACTCCTTCATCGTTCAAAGAACGCCTCCACGAACCCCGCGCCATCCTGGCCCCCGGCGTGTACGACGCCTTGAGCGCCCTGGTGGCTGAACAGGCGGGCTTTGAGGCGCTGTATCTCTCGGGTGCATCGATTGCCTACACGCGCCTGGGCCGCTCCGACGTGGGCCTGACCACCTACACCGAGGTGGAAGACACCTTGGCCCGCATCACCGAGCGCGTGCGCACCCCGGTCATCGTGGACGCCGACACCGGCTTTGGCAACGCGCTCAACACCCAGCGCACCGTGCGCGGCTTTGAGCGTGCGGGTGCGGCCATGATCCAGATTGAGGATCAGGGCTTTCCCAAGCGCTGCGGGCATCTGGACGGCAAGACGGTGGTGCCCGTGGCCGAGATGTGCGGCAAGCTCCATGCCGCGCTGGATGCGCGCCGCAGTCCCCACACCTTGATCCTGGCCCGCACCGACGCGCTGGCCGTGGAGGGCATCGACGCCGCCTTCGACCGCGCCGAGGCGTACCTGGAATGTGGTGTGGATGCGCTTTTCATCGAAGCCCTGCGCACCCCCGAGCAGATGGACGCGGCCTGCCAACGCTTTGCCCACCGCATCCCGCTGCTGGCCAACATGGTCGAAGGTGGCAAGACACCGATCCAGAGCGCGCAAGAGCTGCAGCAGCGCGGCTTTCGCATCGTGATCTTCCCCGGCGGCACGGCCCGCGCCGTGGCGCACACGCTGCAGGGCTACTACGCCAGCCTGCGCACGCACCAGACCACCGCGCCGTTCAAGGACCGGATGATGGACTTTGACGGCCTGAACGCGCTGATTGGCACGCCCGAGCTGATGGCCCAGGGCCGTCAGTACGAGTAATTCCGTTTCTAAATCATCCGTGTCGTTGTTGCTTCGCCTTGCCGTGCTACAGCGCTGTCTGCGGCTTTGCGCCTAGACACGAATGATTTGGAAACGGAATAGCCGCCAAGCCAACCAAACCCAATGCCCCCGCCCGCACTGCGGCGGGTGAGGGCGCGTACCATGCCGCCAACGTTCATCCCCCGAACTGCATGGAGACCCACATGGCCCACAACCCACAAACCATCACCCTGGGCGGCGGCTGCTTCTGGTGCACCGAAGCCGTATTCGACCGCGTGCGCGGCATCACCGACGTGGAAAGCGGCTACACCAACGGCCACACCATCAACCCCACCTACGAGCAGATCTGCCAGGGCGACACCGGCCACGCCGAGGTGGTGCGCCTGACGTTCGATGCCGACGAGATCAGCCTGGAAGAGATCCTGGAAATCTTCTTCCACACCCACGACCCAACCACGCTCAACCGCCAGGGCAACGACGTGGGCACGCAGTACCGCAGCGGCATCTACTACGACAACCCCGAGCACGGCGAGATCGCCAACGCCATGATCCGCCAGATGTCGCAAGACAAGCTGTTTGGCGCGCCCATCACCACCGAGGTGAAACCGCTGCAGAACTACAGCACGGCCGAGGCCTACCACCAGGACTACTTTGCCAACCACCCCAACGCGGGCTACTGCGCGTTTGTCGTGGGGCCGAAGGTGGAGAAGTTCAGGAAGACGTTTGCGAAGCACCTGAAGGCATGAGGCATTGGTCGTAGCCAGGCCTCAGCAAGTTTTGCCCATGGTGAGCACTGGGGGCAGGGCGGAGCAGTGCAAGCATTGAATCGCACTTTTCTGGACCAGCTTCGCTGCGCATTTGTGGCGGTCGTGGCTCTGAATTCTTTCGGCACCTTCAGCGTGTGTTCGGAACCTCAAGCAAAGCCCTTCGCGTGACACGATGCGCGCCGAGGGCCTGCATTGAACGGGCATAATGCAACCCAATTGCGTTACAAGCCTCATCCGCCCGCCGCAGTACCATGCCCACTTCCGCTTCTTTATCCCCCCACCGCACTTGGTCACTCCCTCCTGGCATGCGCGCCACCCGCGCCACGCGGGCGTTGGCGGCGTTGTATGGGGCGCGGCCCGACGCGGCTCTGTCCGAGCCCGAGGTGGAGGCCGCCCTGGCAGCAGCGGGCGTGGAAGTCAACAAGGTCACGGTCTACCGGCTGCTTGACCGTTTTGCGGCGGCCGGACTTCTGCTCAAGCAAGTGGATGCCGCCCGTGTAACTCGCTATGCACTGGCCCCTCAGGGCGAAGAGGGGGCCGCTCCCCGGTTTGAATGTGACGACTGCCACCGCCAGTTCCGGCTGTCCGAAGGCGCAGCCAAGGTGCAGACCGCTCTCAAGCAGGTGCTGCAGGCCCTGGCCACTGCGGGGCACGAGAGCCTGGCGGTCGATATTGCTGTGCATGGGCGGTGTGCCGACTGCGCGCAGCCAGCCGAGGGCGCCGTCGCATGATCCGTACCCGGGGCCTTTCGTACACCTATGCCACGGGTGACGCCGCGCCGCTGCGCTTTCCGGATGTGGATCTGCGCCAGGGCGGCACGCTGCTGCTGCGCGGGCGCTCGGGTACCGGCAAGTCCACCTGGCTGGCACTGATGGCCGGGCTGCGCGGCGCCAGCGGCGGCGATCTGTTTGTGGCGGGTACCCAGCTCGGCACGCAGCGCGGGGCGGAGATTGATGCGTGGCGCGCCCGCAGCATCGGTTTTTTGCCGCAAAGGCTGTACCTCAGCAGCGCGCTCACCGTGGCCGACAACCTGGCGCTGGTGTACTTTGCGGCGGGGCTGCCGCGTGACGATACAGCCATTGCCCGTGCGCTGGCGCAGGTGGGCGTGGCCGAGTTGGGGGCGCGCAAGCCGCACCAACTCTCGGGCGGGCAGGCGCAGCGCGTTGCGCTGGCGCGGGCCGTGCTGCTGACACCTCAGGTGCTGCTGGCCGACGAGCCCACGGCCAGCCTGGACGACGAAGCCGCGGCCGACGCGCTGGCCTTGCTGCAGCACAGTGCCGCCGCCTGCGATGCCAGCCTGGTGATCGCCACCCACGACCAGCGTGTGGTGCAGGCGCTGGCCGGTGCGCAGACGTTGAATTTGAATGAAATAGCGGCCTACCGCACAACAGACGAGCGCAAGCAGCTATGAAAAATATAGCGAACCTGACCCGTTTGTCGTGGCGCTACCTGTGGTCCCGCCCGCTGGCGGCCGTGCTCAACCTGCTGGTGCTCACCTTGGGCCTGGCGGCCATCACGCTGGTGTTGCTGGTGGCCACGCAGCTCGACAAGGCGTTCGAGCGCGACCTGAGCGGCATCGACCTGGTGGTGGGCGCCAAGGGTAGCCCGCTGCAACTGATCCTGGCGGGCGTGTTCCACATCGACGTGCCCACGGGCAACATTCCGCTGCAAGAGGTGCAGACGCTGCAAAAGAACCCGCTGGTGGCGCAGGTCATCCCGCTGAGTCTGGGCGACAGCTACCAGGGCTTTCGCATCGTGGGCACCACGCCCGACTACCTGTTGCACTACGAAGTCCAGTTTGCCAAGGGTGCGCTGTGGCAGCAGCCCATGGACGCGGTGCTGGGCGCCACGGTCGCCCGCAGCATCGTCAAAGCCGACCATGCCGGTGCGCCGCTGGTGGGCGCCACCTTTATCGGCAGCCACGGCCTGGGCGGGGGAGGGCACGCGCATGGCGACCACCCGTACCGCGTGAGCGGCGTGCTGGCCCCCTGCGGTTGCGTGCTGGACCGGCTGATCCTCACCAGCACCGAATCCGTCTGGATGGTGCACGAGACCGCCACGGCCACCGATGCCGAAGACCTGGAGATATTGAAAGAAGAGCGCGAAGTGACCGTGGCCCTGGTGCGCTATCGCACGCCCATGGCTGCCATCACGCTGCCGCGCCAGATCAACAGCGACACCGCCATGCAGGCGGCAGCCCCCGCCATCGAGGTCACGCGACTGCTGCGCCTGCTGGGCGTGGGTGCCGATGTGCTGCGTGCCTTTGGCGGCGTGCTGCTGGCCGTGGCCGCGCTCAGTGTGTTCATCGCCCTGTGGAATGCCGTGCGCGAGCGCCGCGCCGATCTGGCCATGCTGCGCATGCTGGGCGCACCGCCGGGCCGCGTGGCCGGGCTGGTGTTGTGGGAGGCCCTGTGGCTGGCTGCGCTGGCATCAGCACTGGGCCTGCTGCTGGGCCACGTGCTCACGCACGGCCTGGGTTGGGCGCTGCAGGCGCAAGGTCTTTTGCCCGTGACCGGCTGGATCTGGCTGTCCGCCGAAGCGGGCGTGCCGCTGCTGGCGGCGGGCGTGGCGGCGCTGGCGGCACTGCTGCCCGCCATGCAGGCCTACCGCACCGATGTGGCGGATTTGTTGAGCCAGCCCTGACGCAGCCACCGAGTTCTGACCTCCATCAACCGTCGACCAACCCCCTACCAACTCAACTTGAAAGACTTTTCATGAAGAAACTTTTCGCCGCTCTCGCCCTGGCCCCCATGCTGCTTGTCGGCGCGCTGGCCCACGCCCAGGCCCACAACGACAAGGACACCAAAGAAGACATCGCCCGCCACCGCGCCATGGCAGCCGCCCACGAAGCAGCCGCCAAGTGCCTGGAGTCCGGCAAGGGCCACGACCAATGCCAGAAGGAACTCCAGACTGCCTGCAAGGGTCTGGGCATTGGCAAATACTGCGGCATGAAGCACGCGCACTGAACATCGCGAAGCCCTTGGGCCGCCACCGTTGAACCTGAAACACCCGTTCGGACTGAGTCCTTTGATGGACCCAGTGTGAATGGTTGCAGTGGGGTTGATGCACACTGCGTGGTGCGCGGGGCAGGCCTTGGAGGCCTGCTTCGCCTTTCTGTTTATTTCAGAGGTTGATTTCCATGGCACACCGCTCTCTCTACAGCTCCCCGTCCCGCCTGTTGCAGGCGGCAGGACAGCGCATGCACATGGCTCGGCGCGCCTGCGCCTGGCTGGTGCTGGCCTGGGCTGGCACGGCGCTGGCACAGTCGCCCGCCACTGCGCCAGGGGCCAAGCCAGGGCCTGGAGAGTTTGAACGGGCCACGGGCAAGCCCCCCGGTGCGGCGGCTGCCTCCACGGCGCCCGTGCTCTCGTCACCGCTGCCTGCGGGCGCGGGTACGGCCGTGCCTGCGGGTGGCGCAACAGGCAGCGGGGCGGGTTACCACAGTCCCAACAGCCCCATCGCGCCGCTGCCACAGCGCAACGACGTCGTGCCGTGGTCCGTGCTGACCGATCTGACCAAAAAGACCACCAAGGACGGCATCCTGCCCGTGTTCAACGATGCGCAGAAGGGCATGGACAAGACCACGCAGCGCATCCAGGGCTTCATGGTGCCGCTGGATGCCAAGTCCACGCAGACGCATTTTTTGCTCACCTCCGTGCCGCTGACCTGTTCCTTCTGCACGCCAGGAGGGCCGGAGAGCATGGTCGAGGTCAAGGCCAAGACGCCCGTGCGCTACTCGCTGGAGCCCGTGGTGGTCGAGGGCAAATTCACCGTGCTTCACAACGACCAGTACGGCCTGTACTACCGAGTGGTGGAAGCCGTGCCGGTGAAGTGAATCCGCCGCCTCTTTTGAACATCCGCGCGTGACCCTCTTGCCCCCCGTTTTGCTGGCCGCCGTGTGGCACCGCCTGCGCCGGCGGCTGCCCACGCAGGCGGCCCTGGCCTGGCTGCTGCTGGCCCTGGTGGTGGCGCCCACGCTGGGGCGCCTTCATCAGGTGGAGCACGCGGGTGTGCTCGCGCAGCTGCGCGCGGGCCATGCCCCTGCAGCCCACTCCCTCCAGGGCGCACAGCACGGCACCGCACAGCATGGGCAGAACGCGCTACACGGGCCCCAAGAAGGCGCCTTCACGGCAACCGGGCCAGGCAACGGCGCATCTGCCGAGTCAGACCACCACCACGGGCTCCACGGCCACGGCGACCAGGGGCTGTTCTCACTGCTGCTGGCACCCCACGCCCCGGTGGATTGCCTTGTGCTCGACCAGCTTGCGCTGGGCGATGCCCTGCACAGTGGTCCCCAAGCACTGCCCGCCCAGCTTCCTGGGCAGATGCCCCCGGTACAACACGCCGGGCGCTTTTCAGCCCCGCACCTTGCGCTCTTCCAGGCGCGTGGCCCGCCCACGGCCTGACCCCGCTGCCACCGCGCCCAGCGCCTGCTGGCCCCCTTCTATTGCCGCCTTGCAGGGCTGCGCTCGGGGTGGCGGTGTCTGCGGCATCTTGCGCATTCACGCCTGAGTTACTCCTGATTTCATAGCTGCCAGCGCTTGATAGACAAGCGTTGGAAGCCATTTTTTCCTATTTTTGCGCCATCGGCGTGACCACCGTGCGCCTGGCGGACCCCGCCAACGCCAGCCAGCGACGGCACCGTGCGCCCCCATGGACGCACGCACCGGCGCAAACGCACAGGTACACGTTCATGAAAACGCACCCGCAAACACAAACGCCAACGCAATCACACCCGTTGCCAACCACACCATGACTTACTCCGCCTTCCACACCAACGCCGCACAACCCCCTGCGCGCAACGCAACCCGCACACACCGCCGCCTTGCCGAGGTTCTGGGCAGCCGCCCATCCCTCCACCCGGTAGCCCTGGCGGCCATGCTGGCGCTGTCGGGCACCGGTGTGGCCCACGCGCAGGCAGCACCCGGTGCTGCGCCTGCAGGCAGTGCTGCTGAGGCAGCCTCCAGCCTGCCCCCGGTCACCGTCTCGGCCAGCGGCCTGCAGCTGGGCGCCAACGAAATGATCACGCCCGTCACCGTGCTCGAAGGCGATGAACTTGTGCGCCGCCGCGAGGCCACGCTGGGCGAAACGCTGAGCAGTGAGCCCGGCATCACCAGCAGCCACTTCGGCGCTGGTGCCAGCCGCCCCATCATTCGCGGCATGGACGGCCCGCGTGTCAAGGTGCTGAGCGACGGCGCCGAGCTGCACGACGCCTCCACCATCAGCCCCGACCACGCCGTGGTGTCCGAGCCGCTGCTGGCCACGCAGATCGAAGTGCTGCGCGGCCCCTCAGCCCTGGTCTACGGCAACGGCGCCGTGGGCGGCGTGGTCAACGTGCTCGACGGCAAAGTGCCGACCGCCATCCCGCAAAAGGGCATCGAAGGCAGCGCCGAGCTGCGCGCCAACACTGGCGCGCGCGAGGCGGCAGGCGCCTTCTCGCTAACGGGCGGCACAGGCAACCTGGCCGTGCACGTGGAAGGTGTGGCGCGCGACGCAGGCGACTACCGCGTGGGCAAAGGCTGGGCCCCCGAGGGCGAACCCACCCGCAAGGTGCTGGGCAGCTTCAACCGCACCGACACCGGCAGCGTAGGCCTGTCGTGGGTGGGCGAGCGCGGCTACCTGGGCGCAGCCTACACCCGCCAGACCGCCAAATACGGCCTGCCCGGCCACAACCACAGCTTTGAAGGCTGCCACACCCATGGCAACCACCTGCACTGCGGCGCCCACGAAGGCGAAGCGGAAGAAGACGGCCACGATCACGAAGCCGAACACGGTGATGTGCCCGTGGTGGACCTGCGCAGCGAACGCTTTGACATCCGGGGCGAGCTGCGCAATCCGTTTGCGGGCTTCTCAGCCCTGCGCCTGCGTGCAGGCGTCACGGACTACGTGCACGACGAGGTCGAAGACGGCGCCATCAGCACCACCTTCAAGAACAAGGCGTACGACACCCGCATCGAGCTACAGCACGAACCCATTGCAGGGTTCAAGGGGCTGATCGGCCTGCAGACCTCGCAGCGCAAATTCAGTGCCGAGGGCGAAGAGGCCTACGTGGAACCCACCATCACCCGCAAGCTGGGTTTCTTTGCGCTGGAGGAATACCGCCTGGGCGACTGGCGCTTTGAAGCCGCTTTGCGCCATGACCGCCAGACCGCCGATGCGCAAACCAGCGGCATCGAGCGCAGCCACAACGGCACCTCTGCGTCGCTGGGCGCGGTGTGGAAGTTCACGCCCGGCTACCAGGTGGGCACCTCGTTCACCCGCGCCAGCCGAGCCCCGTCGGCCGAAGAGCTGTATGCCAAGGGCCTGCACATGGCCACCAGCACCTACGAACGCGGCAACGCCGACCTGAAGTCCGAAACCTCGCAGAACATCGACGTCAGCCTGAAGAAGACCAGCGGCGACACCACCTTTGGCGTGAGCGTGTTCCGCAACCGCATCAACAACTACATCTATGGCCGCACGCTCGATGAGCTCGACGGCCTGCAGCTGCTGCAATACAGCCAGGCCGACGCCACCTTCACCGGCATCGAAGGCCAGGTACGCCAGCGCCTGAGCCGCAACCTGGGCGTCACCCTGTTTGGCGACACTGTGCGCGCCAAGCTGAACGAAGGTGGCGGCAGGCTCCCCCGCATCCCCGCGACCCGCGTGGGCATCCGCATGGACGCCAACTGGCAAGCCTGGGAAGGCCAGGTCGAATGGGTGCAGGTGGCCCGCCAGAACCGCATCGCTGAGTTTGAAACCGCCACCCCCGGCTACGGCATGCTGAACCTGGGCGTCAGCTACAACGGCCAGTTCAGCAGCGGCGCGCCGTGGCAGGTCTACCTGAAGGCCAACAACCTGACCGACCGCCTGGCCTATGCGCACACCTCGTTCATCAAGAACGCGGCGCCGTTGATGGGGCGCAATCTCACCGTGGGTGTCAAGGTGGCGTTTTAAGGGGATGCAGATCGGGTGATCTGCGGTGAGGGCCTGGGCTGGCGGGAGAGGTGGAACATTTCCTGCCGGTCCCGGCTCGGGCGCTGTCGCGCAAAATGCCGGAGTCAAATCCAGAGGCGTTGCGCACAATGCAACCAGCCATGCGAGGCGGAGTGCCGAGCATTCCCCAATGACGTGTGACCGCCTCGCCCTGTGGGCCACGGTTTACTCCAACGAGGTTTATCTGACGCTTTGGATGCTGGTGTGCTTTGCTTGCAGCTTGTCTTGCGTCTGATCAACGCCAATCTTTGAGTGTCATGAGCCGAGTGCTTATTTACCTTGAGCCGTGTGAGTCGGATGTTTCAGCAGCCGAGTTTAGGGTGATGTCTGGCGAATGGAGCGAGGTGCCGGGTTCAGGAACGCAACTGGCGACTGTTCACCTGTCTAAAGACGGCGCCGCTTGCATCTTCATTCCGGGCGCTTTGTGGCTTGCCGAAGAGTTCTTTCCCAAAACTGCTACGACCTTCACGTTCGCGGAGGTCAAGTCACTATGTGACGCTCCGGACTCGTATCGCCCAAGGTTGATTTATTCGCATAGGGCGCTACAGGCGATTCGCAGAGCATGCACCGCCCGAGCGCCCGAGGTTCTCAATGACGCTCAACCCTTCGCCGTCCGCTGAGCTTGGGCGTTGAGGCTGTAAAAAAGCACTGGCATAGCACTTGCCATCTCCCGCCAAGAAGATTGCAAGCCATGGCCCGCTACAAACCTCCAGAGTGAAACAGTCTGCTGTTGCCTGTTGCCTGTTGCCTGTTGTCCTGTGCGTGCAAATCATGCACGGCAGCGTTGGCCGCAAAGTCTTTGACCATCCTTGTGTGTGACACCCAAAGTAATGTGGGAGTTTGCGAGGAACAATTTTTTTAGCCTCGTTAGCCGTCTGAAGGAGTACCCCGTGATCGAAGTCACCATAGCCGATCCAGAGTCGCCCGAAGGGCAGAAGCTTTTGGCGGCCCTGTCCGAGGCACTGCAGCAAATCACCGGCAGCAGTGGCGGGGCTTCTTTTCAAGTCAGCGATGTTCAGGCTGAAGGTGCCTGTTTCGCCATTGCTCGCCAAGCTGGCGGTCAGCCAGTTGGCTGTGGCGCCATCCGGCCGCTGGAGCCTGGCGTAGCGGAGCTGAAGCGCATGTTCGCCATACCAGGGTCCAAGGGTGTCGGTAGCTCCATCTTGGCGTTTCTCGAGCGCAGGGCAAGTGAGTTCGGCTATGGTCAGCTATGGCTCGAAACCCGCAAGGTCAATCAGCGGGCTGTTTCGTTTTATGAACGCCACGGCTATCACCCCATTGCCAATTTCGGCCGCTACATCGGTCGACCTGAGGCAGTCTGCCTTGGCAAGTTTCTGCCTTCGGCGCCGACTTCGGAGGCACAGCCGCAACAGCCGTCTACCCCCGTCCAGTGAACGCCTTGCGGCAAGCCACCTCTCACATCGGGCATTGAAGGCAAAAAAAACCGGCTCCACAGAGCCGGTTTTTTTGCAAGTCGATCAGCGGTTCAGTAACGACCGCCGCCAAAGCCACCGTTGCCGTAGCCCACATCCGAGCGTGTGCTTGCGCTGTACCCACCGGCCTTGTAGCCACCGGCGGCGCCGCCTTCTTCGCGGGGGCGGGCCAAGTTCACGACGATGGAGCGGCCATCAACAGACATGCCGTGCAGGGCGCTGATGGCGGCCTGGGCGACTTCGGTCGAGGCCATTTCCACAAAGCCGAAGCCTTTGGAACGGCCGGTGTCGCGGTCCATCATGACCTTGGCGGAGGAGACCCGGCCGAATTCGGCGAAGTTGCTTTCCAGGGTGGAATCGGTCACGGAGTAGGGCAGGTTGCCCACGTAGATTTTGGTGCTCATGGAGGAGCCTTTCTGAGGTGTGGTGCGCGACGAAGGGCGTACCGTGGGGGTGCAGCTTTGCAAGCCGGGAGCCCGCAGTCACTGTGATGAGGATGGAACCTATCTGCGGCAGGCAGAAGGGGCCGGTCGATCGGTGCTTCAGCGCATCAACACGCTGGTGGGTGCGACATGCATGTTTGCAGCCAGCCCTGGGTGACGGCGAAGAGCCGGGCGGCTTCGCGCGAGGCAAAGGCTTTGTCAAAACGGAACACGCGGCAGTAGCTGCCGTTGCCCTCTGATCGATGGACCGAAAACGAGGCGCGAAAGCGGCCGCAGTCGGTCGGGTGTGTCGTGGGCGAAACGACGTACTTGCCCATGGAAATGGCGGTCTGTGAAATCTGGATCAATCAGGATCGCAGGCGTTGAAACATGCCTGCGTAAGCATCAAGAAACGCAATGGGCTGCAAGCTCTACAGACCCAATGGGCGACGGTAAACGTCGCAAGAGGCAGCCTGCCCGGGGCGGATGACCGCCTTGAACAGGTGTCGTGGTGACTGAACGCGTCATGCGCTAAGACCGCAACTGCTCGATTATATATTGAATGTAATTTAATTGGCCTTTTTTATTCCAAAAGGTTTTATAAATGCAGGCTTGACCCGGATGGATGCGGTGATCGTTCGATATGGCACAGGCTTTCCTGGGCGCATCCAGCAGCTACCATGTGTGTAGCAAATGGCAACAATGCCACCTTGCGGGCTGGCACCGGCACAAGCGGGTGCAGCGTTTTCTTTCAAACTTTCGATGGCGGCATGGCTGGGTGTCTTGACTTCTCTGCGGGGGCGGCGCGCAAGCGCGTTGAAACAATGTTTTGCTCGGCTTTGGTGGGCTCAACCCATGCACTGTCGTCGATGCTGCGTTTGGGGCCATCGCTGCGGTCGGTTTCGCTAGTGTGTCTTGCTGCCAGGGCAGGGGGCCGATGAGGGGGTTTCGAAAGCACACCGTCCACCTGGGCGGGATCCATCCCGGCGATACAACCCATCTTGTGCTGGTGGGCGGGCTGCCTGGGGCGGGCAAGACGCATGCGGCCGAGCGCTTGAGGGCGCTCGGATGGACGCTGTACGACGATTTTCAGGGCAATGCGCTGGGCGATTCGGTCCACTTCAGGGATTCCAGGCACTACGCAGACCTGGTGCTGAACCTGCAGGCTGGCCATCGCTGCGTGGTCAGCGACATTCGCGTGGTCCACAAGGCCTACCGCAAGGGTGCTGCAGCGGCCCTGCTGCGGGATGCTGTGCGGGTCCGCTCGGAGATTCATCTGTTTGAGAACGACCCCGCGCAGTGTGCTCAGAACGTACGCAACGCGGTGGGGGATGCGCTGCTCGAAACCCTGCGCCTGAGGGCGATCAGTCACTGGTCCCGCTATTTTTCCGTGCCGCCCGACGCCGTCTTGCACCCCGTCTGGCGGCCTGGCCGCTGACGCCATGACGTTCCGGGACAAAGTGCGCGAGCCCATGCTGCGGGCGCGCCCGATGGTCTGGAAAGGCCGCTTTCGTCTTGCTTTCAAGGCCGGTGGGTACAAGCACAGTGGCTGTGGCCTGCGCCAGGCGGCATGATCGCGGTATGAAGCTGCTGTTGGTCGAAGACGATTTTGATCTGGCCGGGGCCCTGAGCCGCAGCCTGGTAGCGCGTGGTTTTGAGGTGCTGTGCTGTGGCGATGGCAAAGAGGCGCTGGCAGCGGCGCGGCGCACTGCCTTTGACGTGATCACGCTCGATTTGTCGTTGCCCGGCCTGGACGGGCTGGAGGTGCTGCGGCGCCTGCGCGACGGGGGCAGCACCACGCCCGTGCTGGCGCTCACGGCCCGTGCCGCCGTCACCGACCGCGTGGCGGGGTTGGAGGCGGGGGCCGACGACTACCTGGCCAAGCCGTTTGATCTGGACGAGCTGGTGGCGCGCCTGCGGGCGCTCACGCGCAGGGTGGGGCGCAATGGGCAGTTGCGCTGTGGCGCGCTGTATCGCGACCCGGCCAGTGGCGTGTTCTACAACGACGCGTTGCCGCTGGAGCTGTCGCAACGCGAGGCTGAACTGCTGCGGCTTTTGATGTCGCGCATTGACCGCGTGGTCAGCAAGGAAGAGCTGCGCACCCAGGTGTTTGCCGACACCGAAGAGCAGGTGCAGGCCGACGCGGTGGAGGTGGTGGTGCACCGCCTGCGCAAGAAGCTGGTGGGCACCAATGCCGAGATCGTGACGCTGCGCGGCGTGGGCTACCTGCTGTGCGATGCCGACAGCATGGCGGCCCAAAAAAGCGACAAGGCCGACAAGCTGGACAAAGGCGGGGCGCCCCGGTGAGCACGCCCAGGTGGCAACACTGGGCCTGGCGCCCTCGCGGGGGATCGCTGCAGCGGCTGCTGCTGGTGGGGCTGCTCGTGCCGCTGTGGGGGATGGTGGCCCTGTTCGCCACGGTGCAAGTGGTGCAGCAGGCGCGGCACAACGCAGCTGCGCAGGATGCCGCGCTGCGCTCGGCCCTGGCGCACTGGCCGGGTGCTGATGCGCTGGAGCCGCCCGGCGGCATCGATGGCGCAGGCCAATCTCCCGCTGGGCAGGCACCAGGGCTGTGGTACCGAGAAAGCAGTCTGGATGGCGAGCGCCTGGCGGGCAGCGCCGCCCTGCCACGGGTTCCCCCCGCCGAGGCGGTTTTCGAAGGCGGTGCCGTGCATTTCTACCTGGCGCAGGTGGGTGACCAGCTGGTGCGTGTGGCAGCCACCGTGCACCAACCTGCGGCGGCGAGTGGGGGCAGGGGCGGGCAGGGGGCCACAGCCCCTGAGCCTCAGCCCGAGATGCGCCCTGTGGTGCGTCAGGTGGTGCGCCAGGTGGCACGGCCGTTCAGCGAGCGCTTGCCCAGCCTGCCCCGGCTGCTGGGCGACGACGCTGGTGTGCGCCCGGTGTTGCTGCTGGCGCTGGCCATGACCGCGGTGGCGGTGTTGCTGGCGCGTATCGCCTCGGGCTGGCTCTTGCATGCCGATGTGTCGCTGACCCGGCCAGCACCGTCGGCACAGTTGGCGCAGTCGGGTGCGCTGGGATACGAAGGCCCGTCCGAACTGGCGCCCGCCGTGCAGCATTTTGGTGAGCTGCAGCAAAGCCAGAGTCGCTGGATTGAAGAGCAGCGGCGCTTTCTGGCCGATGCCACGCACCAGCTGCGCACCCCCATGGCGGTGCTGCGCACACAGCTGCAGTCGGCCATGGCGGGCGATGTGTTGGTAGGCGACGCGCTGCAGCAGATGCTGCACACGGTAGACCGCGCCTCAGGCCTGGCCAACCAGCTGCTGAGCCTGAGCAAGGTCGAGCAGCTCCAGCGCATGGGCGAGCTGCCCAGCGTGGATTTGAACGCCCTGGCCCGTGAGGCCGTGATGGAGCTGGCGCCGCTGATCGCCGCCAAGCGGCTGGACTTTGCGCTGGAAGGCCCTGAGGCGCTGTGGGCCCCGGGTGATGCCGCACTGTTGGGCGAGCTGATGCGCAACCTGCTGGCCAACGCCATCCACCACACGCCCGTGCACGGACGGCTGGGCGTGCTGCTGCGCAACAGCACCGGGCGGCGCGAGTTGCTGGTGTGGGACGAAGGCCCTGGCATTGACGACGCCGTGCGGCATCGGCTGTTCCAGCCGTTTTCCGCAGGCAAGGGCGGCGTGGGCCTGGGGCTGTCAATCTGTCGGCAAATTGCGCAGGCAATGGGGGCTGAGGTCACGCTGTTCAACCGCATCGACCAGGGCCAGGTTATTGGTGTGGATGCTGTGGTGGCCTGGGATGAATGATATGAAGCCCCCCTGTGTCGCCTGCGGCGCCTTCCCCCGAGGGGGACGCAGCCCTCGCTGCGGGGCGGCCCTTGCTCGGCTGCCCCGGTATCGGGCGCGCCGGTTTTGTGCGGCGGGGGTGACCTGCGGCTGTGTTGGTTCCGTTTGCCACGGGACATTTGAAAGGCCTCCTGCAGCAGCGCCCTGGCTCCGACTGGCTCTGTCCGAACACTTGTGGGGGAGCGATCTTTTCAATGGGCGGGCGTTTGACGCATTGACTGCGTTCAAAATCTGCGCGCCATGACGAACACCGCGGCACCCTACGGCATTGATTTCCAAGGCGTTTGCAAGCGCTACGGCCCGTCTGCAGACGCCCCGTTGGTGGTGGACCACATCAGCTTTGTGGTGCCGCGTGGCACGCTCACCACCATCCTGGGGCCGTCGGGCTGCGGCAAAACGACCACGTTGCGGCTGATTGCCGGGCTCGAATCGCCCACGGCGGGCCGCATCTTCATTGACGGGCAGGACGTAACCCCCCTGGGCCCTGCGCAGCGCAATGTGAGCCTAGTGTTCCAGAACTATGCGCTGTTTCCTCACCTGAACGTGATCGACAACGTGTGCTATGGCCTGCACGGCTTACCCCTGCGCCCGCATCAAGTGCGGGACAAGGCCCGCGCCATGCTCGACACCGTGGGCCTGCAGGGGCTGGATCAGCGCAAGCCCCACGAACTCTCGGGCGGGCAGCAGCAGCGGGTGGCCCTGGCGCGCGCGCTGGCGCTGGAGCCCGCCGTGCTGCTGTTTGACGAGCCGCTGTCCAACCTGGATGCCCGCTTGCGCCGCACCATGCGCGAAGAGATCCGCGCGCTGCAGCAGCGCCTGCGCTTGACGGTGGTCTATGTCACCCACGACCAGAGCGAGGCCCTGGCGGTCAGCGACCAGATTGTGGTGATGGACCAAGGCGCCATCGCTCAGTGCGGCGCGCCCAGTGTGCTGTATGAACAACCCGCATCCGAGTTTGTGGCGGGCTTCATGGGCGAGGCGATGCTGTTCGAGGGGCATGTGCATGGGCACGGCTGCGGCCCGGCCGATGGGGCAAGCCCGGCGGCGGGCCCCCATGCACGGCTCGGCCCCTTGCGGGTGACGGCGCCTGCCTCGCTGCCCCCTGGCCCCGTCAAGATTGCCGTGCGGCCCGAGGCCTGGGTGATTGGCCCGGCCACTGCCAACGGGCTGGCAGCCCGGCTGACCAAAAGCACCTACCTGGGCAGCGTCATGGAATACACCTTTGCCAGCGCGCTGGGCGATATCTTTGTGGTGTCGCCCCAGGTTGAACTGCCGCTGGATGTAGGCGCCCCGGTAAGCCTGACGCTGGCTGACCACGGGGTGTCGGTGGTGGCGCGGTGAGTTGCCGCCCGAACGTCCGCACGGGCAACCAACGCCCGTCCGGCGCACCGATCAGCCTGCGTGGAGAATGCGATGAAAAATTAAATAAAAATGGGGCCTAGCGCTTGATGGATAAGCGCAAGCAGCTATCAAAATAGTAGTATTCATGCGGCCTCATCGTGCCGACCCAGGCCACAATGCGGGCCTTCACCACCGCGCTGCCACCGGTTTTTCCCCTTGAACTCTCCTGTTTTCACCTCGCTGATCCCCGTCATCCTGTTCATTGCCATCGGTTTTTACGTGGGGCGGCGCGACTGGATCCGGGCCGCAGCGGTGAAGGATCTGGCCAACCTCGTGTTCATGGTGCTCACGCCCGCGCTGCTGTTTCGCACCATGAGCACGGTGCACATTCAGGACCTGAACTTTGGCCCCGTGGGCATTTACTTTGTGGCGTTTGGCATCGTCTATGCGGCCACGCTGGCCGTGCAGGGCTTCAACACCCTGGGCGCTGCGCGGGCGCTGGCCAACACCTTCAGCAACACGCTCATGATCGGCGTGCCGCTGGTGGGCCTGGTGTTTGGCGATGCCGGGTTGGTCACGCTTTTCACGCTGATCTCGGTGCACTCGCTCATCCTGCTGACTGCCGCCACCGTGGTCTTCGAGCTGGCCGCCGCACGCGAGCACGCTGGCCGGGAAGGCGCCGCGCAGCAACCCATGTGGCGCACCGTGCTGCAAGCCATGCGCAACGGCATCGTCCACCCCGTGCCGCTGCCCATCATTGCGGGCCTGCTGTTTGCGCAGACTGGGCTGGTGGTGCCGGAGGTGGTGGACAAACCTATGCTGCTGCTGGGCCAGGCGCTGGGGCCGATTGCGCTGCTGCTGGTGGGGGTGACGCTGGCGTTTACCAAAGTGGGCCACCATTTCAAGGCCGCCCTGCGCATTGCACTGGTCAAGTGCGTGGTGCACCCCATCGTGCTGGCCGCGCTGGGCTGGGCACTGGGCCTGTCGGGCCTGCCGCTGGCGGTGATGATCGTGGCCGCATCCCTGCCCGTGGGGGCCAACGTGTTCCTGTTTTCGCAGCGCTACCGCGTGGCCGAAGAAGAGGTGACTGCCAGCGTGGCGGTGTCCACCGCGTTGGCGCTGGTGACCATGCCAGTGGTGATTTTGGTGGTGACGCGGTGGGTGGTGGGGTAGCCACCGATCTGGCTCAACGCACCGGGGCCCCTGCAAAGTAACGAGGAAGAGAATCGACTCGCCAAGTCGATCATTCACGTACCGAAACGCCCGGCGCCGCATGGCAAGCCACACACAGCTTGTTCCCATCCGGGTCGCGGAAATACGCGCCGTAGTAGTGGGCGTGGTACTGAGGCCGCAAGCCGGGGGGGCCGTCGCAATGCCCGCCGTTTGCCAGGGCCGCAGCGTGCGCCGCATCCACCTGCGCGCGGGTGCTGGCGGCAAAGGCAGTCATCTGGCCGTTGCCCGGCGCGTGTTCGCCTTCAAACGGACGGCCGATCAGGAACAGCGGGCGCGGATTGGGGTGGCTCTGCCATCCAGCCCAGGGGTGGGCTGCATCCACAAAGCGCGGCTCAATCCCCAGCGCTGCCAGTACGGGTCGGTAGAACGCCAGGGCGCGGGCAAAGTCGGTGACGCCGATGTAGATGTGCGAGAACATGGTGCGCTAGAGGGACTGCAGGATCGTGCAGGGAGGGTGGCCTTGTAGTGTGCTGCCGCTGGTCGTTCACGGCGCCAGCCGCTCCCGAACCCATTCGCCCCCGTCCAGCCGGTAGTTCAGCCGGTCATGCAAGCGGCTCTTGCGCCCTTGCCAGAACTCCCACTGATCAGGCTTGAGGCGGTAACCGCCCCAGTGCGGCGGGCGGGGTGGTTTGAGCATGAACTGCGCGCCGTACTTGGCCGCATTGGCCACCAGCACGCCACGGCCACTGATGACCTGGCTTTGCGGGCTGGCCCAGGCGCCGATGCGGGAGTCGAGCGGGCGACTGTGAAAGTATTCGTCGCTCTCTTCGTCGCTCACCTTTTCCACCGTGCCCTCAATGCGCACCACGCGCTCCAGCTCCACCCAGTGGAACTGCAGGGCTGCAAACGGGTTGCCCGCCAGTTGGCGGCCCTTGCGGCTGTCGTAGTTGGTAAACCAGACAATGCCGCGCTCGTCATAGCCTTTGATGAGCACGATGCGCGAGCTGGGGCGCAAATCGCTGCCCACGGTGGCCAGCGTCATGGCGTTGGGCTCGGGTACCTCGGCGCTGATGGCTTCTTTGAGCCACTGGTCAAACTGCTGCAGGGGGTTGGCATGCGAGGCGTCCTCGTTGAGTTCGGCGCGTTCGTAGCTCTTGCGGAGGTCGGCGATGGAGGAGGAGAGTGGGGATGTGCTCATGCCCCGCATTGTGCCGCTGCGCACCCTGCCGCAGCATGCGTTGGCGCAATCAACCCATGCCCGCGCGGCATAGCGTGCCGTCCTTGCCCAGTGTCGTGGTCAAGTCTTTTCGGACATTCCGATAGGGGATGTTCATTCAAGCTGAGTGAGCTGCCAACGCCTGCTGCATCTCGTAGCTATTGGGTGAC
>CAXIRU010000083.1:0-41886 GCA_964031875.1 Acidovorax facilis
CAGGTGGCGGAATTGGTAGACGCACTAGTTTCAGGTACTAGCGAGTAACATCGTGGAGGTTCGAGTCCTCTCCTGGGCACCAAGTTTAACGAGAACCAGCGATGGTTTTCAAAATATCGAAGCCGCTGTACACCCAGCGGCTTTTTTATTTGCTGAGATGTTTTGCATGCCCTGCTGCGGCCAAAGAATTTTGAACCGACGGCACATTTTTTTGAAAACTCTTCAGAAGCCCGAATTTCTTGTCCTATAATTTGAGGCTGATCTGAAAGCCCAGGTGGCGGAATTGGTAGACGCACTAGTTTCAGGTACTAGCGAGTAACATCGTGGAGGTTCGAGTCCTCTCCTGGGCACCAAACACATAAAAAGCCGTTGCAGTTGCAACGGCTTTTTTGTTTTCTGGCCGCCAAAGAAAAACGAGACCACCAGCGATCTCGTCTTGCGTGTTGCGGTAAGCGCTGTGGGCACACACACCGCAGTGCACATGCCCACCCATCACGTCACATCACTTGCGCAGCAGTGTTTTCAGCACGTTCTGCAAACGGCGTGCGCTGCCAGCATCGCTGGAGCTGGCCAGCACGCGCGCCACATCCTGCCCCCAGGTTTGTGCAGGCGCAGGATCATTGCGGCGCGTCAGCAGCTGCAACTGCAGCATGCGACGGGCAGCGATGTGCTCCGCCGGAGTGGGCGCCTCAGCCGCCATCTCCAGGCGCAGCAGCGCTTCTGCCGCATCACCCTTGGGGGCAGCCGTCAGCGCTTGCGTCCAGGCGCTGCGCACCGATGCCGTCACACCCGAACCCAGATCTTGCATGCCGGGCACCAGCGCTGCATCGCGCTTCTCCCAGGCCGTCAACAACTGGGTCAGCGCCTCGCCGTGGGCCTGAGCCGCCAGCTTCTTCAAGGCCAGCTGGGCATGCTCCATGGCTTCGCGCTGGGCGCGGAACGCGGTGTCACCCAGGCGGGGGCCGCGGTCCTCGAACGCTGGGCGCTCGCCAAAACGGCCGCCACGGTCAGCACGGTCGCCCATGCGGCCATCGCCACGCGGGCCACGGGCGCCATCGCGATCACCCGGACGACCATCGCGGCGGTCGCCTGGACGCGCACCACGGCCAGGGGCCGCAGGCGCATCCTTCTTCATGCCTGGGCGGTCGTCACCGCGCACTGCCACCACAGGCCGGACAGCAGGCTTAGGTGCTGCGGGCGCTGGAGTGGCAACCTCGGCAACTTCACCACCATCGGGGGTTTCGGCAGATTCACCCGCGCCACCCTCGGTAGCAACCGGGAGAACGCCTGCCTGCGCCTCTGAATGCGCCTGAGCATCCTTTTGCGCCGTGGCCACAGCTTCTGCCGCCTGGGCCTGACCGCGCAGTGCAGCTTCCAGCGCCTGCATGGCCGCGCGAATCTGCTGCGCATCACCGCTGGCATTGGCAGCCTCCAGGGCCTTCGAAGCCTCCAGCACCACGCGATCGCGTGCGCTCAATTCGGTCACCGCGCGCTCGCGGTCTGCCGACTTGCGGTTGAAGGCCTCATCGATGGGTTTGCGGAACGCATCCCACAGCTTCTGTTCGTGCTTGCGATCCAGGGGTACCGTCTGCGCCTCGGCCTGCCAGCGCTGCTGGAGCGCCTTGACCGCATCAACGCGCAACGTGGGTGCAGCACCCAGCGCCACAGCTTCGTCAATCATTGCATGGCGTCGGGCCAGACTTTCCTTCTGGGCGGCTTCCAACGGAGCCGCTGCCGTTGCAATCGCTTGCTTCCAAAGAGGCTGGAGCTCAGCAAAAAGCTTTTCCCCCACATGGCCACCTTCGCGCCAGCGATCACCAAACTGGTAAAGAGCCCGGTTGATGGCTTTCCAGTCGCCAGAATGCGCATGCTCCTGCGCCCACGCTTTGACCTCCTCGATCAGCGCCAGGCGTTGGGCCTTGTGCTCCGCGGCCTCCGTGCGGATCTTGTCCAGCCATGCCTCCACCACCTTGTGCGCAGCATTGCAGGCTTCATCAAATTTCTTCCACAGACCATGGTTGGGAGCCCCGCCCTGGTCTGCCTGCTTCCACTGCTCGCGAAGGTTGCGCAAGGTTTCCTGCATCTTGCGGCCACCCAGGGCCTGTCCATCGGGGCGGTTAAGCAATGCCTCTGCCTTAGCCACCAGGTCTTCACGCACTTGGTCGGCACTCCAGCGCTGCCAACCTTCCAACTCACCAGCAGCGACCAGTGCTGTGTGTACCTGCTGCTCCAGCGTGCTGTCGATGTGTTTGCCATGCACTTTAAGCACAGCACGCAGCGCCGCTGCAGCCCCGGCGCTGGCCTTGCCATGACCCTCGGCAGTTTCCTTCTCAAGGACCGCCAGGGCTTCGCGAACACTCTGCACTGCTTTTTCAAGCACTTCCGGTGCAATCTTAGGCTTCGCGGCACGTGCAGGCTTGGCTGCTGCCGCCGCTGCCGCGGCCTCAGTTGGCAAGCCACGCGCAGTACGCAGTTCATCCGCCCAGACAGGCACCGGCGGCAGCGGTGCATTGACATCCTCAGCAGCAGCGACAGCCTGGGCCAATGCGGGTAGGAACGCTTCCCACACCACCAGAAGCTGGGTGCGCGATGCATCGAGCAACGGAGGGAAGCGCGCTTCCACGCTCGCCCAGCTCGCATCTCCGGTCAAATCCTGCGCCTGCTCCTGCCAGCGGGCCACATCGGCACGCAACAGTTCCAGCGCCGACTGAGCGTCGCGCCAAGATTTGGTGGAGAGCACTTCGATCCGCTGAGCCAGCAGCACCGCTGCCTCACGCTGCACCTGCACGCGGTGCTGCAGATCTTCGATCACCTTCACGCGATCAGCGACCTGCACCTTGAGCACAGACAAAGGCTCACGCGACAGTGGCGCCCCCGCCTTGGCGGCGTCTCGCTGCCATGCCAGGGCATCGGCAATATTCAGCTTGGGGGCCGCCAGCAGCGCCTGCGCTTTCTCAGCCCATTCGGCGGCAATTGCCTCCTGACCCTTCGCACGGCGGATTTCGTCAAGGCGCTCACGCACCGCGCGCGCCGCGCCCTTGTCACGTCCGCTCAGTTCCTTGAACACTTCCTGCAACTGCTCGGGAGCGGGCTGCGAAGCGAGCCATTCGCGGATACGGGAGGCGCGCTCACCAGAGGTTGCGGCAGAAAAAGCGCCGCCGGTCAGCGCATCCAGCGGATGCGGCTCATGGGTTTTGGCCGGGGCCGGATTCACTTCAGGTGCGTCGGACATTTTGCTGCGGGAAAAAAATGGGAACATGGATCCAATGGATAACAAAGGCGGCCCAGGCACACCGCCTGGAAGCCCACCCCGGAACCTGCACTGCAGGTGCGCCAGGGCCATAAAGCGGCTATTTTCACCGGGTTTGACACACAGGCCGCAGCACGGCGGTGCACCAAACCCCGGGAGGTGATCTGGCACAAGCTTTGCCAGACGGACTGACATGCCGCGACATGCGCAAAGGTGTCGCCCGTACTGCGGGCGAAAACTGCAGCCGCTCTAGAGAACAGCCCCCATTATCTATATATAAAAGCCCGGAGCCCAAAAGCACGCCAAGCCCCAAACAAGAAAGCCCGGCAGACAGAGCCTCAAGGCCTGCCCGCCGGGCTTGACGGCTGACACAACGGTCTTTGCCATCGGTCGCGATGCGGAGAAAAAGGTCCACATGGCGAGGAGGCAAGGGATTGCCTCCAGGGGGTTGCCGTGGAAGCCGCACCTGCTGCACCGGGGCACTGCATGCCATCGGAGGGAGGCTTGGCTTCTTCGGGCGATGCCTGAAGTCGACAGGCGATGCAACCTTACCAAAGGCTCTGGCACAACTCAAACTGGATTCTCAATGGCAAAAAGACCAGCGATTGAATTTCGCATACGCACGCCACCACGAATCGCAGCGCTACAGGAGCAAGACACGGTTTCAAGCCCCAAAACCTGTGATTTTTCACATGCTTTTCATTACTTAAAGATCTTAAAAATCAAAACGTTAGTATTGACTAAGCATTTAGTGAACTTCTAGAATCCGCCAGCCCCAAAAATGGGCTGGTAAAAACCCCAACCTCGCTGCCGAACCCGGCTAAGTCAAAGCAGGCCCCAAGCACACCAAAGACGTGCGGCCTCACTTTTGATGGCGTACCAATCCAGGCGATCCACCGAGACGAGACAGTCCCAGACGACTGCCCTGCTCG
Source organism: Acidovorax facilis (assembly GCA_964031875.1). Taxonomy (GTDB): domain Bacteria; phylum Pseudomonadota; class Gammaproteobacteria; order Burkholderiales; family Burkholderiaceae_C; genus Acidovorax; species Acidovorax facilis_A. Next base: position 4,183 of record CAXIRU010000083.1, read on the forward strand.
CTGCGATGCCTCAGAAAGGAAGAGCTATGACAGCGTCAGGAAAAATAATCTCCGGCGTACGGACCTTCGTGGCCGACGTGACCGAAGGTTTTCTTGAAATCACCCACAACAGCTTTGCCCTCATCGGCTTGGCTGTCGCCTTTGTTGTAATCACACTCACAGCCCGTCCGGACTTGCGCCAGGCGGGTGAAGCACAGTTGATGAACTGGCTTCAGGCCCGCCAAGTGGAAGTGCTTGGCATGCCCATCGAACCAGAAGCCAGCGAACGCGCCACGGCGGGCAACCCCAAGGATCTGCCCAAGGAGCAGGCGGCAGTTGCCTTCTGGCTCAGCAAAAAATACCGGGTGGCCCCCGAGCCCCTGAGTGTGCTGGTGGCAGAAGCCTATGACATCGGCACAAAGTCTAAGATCGACCCCACGTTGATTCTTGCCATCATGGCCATCGAGTCGAGCTTCAACCCGTTTGCGCAAAGCGCGGTTGGAGCCCAGGGGCTGATGCAGGTGATGACCAACGTGCACACCGACAAGTACCAGAATTTTGGTGGGCACTTTGCGGCTTTCGACCCCATCAGCAACTTGCGAGTGGGCGTGAAGGTTCTGCAGGAGTGCATCGCGCGCGCTGGCTCTGTGGAAGGTGGGCTGCGCTTCTATGTTGGCGCAGGCAACCTGGCCGACGACGGAGGTTACGCAGCCAAGGTGATGGCAGAGCATTTCCGGCTGCGCCAGATCGCAGGTGGTCGTGCACTCCCCACCACCCCGCCGGCTAACCTCTCGACCCAGGCTCCCGGGCAGTCCATTCCGGTGGTTGCCCCGCCCACAACGCCCGCAGCCAGCGGCGATAAGGTGGCCCTGCTCTCGGGGCTCTAACCAGGCTTGCAATATCCCGGGCAAGAACCCGCCCTGGATGCATCACCTCATCGGGCTGTTGTGTGTGCCGCGTCAGCTACACTAGAGGGGTACGCGACTGGCGATAGGCGCGGCATCCCGCACACCGGGTGCTGCCGCTGACGTGGAAACCGGCAAGGGCCTGCCTCTTGTAAACCACTGGGAAGCGTGCCGCACGGGGTTCGTCCCTTCTGCGTTCAGCCGTTCGCCTGGGCAGCCCTTGTTTCAAGGGACACAAGTTCTTAGGACTGCCAACCATGTACGACCGCAATATTCTTGTCGAACAAACCGACCCCGAACTTTTTGCCGCCATCCAGGCTGAAAACGCCCGGCAAGAGCACCACATCGAGCTGATCGCTAGCGAAAACTACGCGTCACCGGCTGTGATGTGGGCGCAGGGCACCCAGCTCACCAACAAGTACGCCGAAGGCTACCCTGGCAAGCGCTACTACGGTGGCTGCGAGCACGTGGATGTGGCTGAGCAACTGGCCATCGACCGCGTCAAGAAGATCTTTGGTGCCGAAGCTGCCAACGTGCAGCCCCATTGCGGCGCGTCTGCGAACGAAGCCGTGTTTCTGGCATTCCTGAAGCCCGGCGATACCATCATGGGCATGAGCCTGGCCGAAGGCGGCCACCTCACACACGGGATGCCACTGAACATGTCGGGCAAGTGGTTCAACGTGGTGTCCTATGGCCTTGATGCCAACGAAGCCATCGACTATGAAGCGATGGAAAAGAAGGCCCACGAAACCAAGCCCAAGCTGATCATTGCCGGTGCCTCGGCTTACAGCCTGCACATCGACTTCGCCCGCTTTGCCAAGGTGGCCAAGGACGTCGGAGCGATCTTCATGGTCGACATGGCCCACTACGCAGGCCTGATCGCTGCGGGTGTGTACCCCAATCCCGTGCCCCATGCCGACGTGGTGACATCCACCACGCACAAGAGCTTGCGTGGCCCCCGTGGCGGCATCATCCTGATGAAGGCCGAGCACGAAAAGGCCATCAACAGCGCCATCTTCCCCGGCCTGCAAGGCGGCCCGCTGATGCACGTGATCGCCGCCAAGGCGGTCGCCTTCAAGGAAGCACTGACGCCTGAGTTCAAGGCTTATCAGGAACAGGTTGTCAAGAACGCCAAGGTGGTGGCCGAAACGCTGACCGCACGCGGCCTGCGCATCGTGTCGGGCGGCACACAAAGCCACGTGATGCTGGTTGACCTGCGCGCCAAGGGCATTACCGGCAAGGAAGCCGAGGCCGTGCTGGGCTCCGCCCACATGACCATCAACAAGAACGCGATCCCCAACGACCCTGAAAAGCCGATGGTGACCAGCGGTGTGCGCATTGGCACCCCCGCCATGACCACGCGCGGCTTCAAGGAAGAAGAAGCCCGCATCACGGCAAACCTGATTGCCGATGTGCTGGACAACCCCCGCGACGAAGCCAACATCGCCGCCGTGCGCGCCAAGGTCAATGCGCTGACCGCACGCTTCCCGGTCTACCGCTAAGGCGAGCCCCCAGACGTCGCCATGAAGTGCCCCTTCTGCAGCCACCTCGAAACGCAAGTCGTTGAAACGCGGGTGTCTGAGGACGGGGTCTTCATCCGCCGCCGCCGCCAGTGCGGCGCATGCGACAAGCGCTTTACCACCTACGAGCGGCCGGAAGTGAGCTTCCCGGCCATCGTCAAGAAGGACGGGCGCCGCATTGAATACGACCGGGGCAAGCTGTTGGCCTCGTTCAACCTGGCACTGCGCAAGCGCCCCGTGAGCACGGACCAGATCGACAGTGCTATCGAACGCATCGAAGAAAAACTGCTCAACCTGGGCCAGCGCGAGGTGATCTCCAGCCGCATTGGCGAGCTGGTGATGCGCGAACTCAAAAAGCTCGACAAAGTGGCCTACATCCGCTTTGCCAGCGTGTACCGCAGCTTTGAAGACATCGACGACTTCCGCGCCATGGTGGATGAAGTGCGCAAGTAAGCAGCGCCTGCATGCGCTTCCGTACCGGCGTCAGTCACAACGTGGGGAAATTTCGATATTTTTCAGCCGCTAGCGCTTATCCAGAAAGCGTTACCAGCTATAAATAGCATAGCAACCTCAGATCCCACGAAGAAGATCATGCACCTGGGCGGGCCGGTGCTGTCGCGCAGGCTACACTGGATAATGCTGCATTATTGATAGCTACTCACGCTTGATAAATAAGCGCCAGCGGCCAATTTGACCTAAATTTTGGCCCGGTGCGCGCCACTGCAGGCTCCGGTAGTGCCCCACAATGCGCCCGGTGAAAACCCGCCACTTCCTGCAGCTGGTGCTGCTGTCTGCCCTGTGGGGCGCATCCTTTCTTTTCATTCGCATTGCAAGCCCCGTGCTGGGCCCCAACGTGATGGCGGCGCTGCGCATCAGTTTGGCCACGCTGACGCTGATCTGCATCATGCGGGTCGCCAACGAGCCCTGGCCGTGGCGCCATTGGCGCGAGCTGGTCGGGCTGGGAACGATCACCGTGGCCCTGCCCTTTCTGCTGTACGCCTGGGCAGCCTTGCACCTGCCTGCGGGTTACAGCTCGCTGCTCAACACCATGGCGGTGCCCTTCGGCGTATTGGCTGCCGCCTGGATGAAGGAGGACACATTGAGCCTACGCAAGTGGTTGGGTTGTCTCTGCGGCTTTGTGGGGGTGGCGCTGATCGTGCAGTTGGGGCCGGTGGAGCCGACGCCTGCGCTGGTTTGGGCCGCTGGGGCGTGCATCACAGCCGCCGCCTGCTATGGCCTGTCCCTCACCTGGATGAAACGCGCCACCCAGCGCATGTCCCCGTTGTCGATTGCCGCAGGCATCCATGCCGCCGCGTTGCTGCTCCTGCTACCGGGCGCTGCGTGGAGCCTGCCCGAAGCGCGTTTCACGCCGGTTGCCCTGGCCGCTGTGGCTGTGATGGGCATAGTAACCTCGGGCCTGGCCTACTGGCTCAACCTGCGGGTGCTCAAGCATGTGTCGCCGGTGGCAGCCATGAGTTCGGCCTTCATGATCCCGCTGTTCGGTGTAGCCTGGGGTCATATTTTCCTGGGCGAGGCCTTGGCTCCCGGGATGGTGTGGGGAGGGGCGCTGGTGCTGGTGGCCACGGGGCTGGTGACGGGGTTCAACCCGCTGCGCTGGCTCATCTCTTTGCGCACGGAGCGCAGCTAAACACGCGCCGACAACGCCGCCGGGTCCGTTCAGCGGACAACGCGCGTGATGCGGTCCGTGGTGGGCACCTGCACCGGGCTGTGGGCACGAAAATACGCCTCCAGCGCATCCAGTTCCAGCCCGCCCACCTGGCGGTCACGCCCCTGGGTGAGCAGGCTGAAATTGTCGCCACCGCTGTCGAGGTAGCTGCTCATCACCACCCGCACCGACGCATCGTCCTGCAACGGTGCGCCATTCAGCACCATGTGGCTGATGCGCCCCCCAGCGGGCTGGGCCAGGTCGTACCGGTACGAAAACCCAGAGGACACCATCAACACACGGGGCCGCTGCACAGTGTTGCTGCCGCTGGCGAACTGCTGCTCCAGCGCCGCCCTGATCTGCGCCCCCGTGAAGGTCTTGACAACCAGCTGGTTGCCGAACGGCTGCACTGCGTACAGCTGGCCATAGCGCACCAGCCCTTGTTCGTCCGGCACCAGGTCGGCACGCAGGCCGCCCGGGTTCATGAACGACAGCTGCGCCCCGCCCAGCTCCGGCGCACGCGTGGCGTGAAGCTGCGCATCGGCCACCAGATTGCCCAATGCGCTTTCCAGCGACGGCGCTAGCGTGCGCCGCAGGGCCCCTGTGGCCTGCCCCACCGGGCGCTGGGCCAGCGGCACAGCGGCGGCGCGGTAGGTATCGATCACCTTCTGCACCTGCGGGTCTGCCGCAAAGGCTGGCACGTAGGGTGTGAGCGGCACCAGCCCCTGGCTACCGGTGAACGCCTCGCCCTGCACAATGACATTGCGCGCCGATTTGTGCACCACGCTGCGCGTGCGGGTGTCCACGCGCAACTGGATGTCTGTGAGCAGCGTTCCATATTGCCCGGCACTGGTCAGCAAGAAGGGCTTGGCAGGGTTCACACGGCTGTAGTCGCAGACATAGGCTTGGTGCGTGTGACCAGAGATCACCACGTCCACGGCAGGGTCCAGGCGCTCCAGGATGGGCACGATGTCACCGGAAAGGCCTGCGCAGCTCGTCTCCTGCACACCCGCGGTGGTGCCGCCGCCTTCGTGGATGACCACCGCAATCACGTCGGCCCCCTGGGCGCGCAGTTGCGGAATCAGCGCGTTGGCCGTGGCCGCTTCGTCCTCAAAGCGCAGGCCCGCCACGCCCGAGGGGCTGACCATGGTGGGCGTGGCCTGCAGCGTGAGTCCGATCACGCCCAGGGTGACCGTCACCCCGCCCTCGGTAAATCGCTTGATGCCGGTGGCGGGCAGCAGCGTACGACCATCCTCGGCGCGCACGGTATTGGCTGCCAGAAAACCAAACCGCGCGCCCTCGAAGGGCTGGCTGATCTGGCAGGGCTGGCGCGCGGTAAATTGCTCGCAGCCGCCATGCTGCAGGCGCAGGAGTTCCCGCCAGCCCCGGTCGAATTCATGGTTGCCTACGGCATTGAAGTCAATCTGCATCGCGTTGACCGCCTCGATGGTGGGCTCATCGAGAAACAGGGACGACAGCAAGGGCGATGCGCCCACCATGTCCCCCGCAGATACGACCGCATGGTGCGGCCCCCGCGCCTTGAGCGCAGCCATGGCACTCGCAAAATACGCCATGCCCCCGGCCGGCACCGCCACCGGCCCTGCAGGCCCCTGAACGGTGTGCGCCATGCGCGGTGGCTCCAGGTTGCCGTGCAGGTCGTTGAAGCCGATGAGCGTGATGTCGATGTGCTGAGGACTGTGCCCGTCGGCCACTGGCAAAACGGTTCCGCAGCCCGCCAGCAGCGCCCCCAGTGTGGCCACCACCGCGAGAGCGACCTCACGGCGCCCGCGCTGCGATCCCAGGAAACTCCGTGCCAAAAACCTGCGCATGTACTACCTCGTTCGATCCAAGAAAAAAGGGCGCACATCGCTGCACGCCCCCTGTATCACCAGCGCCGAAAGCCCGGGCTCTGCCCGTGGCGCAGCGCGCCCGCTACAGAAACGATGCCTGGATGGGAGGCACCGGGGGCACCACGTCGCCACATTGGGCACGGTGGCGCAAGGCATGATCCATGACAACCAGCGCCAGAAGCGCTTCGGCGATCGGTGCGGCTCGAATCCCCACGCAGGGGTCATGGCGGCCCTTGGTAATGACCTCGGTGCTGTTGCCATGCACGTCGATCGACTCGCGCGGGCTGATGATGGAGCTGGTGGGCTTGATGGCGATGCTCACCTCCAGGTCTTGCCCGGTGCTGATGCCGCCCAGCACGCCGCCGGCATTGTTGGTGCGAAAGCCCTGGGGCGTCATCGAATCGCCATGCATCGTGCCCCGGTGGGCCACGCTCGCAAAACCAGCGCCAATTTCCACACCCTTGACAGCGTTGAGGCCCATCATGGCGTGGGCGATATCGGCGTCGAGCTTGTCATACAGCGGCTCGCCCAGCCCCACAGGCACGCCGGTGGCCTGCACACGAATGCGGGCGCCGCACGAGTCACCGGCCTTGCGCAGGGCGTCCATGTAGTCCTCGTACTGCTGCACGTCGGCCACGGGGGCGAAAAAGGGGTTGTTCTGCACATGCTCCCAGCTCTCGAACGGGATGACCAGCTCGCCCAGCTGCGTCATGCACGCGCGAAACTGCGCACCGTACTGCTGGGCCAGCCACTTCTTGGCCACCGCACCAGCAGCCACCGTGGGGGCCGTGAGGCGGGCCGACGAGCGGCCACCGCCACGCGGGTCGCGGATACCGTACTTGTGCCAGTAGGTGTAGTCGGCGTGGCCGGGGCGAAAGCTCTCGGCGATGTTGCTGTAATCCTTGCTGCGCTGGTCGGTGTTGCGGATCAGCAGGGCGATGGGCGTGCCCGTGGTCTTGCCCTCGTATACACCCGACAGGATTTCCACCGCATCGGGCTCGTTGCGCTGCGTGACATGGCGGCTGGTGCCAGGGCGGCGCCGGTCCAGGTCGGCCTGGATGTCAGCCGCGGTGATCGGCATGCCGGGCGGGCAACCGTCAATCACGCAGCCGATGGCCGGGCCGTGGGATTCACCAAAATTGGTGACTGCGAATAGGGTTCCAAAAGTATTGCCGCTCATGGCGCGGGATTATCCCAGAGCGACGGCAGCCGTCGCCCCGTGGCACGGCCGGGAGTAGACCCAGCGCATGGATGACAGGCCCCAGTGTGCATGACCTGCGCTCAACAGAGCCTCGGCAAGCAGGCCGACCCCGGGCAAAGGCGGTGGCGGCATCCCGATTTGCGCAAGTCCCGACGCGGTTGGAATGGGTACATGCCACAAACGCGCTTGGCAGTGCAGCGCGCACTTGCTAGCATCAGTGGACGACCTTTGGGACATTCATGCCCGTTTCAGCTCCGCACACTTCCGGCTCCCCTTCTCCCCACGCCAGCCCATCGCCAGCCCCGCTGGCGGATGCGCAATTGCGCCAGGCGCTCGATGCCAGCGACAACGCGATCGTGCTGAGCAATAGCGCCCGGCGTGTGGTGTATGTCAACGAAGGGTTCACACGCCTGTTCGGATTCGGCCCTGAGCAGGTGCTGGGTAAGTACCTCAGCGAAGTACTGCTGGGCCCGCACTCCGATCCCCAGCTGCTCGGAGAAATCCGTGACAGCATCCACCACAAGGGTGGCTTCCATGTCGAAACGCTGCTCTACAGCAAGACGGGGCAGCCACTGTGGGTGTCGATGATGATCAATGCCTCGGACGAGGCGTCCGGCGGGCCGGGTGGCAGCATCACGGTCTTGACCGACATCACACTCACCAAAATGCACGAGGTGCTGCAAAAGCGGGTGTTGGAGGGCATGGTCAAAGAACTGCCACTGCCCGACCTGATGGAGCTGGTGTGCCGCGAAGTGGAGCGTATTGCCCCCGAAGTCACGGCCTCCATCCTGGCCGTGGACGAGCAGGGGCTGGTGCATCCGCTGGCGGCCCCCGGACTTCCACCCGCCATCTGCCAGGCACTGGAGGGCGCCCGCATTGGCCCCCGGGCTGGTTCCTGCGGCACAGCGGCCTTCCGGGCAGCGCCCGTGGTGGTGACCGACATGGCCACCGACCCCTTGTGGGCCGACTACCGCACCCTGTTCGAGCCCAGCGGCATGCGGGCCTGCTGGTCCAGCCCCATTTGCAACCATGCGGGTAAGGTGATTGGCACCTTTGCTTTCTATTTTCGGGAGCCACGCGGGCCAAACGCGCTCCATCATCGGCTCGTGGATGTATGCCTGCACCTGTGCGCACTGGCCATTGAGCGCAACACCGCTCGGCAGCGCATTCACCAGCTTGCGTTTTTTGACGAACTCACAGGCCTGCCCAACCGCGCCATGTTCCGCAACAGTGCCGCGCGCGCGCTGGCCAGCTTGCAGCAGGATGCCCATGCGGGCGCACTGCTGTTTATTGACCTGGACCGCTTCAAGCAGGTCAACGACACCCAAGGCCATTCTGCAGGTGATGCGCTGCTGTGCGAGGTGGCCAAACGGCTCACGCAGTGCCTGCACGCGCGCGACCTGATCGGCAGACTGGCGGGGGATGAATTCGTGCTCCTGTTGTCCGAGTGCAGCACCGAACAGGCCGTGCAGATGGCGCAGCGCATGCTGCAAGAGTTGGCCCGTCCCATGGACCTGCACGGGCAGGCCCACGTCTGCCACGCCAGCATCGGCATTGCGATGTTTCCGCACGATGGCGATGTGATCGACACACTGCTGCGCCACGCCGACCAGGCCATGGTGCAAGCCAAAAGCGACCATCGACACAGCATGCAATTGTTCAGTGCCGAAATGAACCGGCGCGCGCAGGAGCGTGCCGCCTTGGAACGCGCCTTGCGCCAGGCACTGGCCGAGCGCAGCCTGAGCCTGCACTACCAGCCCCAGGTGCTCAGCAGTGCGCCCGGTACCCTGTACGGTGTGGAAGCCCTGGCGCGTTGGCAACACCCCGACTGGGGCATGGTGCCGCCCAGCCGGTTCATCCCCGTGGCAGAAGAGTCTGGGCTCATCCATGACCTGACCCTGTGGTTGCTGGACGAAGCCTGTGCGCAGCTTTCAGCATGGCGCGCAGCTGGCCACAGCGTGCCCTGCGTGTCTGTGAACCTGTCCGGGCGCAGCTTTCACCAGGCAGAGTTTGCACAGCAGGTCTGCGACGCGCTGGAGCGCCATGGCCTGCGCACCCACGATGTACTGCTCGAAATCACCGAAAGCGTGATGATGGACGCACGGCCCGTGACGCTGACCAACATCGAGGCGCTGCACCAGAAGGGATTCAAACTCTCGCTCGATGACTTTGGCACCGGATATTCCAGCCTGAGCTACCTGCACCGCCTGCCCATTGCGGAGCTCAAGCTGGACATGGCGTTTGTGCAAGACCTGACCACCAGCCCCACTGCGCGCGCACTCACAGTGTCGGTACTCAGCATTGCGCACAGCCTGGGCATGGTGGTGGTGGCCGAAGGGGTGGAGACCAGCGGGCAGCAGCAATGGCTGCAGGCCCACGGATGCCCTGTCATGCAAGGCTATCTGTTTGGCAGGCCCATGCCACCGGATGAACTGGAAGCCTGGCTTTGCACGCCTGCGCGGGGCCTGCGCTGAGAACAGCGCTCGGTATCGCGGACGTCGCTCCGTTCAGCCGCTGCGGGACTCGTCTTCCGGCCAGTCGCGGATGTAGGCCTTGAGCATCTTGTTCTCGAAGTTCTGGCTGTCCACCACGGCCTTGGCCACGTCATAGAAGCTGATCACGCCCATCAGCATGCGGCGGTCCATCACCGGCATGTAGCGTGCGTGGCGGTCCAGCATCATGCGGCGCACTTCGTCCATGTCAGTTTCAAGGGTGCAGGTCAACGGTGCGTCATCCATCGCCGTGCGCACCAGCATCGTGCCGACGCTGCCCCCGTTCTTGACCAAGGCCTGGATCACTTCACGGAAAGTGAGCATGCCCACCAGGTCGCCGTGCTCCATCACCACCAGCGAGCCAATGTCACGCTCGGCCATCAGGCTCACGGCCCCCGCCAGCGGCTCGTCCGGCGATGCCGTGTACAGGGTGTTGCCTTTGACGCGAAGGATATCGCTGACTTTCATGGTGCTGGGTCTCCGAGAGGGCGAGAGAAGCGCGGCAGGCGCTATAGACAATTTGCTACCAAATATAGCCCACAATGCCCGGCTGCATTGACAACATGGGAGACACCCGATGCCCGGCTATTCAGACCCCGGCTTTGACACGCTGGCCCTGCACGCAGGCGCGAGCCCCGACCCTGCCACCGGCGCGCGCGCCACCCCCATCCACCTGACCACATCATTCGTCTTCGAGTCGAGCGACCATGCGGCGTCCCTCTTCAACCTGGAGCGCGGCGGCCATGTGTACAGCCGCATCAGCAACCCCACCAATGCGGTGCTGGAGCAGCGCGTTGCCGCCCTGGAAGGTGGCGTGGGTGCCATTGCCACCGCCAGCGGCCAGGCCGCACTGCACCTGGCGATTGCGACGCTGATGGGCGCGGGCAGCCACATCGTCGCCAGCACGGCGCTGTATGGCGGATCGCAGAATCTGCTGCACTACACACTGTCACGCTTCGGCATTGAGACCACCTTCGTCAAGCCCGGTGACATCGACGGCTGGCGCGCCGCCGTGCGCCCCAACACCAAGCTCTTCTTTGGCGAGACTGTGGGCAACCCCGGCCTGGATGTGCTGGACATCCCCACCGTGAGTGCGATTGCGCACGAGGCCGGTGTTCCGCTGCTGGTGGACTCCACCCTCACCTCCCCCTGGCTCATCAAGCCGATCGAGCACGGCGCCGATCTGGTCTACCACTCGGCCACCAAGTTCCTCTCGGGCCATGGCACCGTGGTCGGCGGCATCGTGGTGGATGGTGGCAGCTTTGACTGGGATGGTCCGAAGTCCGCTGGCAAGTTTGCCGAGCTTACGCAGCCCTACGACGGCTTTCACAACATGGTCTTCACCGAAGAAAGCACCGTGGGCGCATTTTTGCTGCGCGCGCGGCGCGAGGGCCTGCGCGACTTTGGCGCCTGCATGAGCCCGCACACGGCCTGGCTCATCTTGCAGGGCATCGAAACCCTGCCGCTGCGCATGGCGCAGCACATGCGCAACACCGAGAAGGTGGTCGAATTCCTGGCGTCGCAGCCCTTTGTATCGCGCGTGGGCCACCCCATGCTGGCGTCGCACCCGAGCCATGCCCTCGCGCAAAAGCTGCTTCCACGCGGTGCGGGCTCGGTGTTCAGCTTTGACCTCAAGGGCAACCGCGAGCAGGGCAAGAAGTTCATCGAAACCCTCAAGGTCTTCAGCCACCTGGCCAACGTGGGCGACTGCCGCAGCCTGGTGATTCACCCGGCCAGCACCACGCACTTCCGCATGAGCGACGAAGCGCTGGCGGGTGCGGGCATCAGCCAGGGCACGATCCGCCTGTCCATTGGCCTCGAAGACGCTGATGACCTCATCGACGACCTCAAGCGCGCGTTGAAAGCCGCTGAAAAGGCGGCCGAGAAAGTGGGGGCCTGACCATGCACATCCAAGTCAACGGCGCCGCCATCTACTGCTACACCGGCGGCAAGGCATTTGATGCCGCCAAGCCCACCGTGGTGTTCATCCACGGTGTCCTCAACGACCACAGCGTGTGGGCCCTGCAAAGCCGCTACATGGCCAACCACGGCTGGAACGTGCTGGCCATCGACCTGCCCGGCCACTGCCGCAGTGGCGGCGATGCGCCCGCCACGGTGGAGCAAGGCGCGGACTTCATCGGTGCGCTGCTGGATGCCGCAGGCGTGCAGCGCGCGGCGCTGGTGGGCCACAGCTGGGGCTCGCTGATTGCCTTAGAAGCCGCCGCGCGGCTCAAGGACCGCGTCACCCACCTGGTGCTGGTGGGCACGGCGTTTCCTATGAAGGTCTCGCCCGCACTCATCGAGGCCTCGCAGACCGACCCTGAGAAGGCGATGCGCATGGTCAATGTGTTTTCACGCAGCACCCTGTCTGCCCCCCCATCGGCCTTGGGTCCAGGCACCTGGGTGTTTGGCGCGGGCATGGCGCTCGGGCGCAAGGTGCTGCGCAGCAACCCGGCGGTCAACGTGTTCCACCGGGGGTTTGTGGCCTGCGACAGCTATGCCGGTGGCGAGGTGGCCATGGCGCAACTGACCTGCCCGGTGCTGTTTGCGCTGGGCAGCCAGGACCAGATGACACCGCCCAAGGCGGCGCAGGGCTTGGTCAACGCGGCACGCGCAGCGGGCCAATCGGTGTCGATGGCAAGCCTTCCGGTGGGCCACAACCAGATGACCGAGGCGCCGGAAGAAACGCTGTTCGCGCTGCGCGACTTTCTGGCCCGCTGATCTCGCTGAGGCCATGAAGGCCGCTGACCTGCCACACCACAGGTCAGCGCGCGCTGCGCCGCCACGCAGGCCACTGCCAGAGCGTGAAGGCCCGCAGCAACCACTCCACGGGGCCATGGGGATGCGTGGCCATCCAGCGGCGGCTCCACGCCAACTGGGCACCGTACAACGCAAGCACGCCCAGCAACACCTGCCAGGGCGCCACCTGGCCCACCAGCGCCAAGCCGTAGGCCGTGAAAACCAGCGCCCCCACCAGCGACTGCAATAGGTAGTTGGACAAGGCCATGCGCCCCGCAGGCTCCAGCGCCGCGCCCAGCCGGTGGCCGCCAGTGCCGCGCTGGAGCAGCCAGAGCACCAGCGCCACGTATCCGAAAGTGAGTGCCGGTGCAGTGGCCAGCCCCACCGCCAGCGCGGCCAGCGCCACATGCTCGGGCGGCTGCGCTGCTACACCACCGCCCGCACCCACCTGCACAAACGCATAGAACAAAGCCCCAGCCACGCCCACCGGCAGGCAGCACAGCATCCACCGGCGAAGGCGCGCGGGCTGCTGCGCCACCCGTGCCAGATAGCCCGACCGGCGCGCTGCCAACCCCAGCAAAAACATGCCCAACGCACACGGCCCCTGCACAAACACCAGCACAAACCACACGCCCTCTGCCATGTCGCGCCCACGCTGGGCAATCGCATCCAGCGCACTTGCACGGTAGGCCTGCGCCGCCTGCTGCGCCTTGGCATGCAGCTCGGCCAGCGGCGCCTCCAAGGGCGGAACATGTGCCACCAGCCAGGCCAACAGCCCCCAGCCCCCGGCGGTCATCCCCAACAGGACCAGGGCCAGCACCGTGGCGGCGGTGGGCTTCAACCCGCGCCAGGCCAGCAGCAACACGCCCAGCAGCGCGTAGGTGACCAGAATGTCTCCCGCAAACAGCAGCCAGGCATGTGCGAACCCCAGCAGCAAAAGGCCCAGCAGGCGGCGCAAAAAGCGCGGCACAAAGGCACTGCCCGAGCGCGCGGCCGCATCCATCTGCAGCGCAAAGCTGTAACCGAACAGCAGCGAGAACAGCAGGTAGAACTTGGTTTCGAACACAAAGCTCACAAGCCAGCGCACGGCATGGTCCACGGGCCGGGAAAACGCCGGGTCGGCCACGCCCGCGCCATAGTAGGTGGACGCAAAACTGCCCGCGTTGACCATGAGAATGCCCAGCAGCGCAAAGCCGCGCAGTGCGTCGATGGCGTGCTCGCGGCCAGGGACGGGGGCAGTTGCAGGTGGGGTGAAAGTGGGTTCAACAGCAGTCATCAGGGCGATGGTGGCAGAACCCGCGCACGGCCAGAGCACGAAAGCCCCAACAAAGCGCAAAGTCCGTCGCGGCACAGCATTTTCCGAGGCTTGGTCGTATAAATCGGTTGGCGCAGGCAAAGCCTTACCGAAGAATGAGACCGCGCACAGAGAGCCCAAGGATCAGCCATTGCATTGATCGCAGGCAAGCTGCAACAAGGAGACACACGATGGACATCAGCCCCCACCACGAGGCCACAGACCCGCGCAGCTTCAAGAGCTTCGCGCAGTTCTACCCCTTCTACCTGACAGAGCACAGCAACCGCACCTGCCGACGCCTGCATTTTGTGGGCTCCACGCTCAGCCTCATGTGCCTGGCCATGCTGGTGGCCACAGGCAAACCGCAGTACCTGTTGTATGGCCTGCTCTGCGGCTACGGCTTTGCCTGGGTGGGGCACTTCGGCTTTGAAAAAAACAAGCCCGCCAGCTTCAAGCGCCCGCTCTACAGCTTCATGGGCGACTGGGTGATGTACAAGGACATCTGGACGGGCAAGGTGCCGTTCTGAACAGCTTGCAAGGCGGCGCAGCGGCAGTCGCCACCAAAAAATCCGAACAAAACAAGCCCTAGCGCTTATCCCAAAAGCGCAAGCAGCTATTATTTTGATAGCTTACCCCAAGCCTACCCGCTGCAAACCCTGGGCTGGGACAGCGCCCGTATCGGGCTGCAACACATCCTCCAGCAGCAAGCCATCCAGTTGTGCGCTTGACCACAGGGGCTGCAGGCTCTCGGCCCGCTCCAGCAGAAGCCGCTGCACAAGCGGCGCCAGGAGTGTGGTGCCCGGGTTGGCCAGCAGCACATAACGCGGCTCGGGCACGTCCGACGCACTCACCGCCGCATCGCCCAGCTCGCCGGCCCAGTCCAGCACGGTCAGGGCTTCCAGTACGGGTTCGAGCTGCAGCACATCCACACGCAGCAGCTGCGCCAGTTGGCTGGGACGCAAGCCTTTCATGGGCTGGCTGCGCGCGCGGTGCAAGGCCTGCAGCACCTCGATGGCGAGTTGAAACGTCCAGCCCGCCACCGTGCCGCGCCGTGCCACGCCCGCCAGCAGGCTGGGCAGGTAGGCGGTGACCACCGCCCCCAGCAGCACGATGACCCAGGCTACGTAAATCCACACCAGCAGGATGGGCAGCGTGGCAAACGCACCGTACACCACCGAATAGGTGGGCACCTTGCTCAAGTAGACCGCCAGCACCTTCTTGGCCAGCTCGATGCACACCGCCACCAACAGCCCGCCCGTCCAGGCGTGGCGCCACTTCACCGGGGTGTTGGGCACATAGTGGTACAGCGACGCCATGCCGCCCGCCAGCACCACAAACTGGATCGAGTCGAACAGCAGCTGCACGCCATCCGGCAGGCGCTTGACCAGCCCGCCCGAGGCTGACATCACATACGAGGTGAGCGCCAGGCTGGCCCCCATCAGTAGCGGGCCCAGCGTGATGGCCGCCCAGTAGATCAGCACCCGCTGCCCCAGTGGCCGCAGGCGCTGCACGCGCCAGATGTCGTTGAGCGTGCGGTCGATGGTCAGGATCAGCGCCAGGGCTGTGGCCAGCAAGATGCTGAAGCCCGCCACCCCCAGGCCGCTGGCCTTGGAGGCAAACTGGTTCAGGTAGCCAATCACCTGCCGCGAGATGCTGTCGGGTACCAGGCTGCTGACCAGCCAGCCCTGCAGCGCATCCTGCAGCTTGCCGAAGATGGGGAAGGCGGTGAACACCGCCAGCGCCACGGTAAAGAACGGCACCAGCGCCAGGATGGTGGTGAAGGTCAGGCTGCTGGCCGTGAGGCCCAGGTGGTCCTCACGAAAGCGCTCGCGCAGCGTCTGGGCCGTGGTCTTCCACGGAAAGTGCGACAGCTCGGTCATCAGCGCCTCCACGCGCTGTGCGGCTGTCTGTAAGGTCAAGGGCATGGCCGATATGATGCCACCCCAATGACCACACCCCCACCTGCCCCGCCCGCCCTCCCCGTTCCTGCCGATCGCGCTGTCGAATCGACGCGCTGGCTGGCCACTGGCAGCCTGCTGGCGCTCATCGTTCTGTGCCTGGCCTGGGAGCTGGTGCTGGCCCCATTGCGCCCCGGAGGATCTTGGCTCGCTCTCAAAGCCCTGCCCCTGTGCATCCCGCTGGCAGGCATCCTCAAAAACCGCATGTACACCTACCGCTGGGTCAGCCTGGTGATCTGGCTGTATTTCACCGAAGGCGTGGTGCGCGGCTGGAGCGACAAGCCCCCGTCGCAGTGGCTAGCCTGGGCTGAAGTGGCACTGTGCCTGGTGCTGTTCACCGCGTGTACGCTGCATGTGCGGCTGCGCCAGCGCAATGCAAAAGCGGCGGCGGCTGCGGCCTCCGCAGCCCCAGCCCCTTGATCTGATCCCTCTTATCTCTTCTTCATCCCACTGAATCAGTACCCCGTTGCCCATGACCACCTTGCTTGACACCCTGCGCGCCATCGTTGGCCCCACCCACGTGCTCAACGAAGGCGACCTCACCGCCTGGGAACAGGACTGGCGCCGCCGCGTGCGCGGCAAAGCCCTGGCCGTGGTGCGCCCAGCCAGCACCCCCGAGGTGGCCGCCGTGGTCAAGGCCTGTGCCGCCGCAGGCACCGCCATCGTGCCCCAGGGCGGCAACACCGGGCTGGCCGTGGGCTCCACGCCCGATGAATCGGGCACGCAGATCGTGCTGAGCCTGACGCGCATGAACGCCGTGCGCGCCGTGGACACCGCCAACCTCACCATGACGGTGGAAGCCGGCTGCATTCTGCAAAACCTGCAAGAGGTGGCGCGCAACGCGGGCCTGCTGTTCCCCCTGTCGCTGGCGGCCGAGGGCAGCTGCACCATTGGGGGCAACCTGGGCACCAATGCCGGCGGCACGCAGGTGGTGCGCTACGGCAACACGCGCGACCTGTGCCTGGGGCTGGAGGTGGTCACCGCGCAAGGCGAGGTGTGGAGCGGCCTCAAGGGCCTGCGCAAGGACAACACCGGCTACGACCTGCGCGACCTGTTCATCGGCAGCGAAGGCACGCTGGGCATCATCACCGCCGCGAGCATGAAGCTCTACCCCCAGCCCGCCGCCAAGCTCACCGCCTGGGCCGCAGTGCCCTCCATCGAGCACGCCGTGCAGTTGCTGGGCATGGCCCACAAGCAGCTGGGCGCGGGCCTGACGGGCTTGGAGGTGATGGGCCAGCTTGCGCTGAGCCTGGTGGGCAAACACATGCCGCAGTTGCGCGTGCCCTTCCTGGGTGACGACAACGCGCCCTGGTGCGTGCTGCTCGAAAACTCCGACAGTGAATCCGAAGAACATGCCCGCGCAAGGTTTGAAGCGCTGCTGGAGACCGCGTTTGAAGCAGGCTGCGTGACCGACGCCGTGGTGGCCGAGAACCTCACCCAGGCCCACCAGCTGTGGCACATCCGCGAGAGCATTCCGCTGGCCCAGGCCGAAGAAGGCCTGAACATCAAGAACGACATCTCCATCCCCATCTCGCGCATCCCTGCGTTTGTCGCGCACACCGACGCACTGCTGCAAAGCCAGATTCCGGGCGTGCGCCTCGTCAACTTTGGCCACCTGGGCGATGGCAACCTGCACTACAACGTGCAGGCCCCGGCCGAGGGCGATGCCAAGGCCTTCCTGCGCGACTACGAGGCGCAGGTGAACCACTTGGTCTATGAAGCGGTGGCCGAGTTCGGCGGCTCTTTCTCTGCCGAGCACGGCATCGGCGCGCTGAAGGCCGACAAGCTGGAGACGTACCAATCGCCCGTGGCGCTGGGCATGATGCGTGCCATCAAAAACGCACTGGACCCGCAGGGCATCATGAACCCGGGGCGCGTGCTGAAGGCCTAACGCCGCACAGTCTGGGCAAACATAGGATCAGCACGAGATGTGCAGCCCGCACACGGCCAGCAGCTCGCGCATCTGTGGCAGCAGCCCCCTGCCAAACGCATCGGCCTCGTACATGGCATAGCGCTCCAGGGCGCGTTGCTCGAAATCAGGGGCGTTGACAGCAGCAGCCACCAGCAAATCGGGGTGGTAGTTCAGCAAGCGGTAGTTGCTGCGTTGGCGCAGGCCCACGAAGGGGCATTCCTCATCCGGCACGCGGTTGGCCCACCTGTCCAGCTCGTGCAGGCTGTGCAACTGGTCCAGCCAATCCAGCACGGCCCTGTCGTAAAGCGCCGCCAGCTCATCCCGGCGCGTAGCGGCACTGTCTGCGCTGCCCATGGGCAACTCGTAGGTCACCCCTCCCGCCTGCTTCTGGAACAGCGCCGGTGGCTCCAGGTGAGTGAAGGGCAGCCTGTGCGTCTGCGCGAAGTGCTGCAGGGACACCCTGAAAGCTGGACCGCCATCGCTGTCAAGGGCCGGCTGCAAGTGGGCGGGCAATGCAAGGCGTATCCACACGCCGTGGTGCAAGGTGTCTCGCACCATGTCCGAATACACCAGCGCCTCGCCCACAGGCAGCTTTTTCTTGAACCAGCACTCGCCCCGCACCTTGCGCCAGCCCCGCTGCGCAAACAAAGGCTCCAGCGATTGCTGCACCCAGCGGCTGCGCGCCGAAGGCGAAGTATCCAGATCAGGGGGCACAGGCACATCTGTCACGGCTGCAGCAGATCCCCCCGGGCCTATCACCTGCCCTGAAGGGGTGTGCACCTCGCCGCTCTGCGGATCAAAAATCACCCACCCCAACTGGCGGGCCACGCGCTCGATCACCGGCAGCACCACCCCCAGCTCGGCCACGTCAGGGCTCAGGCTTTGCACCAGCGCAAACGGGTCCGGCTCCGGGGTTTCAGTCCAATAGTCCTCGGGCTCGCCATCCTGCGGCAGCCCAGCTGCAATGGCTTGCATCAGCACGCTTGCCGCAGGATCGGGGTTGAAGCTCAACTGCTGGCGCAGGTCACGCAGCGTGGCCTGCGCGTCCTCGCTGGAGACAGGGATCGGATGGCGCCAAAGGTGCAGAACATGGCTCATGGTCAAAGCGTGGGGCCCAGGGCCCGGATGCGGATCAGACGCGCATCGTAGTCCACCGAACCCGAGAAAACCACAGGGCATGGCAGCGGTCGCGCACCAGCACGTCCCTGCAGGGAATCAGCCCTGCAGCTCTGCCTGCACAATGGCAACGTCGTTCTACAACATCGCGCAGCCCGCCATGAGTTCCGCCATCACCATACGCCCCCGCTCAGCCCACCGACTACGCCGCCTGGCGCCCGCTCTGGGACGGCTACAACGCGTTTTATGGTCGCTTTGGCGCCACCGCGCTGCCGGAGCACATCACCCAGACCACCTGGCAGCGGTTTCATGACGCGACGGAGCCCATGTTCTGCCTGGTGGCGCAGGACGATGCCAGCGGCGAACTGCTGGGCCTCACGCACTGCGTCTTTCACCGCAGCATGACGCGCATCGAACCCGTCTGCTATCTCAGCGATTTGTTCACCCGCGAGGCTGCGCGCGGCCGGGGCGTGGGGCGGGCGCTCATCCAGGCCGTGTACGACGCAGCGCGCGCCGCCCAGTCTTCGCGCGTGTACTGGCAAACGCACGAGACCAATGCCGCCGGGCGCCAGCTGTACGACAAGCTGGCCAAGCACCAGGGCTTCATCGTGTATGCACAAGAGCTGTGAGCGCACCAAACGCTACCAAAATAATAGCTGCCAGCGCTTATAGATAAAGCGTCAGAAGCATTTTTTCCTTAAACCCTCCCAAAGAGCAGGCAAGACACACGCAACCCGCATCACCGCGTTGTGGGCCTGTTCAAAGCCGCTTGCCCATGGGCTGCGCCTGCAGCCCCGCCCAGGCCTGCACCGCACCTGCAGGCTCGTAGCCATGACGCCGGTAAAAAGCCTCTGCCGTGCGCGTGCTCTCCAGCACCAAAGCGGCGATGCCCGCCTGCCGCGCCCCCGCTTCTGCCGCCAGCAGCAACGCCCGGCCTACGCCCTGGTGCAATGCCTGCGGCACCACATAGCACAGGGCCAGTTTGCCCTGCGCGAGCAGCGCAAAGCCCACCATCGTTGAGCCCGCCTCAGCGCCCCGGTCAGCAGCACGGTCCGCTCCCAGGCCAACACCCAAACCAACGCCCCAATAGGCGCCCCAAGCCATCGCGTGCGGCGCAGCCATCCATGCGGCCAGGTGATCTGCCGTTTTGTTGGCCAGCCAAGAGGCCAGCACGGCCGGGTCGTGGTGATGGTCCAGAGCACAGCAGTGGGTGATGGACTGGCGAACCACTTCGCAGGCCTGCGCGGCCTCCGTGGCTTGGGCGCGGCGCACGTCGGTGTGGGGTAGAAAAGCAGTGTTTGGCACGGCCATGCTGGTGGATGGCGGGGTGTCGATCCACAGGACGTAAAGAGCGCTTCAGAACAAAGAGCTGACCATGAGTGCCACAAAACCCAACAGCACGTAAAACGCCAGCCCAGCCAACACAAGACCGCTCGAAGTGACAACCCGCTGACCGTCACGCCTGAACGAGAGCGCGCCTGCTGGCCCATGCATGCGGCCCTCTAAGCCGTCCAGCGATTCACTGCGCCAGCGGCCGAGACTGATCATTTGCACAAACAACTTTCCCGAAAGGGCGATAGCAAGCTCCATTGCGCCCGACACGAGCGCAGCAAGAAGTTCGAGCATTTCAGTCTCCGGGTACAAGAACGGGGCACAGGATACATCCCAACAGCACGCAGCACGACGGACATCAACGGCCCCATGAGCTAGCGAAAAGCAATGAGGTGAAGGGCTTACCTCCAACTTGGAGTCAAGCCACTGACAAACGCGGAGATCGCGGCAGCCGCATCACCGGGACGTGCCTGAAGCAAGCAATGCGGCCCCGCGCACAACGCAACCTCAAGCCGATCACCCAGCGCCTCCACAAAAGGCCTCACTGCACGCCGTGGCACCACCCTGTCGTTGCGAGCTTGAAGGTACAGAACGGGTACCTGCACTTCAGACAAGGCCTGCGATACATCCACATCCGAGACGGCGCTGATGCGTTCTGCCAGCACGACGGGATCGACCGACTGCACTGCGTGCCGAATCGCCCTCAGGAGTGACGGCGTGGCGTAAGGCCCCAACAGCCCCCAAGCCAGCAGGCTGCCCGGCAGCGCAGCCAGTGGAACAATCTGCGCCCACGGAGCCGTCCATCTCAGTAACGGGAGGGGCGAGCGGGCAAACGTGGCACACAGCACAAGCCCCCGCAAGCGCTGGGGCCGCTCTGCCGCTAGCATCACACCCAGCGGCCCCGAGAACGACTCGGCCAACAACACATAGTCTTCGTTCCGTGGCAACAGCGCACGCACCCGATCAGCCAATGCCGCGTAGCCCAGGCGCTCTGCGCGTGGATACGACACCACCTGCGTTCGGAACTGATCACCCCAAGCGGCAACCAGCGGAGCGAAAAGCTCGCCGGTGCCGTCCATACCGGGGAGCAAAACGATGGAAGTCATGGGAACAGGTGATGCGTGGACACCGCACCAGCACCAGGACAGGGAAGGGACGAAAGTACGTCGCTGCGCCTCATTCGGGAACCACTTTCAGCTCAGGCGCGCTGAACGCAAGAACACCCACACAGTCGTCCGGGCCTGTGACCAAAAACTCCCGCAAGGCGGGCCGAGAGCATGAAGATATGAATCCCTTGCGCGTCGATTCCTGCGCCAACCAACCGCCATCGTGTATTTCAAAAATCCCGCAACCATGTGCAGTGGAGCATGCAGGCCAGAACTCGAGCAAATCCCCCTCATCCAGCACGCGAAAACCGATGGCGTCAACAAATAGGACTACCGAGCCACCGATGTGTATGGCCAGATTCTGCAGGTCATACGACACTTTCGAAAATTCCGCACCGGCGAGGAATTGGTGAAGCTTGGTGGCACGCATGAAATTGATATGGGAAATATGAGGCATCACTGTAGCCACGCAACGCCGCATTTCTCCCCCCCCCCCAAGAAACCATGGTTAGGCGTCGCCCCAAGCCAACGTCGAGCCGCATCCTCGCGTTGCCCACATCGCCGTCAAGCTGCGCCACACCTTGCCAATCCCTCCAGCGCCCTCACAGACGCCGATCAGGCGAGCTTGAGGCACCACAGCATCACTATCAAAACAATAGCTGCCAGCGCTTTACCATAAAGCGCCAGAGGCACTTTTCATTCAAATCTAATCTACAGAGCGCGCGCCTTGCCTGGGCCGCCGCCCAACCAGCCCAGCAAGCCCACCGGCCGCTGCAGACCTGCAGCGCAGGTGTGCTGGCCCGCTTAAAATCAGCCGCTTGGCCCGGCGCCTGCCGCGTGCCGCTTCACCTTGCGAGCCCTCTCCCATGAACCAGCCTGTCGCCCCCACACTGCAACGCCCCGTCCAGTCTCAGTACGAAGACCTCATGCGGCTGGTGTTCACCCAAGGGGTGGAGAAGGCCGACCGCACTGGTACCGGCACCAAGAGCGTCTTCGGCCACCAGATGCGGTTTGACCTGAAGGAAGGCTTCCCGCTGGTCACGACCAAGAAAGTGCACCTCAAGTCCATCATCCAGGAGCTGCTGTGGTTCCTGACGGGCTCCAGCAACAACAACTGGCTGAAAGAGCGCGGCGTCACCATCTGGGACGAATGGGCGCGCGAGGACGGCGACCTGGGCCCGGTATACGGCGTGCAGTGGCGCAGTTGGCCCGCGCCCACCCCGGACAATCCCCGCGGCCACATCGACCAGATCAGCGACGTGATCAAGACGTTGAAAACCAACCCCGACTCGCGCCGCATCATCGTGAGCGCCTGGAACGTGGCCGATCTGAACAAGATGGCGCTGATGCCCTGCCACGCGTTCTTCCAGTTCTACGTGGCCCCTGCGCAAGAACCCGGCGGGCGCGGCACGCTGAGCTGCCAGCTCTACCAGCGCAGTGCCGACATCTTTTTGGGCGTGCCCTTCAACATCGCCAGCTATGCGCTGCTCACGCACATGGTGGCGCAGCAGTGCGACCTGGACGTGGGTGACTTCATCTGGACAGGCGGCGATTGCCACATCTACAGCAACCACCACGAGCAGGTGCAGACGCAACTGGCGCGCACGCCCTACCCCTACCCCGTGCTCCACATCAAGCGCCGGCCTGACAGCATCTTCGACTACCAGTACGAGGACTTCGAGGTGCTGGACTACCAGTGCCACCCGGCCATCAAGGCGCCGGTGGCGGTATAGCAGCAACCGGCATACCTGTCGGACCTGTTCCCAGCTCTCTCGGCCAAAGCGGCAGTACCTGCCTGCCACTCATCCACAACCACCACGATTCCAACACCTACCCATGTCTTCCGGCGGATTTCACGTACACGGCCCCCACGACCATGCCGTAGAGCATGCCACCCATGGCGACCATAGCGACCACAGCACCAGCCACGGCCAGGAGGGCAATGGCGCATCCATGAACAAGATCGCCATGTTCACCGCCATCGTGGCCACGGTGGGCGCCATCTTTGCCTACATGGGCGGCGCCACGCAGGCCAATGCCGGGCTGCTCAAGAACGACGCGGCCATCAAGAAAACCGAGGCGTCCAACCAGTGGAATTACTTCCAGTCCAAAAGCACCAAGCAAAGCCTGGCCGAGCTGGCGCGTGACCTGACCCCGGCCGAGACCGAAAAAGCCAAGTACCAGGCCAAGATCGACCGCTACGAGAAAGAAAAGAACGAGATCAAGGCCGTGGCCGAAAAACTCGAGGCCGACGCCCACGAGTTCGACCGCAAGAGCGAAGCCCAGATGCACCAGCACCACCGCTGGGCGCAGGCCACCACGGCGCTGCAGGTGGCAATCGCCCTGGCCGCCATTGCATTGCTGACCAAGAAAAAATGGCTGGAGTACGGCATGTACGGCGTGGCCGCCCTGGGCCTGGGCGTGGGTGCCCTCGCCGCCTTGCACCTCTGACACTGGAGCCCTACCGTGCCCTTGCACCTCATCTACGCACGCGCCGCCAACGGTGTCATCGGCAAAGACAACCGCCTGCCCTGGCATCTGCCTGAGGACATGGCACGTTTCAAGCAACTCACCCAGGGCTGCGCCGTCATCATGGGCCGCAAGACCTGGGACTCGCTGCCCCCGCGTTTTCGCCCCCTGCCCGGCCGCACCAACATCGTGGTCACGCGCCAGGCCGACTGGCTGGCCGAAGGCGCCGTGCGCGCGGCCAGCCTGCAAGACGCGCTGCAGCAGGCCCCGGCCGATCAGACCGTGTGGGTGATTGGCGGCGCGCAGATCTACGCCGAGGCCCTGCCCCTGGCCGACCGCCTGGAAGTGACCGAGATCGACCAGGATTTCGAGGGAGACGCCCACGCCCCCACGCTGGGTGCACCATGGACAGAATCCGCCCGCAGTCGCCACGTCAGCACCAACGGGCTGCGGTTCAGCTTTGTGACCTACGTGCGCGCAGGTTGACACCGCGCCGAACGATTCGCTCATCAATTAATAGCACGTAGCGCTTGCCTATCAAGCGCTGGAGCCCAAAAGCATGCAAATCGCCACCTGGAATGTCAACTCACTCACCGTCCGCCTGCCCCAGGTGCTGGCCTGGCTCGCGGCCAACCCGGTCGATGCACTGTGCCTGCAGGAGCTCAAGCTCACCGACGACAAGTTTCCGCATGATGCATTCAAGGAAGCGGGCTATGAGGCCGTGGCCTTTGGGCAAAAGACCTACAACGGCGTCGCTATCCTGAGCCGCCACGCCATGCGCGACGTGGTGCGCAACATCCCAGGCCACACGGATGAGCAGGCCCGCGTCATTGCAGCCACGCTGGACACGCCGGGCGGCGCACTGCGCCTGGTGAACTGCTACTTCGTGAACGGCCAGGCCCCGGGCTCGGAGAAGTTCGCCTACAAGATGCTGTGGCTGGCCGCACTGCACCGCTGGCTGGGCGAAGAGTTGCAGGCCCACCCGCGACTGGCCCTGCTGGGCGACTTCAATGTGGCGCCCGAAGACCGCGATTCGTTCGACCCGGTGGGCCTCAAGGACACCATCCACCACACGGTGGAAGAACGCCAGCATTTCCAGGACCTGATTGCCCTGGGCCTGACAGACAGCTTCCGCATGTTCGAGCAGCCTGAGAAAAGCTATTCATGGTGGGACTACCGCATGCTCGGGTTTCAGAAGAACCGGGGGCTGCGCATTGACCACATCCTGGTGAGCGATGCACTGCGCGCCAGCGTGACAGCCTGCACGGTGGACCGCGCCCCGCGCAAGAATCCCCAACCCAGCGACCATGCGCCCGTGGTGCTCACCATGGCGTAGATGCCCGCGGCCGGGGCTACCTCGGCGTAGCGTCCCTGCTGGTGGGGTGTTTCAAGCCAGAAGCCTGCGCAGCAACCCGCTGGAGGCCCCGTAAAGACAAACAAAAGGCTGCAAGGAAAAATCCTTGCAGCCTTTTGCTTTGGGATAGGACGTGCAACGACGCAGCGCTTGAATGTCCCTGTGCACTGTGCCCATGGCTGGCTGTGCACCGGGAGCCCCTAGCGCACAAGCCGTGACCGTATCCGTCGATCCGTCGATCCGTCGATCCGTAGGTCAGGTTTCAGTAAAGGTCTCAAACGTATCGCGCAGGGCTCGAACTTCATCGTGGTTGCGCTGGGCGCCTCGGTATTGGTGTTCCACCAAGGCCCGCACGTCCATCGGCAGGATGGCCTCCAGGGCCTTGCGGTAGCGGGCCACGGCAGCGTCCCCGCCGCGTTCGCATTCCTGCAGCACAGCCTTGTCGTCGCGTGCGGACAGGGCCGACTTGACCGACACCCAGCCCCGGTGCAGCGCACCAGCCACGGTGCCGCCCGAAGCAGGCTCGCCCCCCAGACGGCGCACCGCATGCTCCAGTTCGACGGCAGCCTGTGCGCATTCACGCACATGGCGCTGGAACACACTCTGGAGCTTTGCAGAGTCGGTGTGCTCCGCACAGGCTGCAAAGCCGTACTCCCCATCGCGGCAGGACTCCAGCAGATCATTGAGCACGTCGACCACGTCTTCGTTGTCCACAACATCGATGGGGCGGTCGCCGTTCTGGCGGGGGCGCGATGCCCGCTCCCATGCGGCGCGGGTTGCAGGGCGGACATCGGCCCAGGCCAGGCCTTCGGAGTGACGCGCACGCCAGTCATCGGCCAGGCGGGGCTCCACCGCCGCGAAGTCGCCTTCGTAGCGGCCCACCGACGACCAGCCCAGTTCATAGGCCGGGCGGTATTGTTCGTAGGTGCGACCACCCACGTAATAAGGCTCGCGGTGAAAGCTCTCGCGCCAGTAGGCATCTTCCTCGGTGGGGTTGACCGCCTCCGCAGCGGCCTTGCCCGCCAGGCCGCCGGCTACCGCACCAGCCACGCCGCCAATGGCTGCGCCGACCGGGCCACCAAAGGCGCCCGCAGCGGCACCCGCAGCAGCGCCACCCAGGGCAGCACCGACCCCGGTTCCGACGGGGTGAGAACCCGGTTCATTGGTCAAAGGGTCGCGGTTGGCATCGTTGATATCCGACATAGAAGCTCTCCGGTTGGTTGACAGTGCCTTCATTGTTGAAGGCACTCCCGGAGGGCTGGGTCGGCCCAAGGAGGGCCTGTTTGTAGGACATGGACAGGTGCGCTCGCCCCGAAATGGCCCCGAGATAGCACTGCCAAGATGCTATAAATTAAGTAGCTGCTTGCGCTTTACCATCAAGCGCTAGAGGCTATATTTATGCCTCATCGGTCGCATCCAGCCCCAGCTCCTGAATCTTGCGCGTGATGGTGTTGCGCCCAATGCCCAGGCGCTGCGCGGCTTCCATGCGGCGCCCGTGGGTGGCGGTGAGCGCGGTGCGGATCAGGCGCGACTCAAACCGCCGTGTGAGGGCGTCCCACACCTCAGGCTGCCCCCCTGCGAGCAGCTTCTGCGCTTCGGTCTCCAGCGCCTGCTCCCAGGTCGCCGCAGTGCTGACAGGGGCTGCCATCCCGCCCAAGCCTGTAGTCATCTGCGCGTCGGTAGCCCAATGCGGCGTAACGCCCAGCGCAGCGGCACTGGAAGCAGGCACACCGCCGACCAGTGGCTGCGTGGCGACAACAGCGGCAGGGTGCACAAGCCCGCCGACCAGTTCTACAGCAGGGGTTGGCGCCGGTGCAGGTGCTGGTGCTGGTGAAGCCACAGCATGTGCCGCAGCAGCCGCCGCCGCAGACGCATCACTGCCAGGGCGCGGAGCGGGTTGGTAAATGGGAGCCTCCAGCACCTCAGGCGGCAAGTCCTGCAGCGAGATGACCTGGGCAGGCGCCATCACCGTGAGCCAGTGGCATATATTCTCCAGCTGGCGCACATTGCCCGGAAAGGCAAACTGCTCCAGCCGCGCAATGGCCGAGTCGGCAATGCGCTTGGGCTCCACACCCAGTTGCCGCGCGCTTTGCTGCAGGAAATGGCGGGTGAGCACGGGCACGTCTTCATGCCGCTCGCGCAGCGCTGGCAGGCGCAGCCGGATCACGTTGAGGCGGTGGAACAAGTCCTCGCGGAAACCTCCTTCCTTCACACGCTTTTCCAGGTCCTGGTGGGTGGCGGCAATCACGCGCACATGGGCTTTCACGGCTGCATGGCCACCCACACGGTAGAACTGGCCGTCCGACAGCACGCGCAGAAGGCGTGTCTGCAGGTCAAACGGCATGTCGCCGATTTCGTCGAGGAACAGCGTACCGCCCTCGGCCTGCTCAAAGCGGCCGCGCCGCTGTGTCTGCGCACCGGTGAAGGCGCCGCGCTCGTGGCCGAAAAGTTCGGACTCGAGCAGGTCCTTGGGGATGGCCGCGGTATTGATGGCGACAAAGGGGCCGTCGGCCACCGGCGAATGCTTGTGCAGCGCACGCGCCACCAGTTCCTTGCCCGAACCCGATTCGCCGGTGATCAGCACGGTGACCTGGCTTTGGCTCAAGCGGCCGATGGCACGGAACACGTCCTGCATGGCGGGCGCCTGGCCCAGCATCTCCGGGGCTTCAGCCTGGCGTTCTTCGGTCACTTCCTCGCGCTGGCTTTCTTCCACGGCGCGGCGGATCAGCTCGACCGCCTTGGGCAGGTCAAACGGCTTGGGCAGGTATTCGAACGCACCGCGCTGGAAGGCCGACACGGCGCTGTCCAGGTCGGAGTACGCCGTCATGATGATGACGGGCAGGCCGGGCTGCAGTTCCCGCACTTTTTCCAGCAACTGCAGGCCAGACCCCCCGGGCATGCGAATGTCGCTTACCAGGACCTGGGGGCCTTGCCGCGCCGGGTCGCCCGGGGTGATGTCGGCCAGCGCATCGAGCACTTCGCGGGGGTGGGTGAAACTGCGCGTGGGCAGGTTCTCGCGGGCCAGCGCCTTTTCGAGGACGAAGCGGATCGAGGGGTCGTCATCTACTATCCAGATCGGCTTCATATGTTTTTCTTACCTTCCCTGTGTGGTGTTTCGGGGACCTCAGGGCAAGGGGATCAGGAGGCGGAAGTCGGTGCGACCCGGTACGCTGTCGCATTCAATCAATCCATGATGGCGCTGCACGAAGGTTTGTGCCAACGTGAGCCCCAGCCCTGACCCGCCATCCCGACCCGATACCAGAGGGTAAAAAATCCGCTCCTTGATCGCATCGGGTACGCCCGGTCCGTTGTCGATGACATGCAATTCCAGTGCCAGCCGATAGCGCTGGCGACCAAACGTTACTTGTCTTGCCACACGGGTGCGCAGCGTGATCGTCGCGTCGCCCTCAGCGATCCTCTCGGTCAATGCCTGGGCTGCGTTCTGCACGATATTCAGCAGCGCCTGAATCAGCTGCGCGCGGTCGCCACGGAAGTCGGGAATCGAGGTGTCATAGTCGCGCAGCACCTTGAGGCCCTGCGGGTACTCCACCAGCACCAACGACCGCACGCGCTCACACACCTCATGGATGTTGACATCACCCACCAGGTGGGGATGGCGGTGCGGGGCCAGCAGCCGATCCACGAGGCTTTGCAGGCGATCAGCCTCGTGGATGATGACCTGGGTGTACTCGGTCAGCTCACGGCTTTCAAGCTCCATCTCCAGCAGCTGCGCAGCTCCGCGAATCCCGCCCAGCGGGTTCTTGATCTCATGGGCCAGGTTGCGGATCAACTCCTTGTTGGCCTGAGCCTGATCGAGCAAGCGCTCCTCGCGGTCCTGGCGGGCCTGCTGCTCCAGCGGCCACAGCTCCACCAGAATTTCGCCCACCTGCTCGGCATCGGCCACACTCACATGCACGGGCACCGGGTCCTGGTGCTGACGCTTGAGACTGGCCTCATACCGCAGGGCCGCGAAGTCCTTGCCCCGCGCACCCGCCAGTGCGGTCTGCAGCAAGGCGGGGTCGGTGAAGAAGGTGGAGAAATCCACCCCCTCCAGAGTGCGGCGCGACAAGCCTAGCGCGTTTTCCAGCGCAGCATTGGCAAACTGCACGGCGCCATCGGCGCGCAGCACCGCCACCAGGGTGGACATCAGGTCCAGCGAATGAAAGCGCCCCGCGTCGGAGGCTGGGGCTTCTGAGTAGGGCGAGGAGCTCACGCGCGTGCCAGACGATGGAAAGAGGTTCGATTCAGTTGGCCGGGAGACGGGCGATTTCGCGCTTGATGCCTGCGATATCGCTTTCGCTGCGGGTCAGGTTGGCCTTGAGCTCTGCGGTGCGCTCCATGTAGCGCTGCGGGTTGCGCAGGTCGAGCGCGTTGCGCTCCGGCGCGCCGCCGTTGTATTCCTTCACCAGTTCGGCATGGCGGGCCTCGGCCTTGCGCAATTCGGATTCGAGGATGGCCCGGGCATCGGCATCGCGGGCCTTCTGATCGTTGGTGGCAACACGGGGAGCAGAGGGTGGCGAGGCTGCGGGGGCAGCGCCAGTGCCTGCAGCGCCGCCCGCAGCTGGCGCCGCAGGTGCTGCACCAGCAGGGCGGGTGCCCTGGACCACGGTGACATTGCCTCCCTCTACCAGCTTGCAGCCGCGCTCCCTGGCCTGCTGAGCATTGTTGGTGTATTCGTTACCGCAACGGTAGATGCGGTCTTGCGCCCATGCGGCGGGAGCCGTCGCGGCGATCAGTAACAGGGTGATGAGCGTTTTCTTCATTCGGTTTCCTCGCACTGCCATGCAGGGGTCCGGGGAGTATCCCCCAATCGCCACGCATCGCCAATCCAACACCAGCAGCCCCGCACAGGGCTTTGTACAAGGATGCAACGGCCCAGCATCGGGTTCCGTTCCAGCAACGCCCGGTTCTTGAGCGCAATAAAAAAGGCGGCCTGGGCCGCCTTTTTGGAGGGTAACAGCCTGTGCAGACAGGCTATTACAGGGAGTAGTACATGTCGTACTCGACTGGGTGAGGAGCCATGCGGAAACGCGTGACTTCGCCCATCTTGAGGTCAATGTAGGCGTCCAGCATGGAGTCTGTAAAGACGCCACCCTTGGTAAGGAAACCACGGTCCTTGTCCAGATACTCCAGCGCTTGGTCCAGGCTGTGGCACACGGTGGGCACCAGCTTGTCTTCTTCGGGTGGCAGGTGGTAGAGGTCCTTCGTTGCGGCTTCGCCGGGATGGATCTTGTTTTCCACGCCGTCCAGACCGGCCATCATCAGTGCCGAGAAGCACAGGTATGGGTTGGCCGATGGATCGGGGAAACGCGCTTCGATGCGGCGACCCTTGGGGTTGGCAACATAAGGAATACGGATCGAGGCCGAACGGTTGCGGGCCGAGTAGGCCAGCTTCACAGGCGCTTCAAAGCCAGGGACCAGGCGCTTGTACGAATTGGTGCCAGGGTTGGTGATGGCGTTCAGGGCACGTGCGTGCTTGATGATGCCGCCGATGTAGTACAGCGCGAAGTCCGACAGGCCAGCGTAGCCGTCGCCTGCAAACAGGTTCTTGCCATCTTTCCAGATGGACTGGTGCACGTGCATGCCAGAGCCGTTGTCGCCAGCGTAGGGCTTGGGCATGAAGGTGGCGGTCTTGCCGTAGGCGTTGGCCACATTCCAGACCACGTACTTCAGGACCTGCGTCCAGTCGGCGCGCTCGACCAGCGTGCTGAATTTGGTGCCGATTTCGTTCTGGCCAGCGCCCGCCACTTCGTGGTGGAACACTTCGACCGGGATGCCCAGGGATTCGAGGATCAGGGACATTTCAGCGCGCATGTCTTGCGTGCTATCAACGGGAGGCACGGGGAAGTAGCCGCCCTTGACGGTAGGACGGTGGCCACGGTTGCCGCCTTCGAGCTTGGCGCCCGAGTTCCAAGGGGCTTCGTATTCTTCGATCTCGAACATGACCTTGCCAGGCTCATTGGACCAGCGCACGCCGTCGAAGATGAAGAATTCTGGCTCTGGGCCGAAGAAGGCCGTATCACCCAGGCCGGAGGCCTTCAGGTAGGCTTCTGCGCGCTTGGCGATGGAGCGTGGATCGCGGTCATAGGCCTTGCCGTCACCGGGTTCGATCACATCGCACTGCAGGAACAGCGTGGTTTCTTCAAAGAAGGGGTCGATGTTGGCAGTGCTGGGATCGGGCATGAGTTGCATGTCCGAGGCTTCAATGCCCTTCCAGCCAGCCACCGAGGAACCATCAAATGCATGGCCGGACGTGAACTTGTCTTCGTCGAAGTGGGAAACAGGCACGGTCACGTGTTGTTCCTTGCCACGGGTATCGGTGAAACGGAAGTCAACGAACTTGACTTCGTTCTCCTTCACCATCTTCATCACGTCTGCAACGGTCTTGGCCATCAGGTTCTCCTGGATAAAGCGCTTGTTGAAAAAAAGAATTTGCCGAAACAAAAGCAGTTTGCGTGCCAGCCGGGTGCACCCACCGCACTATGACGGAGCACTAAGAACTGCAGGCCGATGGGGCATCCGCCCAATTGCACCAACAGAGTGCAAAACACCTATCAACTCCGGGAATCACAGGTTACGCACCAATTCAGGGCCACAATTTGCACCAAATTCGTGCAGACCCATTTTCAGATCCTGCCATGCAGGGGGAACAAGGGAAGCAGGACCTTTGACACCCAGTTCGATATGCCGCCCGTATTGTGGATGATCCACGCTAGGCAAACTGAACACCCGAACGTCCGGGTGCGTTTTTTCAATGCGCTCCATGAGGGGCGTCAATGCTGCTTCCATGGCACCGTAAACCACGACTGACTGCTCGGTCTGCGGAGTGCGGTTGAAAAAGGCCCCGTAGTAGTGGTCCAGCACCCATTCGACCATCGGCCAGGCCATGACGGGGAACCCGGGGACAAAATGCACCCCCCCTCCATTCACCCCTTCGCAGCTAAAGCCAGGAATCTTGTTGTACGGGTTGGGAATGATGCGTGCACCCGCTGGGAACACCCCCATGTTGAGCCGGTGCACGTTGTCGGAACGGTCCGGCTCATAGGCAACACCTTGCTCATGTGCCACGTCCTGCATGCGCTCACGGATCAGCGCTTCAGCCTGCGGGTGTAACGCCAGTTCCAGGCCCAGGGCGCGGGCAGCGCATTGGCGGGTATGGTCATCAGGGGTTGCGCCAATGCCCCCGCAAGAGAACACCACATCCCCTGACGCAAAAGCGCGCTGCAGCGTGGCAGTGATGCGGTCCGGGTTGTCGCCAACGTAGTCGACATAGGCCAGCGCGAGCCCACGTGCTGATAGCAATTCGATCACCTTGGGCATGTGCTTGTCGGCACGCTTGCCGGACAGGATTTCATCACCCACGATGATCAGGCCGAAGGACGGGGTCATGGTCATGGTGCAGAGATTCCGTTGGAAGAAGCTTCGGGAGCAGGAAGTGCAGCAGTAGGCGACGCAGCAGGCAACAGCGCGGAATGCGCCTGCGCTGCCCCCTCTGTCGCCAGAGGCGTAGACGGTTGTAGCGATATGTCCGCAGCACCCTCAGCGCGCAAACGCTCCAGCGCAGCCAGGCAGTAGTGGGTAAACCACAGTGATGAGAACGCAAAAACCAGCGTGTAGATCCAGATCGCCAGCGGGACCAGGACAAAGAAGGCAGCCGCAAAGAGCACGCCTGAAGCCCACACGATGCTGGGTGCCGCCCCCAGGTAGCCGCTCAATATGCCGATGCCCAGGAGACTGCCACGATGGCGGCGGAAAATCTCTTGCCGCTCCTCTTTGCTCGCATGTTCAGCGAGCGCATCAAACACCATCACGCGATAGGTCAACCACCCCCAGATCAAGGGTGGCAGGATGAGCACCAGTGGTGGCACCAGCCACAGGGGCACCGACACCACCAGGGCGATCAATGCCAGCAAGGTGGAACTGACCGACCAGGCAACGCTGGCGATGAAGGAACCACCTTTTTTGCGCTCTAGCAGTGGGAAGCGCCTATCGGCCACCAGCGACACCAGCGCGGGCGTCATGAGAACCGCCACCACCAGCAGCGAAATCACCACCAACGCAGGGGCCACCGCCAAAACCACCATGAGTGGCGCGACCACCGTGGTGACATCACCCAGCCCCCACCCCTGTAGCCAACTCCAGAAACTGCTCAAGAGCGTGGAAGCATCCAGCAGTGCACGCATGCCCTGCACCGCACTTTCCCAGTAAAAGTAACCCAGCCCCAGCCCCAGTGCCACCATCAGCAGTAGCGGCAAAACGGACAAGGCAATGACACGGGGCCGCAGGCAGTAGGCAGCGGCGCGCCAGAAAGAATCAAGCAGAAGTCCCATGCCAGCAAGCATACCTTCTTGGCCGGGCGGAGGGTCTTTCAAGCTTTGCCCAGAAGCCTCAGGACACCCCGCCATTGCTGTGACCAAAAGCCTCTTCCGTAGTCCCGCAACCGCCCGTCCGGTCCCGGCTCTACCTGATCGCGCACGCCCGTGGGATCAAACCGCATTTCGAAGTTGGCTGTGCGCATCAGCACATCCCACCAAGGCAGCAACACCCCAAAGTTGTGCCCACCCAGCACCACCCGGCTTCGCGTCCCTTTCCCTGCATCAGCCTCACCGGGCCATGGTTTCACGGTCTCATGGCCAATACCGATGCTGTGGTGCAAGCGGTGAAAACGCGGGCTGACCCAAAGCCGCTCACCCCAGCGCCCAAACCACAGGCGCACATTGGCGTGCTGGAAGCTCTCGCTCAGCTGGGTGATGGCCACAATGGCAATGAACTGCCCAGGTGCAACACCAACAAGCTGCGCCACTACGACCAGAATGGTGTCGCGCAGCAGGTCGTCCAGCAGATGGTTGCGGTTGTCACTCCACATGGTCATCTGACGCTGCGCGTGGTGCAAGGAATGCAGGCGCCACCACCACTCAAAATGGTGCTGGCCCCGGTGAATCCAGTAGTCCACGAAATCGAACAGCACAAGGTAGAGCAGCAAACTGACCCAGGGTACGTCGGTGACGCCGGGCCAGATGCCGTCGAGCTGGAAGGTGCTGATGCCGGCCACCCGCAGAGCACCAAAAATGGAGTCCATCCATGGATCCACCACGAGGAAAAGGCCCAGGCGAAACAGCCCAAGCCGGTGAATCAGCGTGTAGAGGATATCGGTGCGGATGGTCGCACGATCAGTGATCTCCTCGACCGGGCGCCAGCGCTGCAGGGGACCAATCACCACAGCGATCACGATCAGTTGCAGTAGCCCCACCAACACCCATCCAGCGGCCTCGTAACCATTTTCGAGGTGGTTGCCCAGGCCAACCGCAAACATCAGTGGCTGCAGGAGGCTCTCAAAAAGCCATTGCTGAGCCACATCAAACCCATTGCCGAGCCAACCCATTGCGTCTTACTCCGTCTTTCGCTCACTACATCCGCTCTGGTTCCAAGCTGCCCAACTGATCAACCCGGCCAGCAACGATCAGGTCAACGCCCTACCCAAGGCGCATAGTCAGGGTGCTCCCGCAGTGTGCGAAAGCAAAACCCGCGCTCCTTCAGTCCCACGATCAGGGGCTCGAGCACGGCAGGTGCCCAAGGGTCCTTGCGTGACCAGATCCCCAGATGCGCAAGCAGGATGTCCCCACTGCG
This sequence comes from Acidovorax facilis, assembly GCA_964031875.1. Taxonomy (GTDB): domain Bacteria; phylum Pseudomonadota; class Gammaproteobacteria; order Burkholderiales; family Burkholderiaceae_C; genus Acidovorax; species Acidovorax facilis_A. The sequence goes on from CAXIRU010000083.1 coordinate 38,703, forward strand.
CACATCGTGCAATGCCTTCTTCAACAGCGCGGTATTGCCAACTTTTTCACTGGGCAACTCGTCGCCGAGGAACCCCGCTGGCGACCAGCCCACGTGCGCATATCCACATGTACGGGCACTAGCAAGCAACTGGGGCGAAGTCTTACCCCCTGGGGCCCGAAACAAGGGCAAGGGAGTTTTTCCGGTCAATAGCTTCAGCCGATCTGCGGCCCGGGTGATCTCTTCACAGTACTCGGCGGACGACAGCACAAAGTCCTGTCCGGCCCGCAGCCCGGCCGATGGCCGGACACGGAATGACGGTGCCTGCACGGTTCCTAGATCCGCACGCCAGTAGGTGTGGTCCCAGGTATGCGATGCAAACTCATGGCCTTCTGCAGCCCGCGCCCGCCACCAAGGTGCCCAGTGATCGCCCAGGCTGCCATCACCTTCCTGGGTCCGTTCGTTTGCAGCAAAAAAGGTCACGCGAACCTGCTGGCGCGCCAGAACATCAGCGACCAGTGGGGCGATGGCCATGTGGCCAGTGTCGAAAGTCAGGTAGACCGGCTTTTTACAGTCTTTTTGGGCACTAGCGCTTGATACAAAAGCGCTAATAGCTATAAAAAATATAGCAACCCAGGCTCGCCGCACCGTTTCACTGCGAGGTGGCAGCGGCTGCACAGAGCAACCAATCAACGGGGCGCGTGTTGCAATGTCCATACGCCATGGGGCGACTTGCCTACGGTGACCTGACGAACAACCTTCCTGGCCTCAGTATCCACCACCGAAAGTTTGCGTGCCCAGCGGGAAGTCACGTAGATGAAGCGACCATCTGCAGACACCTCCATACAGTCCGGCCCCCCGGGTACAGGGTAGGAGTCGACCACTTGCAGGGTGGTCATATCGATCTTGCTGATGGAATTGGCGACGCGGTTGCTCACGTAAAGGTGGCGCCCATCGCCAGCTGCGCGAAAGGCGTGTGCGCCGTTGCCCGTCTTGATCTTTTTGATACTCACGGGCTCTTTGCCCGAGATATCAAACACCTCCACGCTATCGCTACCGGTCAGGCCCACAAAAAGGCGCTTGTCGTCTGCACTGCCATAGACATCGGCAGGCATCGCACCTGTTTTTGTGCGCCACTTGATCGTCTGGGTGGCGATATCGATGGACACCAGCTCGTCACTGTCCTGCATCGTGACGTACACCGTGGTGCTGCGGCTGTCGATCCACAAATGGCTGGGGGTGCGGGATGTGGCCACCCGCTGGACCAACGTCAAATCTTTACCGTCCCAGCGGTAGAAATCCACATGGTTCAATCGATTGGCAGCGGTAATGAACCACTTCATATCGGGGGAGAAACGCAGATGGTAGGGGTCTACGATACCCCGAACTGTGCGTTGAACCTGCGCGGTGCGCGGATCCAGGAACGTAAGCGAGTCGCCCAGAGCGTTCGCGACGATGATCGATTTGTCATCCGGCGTGAGATAGAGGTGGTGAGGCTCCTTTCCAGTCGGAATACGGTTGGTCTCTGTCCAGGTCACAGTATCAATGACACTGACATTGGCTTCCAGGGAGTTCAGCACAAAAAGCGGAGGCGTTGCGGCGAGTACACCCGCTAACGAGATCCACAACACACCTAAAACAACGCAAGCGCGTCCAATCGAAAAAATCTTCACAGAACCACTTTCAACACAGCCCGGAAGTGTAGCTGCGCGCCGGCAATGCCCTGCGGGAGAACGCGTAACATTCTTGATGTAAGGCGAATATCAGTGCGCGAAAAATGCGTCGCTCTCGCCCCGCAGGCTATTGAAACTCGCTTTTGATCTACCAATAGCCGCCAGCTCTTCCATAACGAGTCGCACAAACATTTTTGAATTGATCCGGCCAAACCATGCTCCGTCCAACGCTCACTATTTGCAACTCAAGATGATGGGGTCAACAAAGCCAAGTCCTCCGGATCGAGCCACTTCCATGCACCGGGCGGAAGGTCAAAAGGCAACGTTAAGGCACCGATTCGTGACCGATGCAACCCCTCCACGCGATTGCCCACCGCAGCCAGCATACGTTTGACCTGATGGTATTTCCCTTCAGTCAGCGTAAGATCAAGCTGGTGGCTCGCGGTCTGTTCACAAGCAGCCGCCTTCACCGGTTTGGGGTCGTCGTCCAGCACCACACCAGCCAACAAGCTCGATATCTGCTTTCCATCCACCGGATGCTTGGTCGTGACCTGATAAACCTTGGGCACATGTTTCTTGGGTGAACTCATACGGTGAATGAATTGCCCATCATCACTTAACAACAATAGCCCGGTAGTGTCCTGATCCAGGCGCCCCACAGCCTGCACGCCCTGCACAGCACTCTTGGTGGGACGTTGTCGCAATGGTGCAGGTAAGAGGGTATAGATGCTGGGGTATGTCGAAGGCTTCTGCGAGCACTCTGTCCCAGCGGGCTTATGCAGCAACACATAGGCTTTCGCCTTGTAAGGCCAATGAACACCTTGAACCCTCAACTGAAGGCCTTCAGGCTCCAACTCGACTACTGGATCGACACAAAGCTCATAGTCCCGCGTGCCAGATGCAGATTCGCACACAGAAACCCAGCCCTGCTGAATCAACCCTGCACAGACACGTCGGGTACCGAACCCTTGAGAGTACAAAATATCCTGGAGCTGCATATAAAAGAGTGAGAAGACTTTGAGCCGAAAAGCAAAACGCCCTCCTACTCAAAAGAGTAGAAGGGCGGCTTGGGCTGTAAGAGCCTGACGATGACCTACTTTCACACGGGAACCCGCACTATCATCGGCGCAAAGTCGTTTCACTGCCCTGTTCGGGATGGGAAGGAGTGGGACCAACTTGCTATGGTCATCAGGCATAACTTGGTGCTGTGCTGTTGGTGGAACAGCCTAGCGAATTCATAGAGTTTGGAATCAGATTTTATGTATTTTGACTGCGTCAACTTGGCATAACAATCTTTGAGCTTTTCGCAACTGTGTGCGTTGGCAATCAAAGTTATAGGGTCAAGCCGCACGAGCAATTAGTACAGGTTAGCTTAACGCATTACTGCGCTTCCACACCCTGCCTATCAACGTCCTGGTCTTGAACGACTCTTTAGGGGGCTCAAGGCCCCGGCAGATCTCATCTTGAAACGAGTTTCCCGCTTAGATGCTTTCAGCGGTTATCTCTTCCACACTTAGCTACTCGGCAATGCC
>CAXIRU010000084.1:0-67416 GCA_964031875.1 Acidovorax facilis
GTCAAAGTAGCTTGAAACTGGTAGTTGGCTTGCGGCCTGCTGCAGTTGAAGACTTAAATCAGACATGGGTGACCTGACCTAAAGACTCCCCACAGGGAGAAAGTGCGGGAGGTGCGCCCTAGCAGACGCATCTGGAAAAAGAAAACCGGCTCAGAAGATGGCCGGCTCGACGGGAATGGGATTATAGGTGGTGGGGTTATTCCCGCACCCCTGCTACGTGAATTGAGTCAGCAGGTGCCGAAATAGAGGGCTCCACCGGATCGGGTCGCGTGTGACACGCAGAACGTACCGGTGCGCCTAAAATCATTCGTTTTTCACCCGCGCTCTGCCGCCCCCTCCATGCCCAAGGCCCCCGCAACCCCCGCTCCTCCCGCCGAACCTGCCAGCTACGAGGCGGCCCTGGAAGAGTTGGAGCAACTCGTGGCCCGCATAGAGTCGGGCCAGCTACCGCTGGACCAGATGCTCGCGGGCTACCAGCGCGGCGCCACGCTGCTGGCGTTCTGCCGCCAGCGACTTGACGCCGTGCAGGACCAGATCAAGGTGCTGGACGAAGGGCAACTGCAACCATGGAACCAGGAATGAGCGCGGTGCCAAAGACTTCAGCGATTTCAGCGACATCGGGGCCTTCAGCAAGCCAACCCATGGACACTCACCTCTGGAGCCATAACCACTTGGTGCGTGTGGAGCAGGCCCTTTCCCAATGGGTGGGCGACGGTGCACCCGCCGGGCTCGGTGATGCCATGCGCTACGCCGTGCTCGATGGTGGCAAGCGGTTGCGGCCTCTGCTGGTGCTGGCGGCCTACGAGGCGGTCTGCAGCGGTGCCGAAGGCCCGGCGGTACATGACGAAGCAGCACTCCGTGCCGGAGCGGACGAAGCAGCACTCCGTGCTGCGTGTGCCGTGGAATTGATCCATGCCTATTCGCTGGTGCACGACGACATGCCCTGCATGGACAACGACGTGCTGCGCCGTGGCAAGCCCACCGTGCACGTGCAGTTCGGCGAGGCCCAGGCGCTGCTGGCGGGCGATGCGCTGCAGGCCTTTGCATTTGAGCTTCTCACACCCGACAACACGCCCATCCCCGCCGCGACGCAGGCCACGCTGTGCAGGCTGCTGGCGCGTGCTGCAGGCTCGGCCGGCATGGCGGGCGGGCAGGCGATTGACCTGGCCAGCGTGGGGGTGGCACTGACCGAGTCTCAGCTGCGCCAGATGCACCGCCTCAAGACCGGTGCGCTGCTGCAGGGCAGCGTGCTCATGGGGGCGGTATGTGGCCACGCAGGGGGCGCTGCCTACCAGGCGCTGTCTGATTACGGCGCGGCCATGGGCCTTGCGTTCCAGGTGGTGGATGACATTCTGGATGTGGTGGCTGATTCCGCCACGCTGGGCAAGACGGCGGGCAAGGATGCCGCAGCCGACAAGCCCACCTATGTGTCTTTGCTGGGGCTCGCGCAAGCGCAAGCCTATGCCCAGGAACTGCTGGCCGAAGCGCATTCGGCCCTGGTCCGCAGCGGCCTGCCCGATACCCGCGCGCTGGCGGCCCTGGCGGACATGGTAGTGCGCCGCTCGCACTGAGCCAGGCCCGATGATCCGTGCTGCTGCCTGCCTATCTCCATTGCAGTGAAATCAATGCCAAATTGGCCGCTGGCGCTTTCTGGTAAAGCGTTATAAGCTACTAAAAGAATAGCAAATGTCCACGATGTCCTTTCCCCTGCTGCAGACCATCAATGACCCGGCCGATCTGCGCCAGCTCTCGCGTGCAGACCTCAAGGCCTTGGCAACCGAGCTGCGCGGGTTCGTGATCGAAAGTGTTGCGCGAACGGGCGGGCACCTCAGCTCCAACCTGGGCACGGTGGAGCTGACCGTGGCGCTGCACCATGTCTTCAATACCCCCGAAGACCGTCTGGTGTGGGACGTGGGCCACCAGACCTATCCGCACAAGATCCTCACCGGCCGCCGCGACCGCATGCACACGCTGCGCCAGCTGGGCGGCATCTCTGGCTTTCCGCAGCGGGCTGAGAGTGTTTACGACACCTTTGGCACGGCGCACTCCAGCACCAGTATCTCGGCCGCACTGGGCATGGCGCTGGCTGCCAAGCGCAAGGGCGAAAACCGCCATGCCGTGGCCATCATCGGCGACGGAGCGATGAGCGCAGGCATGGCGTTCGAGGCGCTCAATAACGGCGGTGTGGCCGATGCCAACCTGCTCGTGGTCTTGAACGACAACGACATGAGCATCAGCCCGCCCGTGGGCGCGCTCAACCGCTATCTCGCGCAGCTCATGAGCGGGCAGTTCTATGCCGCCGCCAAGAATGTGGGCAAGACCGTACTGCGCCCCGTGCCGCCCCTGCTGGAGCTGGCCAAGCGCTTTGAGCAGCAGGCCAAGGGCATGGTGGTGCCCGCCACGTTGTTCGAGAAGTTCGGCTTCAACTACATCGGCCCCATCGACGGGCACGACCTGGATTCGCTGATCCCCACGCTGGAGAACATCAAGAGCCTCAAGGGCCCGCAGTTTTTGCACGTGGTCACCAAAAAGGGCCAGGGCTACAAGCTGGCCGAAGCCGACCCGGTGGCCTACCACGGCCCTGGCAAGTTTGATCCCTCGGTGGGCCTGACCAAGCCTGCAACTCCGCCCAAGCCAACGTTCACCCAGGTCTTCGGCCAGTGGCTGTGCGACATGGCCGCGCAGGATGGGCGCCTGGTGGGCATCACGCCTGCCATGCGCGAGGGCTCGGGCATGGTGGAGTTTGAAAAGCGTTTTCCCGACCGTTACTACGACGTCGGCATTGCTGAGCAGCATGCCGTGACATTTGCCGCCGGCATGGCCTGCGAAGGCGTGAAGCCCGTGGTGGCCATCTACTCCACCTTCTTGCAGCGTGGCTACGACCAGCTCATCCACGACGTGGCCCTGCAGAACCTGCCCGTGGTGTTTGCGCTGGACCGTGCTGGCCTGGTGGGTGCTGATGGCGCGACGCATGCGGGCGCCTACGACATTCCGTTTGTGCGCTGCATTCCCCACATGAGCATGGCCTGCCCCGCCGACGAGCGCGAGTGCCGCCAGTTGCTCAGCACGGCCTTCGCGCAAAACCACCCCGTCGCAGTGCGCTACCCGCGCGGTAGTGGAGCCGGGGTTGCACCACTGGAGGGGCTGGACGGCCTGCCCTTTGGCAAGGGCGAGATCCGCCGCGAGCGCCTGGACACCGATACCAAGGCTCCGCGCATTGCCATTTTGTCGTTTGGCACGCTGCTGTACCCCGCGCTGAAAGCGGCCGAGGCGCTGGACGCCACGGTGGTCAACATGCGCTGGGCCAAGCCCATCGATGAGGCCCTGTTGCGTGAGGTGGCCGAGCGCCACGATGCGCTGGTCACGCTCGAAGAGGGCGCGATCATGGGCGGTGCGGGCAGTGCCGTGACCGAGGCGCTCAACACCATGGGCATCGTGCGGCCCGTGTTGCAGCTGGGCCTGCCGGACGTGTTCATCGAGCATGGCGACCCGGCCAAGCTGCTTGCGTTGCAGGGGCTCGATGCCGAGGGAATCCGGCTCTCGATCGAGCGGCGTTTTCTGCAGGCCTAGGAGTCTGCGCGGCAGAAGGCATCGAAGCGAAACGCGCGAAAACCGAGGGTCGCGTGGTGCTGCCGACAAGCCCAGGGTGGCCCCTGGGCGCAGGAGGTAGTACCGCGCGAGACCGGTTTATCGCACGTTGCAGCCGATGCCCCTTCTGCCGCGCAGACTCCTAGCCCAATTTGCAGCGGCTTTTGCCGCGGCAAGTCCCAGCCATAGCCCCAGGTGCATTGGCAGCCTGGGAGCATTGTGTGTCTACCGTTCTTTCGGTGGGCGATACAGATACATGTTGCACGCGCATGTTGTTGTCTTTGCATGCAGCCCTTCCGGCCGGTGATGGCTGTGGACAGCACGCTGCGGCTGTGCCTTGTTGCTGCCGTGCTCGGGAAAACCTAGAGAGTCCACCCCACTCCCTACTCCTACAATCGCCGCAACAGGCAGCAGGCCCCGGCCTGCGTGGGGTCGCAACGGCACCATGCATTCCTGCCGGTCAATCCCCCCAGGAGACAAGTTATATGGATCGCCGCTCTCTCATCAAACACGCAGGTATCGCAGGGGTGCTGGCCACCGGTGCGGCGCCTGCGGTGTTTGCGCAGGCATCCATCCGGTGGCGGCTCGCCTCCAGCTTCCCCAAGTCGCTGGACACCATCTATGGCGCTGCCGAGGTGTTCGCCCGCGCCGTGAAAACCATGACGAACGGCCGCTTCGAAATTTCGGTGCACGCCGGGGGGGAGCTGGTGCCCGCTTTCGGCGTGGTGGACGCAGTGCAGGGCGGTGCCGTCGAGATGTGCCACACCGTGCCGTACTACTTCTACGGCAAAAGTCCAGCATTTGCGCTCGGCTCGGCCATCCCGTTCGGCTTCAACGCCCGCCAGATGAGCGCGTGGATGATCCACGGCAACGGGCGCAAGCTCATGGACGAGTTTTATGCGGACTTCAACATGGTGAGCTTCGCAGGTGGCAACACAGGAACGCAGATGGGCGGCTGGTACCTGCGAGAGATCAAAAGCCCCAGCGATTTCAAAGGCATGAAGATGCGTCTCGGCGGGGGTCTGGTGGGCGATGTGATGTCCCGACTGGGAGCCATTCCTCAAAGCATTCCGGGCGGCGAGATTTACCAGGCCCTGCAGAAAGGCACGATCGATGCTGCTGAGTGGGTGGGGCCCTACGACGACCAGAAGCTTGGTTTCAACAAGGTGGCTCCCTACTACTACTACCCAGGGTGGTGGGAGGGGGGGCCTGAGATCGATTTTTTCATCCACCGCAAGGCGTTCGACAGCCTCTCTCCAGACAACAAGCGCATCGTCGAGGCGGCCGCGGCTATTGCGCACACCGACATGCTGGCCAAGTACGATGCCCTGAACCCCACCGCCCTCAAGCAGTTGGTGGCGGCCAAGACCAAGGTGCTGCCGTTTTCGCAAGGCGTTATGGACGCCGCATTCAAGGCTTCAATGGAGGTCTTTGCGCACAACGACTCCAAAAGCCCCGAGTGGAAGAAAATCTATGGGGACATGCGCAACTTCCAGCGGGACCAGATCCTCTGGTTTCGGTTTGCCGAAGCCCGGTATGACAACTTCATGTCGGCGCAGAAGATCTGACACCTCCTGTGTCGCCTTCCCCCTTTCTCGCTGCGCCGGAGGGGGACGCCACCCTTGCAGCCAGGCGGTCCTTGCACGGCTGCACGGGCATGCGGGGCAGTTTCGACGGTCTTTGGTGGCGCTTGCGCGCCGTGCACTCAGCAGCCTTTGTTGACCCATCAGGGCCGATGCTTGCAGAACCCTGAAGCCCTTTGGCGATGGCCGGGATTTCACGGGAAAACCCGCAAATCTGGCCCTGGCCATGTTCCTACAATCGATTCCGGTCAGAAAGTTCTTGGGCTAAGGGTTACCGCCCTGTGCGCCAAGTTGTGCAATCGAGTTTTCGGAGATAACCACATGGATCGTCGTTCAATCATCAAGCATGCAGGCATTGCTGGCGTGCTGGCCGCAGGGGTGGCGCCCGCTGTTCACGCGCAGGCTGCTGTGCGTTGGCGCCTTGCGTCAAGCTTCCCCAAGCCCCTTGACACCATTTACGGTGGTGCCGAAGTGTTTGCCAACGCGGTGAAGGCCATGTCTGGCGGCAAGTTCGAAATTTCGGTGCACGCAGGCGGTGAGCTGATGCCCGCGATGGGCGTGGCTGATGGCGTGCAGCAAGGTTCGGTGGAAATGTGCCACACCGTGCCGTACTACTTCTACGGCAAGAACCCCGCATTCGCGCTGGGCTCGGCCATTCCGTTCGGCATGAACTCGCGCCAGATGAATGCCTGGATGATGCACGGCAATGGCCGCAAGCTCATGGACGAGTTCTATGCGGGCTACGGCATGCTGAGCTTCGCGGGCGGTAACACCGGCACCCAGATGGGCGGCTGGTACCGCAAGGAGATCAAGTCGGTTGCTGACCTCAAGGGCCTGAAGATGCGTCTGGGCGGCGGTCTGGTCGGCGAAGTGATGCAGAAGATGGGCGTGGTACCTCAGAGCCTGCCTGGTGGCGAAATTTATCAAGCCCTTGAAAAGGGCACCATTGATGCGGCGGAATGGGTCGGTCCATATGACGACCAGAAACTGGGCTTCAACAAAGTGGCGCCCCACTACTACTATCCCGGCTGGTGGGAAGGTGGCCCTGAAGTGGACTTCTTTGTCAACCAAAAGGCATTCGACGCTCTGTCGTCCGAGAACAAGGCCATTATCCAGGCCGCATCCTCGCACGCAGCCGTGGACATGCTGGCCAAGTACGATGCCCGCAACCCGGTGGCCCTCAAGCAACTGATCGGCGCGAAGATCAAGCTGCTGCCTTTCACCAAGGACGTGCTGGACGCTTCGTTCAAGGCTTCGCAAGAGGTGTACGCAGAGAACGATGCGAAGAGCCCCGAGTGGAAGAAGATCTACGCGGACTTCCGCAACTTCCAGCGCGACCAGGTGGCATGGTTCCGCGTGGCCGAAGGCCGCTTCGACAGCTACATGCAGACCGTCAAGCTCTAAGCCTGGGCGATTTGTCGCAACGCATACCAACCGCGCTTCGGCGCGGTTTTTTTATGGGCGGGCAAGGCGCCATCCTTCGATGAAGTGCCATGAATGGAATGGCAAGCGCGCTGTTTGGGTGTGGATCGGGTCATGGCGCGTCCATCGCCAGTACCCGCCGGGCACGGTGCGGCGGGCCTTTGCTGCAGTGGTGTGTGCTGCGCGTGTCGAACGCGGAGGGCTGGACCTGGATGTGTGCCTGACACACCTTGCAGAAGGCCGATGAAGGCCGCGAAGGCGTCACAGCGCTGAAAGGGGAGGGCACCGCTGGAAAAACGTTCTTCGGTGCATGGGCTGCAAAAAAGGCGGGCACTCCTGGGAGTACCCGCCCTGCAGCGAACCCTGTTTGCTCAGAACTGCCGGAAGGTGCTGAGCTCTTTCCCCATGCGTTCAAACTCCTGGATCAAGGCTGGCGTAGCCCCATAGAACACCGTGAACTTGCCGGCCAGGGTGCGTACATACAGGCGTGGCGCGATGAGCCAACTGAGGCCACGGACCCGGATCAGTCGCACGTAGGCCAGATCGTCGTAGGGCATTTGCTTGTCCCACACCCAGCGCTGGTGCAGGCCTTGCTTGTCGAGACGCGTGGTGCTCATCATGATGCTCCACCAGGTCCAGGCCATCAGTGCCAGTCCCGCAATGAACCACCCGGTGCCGGTGCCCACCGAAGTGCCAAGGGCGCCTCGGCTCCACAATTGAGCGAACCACAGGGCACACCCACCCACGATCACGGTGGCGATGAACCGGAAGGAGCGCGAAAACGCTGGGCCGGATACCGTGCCCCCTTCCGGCGTGAAGCGGAAGGGTTCGGGCAGGGGCATGGGGGTGAAGTTCAGCATGGATACGGTATCGACATCACTTGGTCGGTTCTGCGGCTGGCTCTGCAGGAGCGTTTCCGAACGGGTTCTCGCCCGTAGTTTCTCCATTTGCATCGGGGCTGCTTTCCGAACGCATCAAGTCGTCGACCGGAACCTCGATCTGCACCTTGTCGGTATCGATGATTTCCTGTTTCGGCAAGAACATGGTCACTGTCTGCGGCACGAAGATCACGATGGCGACCAGCAGCAGCTGCATGACCACCCAGGGAATTGCACCCATGTAGATGTCGCTGGACTGCACTGGCTTGGGAATCCGCCCCTCCTTGAAGAGCGTATTGGCGATACCACGCAGGTAGAACAGCGCAAAGCCAAAGGGCGGGTGCATGAAGCTGGTCTGCATGTTCACGCACAGCAACACACCGAACCAGATCAAGTCGATGCCCAGCTTCTCAGCCACAGGGCCCAACATCGGCAAGATGATGAAGGCAATCTCAAAGAAATCGAGGAAGAACGCCAGGAAGAAGATGAACAGGTTCACCACGATCAGGAAGCCAATCTGCCCGCCTGGCAAGCCCGACAGCAGATGCTCGACCCACTTCGCGCCGTCCACACCCTGGAACACCATGGAGAACACGCGGGCACCGATCAAGATGAACACCACCATGGCCGTCAGGCGCATCGTGCCCTGCATGGCCTCCCACATCAGCGCCCAGTTCAGTCGTTTATGGATGGCTGCCAGGATCATGGCCCCCACGACACCCATCGCACCTGCTTCGGTGGGGGTTGCGATGGCGGTGTCGATGCCGGGCAGGCCACCCATGGAGCCCAGCACGGCGAAGATCAGCAGGGCTGAGGGGATGATCCCGCGCAGGCACTTGAGCCACAGCTTGGCGCCTGACATGGTGCGTGCTTCCTTGGGGATGCCTGGCACGTAGTGCGGCTTGAAAACCCCCAGCAGGAAGGTGTAGCCTGCAAAAATCAGCACTTGCAGGATGGAGGGGCCCCATGCGCCACGGTACATGTCGCCCACCGAGCGGCCCAGCTGGTCGGCCATGACGATCAGAACCAGCGAGGGAGGAACCAGCTGGGTGATGGTGCCCGAGGCTGCCAGAACGCCCGTGGCATAGCGCATGTTGTAGCCGTAGCGGATCATCACAGGCAGTGAAATCAGTGCCATGGCAATCACCTGGCCGGCCACGGTGCCAGTGATGGCACCGAGGATGAAGCCCACGATGATTACCGAGTAGCCCAGCCCGCCCCGCACGGTGCCGAAAAGCTGGCCCATCGAGTCCAGCATGTCTTCGGCCAGCCCGCACTTTTCAAGGATGGCGCCCATGAACGTGAAGAACGGAATGGCCAGCAGCAGCTCATTGCTGAGAATGCCAAAGATATTGATGGGCAGATTGGCCATGAAAACGGCCGGGAACCAGCCCATTTCAATGGCGAAGAAGCCCGATGCCAGCCCCAGCGCAGCCAGCGAGAAGGCGACGGGGAAGCCTATCAGCATCACCACCACCAAGCCCGCGAACATGATCGGGGCAAAGTTTTCCATTTGCATTTTGTTGTTCCTGAAAATCCGGAATTGAGAGCGCGGTGCGCAGGGCTTTGCAGCTCAGAGGCAACGCGGGTTCATGGTGGGGCCCGAGGGCCGGGTTACTGAACCGGTTTCTCGTAGTGGGTGTTCATCTCGTAGATGCCGCGCAGGTAGGCCACCCGTTTGATGATCTCCGACACGCCTTGCAGGAACATGAGCGAAAAACCCACCGGCAGCAACAACAGGGCAGGCCAGCGGATCAGGCCGCCTGCGTTGCCCGACATTTCTCCAGAGAAAAACGCTCGGGTGAACAGCGGCCAGCTCAGGTAGGCGATCAGGGCCATGGCAGGAAGCAGGAAAACCAACAGGCCGACGATATCCACATAGACCTGTCTGTTGCCACGCAACTTGCCATAGATGATGTCCACGCGCACATGTTCGTTCACGTAGAGTACGAAGGGCGCGCCCAACATGACTGTGGCAGCAAACAGATACCACTGAATTTCAAGCCAGGCGTTGGAGCTGAGGTCAAGGCCGTAGCGTACGAACGCGTTGCCCGCAGAAATGAGGGCAGCAGCCAGGACGGTCCAGGTTGCGATTTTGCTGAGCTTGCTGGAAATCCAGTCCATGCCCAGGGCTAGTTTGAGTAGTGCTGACACTTGGTGTCTCCTGCGAATGTGAAAACGGTAACCAGGACCAATGCGCTGTTGGGCCTGCGGGTCGTAACTTGCGCAACACAGGGCTCAGGCGAGCGGCTCGGCCCCCGGCAAAAGCGGTCGTTGCATCCCGATTTGCGCGAGCCCTGTGGGTATCTGGAAGTTACGCGGATACTACCCCGTTGCCGCTGAAGAAAGCCTGACGCGCAGGCATGGGGTTTTCCTTAGGTCGGCCGGTCTCGGTTCGGCGCAACACACCTGTTCGGCGGTGCCAAGGGGTAACCGCCTGCTCCCTATCCAAGCATGCAGCCGCAGGGGGGCGGTGGTTTGGCGGTGGCAGTGCTCTGGTGCGCCCGAAGCTGCGTAGCCAAGTTTTACAAAGTACGGATGGCGTCCCGCCCATTCTGTTCGTCCCGCCCCGGTCCTAGGTCTTCAAACCCTTGCGTGGCAAGGGTTTGGGGCGGTTGAAGCGCCACCATGGCAGTACGGTGTTCATGGCCAGCACCTCACCGCAGTGCCAGGGGGTGTAGCCTGGCAGGGTGGCCATCTGCGCCTGCCATTCGGGGGTTTGCAGCAAGGTGCGCAGCGCCAGGGTGGCGGGCTGGTCCAGGCTGGCTTTCAGGCAGGCCAGGTGGTAGCGCTCGTGCACCAGCGGCACAAAATGCAGCCCGCGGACCCGAGCGGCCATTTCAATGCCCATGCCCACGTCTGCCGCGCCCGCAGCCACGGCTTGGGCAATGGCGGTGTGCGAAGGTTCGTTCAGCCCATAGCCCCGGATTGCTTGGGCGGAGAGGCCTGCCTGGGTCAGCAGGTCGTCCAGCAGTACGCGGGTGCCGGTACCCAGGGGGCGGTTGAGAAAACGCGCCCCGGTGCGTGCCACGTCGGCCAGGCTTTGCAGTCCGAGCGGGTTGCCCGGTGCGACGATCAGGCCCTGGGTGCGTTGGGCAAATCCGATGATCTTGTGCAGCCCCGGCTGCAGCAAGGGCTTGTAGGTGCGTGCGGTCAAGGAGTCGACGGCAGACTCCTCCACCGTGTGAAAACCCGCCAGCGTGCAGCGTCCCTCGTTCAGCGCACGGATCGCGTCCACGCTGCCCGTGAAGCGGATATCAAGATGCAGCGCACCCGTATCGGCCTGCGTTGCGGCGTGTGCGCGCAGCGCCACCAGCGCGTCGTCGTGGCTCGCGTACATGGTGAGCACGTGGGCGTTGGGGTCAAAGGCCACGGCAAAGGCGCGTTCCAGGTCTGCATGCAATGCGGCGATCTGGGGGGCCAGCCGTGCTTGGGCCTGGCGCTCGGCCCACAGAAGCTTGGCGCCGAACTCGCTGAGCTGCGCCGACTGGCCCTTGCCCCAGATGATCAGCTCGCCGCCCAACTGCTCTTCCCAGCGCTTGAGCGCCCCCCAGACATGGCGGTACGAAAGGTCCAGTGCGCGCGCTGCGCCCGATATGGAGCCCTGCTCGGCCACGGCCTGCAGCAGTTCTGGCAGCGGGTTGCGGATCAGGGCGTTGCCTGCATCGCGGCTGAGTGTGTAGTGAAGTTGGACCCTATGCACGGACGTTCATATCGCTGGATATTGATGGGGTGCCTACGATAGCCGAACCCGATCACCAGGCCCCATGTCCACCCTCTCCGAAAGCGCGAGCACAGCGCTGCAACTCACCCTTTCGGCCGACCCCGTCCTCTGGGCCATTGTGGGCCGCTCGCTGTCGGTCAGCGCCACCGCCTGCCTCATTGCCTGCGGCGTAGGCTTGATCCTGGGCGCCTGGCTCGGTGTTGCCCGCTTTGCAGGGCGCGGTGCCGTGCTGGCTGTGCTGAACACCCTGCTGGCGGTGCCGTCGGTGGTAGTGGGGTTGGTGGTGTACCTGATGCTTTCGCGCAGCGGGCCCCTGGGCGCCCTGGGCTGGCTGTTCAGCTTCAAGGCCATGGTGCTGGCGCAGGCCATTCTGGTGCTGCCGGTGGTCACGGCCCTGACGCGCCAGGTGGTCGAAGACGCCGAACGTGCGCATGGCGAGCAACTGCAGTCGATGGGGGCGGGCCCGCTGCTGCGCGCCTTGCTGCTGGCCTGGGATGAACGTTACGCCTTGCTCACCGTACTGCTGGCATCGTTTGGCCGCGCCATTTCAGAGGTGGGTGCGGTGATGATCGTGGGCGGCAACATCGATGGTTTCACCCGTGTGATGACTACCGCCATTGCGTTGGAGACCAGCAAGGGCGACCTGCCCCTGGCGTTGGCACTGGGCATCATCCTGCTGGTGGTGGTGCTGGCGCTCAATGTGGTGATTGCGGTGGTGCGGCGTTGGCGCGAGCGGGTGGACGGCTTTGCCGCCAGCACGCCCGTGGGGGTGGCCGCATGAGTGGCGCGACCAGCGTAAACAGATTCGTTGGCGTGGGTGGCATGTCGGCGCACCACTGGGTCGATCTGCGCCAGGTGTCTGTGCGCTATGGCCGCGTGCAGGCGCTCGACCAGGTCACGCTGCGCATCGCGCCCGGTGAGCGCGTCGCGCTGGTGGGTGCCAATGGCAGTGGCAAAAGCACGCTGCTGCGCGTGCTCAATGGCCTGGCAGCTGCCAACGGCGGCTTCCAGTGCAACGCGGGCATGCGCCAGGCGATGCTGTTCCAGCGCCCCCATATGCTGCGCACCAGCGCGCAGAACAACGTGGCACTGGCGCTCTGGCTGCGCGGCACGCGCTGGCGTGAAGCAAGGCTGCAGGCCCTCACCGCACTGCGCAGAGTGGGTCTGCGGGACATTGCCGCACAAAACGCCCGCACCCTGTCGGGCGGACAGCAGCAGCGTGTGGCCTTGGCGCGCGCCTGGGCGCTGAGGCCCGACGTGCTCCTCCTGGATGAACCCACCGCCAGTCTCGATCCCCACGCCAAGCGCGAGGTCGAGGCGCTGATGGCCGACTTCGCGGACAGCCATGGCGCTGCAGGCCCGGCACACCCGGTGACCATGGTCTTCAGCAGCCACAACCTGGGCCAGGTCAAGCGTCTGGCCAGCCGCGTGATTTACCTGGAGCACGGCCGCCTGGTGGCCGACCTGCCCGTGCACGATTTTTTCAACGGCCCCTTGCCCGAGGCTGCCCGTCTGTTTGTCAAAGGAGAACTGGTGTGACGAATTTCAAGTCAAATTTCAAGTCTTTTTGTGCCTCAGCGCATATCCATAGAGCGGTAGCAGCTATTGTTTTTGTAGCATTCGGCTCGGTGCATGCCCAGAGCATCACGATGGCGTCCACCACCTCCACCGAGCAATCCGGGCTGTTCGGCCACTTGATGCCCGAGTTCAAAAAGGCCAGCGGGCTGGATGTGAAGGTGGTGGCCTTGGGCACCGGCCAGGCGCTCGACATGGCGCGCCGGGGCGATGCGGACGTACTGTTCGTGCACGACCAGGTGGCCGAAGAAAAGTTTGTGGCCGACGGCTGGGGCGTGAAGCGCTACCCGGTGATGTACAACGACTTCATCCTCATCGGCCCCAAGAACGACCCAGCGGGCACCAGAGGCAAGGACATCGTGCAAGCGCTGCAAAAGTTGGCTGCAGCCAACGGCAGCTTCGTCTCGCGTGGCGACAAAAGCGGCACCCATGCCGCAGAGCTGCGCTATTGGAAGCTTGCGGGCGCGGAAGCCGCCAAGGGCAGCGGCTACAAGGAATGTGGCTGTGGCATGGGCCCCGCGCTCAACATCGCGGCATCGAGCGGCGCGTATGTGCTGGCCGACCGGGGCACCTGGCTCAACTTCAAGAACCGCGCCGACCTGGCCATTTTGGTCGAGGGCGACACCAAACTCTTCAACCAGTACGGTGTCATGGTCGTGAACCCCACCAAGCACCCGCATGTGAAATCGCAGGACGCGCAGAAGTTTGTGGACTGGGTGGTGTCACCTGCTGGCCAGCAGGCCATTGCCGGCTACAAGATCAGCGGTGAGCAGCTGTTCTTCCCCAACGCGAACTAGTGCTGTGTTTCATGCTGGAAGGCACCAATAAAAAGGATGGATTGTTGGCACTGGCAAGGCGCAAGCCGGAGCGATACCGGGTGTATCGCGAGGAATTGCAACGCTGCCAGAGGCGAAAAGACGCCTTTTTTTATGTGCCAGATGGGGTGAAACACTGCACGAGGGGCTTGAGTTCAGTCCCAGAGACCAGGCTTATTCACCATCAGGTAGAACACCACGGCCATCGCCACGAAGGCCGGGTAGCCGAGTGCCTCCCACCGGCGGGCGTAGCGCCAATACAGCGGCGGCAAGACTCCGTCGCCCTGTGCAGCCTGCGCTGCCATGTCGCGCATGCGCAGCTGCAGCCACACCACGGGCAGCCAGCAGGCACCGGCCACCAGATACAGCGCGATAGACACTGCGAGCCACGGAGTGCTCCATGGCAGCCCGGCCATGGCCGCCATGGCCAGCCCCGTGGCCGGCTGCACGAACACCGTGGGCGTGGTGAACCACCAGTCCGCCCGCACCACCAGGCGCGTGACCACCGCCTGCGCCTGTACGTTGCCGCTGCGGTTGGTAAAGAACATGTAGAACGCCGAGCCTAGCCCTGTGCCCACCAGCAGCACGCTGGAGACGATGTGCAGCCATTTCAGTGTGAGGTAGAGGCTCATGGCTTGGATGTTGGAGCGGTTGTGTCTTGCAGCAGCACCCAGAGGATGGCCGCAATGGGCAGATTCTTGGTCAGAGGCCCGAGAGGGTGCAGCCACCATGAGGGGTGTATGGCTGTGGCCAGCAGTGTCATGGCCCCCATCAGCACCAGTGCGCCCAGGTAAGCACTGCGGCCGGGGCGCAACGCCAGCCACAGCCCGAGCACGGCATCGGCCCCCGCGCCAGCCAAAATGATCGCCGTGGGCAGCCAGGCGGCGTCGCCCACGGTCCAAGCGCTGGGCAAGCCTGCGAGCAGTTCGCGGCTTTGGCCATTCAGCTCCACCACACTCACCACGGCGGTGGCCAGCCATACGAATACGAGGCTCCACCGCAGCAACCGGTGGGTATGGGCGTGGGTGTTCATGCCTCCTCCACCACGTCGGTCACCATGCCCCACTTCGCAAACTCTGGCGCAAAGGCCGAAAGGGGCAGCAGGCTGGTGCTGGTGTGCGCGCCAGTTGGCAGCGTCTGCCCGGCCGCCAGTTGGCGGGCCAGCAGTATGGCGGCCATGCAGGGGATCTCGGGGCCGTGGTCGTGGTCGGCCGCAATGTGCCAGGCGCGGCGGCGGAGTTGGCCCTGTGCATCGGCGCCTGCCACGCGCACCACCATGCCGCCCAATGGCGTGCCCAGAAAGTCCAGCATGCCGCCTGCGTGGTGCATCAGCCAGGCCAGCTTTTCAGGATGGGGCAGCACGCCCCAGGAGCGCAGCGCCGCAAGGGTGGCAAAGGCTCTCTGCGCCAGGCCGACCTCCAATGCAGCGCGGAAGGTGACGCTGTCGCGGGCTTTGTAGTGGGACGGGAAAATCTCCAGGTCCGGGATATCGCAGACTGCACCCAGGCGCGGCCGGAGCCTCTGGAACTGCACCGGCGAGGGATGCGCCCAGCCCCGTTGCGGCTGCCAGCGGCCCGCATTCCACACATCGATGGGCAGACCGCAGTAGCTCAGCACCGCCGCCAGCGTGGCCTGGCCGCGGGGTGCCCGTTGGGCGGGGGCAATGCAGATGTCGATGCTGTCGATGTGCTGCCAGCCTGCGCACAGGTGGTCGATGACGGCCGAGGACAGGGCCGGAACCGTGCTGGCACCAGTGATGGCTGTGCGCCCCGCGGCGGCAAATGTGGCCTGCATCGCTGCCGGAAAGTCGCACACAAATCGGCGGCCATCGGCAAGGTCGATGTAGTGTGCGCCCGCCTCGGCAGCGGCCTGGGCCACGCTGTAGGCCTGTGCCTGGAACGGGCCTGCCGTGTGAATGACCAGACCCACACCCCACTGGCGCAAGGTGGCAGCCAGGCCGGGGGCTTGGTGGTCGAGGGCCACACCCTGTGCACCTTGGCCCAGGCTGTCTGCGAAGCTTTGGGCGCGAGATGCGTCGCGGCCGGCCACGAGCAGGGCCATGGGCTGTCGTGTGGCTGCATCGCCTGCCAGCGCGTGGCAGATGCGGGCGCCAAAGTTGCCGTAGCCGCCCAGGACCAGGATGGTGGGTGTTGCCATGGAATTCAGTGCCCGGCAGCCGGTGCGGTGGCCGCAGGTGGCGCTGCAAATGGCATGTGATTGCGCCCGGTTGCAGAGCCGACCGATTGCAGCAGAGCCTGGAATGCGGCGCGCTGGGGCCGCATGCGGGTGTGGTACCAGTGGGGCACACTGGCGGCCGGAAGGGGCTTGCTGTACACATAGCCCTGGATGGAGTGCAGCCCGAGGGCGGCCAGCGTACGCAGTTCTTCTGCAGTTTCCACGCCTTCCACCACCACCGACAGGCCGAACTCGCTGGCCAGCGCGCTGATGTGCCGCAGCAGCATCTGTCGCCGGACGTCCTGCGGCAATTTCCGCACGAAGAGCCGGTCGCACTTGATGCCCGCAATCGGCAGGTCGGCCAGCATGCCCAGCGACGAGTAGCCAGCGCCAAAGTCGTCCATCCACACGGCCACGCCCAGGGTGGCAAGGGTGTGGATGGCGTCCACCATCTCCGATCCCAGAGCGATGATGGCGTGCTCGGTCATTTCGAGCTTGAGCGTGTGCGGCGGCAGGCCACGCAGCGCCAGCGCTTGCTGCAGCCAGGGGGCAAAGCTGTCATCCAGCAGTGTGATGGGGGCCACGTTCACGCTGATGGCAGTGTTTGTGAGCCCCTGGGCTTGCCAGGCCTTGGCGCTGTCCAGGGCATTGCCAAGGATCATGCGGTCCACCTCGGCTGTCTTGCCTTGTAGTTCACACACCAGCAGAAAGGTTTCAGGGTTGACAGGGCCGAGTGTTTTATCGGTGATTCGCAGCAAGGCCTCGAATTGCACCACGCGCCGCTGACTATCGGCGATGGGCTGGAAGTGCAGTGCCAGGTTTTCGGGGTGCAGCAGCCGGTGTAGGTGGTCTGCAATGAGCGACAGCTGGATGTCCCGATGGGCGTTGGGTGCCATCGGAGATGATCGCATCATCGACAGCCCGCGCCGAAGGAGCTGCTGTCGGCCAGCGTCCGAGCGCATGTTGCTCATCTGTTCCAGGGCGACGGCAATTCCAAAGGCCAGCACGATGACCAGCAGGGCAATGCCGTCGGAATCTCCGCTCGGGTCGCCCAGTTGCAGTGCAAAGGTGTTGACCAGCATCCAGTGCAGCACCAGGATGGATGCGCCGCACAGCACCTTGTCCTTCCAGGTCTGTGCTCGGTAGTGGGGCGTGAGCACGCTGAGCTTGGCAGAGCGGTGCCGGATCGCCGTGAACGCCGCAATACCCACGGCGGTGGCCATCGCCAGAACGATCGCCAGCACATTCACCTGCGAAAAGCTCTGCACATGGCTTGATGTGATCGCAAAGTGCCCCACCAGCATGCCGGTGGCCAGCCACACACCGGCCACGACAATCCGGGCCTTGCTGGTGCTGGTGCTGAGGGTGGGAATGGTGAGTCGCGTGCTGACCGCCATGACCAGAAGGCCGCTGAGCGCGGGCACCAGCTCCAGCACGTGGTGCGTCAACTCGGCGTACATGAACAGGCCCACCACATCCAGGGCCCAGACGATGCAGCCAATGCACAGCGCCGCTTGTGAGGCGCTGACGCGGCGGCTGGATGGATCGACCGAAAACGCGGTGTGCTCGACCAGGCGTTGGCAGACATGCACCACCAGTGACGCGAATACCCAGAACAGCAGGCTTTGCAGCAGCGGTGGAAACCCCACTGCGAACGCCAGCGTGGCGTTGTGCCAGATTGAAACCATTTCCTCCCCTTGTTCCCGCCCTTGTTTTGGAAGTCATCATACGACTGATGGGCGTCACTTTCGGCCGGGAAGTCGGCCCCTGGGGTCTTTGCCCTGGGGGTGGGCGCAGCCCCTCAGTTCACCACGGCAATCCCCTTCACCTGGGCAAAGACGGGATGGCCAGGTGCCAATGCCAGCGCCTGGGCCGAGCGCTGGGTGACCCGGGCCAGCAGCCGCGTCGTGCCTGCATCCAGGGCCACCATGATCTGGCCGGGGCTGTCTTCGCTCAATGCCACCACCGTGGCTGGCAGCACATTGAGGATGCTGGTGTCGCTGGGGGCTGTGAGCGCCAGGCTCACGTCGCGTGCCTGCACGCGCAGCCGGATGCGCTCGCCGGGCGCGCGCAGGGTGGGGCTGACCAGCAGCAGTTGCCCACCGCTGAATGTGACGGTAGCGATGTGGTCGTCGGCATCGTGCGCCTGCACTGCGCCTTCAATCACGGTAGCGGCAGCATCGCCATGGGCCAGGGGCAGGTCCAGGCGCACGATCAGTTCATCGGTGCGTCCCTGGGCCAGCACGCGGCCCTCGCGCATCAGCACCATGTGACCGGCCAGGCGGGTTACCTCCTCGATGGCGTGGCTCACGTACAACACCGGAATCTCCAGTGTGCGCTGGAGCCGTTCCAGATAGGGCAGTACCTCGGCCTTGCGCTGCGCGTCCAGCGCCGCCAGGGGCTCGTCCATCAGCAGCAGCCGGGGGGCTGTGGCCAGCGCACGGGCGATGGCCACACGCTGGCGCTCTCCCCCGGACAGGGCTTGGGGTTTGCGCTCCATCAGGTGCGCGATGCCTAGCAACTCCACCGCTTGCTCCAGCGCGACGGCGCGGCGCGCCGGTGGCGTGCGTTTCAATCCATAGTCAATGTTGCCGCGCACGCTCAGGTGGTCGAACAGGCTGGCCTCCTGAAAGACGTAGCCCAGGCCACGTTCGTGGGTGGCGCGCCAGACCTTCCGGGCGTCGTCCTGCCAGACATCGCCATTGACCACCACGCGTGCTGGCTGTGCGCGCTCCAGCCCGGCAATGGCGCGCAGGCAGGTGGTCTTGCCGCAGCCCGAGGGGCCGAAGAATGCGGTCACGCCACGGCCAGGCAGTTGCAGATCCACATCCAGGGTGAATCCGGCGCGTACCAGCGTGAGCCGGGCGATGATCTGTGCCAGTGAAGGAGTGGCGGCCATCAGCGTACCATCGACGACGCTTTGCTGCGGGTGAGGTTCAGCCCCAGCAGCACCACAAACGAAAACACCACCATGCCGCCCGCCAGCCAGTGCGCCTGCGTGTACTCCAGCGCCTCGACATGGTCGTAAATCTGCACCGACACCACGCGCGTGACTCCGGGGATGTTGCCACCCAGCATGAGCACCACACCAAACTCGCCCACGGTGTGCGCAAAGCTCAGGATGGCGGCGGTGATGAACCCGGGGCGTGCCAGTGGCAGCGCCACCGTGAAGAACCGGTCCACAGGCCCCGCACCCAGCGTGGCCGCTGCCTCCAGCGGGCGCGGGCCGATGGCTTCAAACGCATGCTGCAGCGGCTGAACGGCAAAGGGCAGCGAATAGATGAGCGAGCCCAGCACCAATCCCCAGAACGTAAAGGGCAGTGTGCCCAGCCCCAGCCACTGGGTGAATTGCCCCAGCGGGCCGTTGGGCCCGAGGGTAATCAGCAGGTAGAACCCGATCACCGTGGGCGGAAGCACCAGCGGCAACGCGACCACAGCCGACACCGGCCCGCGCCAGCGCGATGGGGTGTGCGCCAGCCACCAGGCCAACGGCGTGCACAGCACCAGCAGCAACACCATGGTGGTCCCTGCCAGCCGCAGCGTGAGGCCGATGGCTGCCAGATCAGCGCTGGAAAATGGCATGGAAGTAGCAGGTCGTTGAAAGTGGGTGCATTGTCAGATGCCAAGGCGCACAGGGCGCGCAGCGAGGCGTTGCAGATCGGTCACGCCGCCACCCGAGGAGGACGTGGTGGTCGCCTTCCGTCAGAAACTATAGCCGTGCGACTGGATGATCGCGCGCGCCTTGCTGCCACGCAGGTAGGCGATCAGCGCAGCGGCAGCTGCGCTGTCCTTGCCGGGGTTGAGCAGCACGGCGTCCTGGCGGATGGGGGCGTGCAGGCTGGCGGGCACCTGCCAGGCCGAGCCTCTGTGGATCTTGCCATCGGTCATCACCTGCGACAGCGCCACAAAACCCAGTTGCGCATTGCCGGTGGAGACAAACTGGAAAGTCTGGGCAATGTTCTCGCCCTGTACGAGGCGCGGCTGCAGCGCGGCTGCCACGCCCAGTTTGTCCATCACTTGCACCGCAGCTGCGCCATACGGGGCCAGCTTGGGGTTGGCAATGGCCAGGTGCTTGAAGTCGCCAACCTTCAGCACATTGCCCTGAGCATCCACGGTGTTTGCTTGCGGGCTCCAGAGCACCAGGGCGCCGATGGCATAGGTGAAGCGCGAGTTGGCAACCGCCTTGCCCTCGCTCTCCAGCTTTGCGGGCGTGGTGTCGTCGGCTGAGAGCAGCACCTGGAATGGGGCGCCGTTGGTGATTTGTGCGTAGAACTTGCCGGTGGCGCCGAACGAGAGGTCTGCCTTGTGCCCGGTGTCGGCCTCAAAAGCGGCGGCGATCTTTTGCATGGGTGCCGCGAAATTGGCAGCCACAGCGACGGCGACGGTGTCAGCGCGCGCCGAGTGAAAAGCTGCGAGGACCAGTCCTGCGAGCAAGAGGGGGCGTGTCTTTGGGGCGTGGCGATGGTGCATGGTGGGCCTGTCGTCAAAGCGCTATTCCCAAGCGCTATTCTTTCGATGAATAGCGACAGTATATGCAGGACGCAAGCTTCCTTGTGGCGTCCCCTGCCGTCGGAGGAGCCGCGCCGCAGGGTTGGATGCTGGGCCTATCAGGCATCATCAGCCCATGCCAGCTTCTCTGTCCATCACCGATGCACTGGGCCATGCCCTCGCGGACAAACGTATCGACATCCTGCGCCAGATCGGCGCCTGCGGCTCCATATCGCAGGCGGCCCGTGTTGCGGGCGTGAGCTACAAGGCCGCATGGCAGGCTGTGGACACGCTCACCAATCTGGCGGGTGCGCCGCTGGTGGCCCGTGCTGTGGGCGGGGCCGGCGGTGGCGGGGCGCAGTTGACCGCAGCGGGGCACCAACTTCTGGCTGCGGCCGACGCCATGGCGCAGGCACGCGGGGCGGTCCTGTCGCGCTGGCAGGGCACGCCGCACGCGGGGCCAGCGCTTGCCCGGCTGGCGGTAAGCACCAGCATGCGCAACCAGTTGCCCTGTGTGGTGCAAGAACTCGTGGTGCGGGGCCAGATCGTGGAGGTGCGCTTGCGCTTGGGCCCCGCCGGCGATGGCGAAGGTGCCGCCACGGGCGCGCGTGCAGCACTGGCATCACGCATCACCCGCGAGAGCGCAGAGCTGCTGGGCCTGGCACCGGGGCTGGTTGTTCAGGCGCTGTGCAAGGCCACGGCGGTGCGTGTGGAGCGGGGCGGGCGTTGGGCATTGGCGACGGGGGCCAGGTCTGCGGTCGCCGATGCACCCGGTACCCACCGCTTGTCCGCAAAAGCCACGCGCGTGGTGCGGGGCGAGTCGGGCGATGAGGTGTCTGCCCAACTGCCGGGCGGCTTGCAGATGGTGGGTTTTGCCGCCCCGGGCAGCGGCCTGCGGGCTGGAAGCCCGGTCGTGCTAGTGGTGGAGGACAACGCCGTGGTGCTGGCGCTGGCCGAGGTCTGATGCCCGGCCTGCAGTGAGAGATTTGCTATGTTTTTTATAGCTTATAGCGCTTATTGGATAAGCGCGAGGTGCCAATTCTGTTCAGATCTTTGCGGTGCGCTATCGACAGATGTGACGGATCTGACGGATGCGAAAGGTGTGACAGATGCGGGGGTCATATCCCCTTGGGGTGCCCCAGCTTGCGGTACACGGTGGCGCGGCTGATGCCCAGCACCCGGGCGGCCTCTGCCACGTTGCCACGGGCGTCTTGCACGGCCCGGCGGATCAGTGCGGTCTCAGCCTCGCGCAGCGGTGCCGTCGCCGAGTGCACACCAGTCAGCGCCGCCGGTGCGGCAGCGGGGTGACTGGCACCACACGTGTGTTCGGGCAATTGCGCCAGGGCGTGCAGGCGCAGGCCCGACCACAGGGGCACATCCATCGGATGGGCAGTGTGCCGCCGGGCGGCATCGAACAGCATGGCCCACGGCATGGCCAGCAATTCGCTGGCATGGGTGGGCGCACTCGGGGTGCGCAGCGGCTGCGGCACGAGCTGGCGGGCCATGCTGTTGGTGCCCACCACAAACCCATCGCTGTCCAGCGTCAGCAGGCCGTCGCCCTCGCTGCCCAGCGGGCCACCGGGCCAGTTCAGGCGCAGCAGCAGGGCATGGGGTAGCTGCAGCAGCAGGGCGTCTTCCATGGCGCGGGCTGACCGGGCCACCAGGTGGCGCAGCTCGGGCCGCTCGGGCACATCGACGCCGGTCAGATCCAGCATGCCCATGCACTGGCCTTGCGGGTCGAACAGCGGTGCGCCGGCACAGCTGTAGCTGCTGTTGTCGTCAAAGAAATGCTCGCCCCGGTGCAGCCATACGGGCTGCAGTTCGGCCAGCGCCGCGCCAATGGCGGTGGTGCCCACTGCCGCTTCCGACAGGTCGATACCCACGCGGCCAATGGCGCTGGCGCGCGGATCGCTCCGGTCGCAATGGCCTTGCACATCGACCACGACGCCGCGTGCATCGGTCAGTATGGCGAAGTAGTGCATGCCCGCGATGGCGCGGGTGAGCTGCTGCAGCACGGGCCCTGCTGCGCGCAGCAAGTGGTGGTTCTGTTCCCGGCTGTGGCGCAGTGCCGGGGCGCTGACGGCGTCAAACGCCACCCGGTGGGTGGGATTGAGCCCCAGGGCCAGGCAGCGTTGCCACGACCGTGCAATCCATGGCTCCACTTCGGCCCGCAGGGGCGCTGCGCCATCCGCCAGCAGGCTCTGGCGCGCCTGTGCAATCAGTGCGTGGCGGTGGGCGGCGGAGGTGGGCGCGGAGGACAGCATGGTGAACCGAATCCTTGAGCTGCGCATGATGCGCTGGTGTGCGCTGCAACATGTTTCATTTTGAGAATATCCGGCCGGGGCTGCCGGAAATCTAGGGTTGTCCCTAGGGATGCAGGGAAAGGCGGGGCACAAGATGTGCGTTGCCATTCCAGCCAAAACCCTTCCAGGAGACAGCCAGATGCAAGTCCAGTTCACGGTCAACGGGCGCGCTGCCAGTGTTGACGTCCCTCCCAACACCCTGCTGGTCCATGCGCTGCGAGAGCACTTGCAGCTTACCGGCACCCACGTGGGCTGCGACACCAGCCAGTGCGGCGCGTGCACGGTGCACGTGAATGGCCGAGCCGTCAAATCCTGCGCCATGCTGGCCGTGCAGGCCCAGGGGGCCGAGGTAACCACCATCGAAGGCATGGCCGCCCCCGACGGCACCATGCACCCCATGCAGGCCGCGTTCAAGGAATGCCACGGACTGCAGTGCGGCTTCTGCACCCCCGGCATGGTGATGAGCGCAGTGGACCTGTGCAAGAACCATCCCAACGCCAGCGAGGGCGAAATCCGCGAGCTGCTCGAAGGGAACATCTGCCGCTGCACGGGCTACCAGAACATCGTGCGCGCAGTGCAGGTCGGCCAAAAGGCCATGGCTTCAGCGTAACTACACAGGAGAAGAACCATGGGTGCATCCGACTTTTCCAAGCTGCCGCACATCGGCGAATCGATCAAGCGCAAGGAAGACTACCGCTTCCTGACCGGCGCAGGCCAGTACACCGACGATGTGGTGCTGGCTGCGCAAAGCCACGCGGTGTTCGTGCGTTCGCCGCACGCCCACGCCAAGATCAACAGCATCAATGTGGACGCGGCCAAGGCCGCGCCGGGCGTGCTGGGCGTGTTCACCGGCGCCGATGTGGCGGCCGACAACATCAATGGCCTGCCTTGCGGCTGGCTCATCACCAGCACCGACGGCCAGCCCATGAAGGAGCCGCCGCACCCCATCCTGGCCCAGGGCAAGGTGCGCTATGTGGGCGACCATGTGGCCATCGTCGTGGCGCTGACGCAGCAGCAGGCGCGTGATGCCGCCGAGCTGGTGGAGGTGGACTACGACATGCTGCCCGCCGTGGTCAATGTGGCCGATGCCGCCGCAGGCACCGTGGCGGGCGCAGGCCTGCACGATGCCGCGCCCGACAACCACTGCTATAAGTGGGCCATTGGCGACAAAGGCGGGGTGGACGCCGCGTTTGCCAACGCCGCGCATGTGACGAAGCTGGACCTGGTCAACAACCGCCTCATCCCCAACGCCATGGAGCCGCGTGCCGCCATTGGCTCGTACAGCCGCGCCAACGACGAATACACGTTGTATGTCAGCAACCAGAACCCGCACGTCGAGCGCCTGCTGATGACCGCCTTTGTCATGGGGCTGCCCGAGCACAAGGTGCGCGTGATTGCGCCCGACGTGGGCGGCGGCTTTGGCTCCAAGATCTTTCTGTACGCCGAGGACGTGTGCCTGACCTGGGCGGCCAAGAAGCTCAACCGCAACATCAAGTGGGTGGCTGATCGCAGTGAGTCTTTTGTGTCGGACGCGCATGGCCGTGACCATGTGAGCCACGCCGAAATGGCGATGGACAAGGACGGCAAGTTTTTGGCGATGCGCGTGCACACCGACGCCAACATGGGCGCCTACCTCAGCACCTTTGCCAGCGCTGTGCCCACCATCCTGTACGCCACGCTGCTGGCCGGGCAGTACACCACGCCACAGATCTACGTGGAGGTGGATGCCTGGTTCACCAACACCGCGCCGGTCGATGCCTACCGGGGCGCTGGGCGGCCCGAGGCCACCTACCTGCTGGAGCGGCTGGTGTCGCGCTGCGGCTGGGAGATGGGCCTGGGCCAGGACGAAATCCGCAAGCGCAACTTCATCACCAGTTGGCCCTACCAGACGCCCGTGGCGCTGCAGTACGACGTGGGTGATTACCACGCCTGCATGACGCAAGCGCAGCAGCTGGCCGATGTGGCGGGCTTTGCGGCGCGCAAGGCGGCCAGCGAGGCCAAGGGCTTGAAGCGTGGCATCGGCTACAGCAGCTACATCGAGGCCTGCGGCATTGCGCCGTCCAACATCGCAGGGGCCCTGGGTGCGCGGGCGGGCCTGTTTGAATGTGGCGAGGTGCGCGTGCACCCCACGGGCAGCGTGACGGTGTTCACCGGCTCGCACAGCCACGGCCAGGGGCACGAGACCACCTTTGCGCAGGTGGTGGCCGCGCGCTTGGGGCTACCGGTGGAGAACGTGGACATCGTGCACGGCGACACCGGCCGCGTGCCGTTTGGCATGGGCACGTATGGCTCGCGCTCCATCAGCGTGGGTGGCGCGGCCATCATGAAGGCGCTGGACAAGATCGAGGCCAAGGCCAAGAAAATCGCTGCGCATTTGATGGAGGCCAGCGACGCCGACATCGACTTCAGCGGCGGCGAGTTCACCGTGCGCGGCACGGACAAGAAGATCCCGTTCGGGCAGGTAGCGCTCACGGCCTACGTGCCGCACAACTACCCGCTCGACAAGCTGGAGCCGGGTCTGAACGAAACCGCGTTCTACGACCCGACCAACTTCACCTTCCCCGCAGGCACCTACATCTGCGAGGTGGAGGTGGACCCGGCCACGGGCGCCACGCGGGTGGACAAGTTCACTGCCGTGGACGACTTCGGCACCATCATCAACCCCATGATCGTGGAGGGCCAGGTGCACGGCGGCCTGGTGCAGGGCATCGGCCAGGCGCTGATGGAAAACTGCGTGTACGACCGCGAGACGGGCCAGCTGCTCACCGGCAGCTTCATGGACTACGCCATGCCGCGCGCCGACGACTTCCCCGAGTTCAAGCTGGGCCATGTGTGCACCCCTTGCACCCACAACCCCTTGGGCACCAAGGGCTGCGGCGAGGCGGGGGCCATCGGCTCGCCACCGGCGGTGATCAACGCCGTGCTCGACGCGCTGCACCCGCTGGGCGTCAAAGAGTTCGACATGCCCGCATCGCCACACCGCGTGTGGGAAGCGATTCAAAACGCCAGAACATGAAGCACCCCCTGAGTCGCTTCGCGTCTTCCCCCTCCAGGGGGACGCCGCCAGCGCGGCGGGGCGGCCCTTGCGCGGCGGCCGCTGGCCTTCGCCGCGCGCTTTTCTCCGGTTGTGACCGTTTGCGGGCGCAGCTTGAAAATTGACAGGAGTTCAATATGTACGCATTCACCTTTGAAAATCCTTCCTCCACCGCTGCCGCAGCACAGCTCATCGCTCAGGGCGGCAAGTTGTTGGCAGGCGGGCAGAGCCTGCTACCGTCGATGCGCCTGCGCTTGGCCAACCCCGAGAAGATCGTGGACCTGAACAGCATTCCCGAGCTGGCAGGCATCCGCCGCGAGGGCAATGCGCTGGTCATTGGCGCCATGACGCGCCATATGGACGTGGCCAGCAGTGCCGACGTGAAAGCCGCCATCCCGGCCCTCGCCGATTTGGCCGCGCACATTGGCGACCGCCAGGTGCGGGCGCGTGGCACGTTGGGTGGCTCGGTGGCCAACAACGACCCTGCGGCCTGCTACCCCAGCGCGGTGCTGGGCTTGGGCGCCACGGTCATCACCAACCAGCGCGAAATCAAGGCCGATGATTTCTTTGTGGGCATGTACACCACGGCGCTGGAAGAGGGCGAGATCATCACCGCCATCCGCTTTCCCGTCCCGAAGCGCGCGGCCTACCTCAAGTTCAAGCAGGCAGCATCGCGCTTCTCGCTGGTGGGCGTGTTTGTGGCGCAGACCGAGGGTGGTGTGCGCGTGGCCATCACCGGTGCGGCCAGCAGCGTGTTCCGGCATGTGGGGCTGGAGGCAGCGCTGAACCAGAGCTTCACCCCACAAGCCGCCGCTGCCGTGCAGATTGACGCCAGCGACCTCAATAGCGACATCCACGCGAGTGCCGCCTACCGCGCCAACCTCATCAGCGTGCAGACGCAGCGGGCGGTGGAGAAAATGATGGCAACCCCCTGAGTCGCTTCGCGCCTTCCCCCTTCTCTCGAATGGCGA
This sequence comes from Acidovorax facilis, assembly GCA_964031875.1. Lineage (GTDB taxonomy): Bacteria > Pseudomonadota > Gammaproteobacteria > Burkholderiales > Burkholderiaceae_C > Acidovorax > Acidovorax facilis_A. The sequence goes on from CAXIRU010000084.1 coordinate 26,557, forward strand.
TGCCATTCGGGAAGGGGGACACCGCCAGCGCGGCGGGGCGGCCCTTGCGCGGCGGTCACTGATTTGGGCCGCGCCAGTTTCTACGGCCTGCTGGCTCTATTAAAGTTTGAGTGAAATCGGCCTCTAGCGCTTATCTATCAAGCGCAGGCAGCTATCAAAAGAGAAGCAATGAGTTCACCAGCCTCTGTGGATGCCCTGGTACAAGCCCTGCAAAGCGTGGGCTACTTTGCCGACCGGCGGCTGGCCACGGCCGTGTTTCTGGCGCTCAAGCTGCAGCGGCCATTGCTGCTGGAGGGCGAGCCCGGCGTGGGCAAGACCGCGCTGGCCAAAGCCCTTTCGGAAGTGCTTGCGCGCAGCCTCATCCGCTTGCAGTGCTACGACGGCCTGGAGCAGCGCGAGGCGCTGTACGAATGGAACTATGCCGCCCAGCTCTTGCACATGCGGGCAGCAGAAGGCCAAGGCAGTGCCGACATGGCGCAGGTGGAGCGCGAGGTCTATCAAGACCGCTACCTCATCCGCCGCCCCTTGCTGCAGGCGCTGCAGGCGCCTGCGCCCGGCGCTGTGTTGTTGATTGACGAGGTGGACCGTGCCGACGAGCCCTTTGAGGCTTTCCTGCTCGAATACCTGGGCGAGTACCAGGTCAGCATCCCCGAGATCGGCACCGTGCGCGCCACGGCCACGCCGGTGACTATTCTCACCAGCAACCGCACGCGCGACCTGCACGATGCTGTCAAACGCCGCTGCCTGTACCACTGGCTGGACTACCCCGAGCGCGAGCGCGAACTGGCCATCGTGCGCGCCCAGGTGCCCGGTGCGAGTGAGGCGCTGGCGCAGCAGGTGGCAGATTTCGTGGGCCGCCTGCGCAGCCAGCCGTTTGCCAACGCGTTTCAGCGCGCGCCGGGCATAGCCGAGAGCGTGGAGTGGGCCAAGGCACTGGTGGCGCTCGACACCATCGTGGTGGACCCGGAAGTGGTGTCGGACACGGCGGGCATCTTGTTCAAGCAGCGCGAGGATGTTGCAGCGCTCACACGCGACATGGCGGTGCAGTTGCTGCAGCCCATGGACACGGATGCGTGAAGGCGCGCGCCATGGATGAGGGCATGACGATCTCCCAACTGGGCGACGCCCGCACCGGCAAGCTGGCCGACAACCTGAGCGGCTTTGGCCGCACCTTGCGCCGCGCCGGTGTGCGGGTGGACGCCGCCCGCATGGCGCTGGCCCAGCAGGCCGTGATGCTGGTGGGCCTGCAGCGTGATGACTTTTGCGCCGCGCTGGAGGCTGTGCTGGTCAGCCGCGAGCAAGACCGCCTGGTCTTCCGCGAGCTGTTCGACGCCTACTTTCGCAACCCCGACATCGCCCAGAAGCTGCTGGCGCAGATGCTGCCCAGTGCCGAATCCAAGGCCGAACCCGCCAAGCGCCGCCCGCGTGTGAGCGAAGCGCTGGCCCCCGTGCGTGCGGCCCGCAATGCCCCCCCTCCGCGTGAGGAGGACAAGATCGATTTCGACGCCGCCATGACGGCCAGCGACCTGCAGCGCTTGCGGCACGCGGACTTCAACCAGCTCTCGGCCAGCGAATACCTGCTGGTGGAACGCCTGGCGCGAGATGTGCCCTTGCCCCTGCCGCGCTACGCCGCCCGCCGCACCCGCCCCGGCGCGCGCGGCAGCCGCCCGCACTGGCCGGGCGCCATGCACCACGCGGCGCGCAACGGGGGCGAGGTGCTGCGCATCCCGCTACTGCAACGGCGCCAGCAACCCTTGCCACTGCTGGTGTTGGTGGATGTGTCCGGCTCCATGGAGCGCTATGCGCGGCTGCTGCTGGCGTTTTTGCACGCTGCCACCGCACCGCACCACACCGGGGCTTTGGGTGGGGCAGTGCGCCGCGATGTGTTTGCATTTGGTACCGGGCTGACCGACCTCACGCCCGCCTTTCGCCTGGCCGACACCGACGCGATGCTGCAGGTGAGCAGCCATGCCATCAGCGACTTTGCCGGTGGCACACGCATGGGCGACAGCCTGGCCCAGCTGCGCCTGCAGCATGCCCGGCGGCTGGTGGGGCGGCGCACGCTGGTGCTGCTGATCAGCGACGGGCTGGACACGGGCACGCCCGAGGTGCTGGCGCAAGAACTGGGCTGGCTGCGGCGCCACTGCGGCCGCCTGCTGTGGCTCAACCCGCTGCTGCGATTTGAAGGCTATGCGCCCACGGCACGCGGCGCCGCCGAGTTGCACCGCCAGGCCCACGGCATGGTGGCCGTGCACAACCTGAGCCGCCTGCAGGATCTGGCAGCCAGCCTGGCGGCCGTGCTGCGGCAATGACCGATTTCAGAAACCACCCGACAACACCCGACAACACAAGGAACCCACCATGGAAATGCAAGCCAGCCGCACCCTTGCCGTGAGCCAGCAGCAGGCCTGGGCGGCGCTCAACGACCCTGAGGTGCTCAAGCTGTGCATCCCCGGCTGCGACAAGGTCGAGGCGACCGGTGACAACCAATATGCGGTCGCCATGGCACTCAAGATCGGCCCCGTGTCGGCCAAGTTTGCGGGCAAGATCACGCTGTCGGACATCGTGCCGCCCGAGAGCTACACCATTGCCTTCGACGGATCGGGGGGTGTGGCGGGCTTTGGCAAGGGCAATGCGCAGGTCAAATTGTTGCCCTTGCCCGCCGATGCCGCTGGGCAGGAAAGCTGCGAGCTGCACTACACCGTACATGCCACGGTGGGGGGCAAGATCGCGCAGCTGGGACAGCGGCTCATCGACGGCGCGGCCAAGAGCATGGCGGAGGATTTTTTCAAGCGCTTTGACAACGAAATGCAAAGCCGCCATCCGCGCGCGCCGGTAGACGACGGTGCGCCATCGTCCGACGTGCCTGCTGAGCCTGGGGCGCTGGCGGCGTCGGCTGGAGCGGACATGCCTCCCAGCGGCATTCCAGTTTGGGTGTGGGTGGTGGGCGCTGCGGCGCTGGTGCTGGTAGCCTGGCTGATCAACCCCCCCTGAGCCGGGCATTGGGCTCCCCCTGAGCCGCTTCGCGTCATCCCCCTGAGGGGGACGCCTCCGGTGGACCGGCGAAGCCGGATCCACGGTGGCGCTGGCATGGGTTTGCGCCCATTTCGCGGGGTTGGGACGTGGGAGCACAGGGAGGTTCGGAGCAGTGCAAACGAATGGGTGTTGAAACGATGGAAAACCTGGATGTGATGGTGTTGCGCACGCTGCAGGGCTGGCGGGCCGCCGGGCGGCGGGCGCTGCTGGCGACGGTGGTGCGCACGTGGGGCTCTTCGCCCCGGCCGGTGGGCTCCATCATGGCGCTGTGCGAAGACGGCTCGGTGGTGGGGTCTGTGTCGGGCGGGTGCATTGAGGACGATCTGATTGACCGCCATACGCAGGCCTACGCGCAGGGCGCGCCTACGGCGAATACGGTCGGAGACAAGGATCGCCGCATTCCCGGTGGCCCGCCGACGTTTGTGAAATACGGCGTCACCGCAGACGAGGCGCACCGCTTCGGCTTGCCCTGTGGCGGCACGCTGGAGCTGCTGCTGGAGTACGACCCGGACCCCGTCAGCCTGGCAACACTGATCACGGCGCTGGAGGCCGGGCGCCTGATGCAGCGCAGCGTGCGCTTGGTTGATGGCGCGGTCACGCTATCGGCTGCGGTAGCGCCCACCGAGCTGGTGGTGGATGCTGAACAGCTCACCAACACCTTTGGCCCCGAGTACCGCATGCTGCTGATTGGCGCGGGCCAGCTGGCGGAGTATCTTGCGACCATGGCGCTGTTCAACGGGTTTGCGGTGACGGTGTGCGATCCGCGCGAAGAATACCGGGGCAGCTGGAACGTGCCCGCTGCCACGGTGGTGAGCGACATGCCCGACGATGTGGTGCTGGCCTTCAAGCCCGACCGGCGCAGTTGCGTGGTGGCCCTCACGCACGACCCCAAGCTCGATGACCTGGCGCTGCTGGAGGCGCTGAACACCGATGCGTTTTATGTGGGCGGCATAGGCTCACGGCGTAACAACGAGGCACGCCGCGCCCGCATGATCGAGCACTTCGACCAGACTGAGGCGAGCCTGGCACGCCTGCGCGGGCCGATTGGCATCTACATCGGCAGCAAGACACCGCCCGAGATTGCGGTGAGCGTGATGGCCGAAATTCTGGCCGTCAAAAACGGTGTCACCCTGCCGCGCGACATGGAAGTCGCCCAGGCCAAGAATGACCGGGAGCTGGCGCACAACGACCCTGGCGCGCCGGTGTGCGGGGTGGGCGCAGCCTAGTGCCAGTGCAGTGTTTCACGCTATCTGGCACATAAAAAGGCGTCTTTTCGCCTCTGGCAGCGTTGCAAATCCTCGCGATACACCCGGTATCGCTCCGGCTTGCGCCTTGCCAGTGCCAACAATCCATCCTTTTTATTGGTGCCTTCCAGCATGAAACACAGCACTAGAGCGGCTTGGACCTGAGCTGCAACTGCTGCCGCACATGGTGCAGCAGGCCATCACAGGCGTCTTCCACCAGGTCCAGCACCTCCTCAAAACCAGCAGCCCCGCCGTAGTACGGGTCGGGGACCACGGGGCTGTCGAACCGTTGGCAGAACTCGGTCATGCGGCGCAACTTGCGGGCGTGTTCGGGTGGGCAAAGGTCTTGCGCCAATGCCAGGTTGTCCCAGTCCATCGCCAGAACCAGATCATGGCGTTCAAAGTCATGGGCAAGCATTTGCCGTGCGCGCAGGTCCGACAGGTCATAGCCCCGCCGCGCTGCATGGCGCTGCGTGCGGTCGTCTGGCGCGTCGCCGGGGTGGTAGTTGTGGGTTCCTGCCGAGTCCACACGCACCTGGCTGGCCAATCCGCTGTGAATCACCTTGTACCGGAACACGCCGTGGGCCGTGGGGCTGCGGCAGATATTTCCCATGCACACAAAAAGTACCGAGTAGGTGGCGATGCGATCCTGCATCTCTTTTGATCCTGTCTGCGTTCAGGCGGACATCACCACCGGGCCGCCCTTGGCAATGCCGCGCTGGTACGCGGGGCGGGCCTCCATGCGCCGTTGGTACGCTTGCAGGTGCGGGCAGGCGCTGGCCTTGCTGGTGCGCGACAGGGCGGCTTCCACCGCAAAGCTCATCTGAAAATCTGCCATGGTGAGGTGCTCGCCCGCAAACCAGCGGTGCGCGGCCAGGTGCTGCTCCATGAAGTCGAGCGCAGTGTTCACATTGGGGTCGATCAATTTCTCCTGCACCGTGCTGCACAGTGCCTTGGCGATGGGCTTGACGAAGAAAGGCATGGGCTGGGTGGGGATGGTCATGAACACCAACTTCATCACCAGCCAGTTCATGAGCGAGCCCTCGGCGTAGTGCATCCAGAAGCGGCACTGGCGGTACTCGGGCGTGCGCGGTGCGGGTTGCAGGTGGGCTAGGTCGCCGCTCGCCTGGCTGCCGTAGGTTTCCACCAGGTATTCGATGATCGCGCCCGACTCTGCAATCACTTCGTTGCCATCGGTGATCACCGGCGATTTGCCCAGAGGGTGGATTTTCTTGAGTTCGGGAGGGGCCAGCTTGGTGGCCTTGTCGCGCTGGTAGATTTTCAGCTCGTAGGGAATACCCAGTTCTTCGAGCAGCCAGAGAACGCGCTGCGAGCGCGAGGTTTCGAGGTGGTGGACGGTGATCATGGGTGGATTCTGGAGCAGGTTGGTGGAGTTCGCTGCAGCCTTGTGGGGCCGCTGGTGGCGCGGTGCGGAGGGCCCGGAAAGCAAAAAGCCCTCTGGCGAGGGCTTTTTTGCAAAGAACCAACCGCAGTCGGCCTGGGGCGATCTGGCGATCAGCCGCCCTTCTTGGAGCGCTTGCCAGGGTTCTTCTTGCTGCGGGTTGCCACACCGCGTTCCAGGCTCACGCGCTGGCCACGGCCGGGGGTGGCCAGGGTGTAGCCGGGCAGGGGCGTTGGGCGGGGGGTGCGCTTGCGGTCTGCTTCGGTGACGATCTTGTTGCCCATGGTAGGTCTCTGAGTTGGTGAAAAAAACAGGATTTTAGGCCACAGCCGGGTTGCCGGGCTCTGAAAGGTGTTTGGCGGGCTTTTTGTGGGTGCTCAGGCGGCCACAAAACCTGCGACCACACCCGCCGCCACACCAGCGCCATGGTCGGTGGACAGCGCCTGTGTGCCATGCCGGGGCAGTTCAAAACCCCGCGCAGCATCCTCAATGGCCATGGTGCGTATGACGGGGGGCTTGGCCCACACGCCGCCAAAGATGGTGGCAAAGGCCACATCGGCAGCATCCCGCCCCACGCCAAAGCGCAGCAGACCCATGGGAATCGCCGTGCCGGACGGGTCAAAGATGTACCAGCGGTCGCCCAGGTACACCTCCACATAGGCGTGAAAGTCGGGGGGGCCGAGGGCCGGGTCGGCGCCATAGTCGGTTCCGGTGGTGAAGCGGGCAGGGATGTTGATGGCGCGGCACAGGGCAATCATGAGGTGGGCGAAGTCGCGGCACACGCCCACCTGCTCCACCAGCGTGTCCACCGCAGAGGTGTTGGAGTTGGAGGTGTTGGATGCAAAGGCTACGTGGCGTTGCACCCAGTCACAGATCGCCTGCACGCGGCTGTGCCCTTGCCACAGTGCGCCGAACTCATTGGTCGCCAGGCGCAGCAGCCGGTCTGACTGGCAATACCGGCTGGGGTAGATATAGCCCATCACCTCTTGCGGCAGGCGCCGCACAGGCACTTCTGCCAATTGCCCGGGGTCGCTGCGATAGTGGTGGATATCGACGGTGGCCGTGTACGACAGCTCCAGCGTGCCGGGCTCGCCGTGCAGACGCAGATAGCGGTTGCCCGTGGCCGGGTCGGTGTAGATATGGCGGGCGATGGGCTGGTTGATAACCAGTTGCTCCGCACTTACCGACTGGCTCGGGGTTTGCGCTGCGTGGATGTTGAAGACAAAGTCGGCACCGTGCTGGTCCACCTCGTAGCTCAGGTCAATCTGCAACTCCATCCGCACCGTGTCGTGGCTTGGCTGGGCTGCAGAGAGGGCCATGACCGGCTGGGCGGGGTAGGGTGCCGGGTTGAGAGCCGGCCAGTTGTCAGATCGGCCAGTGTTCGACTGCGGGAGAGGGCTTGGTGTGTGTGCCACGGGCGTGTCTTTCATACGCCGTGTGCCGGGGCATCCGGCACAGCAGCGTGGCTTGAGCATAGCCCTTGGCCCCACGCAGGCTGTAGGCGCAAGGCCCGATGCCGTGCACGCCTGCTACCTGTTTGTCGCGTCAGCGTGCTGGCGCGTCAAGCGGGTATGGCCAGGCGCGCCAGCACCTCCGCCTTGCCATGGTGATCGGCACGCAGGATCAGTGCTTCCCCAGAGCTGGTGTTGGCGTTTGCCAGATCGGCGAGCACAAACATGTGGGTGAACCACACCTCGAAGCGACCCGATCGGGAAGAAGCTGCAGAAAGTGCTGCACGCAGTTCTTTCAAATGGGCTGCGCCCGTCGTCTCTGGTTGGCCGTGGGGCGACCCGAGCGCTGCCCAGACCTCTGGCGCGCCAAACGCAAGCGTCGCGCTGTCCACGCAGCGGCACCAAGGGCTCGACAAGACTTTGCCTGGCTGGAGTTGTCGATGCTGAAACCAGGTGCCTATGCTGCGAGCCTGGGTTCGGCCTTCGTCGCTCAGGTTGCGCTGGGTGCTGCAGTCGCCCAGGCGGAACCCAGGGGGGTCGAACGTGCCAGGGGCCAGCGCGTGGCGGAAGGCTGCCACCACCCCGCCCTTGCGCAGCAGTGCTTCGGCGCCCGGATCTTGCGCTGCCCAGCTGCGCAGGCTGGCCCAGGCCAGCCCGGCGCCCAGCACCGCTCGGCGTGCAACGCGCGGTTCAGGCGGCAGGCTGGAAGGCATACCCATTGCCCGAAGCTGCCATGCGGCCAAAGGCCGGGAACGGGAAGTGGAAGCCGCCCAGCATGGCGTTGCTGGCGGTGATGCGCTGGAACACATCGCGCCGCACCTTGCGTGCGGCCTCGGCATCCATGTCAAAGGCCACAGCCCAGTCGGGGTTGCGCGCAAAAAGCGCGGGCACATTGGTCAGGTCTGCCACATAGAAGAACTTCTGGCCCGAGGAGGTCAGCTCAAACAGCGTGTGGCCGGGCGTATGGCCGTAGGCGGCCACCGACTTGATACCCGGAGCCACTTCCGCATCGGCCGCAAACTGCACCAGTGTGTCGGCAGGCATGGTGGCGAAGGTGCGGCGCACGTTCTCAAAGGCGCCTTTCATGCCTGCAGGCGCTGCGGCCATGCGGGCGTCGTCCATCCAGAACGCATGCTCTGCGGCAGGCACCATCACCTTGGCCTTGGGGAAGACCAGTTCACCCGCCTTGTTGCGGATGCCGTTGATGTGGTCGCCGTGGTAGTGGCTGATGAGCACGGTGTCCACATCGGCTGCCTGCATGCCCGCAGCGCGCAGGCTGTCGAGCAGTTTGCCCGTGGTGGCGCCGCCAAACTCGCCCAGGCCAGAGTCGATGAGGATCTTGCGCGCACCGGCCACCACAAGGAAGGGCGTGTAGGGCACGTCAATGTAGTCCGTGGGCAGGCCCTGGGATGCGAGCAGGGCCTTCACCTCGGCCAGAGGGGCGTTTTTCACAAACTCTTCGCCCAGCGGGCGGCGCGTGATGCCATCGTTGAGCGCAATCACTTCCACATCGCCCACCTTCATGCGGCGAAAGCTGGGGGTAGGGAGGGTGGGGGTTCCGAAGTTGGGTGCGTTCTGGGCCCATACAGGGACAAACGAGCCCGCTGCGTAAACGGTGGTGGCCAGGCTTGCGCCCAGGAAGTGACGGCGTGACAGCATAAACTCTCCGGTCTTGGGTTGAACTGAGGAGTCGCAACTGTAACGTTGTCAGGAGGGGAGGCGCGCGCCAACGCCCTAACCTGTTTGCAACGTGGGGCTTTTGTGGGTAATGGGGGTTAACCCTGGAAAGCTTTGGAGACGAAGAGGCTTAGTCGATCCCAAAGGCATCGCGCAATGCGCCACAAAAGGCGGCACTGCCGCTGAGGGTCAACGTGACGGTGGTGCGGGCTGGAGCGGGGCTGCCTGCTGCCACCCGCAATTGCAGGGTGGCGTCATCCAGTGCCAGGGTCAGCGGTGTGCTGACTTCCTGCACGCCTTGCAGGTCGTAGTGCCACTCGCCCCCTTCTTCCACTGGGCCACAGGCACCAGGCCAGTGCTGGTGGGCCCATGCCAGCACGGCGACGATCTCGGCGTGCAATGCGGGCACCTGTGCGGGCGACGCGCTGGCCATGGCATCCAGGGTGCCCACACCGTCGGCGTCCTCGCTGTAGTCGAAATCCAGATAGTTCAGCGTCATGTTCTGCAGGGGAATAGGTGGCTCAAAGGAGGCTCAAAGGAGGCTTGTCCGCAGAGCTTACCCGGCGGTGCCGCTGCAGTTTGGCTTGCTCCTAGAATCTTCGACCGGCGCAGGCCCTGGCGCAATAGCCTGCGCCAACAACCCAAGGGAGCAGGATGTCTGAGAACGTGGTGCTGCAGGTGGATGGCCTGTGTTTTTCTTACCCTGAGTGCCCAGTGCTGAACCAGTGGTCGGTGGCGCTGACGGCAGGCGTGGCGCTGGTGCGTGGCGACGAGAGCAGTGGCAAGACCACGCTGCTGCGCTTGCTGGCGGGCGAGCTTTCGCCCCAGGCTGGGCGCATCGCATTGCAGGGTGTCGGCCAGCGTGATGACCCCGCGGCCTACGCACAGAGGGTCTTCTGGGCCGACGCCCGTTCTGGCGAACTGGACCCGCTCACTGCCCGTGGCTGGCTCGACAGCCTGCCTGCCCGTTACCCGCTGTGGGATGCCCCAGCGCTCACCGCGCATCTGGACGGGTTCACGCTGCACGAGCATCTGGCCAAGCCGTTCTACGCGCTGTCCACCGGCAGCAAGCGCAAGGTGCTCATGGCGGGGGCGCTGGCCTCGGGCGCGCCTCTGACACTGATCGACGAGCCGGTGAGCGGGCTCGACAAGCCATCGGTCGCCTACCTGGGCCGTGCCCTTGCGCAGGTGGCCGACCAGCCTGGGCGCCTGGTGGTGGTGGCGCACTACGAAGCGCTGCCGGGCGTGCCGTGGGGCGCCGTGGTCGACCTGGTGGGCCGACCGACTACATGGCCTTGAAAAGGTGGGCGTAGAGGCGGCTGACCGGCAGCTTTTCGGCCCGGCCTGCCAGCTCCAGGTGCAGCTTGCCTGCCTCGTCGCGCGTCACGGTGGTGATGGCGCTGGCGCGCACCAGGGTGCTGCGGTGGATTTGCCAGAACACCTGGGCATCGAGCTGGGCCGTCAGCTCCTTGAGGGGGGTGCGGATCAGATACTCCCGCGCCGCAGTCAGCACCCGCACGTATTTGTCGGCCGCTTCAAAGTACAGCACATCGGCCACCGGCACCATGTGGATCTGGCTGCCGCTGCTGGCCTGGATCAGGGTGAGGGGTGCTGTGTTGCCCGGTGCGGCGGCGGGTGGTGATGTGGGCGTAGATGTCGGTGGTGATGCGATACCAGGCGCTGCCAGCAGATGGCGCAGTTGGGCCATGGTTGCTTCTAAATTGATAGCTGGTTGCGCTTTATTGGTAAGCGCTAGCTGCAGTTTTTGCACTGTTTTTTGCAGCCTGGCTGGCTGCACGGGCTTGAGCAGGTAGTCCACGGCCTGCGCTTCAAACGCCTGCACGGCGTATTGGTCGTAGGCGGTCACGAACACCAGTGCTGGGAAGGGTCGTTCGGCAGGCCAGGCGTCGGCCAGCTCTGCGGCGGCGTCCAGGCCACTCTGGCCCGGCATGCGGATGTCGAAGAACAGCACGTCGGGCAGCAGGGCCAGGGTCTGCTTGACGGCCGACAGGCCGTCGCCCACGGTAGCGGCAATCTGCAGCGCGGGCCAGGCGCGGGCCAGCTCCTGCTGCAGCGCGGCGGCCAGCAGGTGTTCGTCCTCGGCTATCAGGGCGCGGGGTACGGGCGTGTTCATGGCTTGGCAGTGGATTGCAAAGGAAAAATGACGCTAGCGCTTGTACCACCTGCGCTAGCAGCTATCAAATTGAGAGTGCCTGCGGGCCCGTGCAGGGTGGCCAGGCGCTCCCGCACCTGGGTCAGGCCAAAACTCTGGCCAGGGCCCGGGGTGGGCAGCGTGTCGGGCAGTCCAGCGCCAGTGTCGTTGACTTCGATCACCAGCATCGGGCCGCCGGGCTCCGGGCGGGTGCTGGCGCGCACGGTGATGTGGCCGCCTTCCACCTGGGGTTCCAGGCCGTGGCGGATGGCGTTCTCCACCAGGGGTTGCAGCAGCAGCGGGGGCACAGGCACATCGCGCAGTGTCTCGGGCAGGTCCAGCGTGTAAGCCATACGCGGGCCCATGCGGACTGCCATCAGTTCCAGGTAGTCGCGCAGGCGGTCGAACTCGTTGGACAGCGGGTGCTGAGTGCTGCGCGATGCGCTGAGCGTGGCGCGCAGGTAGGCAATCATGCGGTCCAGCATCTCCTGCGCGCGCGGTGGGTCGGTGCCGATGAGCACCCGCAGGTTGGCCAGGGTGTTGAACAGCATGTGGGGTTCGAGCTGGGTTTCCAGCAGCTTGAGCTGGGCTTCGCTGGCCTGGCTGCGCACCTCGTTCACCTTGGCCTGCAGCCATGCGCTCTTTCCGTTGCTGTAGAAGTAGTAGACGGCGGCAAAGCCCGCCAGCACCGTGATGCCGATGGAGATGCGCAGCTGCGCGCGCCCCTTTTCTCCCCATGACGAGTACCCGCACCACCAGTCGGCCAGAAGCGTTCCACCCAGGTAGCCCAACACGATGCCCGCCACGGGCAACGCCACGCCTGCCAGGCCGGCAGGCCAGCCGGTCTCCTCGCTGGAGGGAAACAGGTGCCGCCCGAAATCCACTATTGCCCAGGTCAGCACGCCGATACACAGCGAGTAGCGGGCTGGAATGTCGTAGGCTTTTTCGGGCTGAAAGGCATATTGGATGGCGGAGATGGTCAGGCAGAACGCCATGGTTTGCAGCAGGCGCCGCAGCTTGTCGAACCAGTCGATGGTCATGGCGGGGTAGCCTTGTGCGGGGGTTAGCGGCTGTTGCGTTCTTGTTCGCGCTGCAGCCGCTCACGCTCTTTTTGCACCATGCGTTCACGCAGCCCGCTGCCCGTGCCCAGCACAAACACCGAGATGCCGTGCAAGGCCAGCCCCAGCCCCCAGCCCATCAGGGGGTAGACCGACCAGGGGCGGTCACCAAACCCGTAGCGCGACATGCCGAAGATCACGAGGTTGACCACGGTGAATGCCGCTGCGTGCGCGTACCAGCCCAGCTTGGCTCCGGCGCGTCGGCGGGCCAGTTGTTCGATGTCTTCGGGGATCATGGGTGCGGGCATGGTGGAGTGATCGTGATTCTAGGCTGGGGTACAGGCCAGCTGATGGGCAAGATCGTGTCTCGCAGGCTGTTGTACTGGCCGTGGGTTGCTTTTGAACTACTGCGGGCGCAGCAGGGGCTGCAGATGTTGCTCGAAATAGCGGGCGATTCGCAGGTCAACATCGCGCATTTGGCTGCGGTCAAAGCCGGGCGGGTCGCTGAGCAATCGCACATCCAGCGCGGGCATCCTGTCCAGGGGCGGTTGCGGGGAAAGCAGCGCTCCGTGGCCGCCGTCAGCAAGCGCGGCGAGCACGGTGCAGCGGTCCGCACAGGCTTTCAATACCTGGTCGCTGTGGAATCGAGGTACCAGCCAGAGGTCCAGTCCCGATGTGATCAGTGCGAGTGGCACCCGTGGTTTGGACAAGGATTCCATGTCAAAGTCCGATGCTGCGGGTACGCCAGACACCACCGCTGCGATGCGGGGCTCCTCGTGAGTCTGCCATGTGGCGTCGTCAAACCGTTGGCGTATGACGCCCAGGGCAATGGCTTTTTTCAAACCATCGAGAAAGTTGCTCTTGAGTTCGGTAATGCGCCCCACGCAGGTCGCAAAGTCTTCCATGATGTGGGCTTCACAGTGTTTTTTGAACAGTGCAGGCGACCAGCGGCCTCCTGCAAGGCTCAAGGCTGTGTGGCCACCTGCGGACATGCCGTACATGCCCACCTTGTCCAGCCGCAATTGCGGTGCCAGTGCGGCATCGTTTGCAATAGCGTCGATTGCACGCGAAACCTCGGCGGGGCGCTTCTTCCAACTCTCGGGGCCCGGGGTGGATGGGTCTTTGGCGTTGTCCCCGGCATGTTCGGGCATGGCCACTACGAAGCCAGCGGCCACCAGGGTGCGAGCAAGGTCTGAATGCACCCAGGGGTTTCCACCAGATCCGTGGGATATCACGACGAGTCGACCATTGCCTGTAGCTGGTGCAGCTTGCCAGGCGGCTTGCAGACGGAAAGGGCCACGTGTGACGGTTTGGTCGGCGGCGTTTGTCGGATAGTAGACCGTGACGGGCCCATCATCCTGTACTCCAGGGATTTCCTTGAGCCCCGTCCCTGCCTGTGTCAGACCGGCGTACATGGCCAGCAGGCTTGTCAATATCTGGAGTGAGTGTTTGCGGATGCGGTGATGGTTCATAGATTTCTCCTTACAAAGAGCGCGTGGTGTTGCGGACAATACGGTCTCGCTCGGCCTGCACCATGCGTTCGTGCAGCCCGCTCCCGCCTGCCATCAGGAACACCACGGCTCCGTGTACCGCCAGGCCGATGCCCCAGCCCAGCGCCGGGTACACCGCCCAGTGCCGCCCGCTGGTGGCCGAGAGGGCGATCAGCAGCAGGTTGACCAACAGATAGACGCCGGCGTGCAGGTACCAGCCCAGCTTGGCGCCTGCGCGCTTGCGGGCCCGTCGTTCCAGGGTGTCTTCGGCAGGGTTTGTGTAGTGCATGGCCATATCTCCAGGTGGGGAGGGACTTCGAACAATTGAGAGACTGCGGTTCAGGCGCCAGCCGGGAATGTGCGCAGTGCGTTGCTTTGCTGGGCAAGGCGCCACAGCCGCAGTGCCCGAGCGGCGAACAGGCCGTTGAACACCCCATACAGGGCCGAAATCTGCAGTGCGAAGGTGTTGTCTCGGGCCAGGGCCGGTTGCATGGCCAGCTCGATCCCCACGAAGTATTTGGTGAGGAAGATGCCGACGATGAGCGCGAGCGGCATGGCACTGCCTGGAACGTAGAAGCTGCGTGACGAAGCGGCATAGAGCGTGCCGATGGGTGCTGTGGGCTGGAACCACAGGGCTAGCGCTGAGATCGCTGCAGCCGCTGCCAACCAGGCGCCAAAGGCTTGCGCTGCGGTGGCGGCCGAACCGCCGAATGCGGACAAGACGCCCGCCACAGAAAAAGCGGCCATGCCCAGAGGCATGAGCTGGGTCCGGCGCAGGCTGGCGGTGCGGTCGCACAGCTGGCTGGCGCCCAGCCACACCAAGGCCGCCAACAGACCCCAGACCCAGTAAGGGGTGCGGGTGACGACCTCGATCAGCGACTGAGGCTGGGAAACGATCAGATGGAGCAACATGGTGTGGATCCTTGGTGGTGTGCAATAGCGGGGGAACGTTCAGATCAAGCCAAGTGCGGACCAGAGCGAGTGCCCCAGAAAACGGCCAGGCAGCAGGGTGAAGGCGCCCGCCACCAGGCAGGCACCGAAGTAAATCCCCTGCATGGTCTTGCGGTGGCCTGTGATGTTGCGTCTTGCCAGAAAGACAAAGGACAGAACCAGCATGCCCAGCGTCACCGGAATCAGCAGGTGGATCAGTCCGAAGCTGCCCCAGCGTGGGCCTGCGCCGCCACTGATGAAAATGGCAGAGACAGCCGCAGCCACCATCAAGGTCACCCAGGCATACCCGGCAGCACGGTGCAGGCGTGGGCGCTGGGTGGCGCTCTTGCGGGCCCACAGGGCAATAGGGCCGATGGCGGTGGCTGCCAGCGCGGCGGCGAGGTGGATGGCGATGACGGGGGTGAGTTGCATGGTGTTGCTCCGGGCTCGTTCTTCAATGGAGCGGACTTTGCCGACACCGGCCCCAAGCTTCCAGTGGCTTGCGACGAAATGCGGATGGACCGCCGTGAAATGCAGGAGTGCGGCGCGACTTGTGGAGCGTTTCCGGGCGGTGGCCCCTGCAGTGCGGGCTACCCTGTCCCGTTGTTTTGACCCCAAGGTTTACTTTTCTTCGCACGGTGTTCAAGGCAGAGCCTGAAATGAACCTCTACGATCCGGTACGGTTGGCCCCCAGGCACAGCCCCGCACCCTGAGAACACGAGTCAGAACCGCCATGAACCCCCCAGAAGTCAACGTGTCCCCGCCACCCGCCATTCCACCCGCCCCCTCCGGCAAGCCACCGCGCCGTTCCCTCTGGGTGGGAAGCCTGTTGGCCCTGGTACTGGTGGCGCTGATGGGCGGTGCGGCGTGGTACCTCATCCAACGGGCCAATGGCGAAAACAACGCGGGGCCGGGCTTTCCAGGGGAGCGACGCCCCATGGTGACGGTGGGTGACGCCCTGGTGCGCAAGGCCGAGCTGCCGGTGGTCATCGATGCGCTGGGCACCGTGGTCCCCGCCACCACCGTCACGCTGCGGCCCCAGGTGTCGGGCATGTTGACCCAGGTGCTGTTCACCGAAGGGCAAATGGTCAAGAAAGGCCAGCTGCTCGCGCAAATAGACCCCCGGCCTTTCGAGCAGGCGCTGATGCAGGCCCAGGGCACGCGCCAGCGCGATGAGGCGCAACTGGAGAACGCACGCCTCACACTGGAGCGCTACCGCACCCTGCTGTCGCAAGACTCGATAGCGCGCCAGGATGTGGACACCCAGGCCGCGCTGGTCCGGCAGCTTGAAGGCACGGTGATGACCGACAAGGCCCAGGAGAGTGCCGCCCGCCTGAACCTGGACTACACCCGTATCACCGCACCCGCCTCGGGGCGCATAGGTTTGCGTACGGTGGATGCGGGCAACTACGTGACCTCGGGGGACGCATCGGGCCTGGCCACCATCACGCAGGTGGCACCGATTGATGTGCAGTTCTCGGTACCGCAAGACCGTGTGGCAGACATCCAGGCGGCCCAGGGTGGTGCGGATGTTCTGGCTGTGACGGCGCTGGACCGTACGCGCAAGGTCGAACTCGACAAGGGGCGTTTCTCGACGCTGGACAACCAGGTGGACACCACCACCGGGACGGTCAAGGCCAAGGCAAGGTTCGAGAATGCGGGAGGCGCGCTGTTCCCCAACCAATTCGTGAACGTACAACTGCTGTTGCGCAATGTGCCTGCGCTGGTGGTGCCGGTGACGGCCGTGCGCACCGGTGCGAATGGCGACTATGTGTATGTCATCAACGAAGACCGCACGGTGTCGCTGCGCAAGGTCAAACGCGGCCAGGCCACGGTGGGGCTGATGGCAATCACCGAGGGCCTGAAGGAAGGCGAGCGCGTGGTGACCGAAGGCGGAGACCGTCTGCAAGACGGTATGGCTGTGCAGTTGCCGGGCGCGCAGGCCGCCCGTGGGCCGCGTGCGGGGGCCAGTGGCCCGCGCCCTGGCGCTTCGGCTCCGGGGGGCGAGCGTGGTGAGCGTGGTGAGGGTGGCCAGCGCCGCCCACGTCCTCCACAAAACCCCTGAGCGTGAAGCCACAGCATGAGCCCTTCGCGTCCATTCATTGAAAGGCCCGTAGCCACTGCGCTGCTGATGATCGCCATCGTGCTGGCCGGGCTGCTGGGTTTTCGTTTCCTGCCCCTGTCAGCCCTGCCCGAGGTCGACTACCCCACCATCCAGGTGCAGACCTTGTACCCCGGCGCCAGCCCTGAGGTGATGAGCCGCACGGTGAGCGCGCCGCTGGAGCGCCAGTTTGGCCAGATGCCGGGGCTCGAGCGCATGGCGTCCACCAGCGCGTCGGGGGTATCCATCATTACGCTGCAGTTCGGCCTGGGGCTGGCGCTGGATGTGGCCGAGCAGGAGGTGCAAGCCGCCATCAACGCGGGCAACTCGCTGCTGCCGGCCGACCTGCCCGCGCCGCCGGTCTATGCCAAGGTCAACCCGGCGGATGCACCGGTGCTCACGCTGGCCATCAGTTCCGACACGCTGCCACTGACCGAAGTGCAGAACCTGGTGAATACGCGCTTAGCCCAGAAGATCAGCCAGGTGGCGGGCGTGGGGCTGGTGTCTCTGGCGGGTGGGCAGCGGCCTGCGGTGCGCATCCAGGCGGATACCCAGTTGCTGGCGTCGTTTGGCATTGGTCTCGATACCCTGCGCACGGCCATCACCTCGGCCAACGCCAACAGCGCCAAGGGCAGCTTTGACGGCCCTCAGCGCTCTTACACCATCAATGCCAATGACCAGTTGCTGACGGTGGACGACTACAAGAACCTCATCGTGTCCTGGCGCAACGGTGCGCCGGTGCGCATGCTGGAGGTGGCGCGGGTGGTGGACAGCGCTGAAAACAACCGCTTGGGGGCCTGGGCCAACGAGACCCCCGCCATCATCCTCAACGTGCAGCGCCAGCCCGGTGCCAATGTGATCGCCACGGTGGACAACATCAAGAAGCTGCTGCCCGAGCTGAAGGCGGGCTTGCCGGCCTCGCTGCAAGTGCAGGTGCTCTCAGACCGCACCACGGGCATCCGGGCATCGGTTCACCACGTGGAGCTGGAGCTGGTGCTGGCCGTGCTCATGGTGGTGCTGGTGATTTTCTTTTTTCTGCACAGCCTGCGCGCCACGGTCATTGCCAGTCTGGCGGTTCCGATCTCGCTCATTGGCACCTGCGGCGTGATGTACCTGCTGGGCTACAGCCTCAACAACCTGAGCTTGATGGCACTGACGATTGCCACCGGCTTCGTAGTGGACGATGCCATCGTGATGATCGAGAACATCGCGCGCTACCTGGAGGAGGGCGAGCCGCCGTTCCAGGCGGCGCTCAAGGGCGCCACGCAGATCGGCTTCACCATCATCTCGCTCACGGTGTCGCTGATCGCGGTGCTGATTCCGCTGCTGTTCATGAGCGATGTGGTCGGGCGGCTCTTTCGCGAATTCGCGGTGACTTTGGCCATCACCATTCTGATCTCGGGGGGGGTGTCGCTCACGCTGGTGCCCATGATGGCTGCGCGCTGGCTGCGTGCTGAGCCCGCAGGGGGCGCGCTGGGCCTGGCAGGGCGCATCAACCGAGGGTTTGAACGGATGATTGGCGGCTATGACCGGTGCTTGCAGTGGGTGCTGCGCCACCAGGGTGCCACGCTGGCCGTGGCGGTGCTCACGCTGGCGCTCACGGCGCTGTTGTATGTGGTGATCCCCAAGGGCTTGTTTCCCACGCAGGATACCGGCCAGCTTCAGGCGCGCATCGTGGTATCGCAAGATGTTTCTTATGCCCGGATGAGCGAACTGCAGCAAGCCGCTGCGCGCGCCATTTTGCAAGACCCGGATGTGTTGTCGCTCAGCTCGTTTGTGGGTGTGGATGCGGCCAACAACACCATGCTCAACGCCGGGCGCATGCTGATCAACCTGAAGCCCCAGCGGGATGATCAGGCCGCCATCATGCAGCGGCTGCGTGAACGCGTGCAGTCGGTGGCGGGGGTCACGCTGTATCTGCAGCCCACGCAGGATCTGACGATTGACGCAGAAACCGGCCCCACCGAATACCGCATGTCGATTGGCGGTGTGGATGCCGCGCAGGTCAATGACTGGACCCGCAAGCTGGTCGAGCGGCTGCAGCGCGAACCCAAGGTGCGCAATGCCACGACCGATGCGGGTGCGCAGGGCCTGTCGGCCTATGTGGACATCGACCGCAACACGGCATCGCGCCTGTCGGTCACAGCCAGCAATGTGGACGACACGCTGTACAGTGCCTTTGGCCAGCGCATCGTGTCCACCATCTTCACCGAGACCAACCAGTACCGCGTGATCCTGGAGGCCCAGCAGGAGGGCATGAACACCCCCGCGGCCCTGGGCTCCTTGCAGCTGCGCACGGGCTCCGGCACACCCACGCCGCTGGCGGCCGTGGCAACCATCCGCGAGCAGCTGGCACCGCTGCAGATCACACGGGTGGCCCAGTACCCGGCGGCCACGCTGGGATTTGACAAGGCCGAGGGCGTGTCCTTGGGCAGCGCGGTGGATGCCATCCGCTCCGCCGCCCAGGAGATCGGCATGCCGCAGGGCCTGTCGATGGAATTTCTGGGGGCCGCAGGGGCGTATGAAAAATCCTTGTCCAGCCAGCTGTGGCTCATCCTGGCGGCGATGGTGTGCGTGTACATCGTGCTCGGGGTGCTGTACGAGAGCTACATCCATCCGGTCACGATTCTCTCGACCCTGCCGTCTGCGGGCGTGGGTGCGTTGCTGGCGCTGATGCTCACGGGCAACGACCTGGGAGTGATCGGCATCATCGGCATCATCTTGCTGATCGGCATCGTCAAGAAGAACGCGATCATGATGATCGACTTCGCCATCGACGCGGAGCGCCACCAGAATATGCCGCCCCAGCAAGCAATCCACCAGGCTGCGCTGCTGCGTTTTCGTCCCATTCTCATGACGACGCTGGCGGCGCTGTTTGCGGCGTTGCCGCTGATGCTGGGCTGGGGCGAGGGTGCTGAATTGCGCCGCCCGCTGGGGCTTGCGATTTTTGGCGGGCTGATTCTGAGCCAGATGCTCACCCTGTTCACCACGCCGGTGATCTACCTGGCGTTTGACCGGCTGGGTCGCCGCTGGACGGGCCGGGGTACGGCAGCGGCGCCGGTTCAGGCTGGCGGAGAGGCTCCATGAACCTCTCGCGCCCCTTCGTCGAGCGCCCGGTGGCCACGGTTCTGTTGACCATTGGCCTGGCCCTGGCGGGCATTGCCGCGTTTTTTGTGTTGCCGGTAGCGCCGCTGCCGCAGGTGGACTACCCGGCCATTTCGGTCTCTGCCAGCTTGGCGGGTGCGAGTCCTGACACCATGGCTACCAGTGTGGCCACCCCGCTGGAGCGGCGGTTGGGCGTGATTGCCGGGGTCAATGAAATGACCTCGACCAGCTCCAACGGATCGGCCCGCGTGAGCCTGCAGTTCGACCTGAACCGCGACATCGATGCTGCGGCGCGCGAGGTGCAGGCTGCCATCAACGCGGCGCGGGCCGACCTGCCCGCCACGCTGCGCAGCAACCCCACGTACCGCAAGCGCAACTCGGCGGCCTCGCCCGTCATCATCCTGGCGCTGACCTCCAAGACGCGCACGCCGGGCGAGATCTACGATGCCGTCTCCAACGTGGTGAGCCAGCGCCTGTCGCAGGTGGATGGTGTGGGCGAGGTGGAGATCGGCGGCGGTTCGCTGCCCGCCGTGCGCGTGGAGCTGCTGCCCTTTGCGCTGAACCGCTACGGCATCAGCACCGAGGACGTGCGCGCCGCCATCCAGGCGTCAAACGCCAATCGGCCCAAAGGTGCCATCGAGGGCGACGGACGCCGGTTCCAGATCTACACACCGTCGCCCGCGCGCAAGGCGGCCGAATACGAATCTCTTGTCATTGCCTGGCGCAACAATGCCGCCGTGCGCCTGGGGGATGTGGCGCGGGTGGTGGATGGGGTGGAAAACCGCCGCACGGTGGGGTTGTTCAATGGCGACCCCGCCATCATCGTCCTGATCACGCGCCAGCCGGGGGCCAACATCATCGAGACCGTGGACGCCGTGCGTGCGCTGCTGCCCGACTTGCAGGCCCAGTTGCCGCAGGATATCCAGGTGGCTGTTGCGTCGGACAGCACCAATTCCATTCGATCCTCGCTGCATGAGATCGAGCTGACCCTGATGGTGTCCATCGCTCTTGTGGTGCTGGTGGTGGGCCTTTTCTTGCGCAAGGCGCGGGCCACGGTGATCCCGGCGGTGGCCACCGTGGTGTCGTTGCTGGGCACTTTCGGTGCCATGTACTTTCTGGGGTTCAGCCTCAACAACCTGAGCTTGATGGCGCTGACCGTGGCCACGGGCTTTGTGGTGGACGATGCGATTGTGGTGCTGGAGAACACCATGCGCCACATCGAGGCCGGCATGGATCGCATGCAGGCGGCGCTGCAAGGTGCGCGCGAGGTGGGCTTCACGGTGCTGTCGATCAGCCTGTCGCTGGTGGCAGTATTCATTCCGCTGCTGTTCATGGATGGGCAGGTGGGGCGGCTGTTCCGCGAGTTCGCCGTCACCTTGTCGGTGGCGGTGATGATTTCGCTGGTGATTTCGCTCACCACCACGCCCATGATGTGCGCGTGGCTGCTGCGGGCGCACGATCCGGCCAACGACAAGCCCCCGTCGCGTCTGGCGCGCTGGGCAGAGCGTGGCTACCAGGGTGTATTGCGCGGCTATGCGCACAGCCTGGACTGGGCGCTGGCCAGCAAGGGCTTGGTGGTGCTTATCCTGCTGGCGGTGGTCGGGCTCAACGTGTACCTGTTCAACAAGATTCCCAAGGGGTACTTTCCCGAGCAGGACAACGGGCAGCTCAACGCGGGCCTGCGGGCCGACCAGAGTATTTCGTCCGAAGCCCTGGCACGCAAGCTGCGCGAGGCGGTGGAGATCATCCGCAAAGACCCGGCGGTGGACACCGTGGTCGGTTTTTCGGGCGGCAGCCGTGCGGGTGGTGGTTTCATGTTCGTCAATCTCAAGCCGCTGAAGCAGCGCACCGACAGCACTCCGGCGGTGATTGCGCGCCTGCGGCCGCAGCTCAACCAGATCACGGGCTTGCGCGTTTTCTTGAATCCGGTGCAAGACCTGCGCATGGGCGGGCGCTCCAGCAATTCCACCTACCAGTACACGCTCAAGAGCGACAACATGGCGGACCTCAAGCAGTGGGCGGGCAAGCTGGCCGACCGGCTCAAGGACGAAACTCTGCTCAAGGACGTGGACACCGACCAGGCGGAGAACGGTGTGGAGACCTATGTGGAGGTGGACCGCGACAGTGCCTCGCGCCTGGGCGTGAGTGCATGGGCCATCGACAACGCGCTCTACAACGCCTTCGGCCAGCGTTCAGTGGCCACGATCTATGGCGAACTCAACCAGTATGCCGTCATCATGGAGTGGGCACCGGAGTACACCCGGGGCCCGCCCGCCCTGAAAGACATCTACGTGGCCAGCAATCCGACCGGTGCCACGGGGACGGCCGCCAACCCGGGCCAGCGCGGTGCGTCCACGGGCAATGTCATCAGCACTGCGGCATCGACCATGGTGCCGCTGAGTGCCGTGGCGCGCGTGGTGGAGCGCGCCTCACCCACGTCCATCAGCCACCAGGATGGTGAGCTGGCGACCACCATCTCGTTCAACATCGACCCCGGGACTTCGCTGGCGCAGGCGCGCCAGGTTATTGAACAGGCGGAGGCCGACATTGCCATGCCGACCAATGTGCGTGGCAGCTTCCAGGGCACGGCGCTCAGTGCCCAGGAATCCCAGGGGCAGCAGGCTTTTCTGATCATCACTGCCATCGTGGTGATCTACATCGTGCTGGGTGTCCTGTATGAGAGCCTGATCCATCCGATCACCGTGCTCACCACGCTGCCCTCGGCGGGCGTAGGGGCCGTGCTGGCGCTGCTGCTGTTCAACATGCAGTTCACCATCATCGCGCTCATCGGCGTATTTCTGTTGATCGGCATCGTCAAGAAGAACGCGATCATGATCATCGACTTTGCGCTGGAGGCAGAGCGTGCGCGCGGGCTCTCGGCGCTGGAGGCCGTGCGCGAGGCCTGCCTGCTGCGGTTTCGCCCCATCCTGATGACCACGGTGGCCGCTGCGCTGGGCGCGCTGCCGTTGGCCATCGGCTTCGGGCAGGGCTCGGAGCTGCGTCAGCCGCTGGGTGTGGCGATCATTGGCGGGCTCATCGCCAGCCAGTTGCTCACCTTGCTGACGACGCCGGTGGTGTATGTGCTGCTCGACAAGCTGCGCACGCCCGCGCCCAATGAACAACAACTGAGCCGCACCGGAGCCCCCGGTGCCGCTGCCTGATTGCGCACCATGATCCGTCCCTTCCTGCCCCTCGCCCCGGGTGTACACGCCACACGGCTGGCCAGCCTGGGGCTCGCTCTGGCGCTGCTTTCCGCCTGTTCCGTGACTACGCCCTACCAGCGCCCCGAGCTGCCGGTGCCTGCCGCTTTCAAGGAAGCGGGCGCCACCTGGACGCCTGCCGCGCCCGCCGATGCGCTGGACCGTGGCCCTTGGTGGGAACTGTTCGGAGACGCCGACCTGAACCGACTGGCAGAACAGGTGCAGTTGTCCAATCAGAACATCGCCGCAGCGGTGGCGGCCTATGCCCAGGCGCAGGCCGTGGTGCGGCAGCAGCGCGCGGGGCTGCTGCCGTCTGTGAGCCTGTCGGGCGGTGCCACGCGCTCGGGCGGCGAGGGCGCTTCCCGGTCTGGCACCACGACCCAAGCCTCGCTGGGGGTGGACTGGGCGCCCGATGTGTGGGGGCGGCTCGAAAGCGGCGTCAACAGTGCCCAGGCCAGTGCGCAGGCCAGCGAGGCCGATCTCGCGTCGGCCCGCTTGTCCGCCGTGGGCAGCCTGGCATCGGCCTATTTCCAGCTGCGCGAGGCGGATGCGGAAATCGGGTTGCTGCTGGCCACGGTGGAGGGCTACGAGCGCAGCCTGCAGATCGCCAAGAACCGCTATGCCGCAGGGGTGGTGGCCCAGACCGATGTGCTGCAGGCGCAGACCCAGTTGGCGAACGCACGGGCTGATCTGGCCACGGTGCGCCAGAACCGGGCGCGGTTCGAGCACACGCTGGCGGTGCTGACGGGGCGGGCGCCCTCCGACTTTGCCGTGCCCAGTGCACCGTGGGTCGCCCAAGTGCCCGAGGTACCGCCAGGCGTCCCTTCGACCTTGCTGCAGCGCCGCCCCGACATTGCATCGGCGGAGCGGGCCGTGGCTGCCGCCAATGCGCAAATCGGCATCCAGCGCGCGGCGTACTTTCCCAGCCTGAGCCTGGGTGCCACGCTGGGCAGTGGCGGCAGCAGCGTGGCCGATCTGTTCAAGGCGTCGGGCACCGTGTGGTCGCTGGGGCTGTCCGTGGCACAGACCTTGTGGGATGCGGGTGCCACGGCGGCCCGTGTGCAGGAGGCACAGGCTGCCCGCGACGCCCGCGTGGCGGTTTACCGGCAGACAGTGCTCACAGCCTTCCAGGCTGTGGAAGACCAGCTCACCGTGCTGCGCACCCTGCGGGAGCAGGAGCCTCTGCGGCGCGAGGCAATGTCAGCCGCCGAACGCACGGCGCAGCAACTGCTCAACCGCTACCGCGAGGGCCAGGTGAGCTACACCGAGGTGGTGACGGCGCAGGTGTCTGCACTGTCTGCCCAGCGCGCGCTGCTGCAGCTGCAGGTCAACCGCCAGCTGGCCGTGGTGGCGCTGGTGCAAGCGCTCGGGGGCGGGTGGCAAGCGCCGTGGCAGCCACCTGCCTGACGGCTGGGTGGAGTGTTGCGGGGCGGCTGGGCATATACTCCTGTTTTGATAGCTGTTAGCGCTTGATAGATAAGCGCTAGGGGCGTATTTGATTCAAATTTCTGAAGGAGTGAGCGTGGACGTTGTATTGCTGGTCAAGGCCGCCATCATGGGCGTGGTCGAGGGCCTGACCGAGTTCCTGCCCATTTCCTCGACGGGCCACCTGATCCTGGTGGGCTCGCTGCTGGGGTTTGATGATGCCAAGGCCAAGGTGTTTGACATCGCCATCCAGACCGGTGCGATCTTTGCGGTGATCCTGGTGTACTGGCAGAAGATCCGCGCCACGCTGGTGGCCCTGCCCACCGAGCGGCAAGCGCAGCGGTTTGCCCTCAACGTGGCCATCGGTTTCTTGCCTGCTGTGGTTCTGGGCCTGTTGTTTGGCAAGGCCATCAAGGAGCATCTGTTCACGCCCGTGGTGGTGGCCAGTACCTTCATCGTTGGCGGTTTCATCATTTTGTGGGCCGAGCGCCGGTCGCCTGCTGCCACCCGCATCCAGTCGGTGGACGACATGACGCCGCTGGATGCCCTCAAGGTGGGGCTGGTTCAGTGCCTCGCCATGGTGCCGGGTACCAGCCGGAGCGGTGCCACCATCATTGGTGGGATGCTGCTGGGCTTGTCGCGCAAGGCGGCCACCGACTTTTCATTCTTTCTGGCCATCCCCACGCTCATTGGCGCGGGCGTGTACAGCCTGTACAAGGAGCGCGCGCTGCTCTCACTGGCCGATCTGCCGATGTTCGCCACCGGGCTGGTGTTCTCCTTCTTGAGTGCCTGGCTCTGTGTGCGCTGGTTGTTGCGCTACATCAGTACCCATAGCTTTGTGCCGTTTGCGTACTACCGCATCGTGTTTGGCATTGTGGTGCTGGTGACGGCATGGATGGGATGGGTGCAGTGGGCCGAGTGATAGCCTGCGCTGCCTCTTCGCTGTTGTGTGCGTTGCATCGCCCGTAGCTGCGGCCTCGTTGTCGGCTTGACCGGCGCTCCTGATCTGTGGCGTGCGCAGGGGCTGAGTCGGAGGGCGGTGGTCCGGTGAGCGAAGATTCGTTCAACTCAGCGCCGGGCCCCAACGCAGGCTTGAGCGCGGCCAGGGCCAGGGCCAGGGCCACGGTGAGGGCCGTTGCTGCCCGGAAATGATAAGCTGTTGCTAACAGCCTGTTACCAATGATGAGGTAATTTGCTGGATTGCCTCTCCTGTTGATGACTATTTCCCCGCCGGGGCTTTCGCCGCATGATGCAAGACGAGCCTGAGTTGTCGCAGCCCCCCACCGCCGTTCATCAGGATTCCTGGTCGAAGGCTGATCTGCTGGATCTGATCTCACGCAGCGCGGGTGCGACCATGGCCGTGATCGACCGCAGCCTGACCACGATCTATGTCAACGATGAGTACGCACGCTGGTTCGGCGCCGTGCCCCAGCAGTTGATTGGCAAAACCCTGGTGCAGGTGTATGGCGAGAGCGACTGCGCCCGGTTCATGCCCTTCGTAGAGCGCGTGCTGCAAGGGGAGCGGGTGCAGTACCAGCGACTTTTGCGCACGCCCTATGGCATTGATGAGTGGCGCACCATCTGTCTGACCCCGTGGCACAACCGGCAGGGGCTGGTGGACGGCTTCATCACCACGGCGCTCGACGTCCACGAACTGCAGGTCACCATGAACGCCCTGCGCGCAGCCAACCAGCGGCTCTCCTCGCACATGGAGAACAGCCCGCTGGCCGTGCTGGAGATGGACCACAACCTCAGGCTCCTGCACTGCTCGCAGCGTGCCGTGCAGCTCATGGGCTGGTTGCAAGTGGCGGGACTGGAGGGGCGGCTGCTGACCGATCTGGTGGGGTCTTTGTCCCAGTATGAAGGGCTACATCAAGCGTTGCAGCGCTTGCAGTCCGGGCAAGAGTCCCAGAACCGCGCCGAGACCTGCTTTGTGCGCAAAGACGGCAGCGAAGTGCATTGCGAGTGGTTCAACTCTGCATTGACCGATGCACAGGGCCAGGTCACATCGATCATGGCACTGGTTCAGGACGTCTCCGCGAAGATCCAGATTGCGCGCCACCAGCACTATCTGGCGAACCACGATTCACTCACGGGCCTGCTCAACCGTGCGGCTTTTCAGGACCGTCTGGAGCTGTCCCTGGCGCAAGCGCGCCGCAATGCCGGATCGGTGGCCCTGCTGTTCATCGACCTCGATGGGTTCAAGGGGGTGAACGACGCCGAAGGCCATCGCGCTGGCGATGAGGTGCTGCGCATTGTGGCCCAGCGCATCGCCAGCACCGTGCGCACTGGCGACACCATGGCACGGCTGGGTGGCGATGAGTTCCTGGTCATGCTCGACCGGGATGTGACCCGCGAGCTGACCGACACCATCGGCCATCGCATCATCGAGGCATTGCTCCTGCCCATGGCCGTCGAGGGGCGGACCCTTTCCATTGGCGCCAGCATTGGCGTAGCGGTGTATCCCCCGCTGGAGTGCGATATCGACGCCTTGATGAACCGCGCCGACCAGGCAATGTACTCGGCCAAGCGCGCAGGGAAGGGCCGGCTCCACTACGCTGAAACGGCCTCTTCCTGAGCGCTATGGCCTGTATCCGTGAGGGCTTGTCTCAGGACCTGCATTCCTATTTCTGTGGCAGTCGGACGCTCTGCTGAAAGTGAAAGAAGTTCTCAGGGTCGTACTGCGCCTTGATCTGCTGAAGTTGCGGATATGCCGGGCCCCAGTAGGCGTGTGCAAAGTCCTGCAGGCGCGCATCAGGATAGTTCTGGTAGACGTGTCCGTTCAGGAAGGGCTTGACCAGGCTCATGAACCCATCGAGCCAGGCCTCCATCTGGGCCCGTTCTGTGTCGTTGGTCCAGAACACATCCACCACGAGGTCTGCATCCACATGGCGGTGGATGAACGCGCTGTCGGCCACCGGATAGCGGTTGATGGCGCCGCCATAGGGTTCCAGGTAGGCCAGCGACCAGGGGTTGGGTGATGTCTGGAAGTAGTCGATGATGCGCTGCCAGTCCGCCTTTGACAGCGGTGCGCTGATGTAGCCGCTGGCCTTGGTCTCTGCCACGCCGTCGGGCAGGTTGTCTGGCAAGGTGTAGGGGTGGTCTTCCAGCCAGACGTTCATGTCGGGGTAGGTGCCCGTCTTGTCGACCAGCAGTTGTGCGCTCGGTATCGCCATGAGGCGTGCAATGGCCTTCATGCCTTCGTCGCGTGCGCCGCAGAACATGCCTTGCACCATGTAGACCGGCCTGTTGTTCTGGTAGCCCAGGTTCATCATGTAGCCCAAGGCATCGGGGGCACCGGTTTTCATGTAGTGGGCTTGCATCGTTGTCAGGACCTCGGCGGCATGTGCGGCGTCCCAGCTGATGGCCCAGGCCCACACCTGGTCCAGCCGGTGCATGCGGTAGGTGACTTGCAGCAGCACCCCAAAGTTGCCGCCTGTTCCGCCGCGCAGGGCCCAGTAAAGTCCTGGGTTCTCCTGCGCGCTGGCCGTGACGATGGTGCCGTTGGCCAGCGCGACCCGGAACGATTCCACCAGGTCGCTCTGGATGCCGAAGGCCCGTGACGTGTAGCCATAGCCGCCACCCTGCACGAAGCCCCCCACGCACACGCTGCCGCACGCGCCTGTGGGCACATGCCAGCCGGTGTGGTTCATGGCGCCGTTGAAGTGGTCGAAGTCGGTGCCTGGCAGCACGTGTACTCTTTCACGCGGGGGATCGAGCACCACGCCTGTCATGTCGCTCAGGTCCACCACCATGCCACTGTTGACAGAGTAGCCTGCCGTGCTATGCCCTCCGCAGCGCACGGCCACCCAGATCTTGTGGGCGCGGGCCACGGCCAGGCATTCGAGCACGTCGTGTTCACACGCGCAGTACACGATGACTTCGGGATATGCCTGAAACGCCGGGTTGGATTCTTGTCGTGCTGCGTTGTAGTCGGGGCTGGACGGCAGCACGATGCGACCTACCAGCCTGGCCTCCAGTGCCGCCACTGCGTCCCAGGTCAGGGTTGCGTCGGGTGCATTCTGTGCAGTCTGGCGTGCTGCCAGCGACTGAAAGTGCGCAATGCGGGCGTCTTTGGCAATGCGGGCGGGACTTTTGCGATGGGCCATGGCGAACAATCCTTGATGAAAACGTGAAGCCCCGTGTTTAGCGGAAGCTCGCCCGTTTGACCAGTTCGGAATGGCATGGGATGCCCAAACGTGTTGGGCAGTGGGCGGTGGTGAGTGTGTGCGTCACTGGCGCTCAGGCTGACGAGAGCGCCAGGTCACCGGTATTGCGTCGAAGACAGAACTTGCCGCCTTGCTTGCCGCTGTACATGGCTGCATCAGCCAGCTTGAGCAGGCCCAGTGCATCGTTGCTATCGTCCGGCGCAATCGCGTAGCCAATGGTTAACCCCACCTGCACATGGATATCGCCCAGCGAGAACGGGGCTCTGAAGGCTTCGAGCAGCTTGAGTCCCAATTCCTGGGCCTGCAGGCTGCTGCCCAGGTGGCCCGCCATCACCACAAACTCATCACCACCCAGGCGTGCCACCACGTCGCTCTGGCGCACATGCCCTTGCAGCCGCCGGGTCACTGCTACCAGCAAATCATCGCCCACATCGTGGCCATGGCGGTCGTTGACAGGTTTGAAGCCATCAAGGTCCATCACATACACGGCCAGCAGGTTGTTGGGGCCACAGCGAGGCAGGGCGGAGGCCAGGGCAATGCTCAGGCCGCGGCGGTTAGGTAGACCCGTGAGCGGGTCGGTGTGGGCCAGTGAGTGCATGGCATCGCGTTCGCGGTTGGCGTCCAGCGCCTCCAGTCGCAAGGCCTTGGTGCGCAGGCCCAGCACACGCATGAAGAGCAGCATGTCCAGCGTGGCACCAAACTGAAAGGAATGCAGGGTCCAGAAATTGACGGGCACCCAGCCGTTGATGACGCCAATGACGATCGCGGTGGCCACGAAATAGACAAACCAGGCCAGCAGCAGGCTGGTGCCAACTCCATCCCCACGAACCGCACGGCGCGCCGCGCCAGGGATGCCCATCAGCGCAGGCACCAGGCCCAGGATGCTCACGATGGCCGCTATCACCGGAGTGGAAATGGCGTCCAGTCCGTATGCGAGTGCAAGGAGCACGCACAGTGCCGCTCCACCGCGCATGAAGCGCATAAACCGTTTGCTGGATTCAGGTTCAGACAGTGCCTGTCCAATGAAGAGGAACGAACCACAGGTGGCGAGCAGGGCCGAGAGACCCCCCATGTGAACTTCATGCCAAATGCTATCGCTCCAGAGAAACTGCCGTCCCACACCGAACAGGTGCATTGAAAACAGCAGGCTGCCAGACGTCAGCAGGGCGTAGTAAATGAAAAGCGGCTCCCGCAGGCTGATCCATTGGCCCACGCTGTACACAAGCAGACACAGGGCCAGGCCTGTCAATACGCCCTGCAGCATTTGCTCATTGATGGCCTTGCTGAGCATGGCCGCAGGCTTGTAGAACGAGATCGGCAGGATCATTGCGCCCCGTGTCTGAACGCGTATGAGGAGTTCGTACTGCAGTCCGGGCTGCAGATCCAGGGCGAGTGCATGGGAGCGGCTTTGCAGCGGGCGCTGCGCAAAAGGTTGCAGGCTGCCCAGGGTCGCTTGCTGGATCACGTAGCCGCCGGTCGTGAGGTAGACGCCTATATGGTTCAGGTCCGAGTGGTTGATGTCCAGTGTCCACTCGGCGTCAGAGGTCGATGCCACCTCAAACGGGATGCGCAGCCAGACGGCGTCCGTCCTTACACCCAGCGTGGCACCCACACTCGGCGGCAAGATGAACTTCTCGGACTGCGTCAGTACGTCATGGACTGACAACTGCAGGCTGGGATCGCTCAACAGCGTGACCGCGGGCCAGGCATCGATAGCTCCTTTTTCGTCACTCAGCACCAAGGAGGGAGTACCTGCCCACACCCAAGGACAGACGAGCAACGCCCACAGCAGAGCGAGCCAGGTGAAGTGGTGAATCCGTGGCCAGTTCGGCATGGGGTGACGGCGGGGCATGGTCGTGCAGACGCAGTATAGGCAAGGCGCAACGGGGCGGGGGGCTTGTTTCACGGTGCAAGCACCCGTTCGCCAGTGTTGCGCAATACCGACCGCTTACCTCCCTGCTTGCCGGCATACATGGCTGCATCGGCCAGCCGGATCAACCCCTGAGGGTTGTCGCTGTCCAGTGGCGCCAGGGCGTAGCCGATGGTCAGACCCACTTTCAGGTGCAAGTCGCCCAGAGAAAATGGACGATCGAACGCTTGCAGCAAGGATCGGCCCAGTTCTTCAGCCTGCTGCGGGTGGTTGAGATGGCAGGCCATGACAATGAACTCATCGCCACCCAGCCTGGCCACCAGGTCCGTTTGCTGGCGGACGCTGGCTTGCAGCCGCTGGCCCACTGCCACCAGCAGGTCGTCGCCCACATCGTGGCCATGGGAGTCGTTGATGGGCTTGAATCCATCCAGGTCGATCAGGTACACAGCCACCAGGCTGCTGTTTGAAGTGGAAGACAGCGCATGTTGCAGCGCATGCTGCAGCCCACGCCGGTTGCTCAGGCCTGTCAGTGGGTCGCTGTGTGCCAGCGAATGCATGACGTCGCGCTCGCGCAGTGCTTCTTGCGCCTTCATGCGCATGGCTGCTGCGCGCAGTCCCATGACCCGCAGGAATAGCAGCATGTCCAGCGTTGCACCAAACTGAAACGCATGCAGTGTCCAGAAGTTCGCGGGAACCCATCCCTGGACCAGGCACACCATGGCTGCGGCAGCCACGCCATAAGCTACCCAGGCCACCAGCAGGGTGGTACCGATGGGGTCTTTCTGTCGCACTCTCGCAACGGCGGCCGGCAGGCTGATGATGGTGGGCAAAGGGCCCACCAGGCTCATGAAGGCGATGGCAAGCGATACGTTCAGCCAGCCAATCATCACGGCTGCGCAGACCACTGCAGTGATCGCAGCGCCTATTTGCATGGTACGGGCGTAGCGGCTGTTTCTGGTGGTGTCTGCCAAGGCGGCCCCCAGAAAAAGGAACGAGCCGGTCAGGGCCGTCAACCCTGCAACCAGGCCTGCGTACCGTCCCATCCAAGGGTTGCCAGTCCATAGAAACTGTGCACCGATGCCGAAGAACTGCAGCGAAAAGCCTGCGCTACCGATCACGACCAGTGCATAAAAGGCGAACAAGGGATCGCGCTGCGTGGCCCACTGGACCAGGCTGTACACCAGCAGGCAGAACGCGAGCCCATTGAACAGGCCCTGCAGCGTTTGTTCGCGCAGCGCCTGATGCATTTGGTAGGGCATTTCGCCGACAGTGATGGGCAAGATCAGCGGCCCGGTCGCTTGCACCCTGATCAGCAGGTCATAAGGCTGCCCAGCCCTGAGGTCGAATGCCATTGCGGGTGTGCGGCTCGATAGCTGCATCTGCTCTGGCTCGCTCGTGCGCATGTGCTGGAGCACCTGGCCTCCGCTGGCCAGGTATATCTCGGCCTGCAGCGAGCTGTAGCCGAGGTCCACCATCCAGGGTGTGCGCGGTGTTTCGGGCGCGATGATGGGAATGTGCAGCCACATCGCGGCCTTGTGAACGCCCAGAGCGCCTCCGCGCTGAGGAGGCGCCTCAAATTCGTCCAGGCGGCCCAGCATGTCCTGCACCGATAGCTGGTACGTGGGGTCGGCCTTCAGGGTGATGGCCTCCCAGGCATTGACCTGCGGCTGGTCTCGTGTCAGCACCAGGGCGCTTCCCGCCTGTGCGCCGACTGGCAGAGCAGTGGATATGAGCAGGCAGAGCAGGGTGCATGCTGCGCCGCCGCGCGAGCGAAGAAGCCGGGCCAACTTCAGGAGGGCGCAGACCAGCGGGTGCATCGGCGTGGGAGCAAAGGCTATGTGGGTTGCTGCGCCTGGGCGGCGTTGGCGGGCTGGGCCGCGCGGGCCAGCCCTGGGCTCCAGCTTCCATGGGTGGTCAACCGGTCTTCGATCCGGTTGATCCAGCCCGGCGCGTGGGGGTCATCGCTCCAGCTGTGCACCACGGTGTCCACCTGGTTGAGCAGCTCGGTGGGCAGTTGCAGGGGGCGGGTCTGGCTCATCAACACACGGCTCATGAAGTGATAGCCCAGGATGCGGGTGAGCGTCCGGACGATGGAGAACCGGGGTAGCACCAGGCTCAGCACGGTGTCGATGGCACGGGCGAGCAGCAAAACGCCCCAGAACAGCAGCGCCGATAGCCATGGAACAGGTTGGGTCAGGCCCAGATCGCTGGCCGTGGCGCGCCCGCACAGGTAGCGGGTCATGAGTTCGGGAAAGGGTTTCACAATGCTCCAGGGCAGCGAGTTCTCCATGGTCTGCATCAAGGCACGGCCAAGGGCCGGACGTGGGTCTGGTGTAACGGGTTCGGCTCTGCCCCGTGCCTGCATGCGCGCCATCAGTGCCTCGCCCGCATCCATCGTCTCCACCATCAGGGCGCGGTCAATCCCCAGGATGTGACCCACCACGTTCCAGGCGTGCAGGTAGGCCTCCTCGTCGGCCGCACGCAAACCAAGCCCCAAGCGGCGCATGCTGCGCAGAAAGACATAGCCGAACGTAAGCAAGGTGTAGGCCAGCTCTTCCTGGTTGCAGGGCAGGCCGTCACCTTGCAGATTCCAGCCGCGTGCATACAGCGTCTGAAACATGGCCTGACGACCGCCCAGGGCTGGGAGGGGCTGTGGGGCAATGTGCCCGCTGCCGCCTGCCAGCAGCTGCTTCACGGCATTTTGGGGGCTGCCGTGCAGAATCAGGTTGCGAATGGTGGCGTGGATCAGTCGCACCTTGATGACCTGCGCCACGCCTGCACCGCGCTGGCTCAGGCCCCCGTGCAACATCACCGGGAAAATCATCGCTGCGGTAGAACGGATGCGGTATTCGGTGTTCTGCTCCAGTTGGCCCGTGGTGTGCAGCACACTGGAGAGGTCGGGAATCACATAGCACTCTGGCAAGCTGGAGCAAAACAGCAGGATGCACGACAGTGCCCCATGCTCCATGAACAGCTTTTCGGCCCGCTCGATCTTGAGGGCGTCGGCCCAGGGTGGGAGCACCTGGGCGGTTTGCACATAGTGGTCCAGTGCGCGGGCCATGGTCTCGTCCACGCCGTCGCCCTGTGCTTTCCAGCCGACCAGAGTCTGGTTGTCCGTCCACTGGCCGAACAGGCGGTTCACGGTGTCGATGCGTGCCCACTGCGGTGCATCCACCGCAACATCCCCTTCGGGCCAGTCGCCGAGAATGTCGGCGATGGTCTGGTCGGCCAGGGGATCGGCGTGGTGCTGCATGCCTGCCAGTTCAGCGTCCGAGATGATGTTGGGGTGTGAAGTGTTCTGGCTCATACGCTTGCCTTCGCGGGGGCGGCCCAGCGCTGGTACCCAGCCAGCGCGCACAGCAGAGGAATACCCATCGCAAATGGCGCAATTGAGCGGATTTCTACCGGATTACCCAGGATCATCTGAAAAACCATGTTGCTCCCATACAGTGCAAGCGGCACCAGCGCGTGGCGGCGCAAAAACGGACTGGTGGGCTGCAGTGCCAGATTGCGCACCGATATGCGGAACCCGAAGATGATCACAAAAGACACGAACACCCATCCAAAGAAGCCCTGCACCGTCTCGCCAAACCATGCACCATCGGTTTTGGTCATGATCCAGGCCTTCAAGGTGTAGACCATATAGGGGTCGGCGCCCAGGTCAAACGCGGTGACGATCATCGCCGCAAGAAATGACAGGAATACGGCGTTGCCCCAGCCCTTCGCGCCATCCACCGCACTTTGCCAGACGATCAGGTTGCAGATGACGTAGCACGCGTAGGTCAGTGCAAACCACATCAGCGGAATCACAAGGGGCACATCCCCCAGTCGCGGCCCCAGCACATCGGTGTAGGTGTACTGGCCAAAGAACCAACCGCGCGAGGACCCCATCTGTTCTGCAAACCAGCCAAAGCTGACAGCAATCACCACAAATTGAAGCGCGGGCCGCACACCCAGCAGGTGGGTGGCACTGGCCCAGCAGCAGGCAAACATTACGACCGAGGCAATCACCAGGGCGATGGTGGTGTCGTTGTGGGTTCGTAGTGCGAGGGTGACCAGATAGATGGCCAGGAGCACATAGCTGAGTATTGGCAATCGTGCGCTAGAGGGGGTCAGGTTGGGCATGTGGGTGTATCACGCTGTTACAACTCTCCCAGTGTAGGGGATTGCTCCGATCCGGGCGAACCTTGTTTTTCCGGATCGAAGCCTGCGTCTGCCATGCTTATTGGCTGATTGCGGCGGCGTGTTTGGTGCTATACCGCACAAATTCCTATCGTGGACCCTGCTGCGCCAGGCGTCAGGGCTTGATCGGGTTCAGTGCCGCCAGATTCAGCAGCGCCGCTTCGATGGCCGCCGCCGTGGCGATGGGTTGCTCCATGGGGAACAGGTGGCTGCCGTCCAGCATCATGGTGCGGCCCTCGGTGATGCGCAGCGTCATGGCCATGCCCACCTGGCGCATTTCCTCCGAGTCGCGCCCGCCGATGAAGGCGGCCGGGCACTGCAGCGGGTGGGTGCTGAGCAGCCGCCCCAGGTTGTGCGGCAGCGTGTTGTAGATGGCCGTTTCCACCGCGCGGTCAAACCCCAGAACGCGCTTGCCATCGTGATCGACCAGACCATGGGTGATGTAGTCGCTCAGCACCTCGGGGTCCCAGTGTGCAAAGGCTTTCTTCTTGCGAAAGTGCTCTAGAGCCTCTTCATTGCTGGCCCAGCTGAAGCGCCGTTGTCGGCTGACCTTGCCTGGCGAGATCGAGCCCACGACCTGGGTGCGCTTGGCCACATCGACCGCATTGGCCTTCCAGCCGCCCAGCAAGGGCGAGTCAATCAGCAGCACGCCGCGCACAAGGTGAGGGTGCCGCGCCGCAGCCATCACACTGAGAAATCCGCCCAGCGAATGCCCCACCAGGAACACGGGCTGGCCCAGGCGCTCCACGTGCGGCGTGGCAAAGTCCGCCAGCTGCTGCACCAGGTGCGGCCAGTTGTTCGACACCGGGTACTGGGGGTCATGGCCGTAGCGCTCTACCGCGCTGACCTCCATGCCCCGTGCACGGAGGTGCCTGAAAAGCACGCGGTATGTGCTGGCCGGAAAGCTGTTGGCGTGCGAAAAAACAATGGGGAGCATGGAGGGCTGGAGGCAACCAGGGGAAAAAGCGACAGGACGGTGCGGCAGACCCAGCCGTCAAATCAGTTTGTCGGTGTGGTTGGTGATCTTCTTGAGTGGCTTGCAACGGGCCGGCGTCACCATGATGGGCACATCGGTGACACCGCCCCCCCAGGCCGGGTCCTCGATGCTGTCGAACACCTGGCGCAGCTTCTGGCCCCAGCTATCGTGCAGCATGCGGAAGTAGGGGTTGTTCTCGTCGATGCAGATGACCTTTTCGGTCGAAAAACGGTCTGCCTCATACACCACCAGATCGAGTGGCAGGCCGACGGACAGGTTGGACTTGAGCGTACTGTCCATGGACACCAGTGCGCATTTGGCGGCTTCGTCCAGCGGGGTTTCTGGTGTGAGCACCCGGTCGAGCACGGGTTTGCCGTACTTGGATTCGCCCACCTGGAAGTACGGCGTTTCGGAGGTGGCCTCAATGAAGTTACCGGCCGAATACACCTGGAAAAGGCGCATGCCCTCGCCCTTGATCTGGCCGCCAAACACCAAGGACACATTGAAGTCCACGCCCGAGCGTTTGAGCGCCGCGCCGTCGCGCTCGTGCACATGGCGCACAGCGGCGCCGAGCACGCGGGCGGCGTCGAACATGCTCTTGGCGTTCCAGATCGAAATGCTTTCGCCCGAATCTCCGTCTTTGAGCTGTTCGGTCTGAAGGATCTCGCGTACCGACTGCGAAATGGACAAATTGCCTGCAGACAGCAACACCATGAAGCGGTCGCCCGCTTTCTCGTAGATCATCATCTTGCGGAAAGAGCTGATCTGGTCCAGGCCGGCATTGGTGCGCGAGTCGGACAGGAAAACCAGTCCGGCGTTGAGTTTGATGGCGACGCAGTACGTCATGAAAAAGCAGTTTCTTGGAGTGTGGGGAACCCGCGAGTTTAGTCGGCTGGGCTGCACGCGGGCTGTGGGCCGTTCCAAGGCCCCTGTGCCCCAGTTCCAGCGAATGCTATGAAAAATATAGCTAATAGCGCTTGTTTAGAAAGCGCTAGATGCCAATATGGCCGCTATTTTGCGCATGAAACAGCACGGGGTATGCCGGGAAGCCTGCCGGACATCTGCCGTTTGTACCGCCATGCATTGCCTTCATGCCGGGCCAGTTGGCGCCGGTGGCGCAGTCTCTGAGGGGCGATTGCCGCTGCTGTGCGATCAGCCCACCAGCCGTTTGAGCTGGTACAGCGCATCCAGCGCTTCGCGGGGGCTCAGTGCATCGGGGTTGATGCTGGCCAGCGCAGCTTCTACCGGGCTGGCGCCCGCGCTTTCGGGTACCTCGGGGGCGGCAAACAGGTCCACTTGCAGGTCGTCTTCGCCTGCACGTTCTTCCAGCGCTGCCAGCGCGTGGCGGGCGTGGTGCAGCACGGGAGACGGCATGCCCGCCAGTTTGGCCACCTGGATGCCGTAACTGCGGCTGGCGGGGCCCGGCTGGATTTCGTGCAAGAACACGATGTCGGCACCACTCTCCGTGGCGCTCACATGCATGTTGATGGCATGGCGCGCCTTGGCGGGCAACTCGGTCAGCTCGAAATAGTGCGTGGCAAACAGCGTGAAGGCGCGGGTCTTGTCGTGCAGGTGCGTGGCGATGCCACTGGCCAGGGCAAGACCGTCGAACGTGCTGGTGCCCCGGCCGATCTCGTCCATCAGCACCAGGCTGTGGGGCGTGGCCGCATGCAATATCTGCGCGGCTTCGGACATCTCCAGCATGAAGGTGGACTGCGCATTGGCCAGGTCATCCGCCGCGCCGATGCGGGTGTGGATGGCATCGATGGGCCCCAGGCGGCAACTGGCGGCGGGCACATGGCTGCCGATGCTGGCCAGCAAGACAATCAGCGCCACCTGCCGCATATAGGTCGATTTACCGCCCATGTTGGGGCCGGTGATGACCTGCATGCGCGTGTTGGCGTTCAGCCGCGTGTGGTTGGCGATGAAGCTGCCGCTCGACGTTTCTGCCAGGCGCGCCTCGACCACGGGGTGGCGCCCGCCTTCGATCTCGATGCAGGGCTCGGGCACAAACTGCGGCGCGCACCAGTTCAGGGTGAGCGAGCGTTCGGCCAGCGCGCACAGCACATCGAGCGTGGCCAGCGCCTGCGCCAGGCGGGTGAGGGCGGGCACATGGGGCTGCAGCTGATCGAGGATCTGCTCATACAGCCACTTTTCGCGGGCCAGGGCGCGCTCATTGGCCGACAGGGCCTTGTCCTCGAAGGCCTTGAGTTCGGGCGTGATGAAGCGTTCGGCGTTTTTCAGGGTCTGGCGGCGGCGGTAGTCGTCGGGCACCTTGTCCACGTGGCTGCTGGTCACTTCAATGTAAAAGCCATGCACCTTGTTGAATTGCACGCGCAGGTTGGGAATGCCGGTGCGCGCCTTCTCGCGGGTTTCCAGGTCCAGCAAAAAGGCGTCGCAGTTGGTCTGGATGGCACGCAGCTCGTCCAGCTCGGTGTCAAAGCCATTGGCAATCACGCCACCGTCGCGCACCAGGGCGGCGGGTTCTTCGGCAATGGCGACCTGCAGCAGGGCTGTGCAGCCCTCGGGGGGCTGCAGATGGCTAAAAATTTGCATCAAATAGGGCTCTGGCGCTTGTCCATTCAGCGCTAGCAGCTCTGATTTTTGTAGCGTCTTGCCCAGGCCCACCAGTTCGCGCGGGCGCACTTGGCGCAGTGCGATGCGGGCGGTGATGCGCTCGACATCGCTCACGCCTTTGAGTTCGCCGCGCAGCAAGGCCCAGGGGCCTGAGCCTCCGCCTGCGCCGCCTGCACCCCGCAGGGCGGTGGTGGCTGACAGGCGCTGGCGCGCCTCGGCGCGGTCGCGGCGGGGCTCCAGCAGCCAGGTCTTGAGCAGGCGGCTGCCCATGCCGGTCATGCAGGTGTCCAGCAGCGAGAACAGTGTGGGCGCGTCGTCGCCACGCAAGGTCTTGACCAACTCCAGGTTGCGGCGCGTGGTGGCAGGCAGGTCGATGAGGTCGTCGTTGCGTTGCACCTGCACGCTGTGCACATGGGTGAGCGTGCGGCCTTGTGTGTGCTCGGCGTAGGTGAGCAGCCCGGCGGCGGCGGCGTGGGATTCGCCCAGCTCGTGCGCTCCCCAGGCCTGCAGGCTGGCGGCGCCCAGGTTTTCGAGCAGCTTGCGCTCGCCCAGGGCACTGTCGAACTGCCAGTCGGGCCGGGGGCTTATCGGGCAGGTGAAGGCGCCACTCTGGCGCAGCACCTGCAGTTGTTGCTCAAAGCGCTCGGTCACGCCCGCGCTGTAGATCAGCTCACTGGGCGCCACACGGGCGAGCCAGGCGCCCAGTTCGTCGTGCGCACATTCGGCCAGGTACACGCGGCCCTGCGTCACGCTCAGCCATGCCAGGCCGCAGCGCGCACGGGGCGCCTGGTGCACGGCCATCAGCAGCGATTCGGATTTGTCGGACAGCAGCTCGGTGTCGGTCAGCGTGCCGGGGGTGACCACGCGCACCACCTTGCGTTCCACCGGGCCCTTGCTGGCGCCCACCTCGCCCACCTGCTCGGCAATGGCCACCGATTCGCCCATCTTGATGAGGCGGGCCAGGTAGTTCTCCAGCGCATGAAAGGGCACCCCCGCCATCACCACCGGCTGACCGCCCGACTGGCCGCGCTGCGTGAGCGTGATGTCGAGAAGCCGTGCGGCTTTCTCGGCGTCTTGCCAGAAGACCTCGTAGAAGTCGCCCATGCGGTAGAACAGCAGCGTTTCGGGGTACCCGGCCTTGAGGGCCAGGTACTGGGTCATCATGGGTGTGTGTTGTTCGAGCGTGTCGGACATGCTGGGGGCCGGGAAATGAGGCGTGGACTGTAGCAGTTCGCTCCGCAGGCTTGCACCGCCTGCGGCGGGGGTATGCCTGCTGGCGTGGGTGGCAACGGTCATCGCGGTCTTGGAGCCGCGTCATCGGGTTTTCCCTTGGAAAATTGCCACAGGTTTTGAGTGACCGTTACGTTTTGACATACTCTTGCCTGTATGCTGGCACTTTGGCTGTGACCCTTGGCCCCGCCTTGCGCAGGCGGGATTCCTACCCACCGCAGGCTTCAAAGGCTTCCGAGCGACCGTGATCTCGTCCGAACTGTTGACCGATCTCCTGGCCCCCAAGGGCGAGGGCCCGATAGAGCCGATGGCGCAGGCGCGTCTTCAGGCGCTGGTCGATGCCGTTCCGGTGGCGCTGATGGAGTTTAGGTTGCAGCACGGTCGTCTTTTGCTGCTGGCTGCCAACGCGGCGGCACGCCGCATGCCCGGCCTGGGTGCTGTGCGCAACCCGGGTGCGGATGCCTCCGAGGTGTTCGATCTGCTGGCAGGCACCCCCCTCATGGACCAGTTGCACGGCGTGGCCCGTGTCGGTGCGCCGCTCGAATGCCGCCAGGTGGTGCGCGAGCCCGGGCGGCTGCTGCTGGCCTGGGATCTGTCGGCGCGCAGGGTGACCAGCGACTGCATCGTGGTCACCGTGCGGGACGCTACCGAGGCCGAGACCCTGCGTGTTGCGCTGGCAGCCTCTGATCGTTCGCTGGAAGAAGTGCGCCGCGAACTGCGCGAGCAGACCGAGGTGTTCAACACCATGGAGAGCATGGCGCGCACAGGCCATTGGCGCCGCATCGAAGATCCGGGCGAGACGGTGCTGTTGTGGTCGCCGGGTCTGTGCGAGATAGCGGGCTTTGAGCAACAGGAATGGGTGGACCCCGAGCGTGCCGTGAGCGGCATCTTGCCCGAGGACCGCCATGTGTTTGATAAGGCCCGCAGGCAAGGCGCCGGTTTGGATGTGGAGTACCGCTGGCGCCGACCCGATGGCGAGGTGCGGTGGATGCGGTCCCGTGTGCAACACACACTGCCGCGCGATGGGGTGCAGGTGGTGATGGGTGTCGTGCAGGATGTGACAGACGAGCACCGTGCTGCAGAGCAGTTGCGGGAGCAGCTCTTGTTCATCCAGCGCATCGCCAGCCGCATTCCGGGCTTCATCTACGAGTACCGCCTGCATGCGAACGGCGACACCAGCGTGCAGTACATCAGCGACGCTGTGCGCGAGTTCATGGGCGTGGAGCCCCATGAAGTGACCGCCAACCACGGCGTGCTCATGCACCGGGTGTTGCCCGAGGACCTGCCGCTGGTGCAGCGTTCGGCCATCACCTCGGTGCGCAAGCTGGTGCCCTGGCAGTGCGAGTACCGTGTGCGCATGCCTGACGGCAACGTGCGCTGGCACATGACCAACGCCATCCCGCACCGTGAGCCCGATGGTTCCGTGGTGTCGCATGGCTTCACCATGGACATCACAGACCGCAAGCGCGCAGAGCAAGAGATCGAACGCCTGGCGTTCTACGACGCGCTCACGGGCCTGCCCAACCGGCGGCTGCTGCTCGATCGCCTGCAACGCTCCATTGCCGCCTGCCAGCGCACCAGAAAC
>CAXIRU010000085.1:0-40212 GCA_964031875.1 Acidovorax facilis
GGGGGCGCAGGGGAAGAGGGGTTCGGGGTCGGTAGATATAGCTCAGTGGCCGACGAAGCTGAATGCTCGAGGTTCTGGATGTTTGGCGGCTGACTCCAGCCATCCGACTGGTGCCACCGGTTGCGCACTATCGGCAAGGAGTCGGCTTTCGCACCACGCACCCCTAGCAGACACGGACTACATCGATGTTCGCTGACGGCAGCACTAGTTTGTCGGCAGGGCTTGCGCACAGCCGTTTCACGAGGTAAACAGCACCCTCCTTCGGCACGGACATAACTATCGGAGTAGTACGGAAGATTGTTACTCCTGAAGCTTGTCGAAGCGTCAGTGCCAGGGCGGCCAGGTCCACGGGGCCGCCAAGCAAATTGGCTGTAGTGCAGCCAGCCACATCGGACGGGCCTCGGACGACATTTGCCTTGAATCCGCGATCAGCCACTGCGCCGGCACAGTGCTCATGCGCGTTGCGGCGGACAGTGGTGGAGGGTCTGCTGGCGGTGCCGGCGGATAGCCGGCAGTTAGGATTTGGTCGCGCGCGCGACGCGATGAGGCATCTGTGGGCACTGTGCTGGTCCTCTGTAAGGTGCACAGGTTGCCGATTCTCATCTATTAATGCGAACTCTATTGGGGGCTTCAGCACCAATGGAAGCAGCAAGCTGAAGCACGCTGAACACATAGGTTAATGAAGAAATTACCACTCTGGCCATGTCTTCACAGTGCTATCGAATTCTGCTGAATTTAATGCAAAGACTTTAAGCAATCGATCAAAATTGGTACTCGGAACATCACGGGGAAATATGCTCCCTTCCTCTTCGCGCGCTTTTCGCCCGTTTTCTGCGTTGTTCATTGCATCGCCGATCCTTGGATAGCACCATTCCCAGTTGAATTTGGGATTTCGCTCATGGTGATAATCAGGCATAACATCCCGTAGACCGCGCTGCACATCGCGCCTATGGTCAGGACGGTTATATCGACCTTGATGCAAAAAACCCCAGACCTCAAAACACGGATTAGATATGACACATCGAATGAGATGTTGCTTTGCTAATGGCAAAGCCTGATCAAGATCGTGAGCATCAACATCAAAAATCGCCCAAACCTCTTCAAGCCCTGCGTAACCTGCCCGCCGGGCATCGCGTTCTACTTTGGTCTTCAAATTGACGCAAGTTTCAACAATGGTCTTCGGAACGCCAGCACCCCTTATAATTTCACCGGGAGTGGAGAATCTGTTATCCAATGACCTAATGAAATTATCAATGTAATCGGGTTCGCTCACCGAACCCTCGAACACCATGTGCACGCGCTTGAGAGGTTGTCTCGCCCCCCCATTTCTTTTCAAAGCTCCTCGTCTGCTCATGGATCATCCTTCGAACTTTAAAATAGTGGAAAAATCACCAAAAAACGGGACTGCGCCATACCGCCCCTGCAGATATCCCTTCTCGATGTTTTCACTTTTCCTCACCGTGAAATCAGTCAATGGATAAATGGTGGTTTTTCCGTTCGGACTTTTCTCAGCAAACCATATTTCATCTCGCCGAAGGGCACCGCATGCAAGCAAGTTTGTATCGTGCGTGGAAAACAGAAGTTGCGCGTTATTTGGATTCGTCTTTTTTGAAGAGAAAAGTTTTACAAGCTCCCTCGACAGATTGGTATGCAATGTCGTTGTGATCTCGTCCAGAACCACAACCGCACCTGTTTTGAGTGCAGCAATAATTGGAGAAAGCAGCGCCAATAGATGCTTCGTCCCGGAACTTTCGTCTGAATATCTAACGACAAATGTTCCTCCAGTTGGCCTTCTGTGGACAAATTTCACAATCCGATTCTCATCAGCGGCAGTGGGTGTTAATGACTCCTCAACAACTTCTTCGAGTATTTTGAACAGCTTATTTCTGAAATCAATTTGCTTGGCACCAATTTTCTCACTCTCAATCTGAAGATGAGAAATACCAAAATCCGCTTTACGAAGAAATTCCTCCACCACGCTTTTAACTGCTGAATCCGTCAGATCACCAGCTATATT
Organism: Acidovorax facilis; assembly: GCA_964031875.1. GTDB lineage: Bacteria > Pseudomonadota > Gammaproteobacteria > Burkholderiales > Burkholderiaceae_C > Acidovorax > Acidovorax facilis_A. The sequence goes on from CAXIRU010000085.1 coordinate 2,018, forward strand.
TGTTTCACGAGGCTCGTCGCTTGCCGAAATTACAGAGATACGTTCCTTGAAAAAACGGAACACATGCAACAACGGCTCAAACTCCAGATGGCCAGCCGCTGAAAGAAATAGTGTCCGCCTATCCTTTAGCAGCTTTTGCAGCGAAGCATCTAGAGTCTTCACCAACTGTCCAGATTGCAAGAAAACACCATCAACAAATTCGCGTTCAAAATAGGAACGACGAGCGCCAAGTGGATAACCATGCAACCATTCCCGCGTAACACCATCACGGCGCAGCGCAAAGCCATAGGTATATCTAACATCATCTACAACAATGTCACAATCGTACAAAGATTCTCTCTCCGAATCAGCATCATCAATATTGCAGCTTGTTTGCGGCAAATGATTATTCCCGCGCCAGCGAACGTAAGACGTTCTAACCGATCGAAACAAGAACTTAAACCCATCGATCATGTTTGACTTCCCAGCGGCATTTGCGCCATACAGGGCAATCACAGGAATAAATAGCTTTGATGGGCCCCGCTGAGAGGGAAGTTGCAACAGATCAACGTCTGCATCCTTCAAGCCAGTCGAAGCCGCGAAGTTCACTTCTTGGTAGTCGCAAATTGACTTGTGGTTCTCGATACCAAAACGTAAAAGCATTCAGCCCTCCAAACCAAAAAAACGCAAAAATTCTGCGAAAAATCAGCTCATTGTATCTATTGAAGCGCTGCAACCAACAAATTTGCAAGAACACTACATACTGGCACCTGATAGAGTCTCACTCGGGAGACCAATGGACAACGCAAAGCTCGCCATCTTCATGACGCTCATGCGGGCCGCCAACGTGGCGGGCGCCCTAGTGAATCGCTGCAAGGACGCCACCGGCAAGCTCATGTACTCGGGACCGCACGTGCGAAGTAGGACAGGCTGCTGTTCAGGTTCAGCGCCAACGCTCCCATGCCGAGATCATCAAGGAGCGCGAGCGAAACTCTGCACGAATCCTTGCGTGATGTGCTCAAGAAGGCGTGAAGCCGAGACAATAAGGCCGTGAAGCAAAGCTGCCTGGGCCTGAGCAACACCACCAAGCGCACGCGCAAGCGCGAATTCCTGGATGCCATGGAGCTGGTGGTCCCCTGGGCTGAGCTGGTGGCGTTGATAGAGCCCTATGCGCCCGAGAGCGGACGCCGGGGCCAGCAGCCCTTTGCAGTGCGGACCCTGCTGCGCAACTATTTCATGCAGCAATGATTCAAGCTTAGCGACCCTGCCATGGAAGAAGCGCTGCACGACGTGCCAGCCTTTCGCGACTTCGCAGCCCTGTCCCACTGGGACGAGCACATCCCCAGTGAATCGAGCATCCTGCGCTTTAGGCATTTGCTGGAGCGCCACAAGCTGACCGATCAGATCTTCGCCACCGTCAATGCACTGCTGCAAGCCAAAGGGTTGCAACTCAAAGCAGGTACGGCGGTGGATGCCACGCTGATTGCGGCGCCGACGTCAACCAAGAACGAAGGCAAGGCACGAGACCCGCAGATGCATCAAAGCAAGAAGCGCAACCAGTGGCACTTCGGCATGAAGGCACACATTGGGGTAGATGCCGACTCTGGGCTGGTGCATACCGTGCGAGGCACCTTTGGGAATGTGAACGACGTGATCGAAGCCAACGGGCTGCTACACGGGCAAGAAACGGATGCCTTTCCTGATGCGGGCTATCAGGGGGTAGACAAGCGGTCTGATGCCGACAAGAAAGTGCGCTTGTATGTGGCCATGCGCCCAGGGTTGCACCACGCCTTGGACAGGGAAAAGCCCAGGGATGCGCTGATCGACAGACTTGAACGCACCAAGGCCAGCATCCGAGCCAAGGTAGAGCAGCAGTTCGGGTACGTGAAGGTGCGCTACCGAGGGCTCAAGAAGAACACAGCGCAGCTCGTCACGCTGTTTGCGCTCTCCAATCTGTGGATGGCCAGGCACAAATTGCTCGCTTGCATGGGGCAGGTACCACATCGTCGAGCATCTACTCCCCGCTCAAACACGCTCCCGCTCCCGCTCCCGCAGCCACGCAATCACATCCACCGTCACCTCATCCCGATTGGTCTCGTTCAAGATTTCATGCCGCGCCTCCGGTTACCGCTTGACCGTCACATCGGCCACACCCGCATCCCGGTACCGCTGCCCCAGTTACTCCAAAAAAACCCCGCCTGCGGCCAGCGGGTCTGCGTCGCCAGATGCGATGAGGATGGGCAGGTCGCTGCGGATGCGCGCGAGCTGCGCGGGATCGGCCAGCCGGGGCGCGGGTGCGAAGAGTGAGGGGATCACGTCTTCCGGCATGTCCCAGCCGCACCAAGGGTCTGCGACGTAGGCATCGACCTCCGCAGCGTCGCACGACAGCCATTCGTAGCCGGTGCGGTGCTCAAAGTCCGCATTGAATGCCGCGAGCCCGGCGGGCGCGTCGGTGGGGGCGTTGGCCATGCCGGCAGCGAACAGGTCAAGAGCGGTGGAGCCTGCCAGGACGGCGCCGGCCGAGTGGATGCTTGGTCCAAAATCGCCGCCTGCGCTGCGAAGGAGCCCATGGAGTACCCGAACAGGAAGAACGGGAGGCCGGCATGCTGCCACGCGACGCGAGCGTGAAGTCCCTCTCGTACGGCGAAGCTGCCCGGCCCTGATCCCGGCTAAGCTGCGCGAGCCAACCCTTTGTCTTCGCTCAGCCATGCCCTCTAGCCTTCACCTCTTCGACCCCCAGCGCCATGCCCTGCCGCTGCCCGAAAACTTTGCAGCGCTTGAGGCCATGCGCGAGTTGCTGCACGCGCGTGCCGATGGCAAGAACTTGCGCTTTGTCGAGTTCGCGCTGCGGTTCGAGGATCGCTTCAAGGTAGCGGGCCGCACTACGCCCTTGCAGCAGGCCAACGCCTGCCGTCGTGCGGCATGGCAGTTTGACCTCCCGAACGTGGATGAGATGCCTGCATACCGGGCGGCTGTGGAGATTGCCGGTGCACTGGGATTGGTGGCGTATGACGCGACGCTGGGCGTAGGTTTTCTGCCCGACGGCCGGGTAGTGCCGACCGAGTTCGCGCAAGCGGCCACGCCTGTGGCGCCCGCCGAAAAGCTGCCCTGGGGGGCGCGCCCGCCAGATGCGTTAAACGGCGAAAGCGAGGTGCGAGAGGTTTTGGCCCCTGCTCTGGCGCGCGCTATGGCTGGCAGCGGCTTTGAGCTGGAAGCGGCCCCCATCGACAAGCCCGATGCGCCCATCGTCCTCGCCCGACGGCTCGGTGCCGTGCGCCAGGTGCTGGCAGTGAATCTGATGCGCTATGAAGTGCTGAACCTGACCCTGCGTGTGTGGCATGACGCTTGCACCGCTGTGCTGGCACAAGCCCTGGGCCCCGAGCCTCACCGCGACACCGCCTTCGAGCTGGGCATGGCGTTCTTCGAGCCAGGCCCGGACTCTCTGCATCGCTGGAAGCTCGAACGTCTGGCGCAATTGCCTGCAGTCCTTGCGTTGGTATGTGGTCGCGTGCTGCCCCTGGCGGGCTTGTGCAATGACCTGCATGGGCTGGACCAACTGCTCAACGACGCCAGCGCCGACACGGTGCGCACGCCCTACCGCAACGCCTACACCTGGTCGGGCCGCCCTGACGGCTCCGATGGCTCGCGCAGCCTGCGTGAGGAGGTCTTCCCGCATGCCCAGCGCCTCGTCATCGCCCACCTCAATGGCAACCCACTGGCAAACCACATCGCCCACGAGCTGGAGGACCACTGGCAGCACAGCAGCCATTGGCGCGCGCCTCAGGAACGCGAGGCGCTGGCGGCAGTGCGCGCCACGCTGACCCACACGCCGCCCCTGGCCCGCTGGAACGACATAGCTGCCTGGCGGGCCGCACTGCGCCCTATTCCTGCATCGCTGCAGTCCCACGCCTCCGACCCGCGCGGGCGGCGCTGTCACCACTATGAAGTGACCGAAGCCTTGCACCAGGACCTGCGCAAAGACCCGGGCGGCTTTTGGGCCAAGTTCGCCGGTCCGGATGGTGCATCCGAGCTCACGCGCGTGTGGCAAGACAATGCCTCCACCTTGCCTGGCTCCTCACGCATCCCTGCGGACGGCCTCGGATGCCATGTGGCCACTCTGCCCGGCAGGGCGGGTGAGGGCGCGATCAAAGTGGTGTGCCTTTGCTTTCCACCCATCACGGGCCTCGAAGAGCATCGCTTCCTGGCACTGGCTCACCGCGGCGACATCTGGCGCATGTACCGCATGGGCTACGACAACGCACTGGACGACGACGGCCAAATGCAGCTTCGCATCGAGTACGGGGCGCGCCACGGGAACGCCGACGTCATCGCCCGCGAAACGCTGGATGCCGAGCTGAACATGCAGGCATTCCTGGGGAGGGTGGCAGAGCTGTTCGCATGAACTGGCGTGCGAGCCGTTTCAACAGACTGCTGCTACGGGAGCCGTGACTACGCAATGCCTGAACGCGCCCGCAGCCACGCCACGATATCCCCCGTCACGTCATCCCGATTCGTCTGGTTCAAGATTTCATGCCGCGCCGCCGGGTACAGCTTGACCGTCACATCGGCCACACCGGCATCACGATACCGCTGCCCCATTTGCTCCAACAAGACCCCGCCTGCGGCCAGCGGGTCTGCGTCGCCGGATGCGATCAGGATGGGCAGGTCGCTGCGGATGCGCGCGAGTTGCTCGGAGTCGGCCAGGCGGGGCGCAGGGGCGAAGAGCGAGGGGATGACATCGGGCGGCACGTCCCAGCCGCACCACGGGTCGGCCACGTAGGCGTCCACCTCCGCAGCGTCGCGCGACAGCCATTCGTAGCCGGTGCGGTGTTCAAAGCCTGCGTTGAACGCTGCGAGCCCAGCGGGCGCTTTGGCGGGGGCGTTAGCCATGGCGGCGGCCAAGAGGTCGAGGGCGGTGGAGCAATCCAGCTCCCCAACACGCACGCGGAAACCAGCGGCCACCCATGGCCCGCCCCTACCCGTAGGCGCCTTGCCTACCGGCAGGGGCAACGCACGCGGCCTATTTTTTAACAAAAATGGTGCCCTCCGCCCATCTGTATTCATTGTTAGCTATCTATTTCATAGTAAACAGACTACCTATCTCTAACTACCTGATTGCACGCCCTGTGTGCACGCAGCCGCCAACCCAGCAACCGCAGGCGCACAGAGCGACGCCGCAGCGCGGGCCGCTTGGGGCGCGCGGGCTGCCTGCACCGCAGCCCGAATCGCCTGGACCACTGCCTCGGGCTTTTCCAAGGGGATGCCGTGCCCGCTGTCCACCCACATCTGGGTGGAGCCTGGATAAAGGTCGGCGATCTCGGCCCGCTTGCGGTGGGCGTCGTCAGCCAGGGCTGACGGGGATGCCCCCGTGGCGCGCAGCGCGCTCAGCACAAACACGGGCACTGCGGGGTCTGCCGGCATGCTTGCCACCAGTTGGCCGGTGGCATCCAGCGCTGCGAGCTCTTGTTTGGCCACGTCTGTGGTGCTCAGGCGGAAGGCCACTTTGAGCCAGGTGGGCCAGAGGTCTGGGTTGCCAGCGCCGCGCATCTGGTCGGGGTGGGTGGAGTCCACCAGCACCAGCGCGGCCACCTCGCTGGGGTATTGGCGCGCAAAGAGCTGCATGTACAAGCCGCCCAGCGAGTGGCCCACCAGCACGTAGGGCGGCGGCAGCTTGCGGGCCTGGAGCAGCGCACGCAGTTCCTCCACCACATGGGCGCCGTCGCGGGGGGCCGCCGATGCCTCGCTGTGGCCGTAGCCTGCGCGGTGGTAGGCCAGCGCGGTGGTCTGTTGCACGGTGTCTGGCCAGACTTTGGACCACCAATCGAGGCGGGCCCCCAGCCCGTTCTCAAACACCACCACGGGTGCGCCCTGCCCTGCCAGGGCGTGCTCTACCGTGCGCCCACCCACCGTGCTGGTCACGACGCCCGGCACCGTGGCGCAGCCCATCAGAAAGAAGGACAAGGACAAGGACAAGCACAAGCCCGCCAATCGCCATCGGTTCATTGCGCCTTGCCCTTCGTGGTGTGTGGAGCCGCCCCGCTTGTCAACGCAAGCCAGGGCCATGGAAAGCAGTGGCGGCACGGGCTGGCTCGCATCAGCACCGCCCGGCCGCTTTCAGCAAGGCGTTGCATTCGGGGCTGGCATTGCGGCCACGGGCTACGGGTGCGGGGGCTGCTGGGGCTGCTGTGGGTGCAGTGGCCGCCGGGCTACTGCTGCCTTTGCTGGCCACCATGGCAGTGCAGATGGCATCGGAGTGCGGCGTCTGCCCAAAGCTCATGGCTTTCTGAAAACCCGTGGCGCCGTACAGGTAGCAGCGGTAGGCCACGCCGTCCAGGGTGTTGACGGTGTAGTTGATGCGGCCGCCGGTTTCCTCTGCGCGGTCGGTGATGGTGAACTGGCCCACAGACCGCCCAATGGCCTGCGCGGTGCGCTGCTCCAGTCCGCGCTGGTCGAGGGTGGATGCGCAGCCGGTGAGCAGGGCTAACACCCCAAAGGTGGGGGCGATACACAACAGCGCAGAGCGGGTAGAAGACTTCATGGGGTTCCTTGGTTTCATCGGGGTCATGGGGGTCATCGGGGTAGTTGGACAAAGCACAAGTCGAAAAACAGGCGCGCAGCAGCCCGCCACCGGCCCCGCCCTGCGGGCCTGGCCGTGGTCACGGTCTGTTCAGAGAGAAGAGAAGAGAAAAGAAAAGAAAAGAGGAAGGAAGAGAGAGGGCACTCAGCCCGGCTTGCGGGCCACGATGAAGACCCGGATGTCCTTGCCCCGGGTGCCGTGGCGCTCGACAGAAACGATCGTCAGGCCCCGCCGCACCAGGGCCGACCGCAGGTGCTGAGCGTCGAAGCACAGCACCTGCGGTGCCTTGCCGATGGCCTGCATCAAGGGCAGCGCCAGGCGGGGTATGAGGGGATTCATCTCAGTGATGCACGGCGTCTTGGAGATCAGCAAACCGCCGGGCCGCAAGGCCTGCACCAGCAGGTCGAGTGCGTGGTCCAGGTCGTCCACCAGGTGCAGCATGCTGAAGGCCAGCACCACGTCGTAAGTGCCCTGCCCCAGCCCCGGGGCGTCGGCATCGGCCACCGCAAAGCCCAGTTGCGGCACGGGCTGGGCGGCCAGCCGCTGCCGGGCAATGGCAATCATCCCCGGCGCGACATCGGTGGCCAGCATGCGCCCCGTGAACGGTGCCAGGCGCATGGCCGTGCTGCCCGTGCCGCATCCGACTTCGAGCACATGGGCATCGGGGGGCAGCAGTGCCTGCACGCGTTGCAGCGTGGCCTCGTAGCCCGCCATGTCGGCAATGGGCTCGGCAGCGTACTGGGGCGCTATGCGGTCCCAAAAGTGGGCCTTGCGGGCCACGGGGACAACGGGGGCTGCATCTGCCCCGGCGTGTGGCGTGGCGTGGAGGGCCGAAGCAGTGAAGGGCGTGGGCATGGGCAGGCGGGGCATCGGGCGTTGAGTGATGCCGGAATGCTATCCATGCAAAACTCTGCAGGGAACTGCGTTAAATTGCAGTGGACATATACATTTACGCATGAACAACCTCGACTGGAACCAGCTCAAGGCGTTTCTGGAGACCGCAGAAACCGGATCGCTCTCGGCCGCCGCCCGCAAACTGGGCCTGACCCAGCCCACGCTGAGCCGCCAGGTAGCGGCCATCGAGCAGCACATGGGCGTAACCCTGTTCGAGCGTGTGGGCAAGGCCATGGCACTCACCCCCACGGGGCTCGACCTGCTGGAGCACGCGCGTGCCATGGGCGCCGCCGCCGAGGCCCTGGGCCTGGCCGCCACGGGCCGGTCTGAAGCGGTGGGCGGTGTGGTGTCGGTGTCGGCCACCGACGCCGTGGCCGCCTACCTGCTGCCGCCCATCGTGCAGCGCCTGCGCGCGCAGGAGCCAGGCATTGCCGTGGAGGTGATCTCGTCCAACGCGCTGAGCGACCTGCTGCGCCGCGAGGCCGACATTGCCATTCGCCACGTCAAGCCCGAGCAGCCAGACCTGATCGCCCGCCTTATCGGTGAGGCCACCGCCCACTTCTATGCTTCCGAAGGCTGGGTGAAGACCTACGGCCACCCGCGCACCGCGCAGGACGCAACCCAGATGCCGTTCGTGGGCTCGGACCGCGCGGGCCGGTATCTGGCGTACCTGCGCCAGCACGGGCTGCACCTGAGCGAAGACAACTTCAGCTGCTACTCCGACCACACCGTGGCGCACTGGGCGCTGGTGTGCCAGGGCATGGGCATCGGGGCCATGATGGACGAGATCGCCCGCAAGACGCCAGGCATGGTGCGGGTGCTGGACGACCTGCCGCCCGTGCGCTTTCCCATCTGGCTGGTGTCCCACCGCGAGCTGCGCACCTCGCGGCGGATCAGGGTGGTGTTTGAGGCACTGGCCGAGGGGTTGCAAGCCGAGGGCTGAAAGCGCTGACAGGGCTGTCAAGGCTGATGCCGGGCACCAACCGATCGTGCTTGACCGACCCCGGCAGGCATCCAACCGGCCCCCTGCCCGCCTGCGCCCGCCCGCGCCCGCCCCGAAATACTCTCCATTGAGCCGGCATCAGCACCGCAAAGCCGTTCACGCTGAGCCTGTCGAAGCGCTGCGCGAGGCTTCGACAAGTGCAGCCCGAGCAGGTGTTTCAAATTCAAAATGGCGGCTCCAACAATGCACACACCTTTGAAGGAAAATTAGCCGCCAGCGCTTGTTTGACAAGCGCTAATAGCTATTAAATTTATAGCGATTTTATTTTCCTCTCCGGGGCAGGTGGTGCGTGACGATGCACCCGGTACCCGGCCGACAACAGGTGCACATCCCAGCGCTGCTGCACCGCACCCCAGATGCCCTTGGGCAGGAACAGCGCAAACAGCATGGCGATGGCCCCCAGACCGATGAGGTACAGCACGCCTTGCCCGCCCCACAGCGTCTCTACCGCAAAGAAAAGCAGCGCGCCGAGGATGGGGCCTTCCATGGTGCCGATGCCACCCACCAGCACCATGAAGATCATGTAGGCCGTCCACTGCACGCTGAAATAGGTCTTGGGCTGAAAGCTGATGGACGTGGCCAGCCAGAGCCCGCCAGCGATGGCGCAGCCAAACGCCGACAGCACAAACACCAGCCGCTTGATGGCCACCACCCGCACCCCGAGCGATATGGCGGCTGTCTCGTTGTCGCGAATGGCCTGCGCGGCCGTGCCGACCTTGCTGCGCAAGAGCCAGAACACCACCCAGCACAGCCCGGCCATGGCAGCGAGCGCGGCCCAGTAGGTGTAGGCGCGGCGGTCGTCGGCGGCGTACTGCTGCAGCGCAATCATCGAGGTGCCCGTCTCGCCCTGCACCAGGGTGTCGAGGTTGACGCACAGGTGCGCCAGCGCGGCCACCACCCACATGCCGATGGCGAATTCGCCGCCCTGCAGACGCAGCATGAACACGGCCAGCGGCACTGCCACCAGCGCCACCAGCATGGCGCCCACCAGCAGCGCGGGGTAGGGCCCCAGGCCCGCATCGGCCAGCCGCACCATGGCGTAAGCCCCCAGCCCGAAGAACGCCTGGTGGCCTATCGACACCAGCCCGGCGTAGCCCGCCAGCGCATTCCACATCACCGCCAGGATGACGTAGATGAACAGCGTGGTGAGCCGGTCTACCGTGCCCGCCTGCAGCCACAGCGGCCCCAGGCTGAGCACGGCCAGCAGCAGCACGGTGGCGCTGGCGAAGGCGATGGATGAGCGGGTCCAGCGCTCGATGACCCAGGGGGATGCGCCCGTGGGTGCGGGAGGTAGAGAAATGATGGGAGCTGTCATGGTGCGGCCCTGCGGTGGATGGAGAAGAACCTGCGCAGCGCACCACTCGCGTAGAGCCGTGCCAGCAGGATGACCAAAAACGTGGCGTGCCCGGCGATCAGAAAGCCCTGGGGGTGCACCTGCGCCCCCAGGTTCTGCGCCACGCCCAGCACCACGCCGCCCAGCAAGGTGCCCCACAGCGATCCGGCGCCGCCGATGATGACGGCCTCAAACGCAAAGATCAGCTGCTGGGGGCCCGAGAACGGATCAAACGTGGCGCGCATGGCCAGCGATGCCCCGGCCAGCGTGACGGTGACCATGGTGATGGCCGAGGCTGCGGCAAACACGGTGCCGGTGCGCACGCCCACCAGGCGCGCGGTGTCGGCGTCTTCGGATGCCGCGCGGATCTGCCGCCCCAGCGCGGTGTGCGCCAGCATGGCGTGCAGCCCGCCCAGCAGCAGCACCGCCAGCACCAGCACCAGCGTGGGCAGTTGCCCCACATACAGGCCGCCAGGCAGCTCCCAGCTGTCGTACGCCAGCGTGCCGATGGAGGTGGCCAGCGACCGCGTGTCGGCGCCAAAGTGCTGGAAGAGCACGTTGTCGATCACGCTGGCCAGGCCAAACGTGGCCAGCAGGGGCACCAGCGCGCCCAGGCGTGCGCTGCGCTCCAGCACCAGCTTGTGCAGCAGCCAGCCCAGCAGTGCCATGGCGGGCACCACGGCCAGCAGGGCCAGCAGCGGGTGCCAGCCCAGCGGCTCGGCCAGCAGCCACAGCAGGTAGGCGGCCACCACCGTCAGGCTGCCGTGGGCCAGGTTGATGATGCGCATCACCCCGAACATGAACGACAGCCCGCAGGCCAGCAAGGCGTAGTAACCACCCAGCAAAACGCCCTGGATGATCTGGTTGAGAAGGTTCATGCGGCCTCCTTGTGGGCATAGTGGGCATCGTGGGTGGGGTGGGCAGCCTCGGGCCGCTGCGCGCCAAAGTAATGCGCGGTGATCTGCGCACGGGTGAGCTGGTCGGCAGGCGCATCGGCCACCACGCGGCCTTCGAGCATGCAGACAATGCGGCTGGCCACGGCCTGCACGCGCTGCAGGTCTTGCTCCACCAGCACCAGCGTGGTGCCCTGCCCCATCACGCCGCGCAGGGCGTCGTACACGCCTTGCACGGCCAGGGGCGAGAGGCCCAGCGAGACCTCGTCGAGCAGCAGCACGCGCGGGTTGGTCATGAGCGCGCGGCCAATGGCCACGGCCTGCTGCTGCCCGCCCGACAGCTCGCCCGCTTTCGCATTCAGCTTGGGGGCCAGCTGCGGGAAGGCGTCCAGCACGGTGTCAAAGCTCCACTGGCCGCGCCGCCCCGCAGCGCGGGCCACCAGCAGGTTTTCACGCACCGTCATGCCCGCAAACAGGCGCCGCCCCTCGGGCACCAGGGCCAGGCCTTCGGCCACGCGCTGGTGGGCGGGCAGGTGGGTGATGTCCACGCCATCCCACCGCACCGTGCCGCTGCTGGCGCGGTGGGCACCGGCCAGCGTGCGCAGCAGCGTGGTCTTGCCCGCACCGTTGGCGCCCACCAGGGCCAGGATGTCGCCCTGGCGCACCTGCAGCGATACATCACGCACAGCGGGCAGCTGACCGTGGTGGGCGTTCAGGTTGTCAATACTCAACAAAAAGCTCATGCCGCCACCCCGCCCAGATAGGCCTCAACCACCGTGGCATCGCTCAGCACCGCCTGCGGCTCGCCGCTGGCAATCACGCGCCCGCCGTCCATGCACACCAGGCGTGTGGCCACCTGCAGCAGCACATGCACGATGTGCTCGATCCAGACGATGGCAACACCACGGCTGCGAATGGTGCGCACCAGGTCCACCAGCTCGCTGGCCTCGGCATCGGTCAGGCCGCCGCCGATCTCGTCGAGCAGCAGCACCTGGGGGCCGGTGGCCAGCGCACGCACCAGCTCCAGCCGCTTGCGGCCTAGCAGGCCCAGCGTTTCTGCGCGGCGATTGGCCAGCGCCTCCATGCCGCACAGGCGCAGGCACTCCATGGCGCGGTCGCCCGCGTCGCGGGCATGCAGGCCTGCGCCGTGCGTGGCGCCGGTGAGCACATTTTCAAACACCGTCATGCCCAAAAACGGCCGGGGCACCTGGTGGGTGCGTGCAATGCCTGCACGGCAGCGGTCGGCCGCATTGCGGGCACTCACATCCGCCCCCTGAAACCAGACGGAGCCCTGGCTGGGCGCATAGGCCCCGGCCAGCACGTTCAGCAGCGTGGTCTTGCCCGCGCCGTTGGGCCCGACGATGCCCACGGCCTCGTCGGTGCCCACCCAGAAATCCAGCTGGTCCAGCACCTTCAGTGCACCAAAGCGCATGTCGATGCCCCGGGCCTGCAGCAACGGCGGCCCGCCCGGCGGCGGGCTTGCCGGGGGTTGTGAAGAGGCTGGTGAAGAGGGATGTGGCATGGGCGATCAGCTGTAGGACTTGAGCGCTGCCGCCACGGGGATGTTGCGGTCGTTGGCGTTCTCGGTGATCACGATGTCGAGCTTGAACTTGCTGCCTGCTGCGGGCTTGACCCACTGCGCGCCCACCACGGGCGTCACCGACACGTTGGGCACCGGCCCCTTGGCAAAGTCCACCGGGCCTTGCATGGTGGTGGCCTTGAGGGTGCTGATGGCCTTGGCCAGCGCCGCCTTGTCGCGCGGGTTGGTGCTGGCCTTCAGCGCCTCGGTGCCTGCGTCAAACAGCGACATGGTGGAGCCCAGCATCTGCGTCCACTGCTTGCCGGTGCTGGCCTCGTAGGCGTCGGCCAGTTGCACGCCGCTCTGCCCCGTGAGCGGTGATGCATACGGGAAGGTCTTGTGCCAGAAGCACCCTGCGCCCAGGTTCAGCGCCAGCGGGCCCAGGGCCTCTACCTGTGATGGCACCAGGCCCGTCTTGGCGATCTGCGCGATCTTGACCATGCGCGTGTAGCCCTGCTGGGCCGCCTGCCGCCAGAAGGTGGCGAAGTCCGGAGGGATGGGGAAGGTGTTGAAGATCTCGCAGCGCTCGGCCTTGAACTTGGCGATCTGTGCAGAGAAGTCGGTGGTGCCGTTTTCATACGGCCCGGCATCCACGATGGTGAAGCCCGCCTTGGCCAGCTCGGGCGCCAGCGTGCCGCGAATGGCGTTGCCATCGGCATCGTTGGGGTACAGCACGCCGATCTTCTTGTTGGTGGGCAGCGCAGAAAACTGCGAGGTGTACGACTTGGTGAAGCTGCCACCGCCAAACGAGAAGTGGTAAGTCCACTTGAACGGCGACGGCGCACCGGGCTTGGCGCCCCGGCCAAAGTACCAGGCCTCCCACGGCATCACGGTGGACAGGCAGGGCACGCCAGCGGCCTCGCACGCGTCCGACACGGGGTTCACCGTTTCGGGCGTGGTGGTGGTGAGCATGAGGTCGATCTTGTCGTTGTTGATCAAGCTCTTGGCCAGCTGGCTGGCGCGGGCCGGGTCGGACTGGGTGTCGCGGTCGAGGATTTCCACCGCGTACTTCACGCCGCCAATGGTCAGGCCTGCGGCCAGGGTCTTGCGCACCTGGGCCAGGATGAAGGTGTCGGTTTCGCCCAGTGCACCCAGCGGGCCGGTGCGGGGGCTGATGAAGCCCACCTTGAGCACGGGCGCGGCGCCCGCAGCCTGGGCCCACAGCGGGCCAGCACCCAGCGCCAGGCCGCCAGCGCCAGCGGCAGCGATGAGTCCACGGCGCGAGATGGTGCCGGGTGTGGATGTGGATGCGGGCGTGGCCTGCTCAGTGTGCGAGGCAGCTGCGATGGATTCGGGGGTTGTATGGGTCATGACATGTCTCCTGGTTTTGGTTCGATTGCGCGGAAAAGAAAAAGGCAAGAGCGGGATCAGAAAGGCACGGTGGTCTTGAGCCAGAACTGCGAGCCCTGGGCGCGGTTGCGCGCACCGAACTCCTTTTCCACCTTGGCGGTGATGAGCCAGCCCTTGTCGTTGGCGTAGCGCACCGACGGGCCGATGGATTGGCTGCGGCCCCGCGAACCCGCCAGCGCCACGCCGCCCACCTTGTCGTCGCTCCACTGGCGGTACACATAGCCGCCCACACCCACCACCCAGCCGTTGCCCAGGCCCCAGCCTGCGGCGTAGTCCACGATGAGTTCGCGGCCCGATCGGTAGTTGGTGTCGCTGTTGGTGCGGTTGAAGTTGAGGGTGGCCTTCACGTCGCCGTTGAAGCCGCTGGGGTCCATCCACGTCAGCACGCCCAGGGGCTGCAGCGACAGATAGTTGCGCCCAATGTTGGCCTGGCGCGTGCGGTCGTACGCCCCCGTGGGCAACACGGCATCCAGCCCCACCACGCTGTGCAGTTGCGGCGAGTGGTGCCAAGCGATGGCGCCACCCACCGTGACGTCGCCCAGGCCGGTCCGCGAATCGCTGGCACCACCAGCACGCACCGACAGGTCCACCAGCGGCAAGATGGTGTGCGCCGTCACATTCCCACCCAGCGCCTCATGGGGCGTCACCCAGATCAGGCGTGTGGCAGCAGCCACCGCTCGCACCTTGAAGCCTGGGATCGGAACCGCGTTGCCCGCGTTGTCATTGACGCGGCTGGCGGTGTAGTAGTTGAGGTACTCCAGCACATACAGGCCGGGCGGCGGCGCGGCGCCCGCCGTGAAGTTTTCGGTGCCCAGCGGGTAGGTGGAGCCCCCGCCTTCGGTGGCAAAGGCCCCGGTGCACAGCGCCCCGGCCAGTGCCAGCAGCGACAGGCCGCGTGTGCTGGCGGATGTTGATTTTTTCGTGAGTTGCTTCATGGTGCTTGTCTCCTTTTTTGTTGTGTGAACAGTTTTTTCAGAAACGCCCCGCCAGAAGGCGCGCAGGCTCGCGCCCCGGCCTGTGCCGGTGCGGCGCGGCCGACGCGTCGGCCCTGGGGTGGTGGGGTTAAGGCGCGCTGCTGCGCTCAGCAGCAGCCGCTACCGCCGTGCGCTGGTGCTCGGCGATGAACCGGCCCGCCTGCTCCAGCGAGGCCAGTGCTTCATCGAGCACGGGGGCAAACAGCTGCCAGCAATGCACCATGCCGTCCCACACAGTGCAGTCCGCTGGCACGCCAGCGGCATTCAGGCGCGCAGCCATGGTCACGGCATCGTCGCGCAGGCGCTCGTGGCTGCCCACCTGCAGTTGCACGGGCGGCAGCCCATGCAGGTCGGCGCTGTAGAACGGTGTGACGGTGGGCGAACGCACGTCGCCACCGGGCACGTACATGGCGTTGAAAAAGCCCATCAGCTCGCGGGTGATGAACGGGTCGTCCACCGTGTGGTGGGACTCGCCTTCCGACGCCATGTCCAGCGCGGGCGACAGCGCCACGATGGCCGCAGGCAACGGCAGGCCCAGGTCACGGGCACGCACTGCCGTGGACAAGGCCAGGTTGCCGCCCGCCGAGTCGCCCGCCAGCACGATGGCTGACGCGGCATAGCCGTTGGCCAAGGCCCACTGGTACGCGGCCAGCGCATCGTCGTGCGCGGCAGGCGCGGGGCGCTCCGGCGCCAGCCGGTAGTCCACATTGAGCACCGGCGCACCGCTGAACTGCGTCAGGTACGAGCACAGCGCCCGGTGCGACGCCAGCGAGCCAAACACAAACCCACCGGCGTGGTAGTAGATGACCAGCCTGCGCGCGTCGGCCTGCGGCGTGCTCAGCAACTCGGCCGCCATGGTGCCACCCGCCCCGTTGGGGATGTGCAGCGTGCGGATGGGAAGCCCCTGGGCCAGGGGCATCCGCGAGTTGCTGGCATCAAACCAGGCGCGCAAATTCGCGGGGGTGGCTTGCGGTGGCGGCGGGTTTTGCGCGGCCATCTGCAAGATGGCCTGGAGCTGTTGTGCAGACATGTGTGCCCCCTTGGCTCAAAGGTAGGTAGAGGCCAGCCCGCCGTCCACCGGCAGGTTGATGCCGCTCACCCAGCGGGCCGCATCGCTGCACAGGAAGGCGATCACCGGTGCCACTTCGTCGCTGAAGGCGGGGCGCTTCATGCGGTGGGCGTCCTTCTCCACGCGCTCCTGGCCCAGCATCTGCACAAAGTCGCCCAGGATGGGCGTGAACACCGGGCCGGGGGCCACGCAGTTCATGCGCACGCCGCGCTCCATGAAGATTTTCTGCGACTGGGTGTAGGTCCAGACGATCAGCGCTTCCTTGAAGTACTGGTAGCAGGTCTCTTGCGGCACGGGGTTTGCAGCCAGCCACTTCGCGCCTTCTTCAAAGCTGGTGGTGGCGCCCAGAGCGCGGTGCGGTTCCAGGCGCTGGGGCCACTCTGCGCCCAGGATAGAGGCGATGTTGACGATAGAGCCGCCCTCGCCCATGCGTTCCAGCACGCGGTGGGTGAAATGGCGCAGCCCCAGGTAGTTGACGCGGCCCACCAGCTCGGCGGGCGATGTGCCGGGCACACCCGCAATGTTGGCCAGCGCATCCACCTTGGCGGGCAGCTGGGCCACGGCGGCATCGATGGCGGCCGGGTCGCCCAGGTCCACCTGCACAAAGCCGTCGAGCGTGAGCGTGGGCGCATTGCGGTCCACACCAATCACGCGGGCGCCCTGCTGGCGGGCGAGCTTGGCAAAGTCTGCGCCGATGCCCGAGCAGCAGCCGGTGACGACGATGGTCTTGTTGTTGAGGGTCATGAAAGTTGTCTCCTGAAAATGTTGTTGTGGTGCGAGGGGTGAGCGCGGCGCTTCGACAAGCTCAGCGTGAACGGGCGGGGGGTGCTCCGTCGAACGGGCTGGAGCGCCTTGAGCAGCGTCTTGCCATCCCCCAACCGTTCGGGCTGAGCCTGTCGAAGCCAGGGCACGGAGCCCGCCCTGCCTTCGACAAGCTCAGGCGGAACGGGAGGTTGATGCGCTGTCAGAAAGGAAACGCGGGCGGCGCGTCCTTGACGGTGATCCACTGCCACTGCGTGTATTCATCAATGTCGGCAGGCCCGCCCACGCTGCCCCCGTTGCCACCCACGCCGGGGCCGCCAAAGGGGTTGGTGCACTCGTCGTTCACCGTCTGGTCGTTGATGTGCACCATGCCCGCGCGCAGCCGCTGACCGATGGCCATGGCGCGGCCCACGCTGGGGCTGATGACCGCAGCCGCCAGGCCGCCCTGGCTGGTGTTGGCCAGTTGCACGGCCTCGTCGTCGGTGCGGAAGGTGACCAGATTGACCACCGGGCCAAACGGCTCTTCGTCAAACGAACGGATGCCAGGCTTGACGCCCGAGAGCACCGTGGGCTTGTAGCAAAGCCCCTCGTAGGTGCCGCCTGCTTCGAGCTTGGCGCCTTGCGCCACGCTGTCTTTGATGACCTGGTCAAAGCGCTGCAGTTGCTTGGCGTCGATCATCGGCCCCAGGGCCACCTGGCCGCTGGCACCATCGCCCACGGGCAGGTGCGTGGCCTTGCCCACCATGCGCTGCAGGATGCCTTCGGCAATCGACTCGTGCACCAGGATGCGGTTGGATGCCATGCAGATCTGCCCCTGGTGGAACCACGCGCCAAACGCGGCAGCGCTGGCTGCGGCATCCAGGTCGGCGTCTTCCAGAATGATGAGGTTGTTGGCACCGCCCAGCTCCAGCGACACCTTCTTGAGGTGCTGCCCGGCCAGCGCGCCAATGCGGCGGCCCACCGTGGGCGAGCCGGTGAAGGCGATCATGGGCACGCGCTCGTCCACCACCAGCGCCTCGCCCGCCTCGGCATCACCGGGCACCACTTGCAGCAGGCCCTTGGGCAGGCCCGCCTCTTCAAACACGCGGGCCATGATGAAGCCGCCGCTCACCGGCGTGCGCGTATCGGGCTTGAGCACCACCGCGTTGCCCAGCGCCAGCGCCGGGGCCACCGAGCGCAAGCCCAGGATGAGCGGGAAGTTGAACGGCGAGATCACGCCCACCACCCCATGCGGCACGCGCCGCGCCATCGACAGGCGCCCCGGCGTGCTGGGCAGCACCTGGCCCTGGGCCTGCATGGGCAAGGCGGCA
Organism: Acidovorax facilis; assembly: GCA_964031875.1. GTDB lineage: Bacteria > Pseudomonadota > Gammaproteobacteria > Burkholderiales > Burkholderiaceae_C > Acidovorax > Acidovorax facilis_A. The sequence continues at coordinate 19,741 of CAXIRU010000085.1, forward strand.
GCCAGGTGGCACAGCGTGATGGCCTCGCGCACCTCGTGCTGGCCCTTGGGCACGATGCCGCCGGTTTCGCGGGCCACCGTCATGGCCAGCTCGTCAAAGTGCTGCTCAAAAATGCTGGCCGCACGGTGGAACACCGCTGCACGCTCGCGCGGCCCCGTGGCCGCCCACGCGGCCTGCGCTTGCTGCGCGCGGCCAATGGCGGCCTGCATGTCTGCCGCACTGGCAATGCCCACGCGGCTGAACACCTGGCCCGTGGCGGGCTCGACCGCATCGCGCGCCGTGCTCAACACGGTAGACCACGCACCATCAAAGGCCTTGCCCGCCCACAGGCGGTTGTCCAGCAGGCCTGGTTTTTCTGAAACACCCATTGCATTGCTCCTTGGTTGAAATCAAAACCCACCGCATTGCTGCAGCGGTGTGGCCTGAAATTGCAACGGGCGTACCAGGCCCGCCTGCTACCAAGCCCCAAAACGCCCGAAACAGGGCCTGTTTGAGAGGGAGCGCTACGGACTTTCCCTAGGCCCGAACACGACTGGCACGGACGACTTTTTGCCGCCAAATAGTTACCATTCATAAACAAATGGCACATCAACAATGGATCAAATGATCACTTTTTGATCAATTTTTGATCCACTACCGGAGAACCCCATGCCCAAACGCCGCGTCTCCCTGGCCGACCTGCACCGCACCGCCGTGGGCCAGGGCCAGGCCCTGTTGGGCACCGTGCCCGCCCCGCCGCCCCCCGCCCTGGGCGGGTTTGATACCCACGGCATCAGCCAGCACACCCACCCCACGGTGGCCGACATCAGCGAATGCCTGTTCTTCTCGCCCGGCGACGGGCGCATCTGGCTGCAAGACCAGCGCATGATCCTGCTGCACTCCGAAGCGCTGGGCTCGCTGCGGCGCGAGCTGATCGACAGCATTGGGCTGGACAAGGCGCGCGGCCTGCTCACCCGCGCGGGCTACGTGAGCGGCGCGCGCGATGCCCGCCTGGTGCGCCAGCAGTGGCCCGACGCCGAACCCACCGCCGCCGCCATGGCCGGCACCCGCCTGCACGCACTGGAGGGCGTGGTGCAGGTGGAGGTGGTGCACGCCCGCTACAACGCCGAGCTGGGCGCCTACGACGGCGAATTCATCTGGCACAACTCCAGTGAGGACGACGAGCACATTGCCGCCTACGGCGTGGGCGGCTCGCCCGCGTGCTGGATGCAGGTGGGCTACGCCACCGGCTACGTCAGCACCCTGTTTGGCCGCATGATCGTCTTCCGCGAGGTGGAGTGCCGATCCTCCGGCGCGGCGCACTGCCGCGTGGTGGGCAAGTCGGCCGAACTGTGGGACGACCCCGAGCAGGACCTGTTCTACCTGAACGCGCAAGACTTTGTGGGCACCCCGCCCGCAACGCTGCCCACCTCCATGCCCGCAGGGGCGCAAGGCAAGGCCCGCACCACCTACCTGGGCGTGCCGCCGGGCAAGGCGGCATCAGGCAATGCAGGCAACGCAGGAACCGCCGCCGACGCCACGGCCCACGCCACCATGGTCGGCGCATCATCCGCCTTCAACGCCGCCTGCCACATGCTGCAGCGCGTGGCCCCCACCGCCGCCACCGTGCTGTTCACCGGCGAATCGGGCGTGGGCAAGGAGATGTTTGCCAGCATGCTCCACCGCATCAGCCCCCGCAGCAGCCAGCCCTTTGTGGCCATCAACTGCGCAGCCATCCCCGAGACGTTGGTCGAGAGCGAACTCTTTGGCGTGGAACGCGGCGCCTACACCGGCGCAGGCGCATCGCGCCCCGGCCGGTTCGAGCGCGCCCACGGCGGCACCCTCTTCCTGGACGAAATCGGCACCCTGAGCCTGGTGGCCCAGGGCAAGCTGCTGCGCGCCCTGCAAGAAGGCGAGGTAGAGCGCGTGGGCGGCACCCGCACCGTGCGCGTGGACGTGCGCCTGGTGGCCGCCACCAACGTGGACCTGCGCCAGGCCGTGCGCGAAGGCACCTTCCGCGAGGACTTGTTCTACCGCCTCAACGTCTTCCCCATCCACCTGCCCCCGCTGCGCGACCGGCGCGACGACATCCCCCTGCTGATGAGCCACTTTTTGGCCCACTACCAGCGCAAGCACCAACGGCAGGTGCCCGGCTTTAGCCAGGCTGCCGTGAAGGCGATGTTTCACTACCCCTTCCCCGGCAACATCCGCGAGCTGCAGAACCTGATCGAGCGGGCGGTGATTTTGGCGACGGATGGCGAGCCGATTGAGCCGCACCATTTGTTTGCGGGCGGTGAGCAAAGTGGCGGTGGGGTGATGTCGTTGCACTTGCAGGGGAACAGCGGGGGGACGTTGCATGCGCAGGGGGTGGCGGGTGTGGGGGCTGCGGTGCAAACCCCACAGGCGGCTGTGGCGGCGAGTGCGCGGGCTGATGCGGCGCTAGCGCCAGCCGCTGCGCCCGTGGTGGCGCCGCTGCACCAAGCGGAAGAGCAGATGCTGCGGCAGGCGTTGCAGAGTGCGGGGGGAAATGTGGCGCTGGCTGGGCGGTTGCTGGGGGTTAGCCGGGCGACGATGGCTTATCGGGTTAAGAAGTTTGGGATTGGGTGGCGATGATGTGAAGTCGGGCTGCACAAGTGCGACTGCGAAAACCTGTCTTCAACGATCTAAAAGGTCGCGTATGCCTTCAGAGCAACTAGCGGTACAACTGCTTGAATTGAAAAATGGGTCGACCCGTCCAATGGCGTGTTGATAGAACGAACCATTGCAGCCTGCCATGAACGAATACACCAAATATCTCTCCGTGAAATCTGCACTCGAAGATCTTTTTGGGAGTGATGCGTGGTACGCATTGAAAGAATCCAATCACCTCGGAACCTGGCGTAAATATGCAGCCAAGACATTAAAAGCGGTTGAACTATCCGTAAAAGACTCCGTACAGATTTATGACGACGAATGGATGCTGGAGGTGTCTCGATGTTTACAAAACGGCAAAGAGCATCTGGATCTTGCAGATTCGATAGATGAGATCGTTGGGGTACTGGCTGGAACCATGATCGAGATGTCCTTTCTTCAACTTGGCCACATGCCAAGACGACAAGGCAAACCGGGCCCCTATCCCTTGAGAAAAGGGGAGTGGAAGATGAACGGTTTTCGCTCAGTCGCTTATCTTCAAACCAGACAGCAGAAAGAGGACCGCTTCTTGTCGTTGCAACGTAAAGAAGTCGGCTTTGATCGACAGCTTGACCTCATGGCCGAGTACCGCATCAGCAGGTCCAAACTCCCATACTCTGAATGGTGTGCCAAGAAAGCTGAATGAAAGAGGATCGCCGAGGTCATGCCTTGCACTTTGCCCCTCGCAACGAAACACTTAAGACCAAATCGCCCGCCAGCGCCTGATAGACGGTCGTATGCAGTATCAAAACGATAGCAAAACGCTTTGATCGCACCAGCGCAGCTACCAAGGCAGCTTGTCCCCGCTATACGCAAAAAACCCGCCCGTTTCTTCCACAGGCAACCCATCCAGCACCTGCAACATGTCCCCCGCCGCATCAGCAGCCAGGCGGCAAATCTCTGCGCCGTTGAACGGGACCGACAAAGCCGAACTGACGGTACCTGGGTACAGCGCCACCAGCACAGCGTGCGGGTGAGTGCAAGCCACTTCGAACGACGTCGTTTTGACACGCATCTTGAGCGCCGCCTTGCTGGCCCACTAGCGGTACCAGCCGCCCACGCGGTTGTCGCCAATGCTACGACCAGCATATGCAAAACATATACAATTCATTCACGTTTCGCATACAGGCAGCACCCATGGGCATAGTCAAAATTTCCGACCAGATGCACGAAAACTTGCGTCTGGCCAGCACGGCGCTGAGCCGTTCCATCAACTCCCAGGCCGAGCACTGGATGCGCGTGGGCATGCTGGCCGAGATGTACCCCGACCTGGACCACCGCGAGATTTGCCAGATGCTGGTGCGGGCCGAGCTGGCGGGTGGGCTGGATGTGGCGCTGGCGGCGCGGGGTGAGCTGGACAGCAAGCCTGCAACCCCGGCAGCGGGCGTTGCCCCCACCGCCCGCAGCAGAAAGCAGCCGCACTGATGGCCCGCGCTGACCGTGGGGTGCCGATCCGCTCGGCCGATGAACTGGTGATGGCGCGGCGGGCCGCACAACTGGCGGCCGAGGTGCTGGCGATGATCGAGCCGCATGTGGTGCCGGGCGTGACCACCGACGCGCTGGACCGCCTGTGCCACGACCACATCGTGAACGTGCAAGGCGCGCGGCCTGCCAATGTGGGCTACCTGGGCTACCCCAAAACGGTGCTGACATCGGTGAACCATGTGGTATGCCACGGCATCCCCTCGCCCCAGCAGACGCTGAAGAAGGGCGACATCGTGAACATCGATGTGGCGGTGGAAAAGGACGGCTGGTATGGCGACACCAGCCGCATGTTCTGCGTGGGCACGCCCAGCGTGCTGGCCCAGCGGCTGGTGCGCACCACGTACGAGACGCTGTGCGCGGGCATCCGCACGGTAAAGCCCGGTGCCACGCTGGGCGATGTGGGCCACGCGATTGCCACCGTGGCGCAGCGCGAGAACTTCAGCGTGGTGCGCGAGTACTGCGGCCACGGCATTGGCACCGTGTACCACGACGAGCCCCAGGTGCTGCACTACGGACGGCGCGGCCAGGGCCTGCGGCTGGAGGCGGGCATGGTCTTCACCATCGAACCCATGCTGAACGCAGGCCAGCGCGAGACGAAAGAGCTGGCCGATGGCTGGACGGTGGTGACCCAGGACCGCTCGCTCTCGGCCCAGTGGGAGCACATGGTGGCGGTGACGGACAGCGGCTATGAGGTGCTGACGGCGTGGCCCGGGGGCACGGGCAGCTACCCAGCTATCTAGGAGCCTGTCGGACTTGGAAATCGTCGGCTGCAAATTGACCGCAGCGGTCCATTTTTCACCGTCTTTTTGCCCCATAGCCCGGCTATGGGGCTGCAAATCCGGCAAAAACTGTCCTCGCTGGGGCCAATTTTCGCTTTCGACGCTCCAAGTCCGACAGACTCCTAGCAACGATGGGGACTGCGCGAGAAGATCGCCCCATCAGCCGGGTGGCAGCTCCAGCCGGGCCCAGGCGGCCATCACGTCGGGCTGCTTCTTGAGCCAGTCGGCAGACATCAAGTTGGCGCCCCAGTGGTGGATGCGCGCCACGCCCTCCCCCATGTTCCACAGGTGCCGCAACTGCAGAAACATAGGCACGGCAGCAAGGTCGGCATCGGTGACATGGCCGCCCCCTGCGCGGTAGCCCGCCAGGTACTGGTGCCAGCGCTGGAGCAAGGCTTCGTCGGGCTCCATGGGGGCCTTGCGCGGCAGGTTCGACCAGAGCCACACACACAGGTCATAGGCCAGGAACCCTGGCCCGGCGTCGTCAAAGTCAAAGAAGGCTGCGCGCCGCACACCCTCGGCATTGGTGTACACATGGTTGTTGAAGCCATGCGTGTCGCCGTGGCACATCACGCGGGTCAGGGTGCCCTCCACAACTGCCAACTCGCGCAGAAGGCGCTCAATCAGTTGCCGGTAGGCATCGAGCACAGCAGGGTCCAGCTCGGGGTGGGCGGCAAGGTAGCCTAGCGTGCGGCCTGCAAGGTGGTGGCCGTCCAGCACATAGCGGCTTGCGGGCCCAGCGTAGCTTTGCGCGGCGCGGTGAATCTGCGCCAGCGTGGCGCCGGTCAGGTGCAGGTCTTCGGGCGTATCGGGCACGGCGCCTTCGCAGCGGCAAAAAAGCAGCAGCGCGCGCGGGCCCTCAGGCAACGGCATCGATACGCTGGAGGCGCCGTTTACCGCCAGCACCGGCGTGGCCACGCCCACACCCTGGGCGTGCAGGTGGGTCAGCAGCGCAACCTCAAAATCCACATTGAACGCGCCGCGCGGCCGAACGGCGCAAAGCCGCGCCACATAGCGGCTGCCATCCGTGGCCCGCACGGCATAGTTGTCGTTGAGGTTGCGGCGGATCAGGTAGCACTGCTGCACTGGCAGGCCGTAGTGCTGTTCGACCCAGGTAGACACGGCCTGGGCCGCAACGGTGGTGTGGGATGTGCTGATGGGCAGGGCGGAAGATGCAGGCATGCGGCATTCTGCCTGCGGCACGCCGCTCCCGATGCAGGCCACCAGTGGTTGTTGGCAGGATGGTGGCGTCATCCTGCGCTCTACACTACAGCCTGTGCGTGGAAGGCGCATGGCCTGTGCCAGCAAGCGATTTGCAAAGCCTGCGCTCAGGACTCCTGGACCTTGGAGCACAGTACGATCTCGTTGATGTCCAACCCCTATCACCCCAAACAGCGCCGTGTGCCAGCGGGGCTCAAATCGCTGGCAACCCCACTGCGGGCGCAATGGATTCGGGAGCCCAAGGACTCCCGAACCCAAAGGGGTTTGGCGGCAGGGGGCACCCAGCGGAACGGGCGACAACCGAGGATCGCGTGTTGCGACCAACAAGCCAGGGATGCGCTACGGACAGACTGGAGACAGGCATGTGGAGCACTCCAGCCAATGCACCTTCTGCAGCACCGGCTCTGGGGACGTCCAAATCGAGAGCCCTCCCGCAGCCCAGCTTGTTGCGGGCACCGGGTCTGTGGAGTCAGCGCCCCATTCCACGCCATGATTTCCCAACGCGGTGGGATTGCAGCGTCATCCAAGCTGCATGATTTCCGTCGCATGATTTCCTTCACGTGACTCTGCTGGGCTCATACACCTGGCCTGATGCAATGCTCCAACAGCTGTGGCAAACGCTCTTTGCGCGATGGTCCCGCCCTGGCGAGGCGGATTCTCTGCGTCCTCGAAAACTGGCAGACCGCATCTGCTGGAACGAGCCCGAGTATGGGCTTTTGATGCAGCAACTGCAGAGCCTGAATCTGCCGGATGACGAACTTCTCCGGCGTACTGCGTTCGACGTGTTGGTGGACCCGCGCACGCGGAAGGTGTGGGAAGTGGTGATCGTCGAGGACGGGCCTGCGCCGCTGTATGGGCTGGAGTTCTACGGGGAGTATTTGCCTGCAGCAGAACCGGGTGGGGCGGGCGGCTCGAGCAGCAGCAAGACATAGTCCATCGGGGCGCAGGTCACCCCACGCCGCCGGTGCCTGCGAACCAGCACCCTGGGGCCGCTCACGCCTTCGCAGTCAACAGGGGTCCAGCGGTGCGCCGCGCTGGCTCGTTGTGGTTGGCCGTTTTTGGGTGGCGCCGTCCAACTCCGACGGCCTGCCAGAACAATGAGCACGGTGCTCAGGTTGCACAACTGCGCACATCCTCATGAGCATAAAAACAGTCGCTAGCGCTTGATGGACGGGCGCATGCAGTATCAAAACGATAGCAATCACCCTGCATGCACCAGCGCGGCTACCAAGGCAGCCTATCCCCGCTGTACGCATAAAACCCGCCCGTTTCTTCCACCGGCAACCCATCCAGCACCTGCAGCATGTCCCCCGACGCATCAGCAGCCGGGCGGCCAATTTCTGCGCCGTTGAACGGGGCCGACAAGGCCGAGTTGACGGTGCCAGGGTGCAGCGCCACCAGCACAGCCTGGGGGTGGGTGCGGGCCACCTCGATGGCCGCCGTTTTGACCAGCATGTTGAGCGCGGCCTTGCTGGCGCGGTAGCTGTACCAGCCGCCCAGGCGGTTGTCGCCAATGCTGCCCACCTTGGCCGAGAGCACCGCCAGCAGGCCCCGCCCCTGCTTGGGCAGCAGCGGTGCAAAGTGGGCCAGCACGAGAGCGGGGCCGAAGGTGTTGGTGCGGAAGGTGGCTTCCATCTGCGCGTAGTTCAACTGGCCCAGGCGCTTTTCGGGCATGCCGTGGGGGCCGTGCAGCAGGCCTGCGGCGTGGATGATGCAGTGCCACGGACCTTGGGCTTTGAGCTGCTGGGCGGCGGCGGCGATGGTGGCTTCGTCGTCCAAATCGACCGCTGGGTGGGTCTGGCGGCCCAGCCCCACAGCCAGGGCGCAGCGCGGGTCGGACTGCAGGTGGGCGAGGAAGGCGCTGCCGATGGCGCCGGTGGAGCCGATGACGATGGCGCGGTAGCCGTCGGGCAGGGATTGCAGGGATGCGGTGGACATGGGCGAAATCTCTCTGGGTCAGTGTCTGTATTCAAACAACCACCGTTCGGGCTGAGCCTGTCGAAGCCGAGGCGCGGGGGTGGCCTTCGACAGGCTCAGGCTGAACGGGTGGGGGGTGGCGGTGAAGCCCTTCGACAGGCTCAGGGCGAACGGATGGGCGGTGGATGGGGTACTTTGGCATCTTCTCCCCGGTTCGGGCGGAGCTGATAGAAGCCTGAGCGCCAACACCCACCGTTCGGGTTGAGCCTGTCGAAGCCGCGGCGCGGGGGTGGCCTTCGACAGGCTCAGGCTGAACAGGGGGTGGGTAGCGGTGAAGCCCTTCGACGGGCTCAGGGCGAACGGAAGAATGAAGGCGGCGCGCATGGTGGGCAGCGGCTACAGCGCATCCAGCCGCGTGCGCAAGGTGGCTGCATGCTCGCGCAGCGCATCCAGCTGCGGACCCTGCATCTTCTGCAACTGGCGGTACACCATACCCAGGCGGAAGTTGTTGCCCAGCGTGCTTTCGTTGCGCGCAAAAAAGTCCCAGTACAGCGCGTTGTACGGGCACGCCCGCTCACCCACTTTTTGTTTTTTGTCGTAGTGGCAAACGCCGCAGTAGTCGCTCATGCGGTCGATGTAGGCCGCGCTGCTCACATAGGGTTTGGTGGCCAGCAGGCCGCCGTCGGCAAACTGGCTCATGCCCACGGTGTTGGGCACTTCCACCCATTCAATGGCGTCGATGTACACGCCCAGGTACCAGCGGTGCACGGCGGCAGGGCTGAGCCCCGCCAGCAGCGCAAAGTTGCCGATGACCATGAGGCGCTGGATGTGGTGGGCATACGCATGCTCCAGCGACTGGCCCACGGCGTGCTGCATGCAGCGCATGTGGGTGTTGCCCGTCCAGAACCAATCGGGCAGCGGTGTGTGGTGGCCCAGGGCGTTGCGCTCGTCGTAGCCGGGCATGTGGGCCCAGTAGATGCCGCGCACGTATTCGCGCCAACCCAATATCTGGCGGATGAAGCCCTCCACCGCTTGCAGGGGCGCAGTGCCTGCGTGGTAGGCGGCCTCAGCGCGTTGCACCACCTCGTGCGGGCGCAACATTTTGGTGTTGAGCGCGAACGACAGCAGGGAATGAAAGAGCCTGCTGCTGCGCGTGCTCATGGCGTCTTCATACGCGCCAAAGTCGGGCAACGTGGTGGCAATGAAGTGGTCGAGCCAGGCCAGTGCCTCGGCCCGGTTCAGCGGCCAGCGCAGTGCCTCTGCCTGCGGGTTGCCAAAGCTTTGTACGCCTGCGGCCTGGATGGTGGCCCACAGCGAGCTGTGGTCGTGCGTGGGGCGGGCGTCGGGCGGCAGTGCGGGCGTGCCGGGCCAAGGTTTGCGGTTGTCGTGGTCGAAGTTCCACTGCCCGCCTTCGGGCTCGCCCGCTGCATCGATGAGCACGCTGTGGCGCTGGCGCATGCGGCGGTAGAAGTGCTCCATGAGCCACTGCTTGCGGCCCTTGAACACCTCGGCCATTTCGGTGCGCGTGGTGTAGAAGTGCTCGCTGCTGACGGCCTGCACCGTAAAGGGCTGCTCTGCACCCCAGGTGCGCATTTGCTCGTCCAGCCGCCATTCGTCGGGGTGCTGGTATTGCAGCGTCTGCGCACCGTAGTGGGCCATGAGGGCGGCCAGGTTGTCGGCGATGGACTGGCGGTTGCTGACGTCGTCAATCGCCACGTAGCGCACGCGGTGCCCGGCCTCGCGCAGGTGGCGGGCCAGGTCGCGCATGGCGGCAAAGATGGCGAGGATTTTTTGCGCGTGGTGCAGCACGTAGTCGGTCTCTTGCCGCACTTCCATCAGCACGTAGACCACACCGTCGTCCTGCGTGGCAAACCATGAATGCTCGGGGTTGAGCTGGTCGCCCAGCAGCAGGCGCAGGGTGTGGGAGCCCTGTGGGGTGAGGGGTTCTGGCGTGCTCATAACGTGCCCCACATGCGGCGGTAGCTGCCGTCGGCATCGTGGTCTTGCGCCTGCTTGATGGGGTTGAAGCGACGGCCCCCGCGCGGGTCGGTGCCGCGCCCGGCAATGTAGAGCCAGTTGGCTTGATTGCTGTACACGTCGTAGTCCACCAGTTGCGATTCAAACCACGCAGCGCCTGCGCGCCAGTCGCCGCGCAGGTCGTAGATGAGGTAGCTGGCCACCACCTGGCGCAGGCGGTTGCTGAGGTAGCCAGTGGCGACCAGCTCGCGCATGGCGGCATCGACCAGGGGCTGGCCGGTGTCGCCCCGGCACCAGCGGTCAAAACGGCTGGAGTCATGGGGCGTGAGAGGCTGATCTGATGCCTCTACGCACTCCCCTGCCCGTTCACGCTGAGCCTGTCGAAGCGCGGCGCAAGGCTTCGACAGGCTCAGCCCGAACGGTTCTGTGGTGGAGGATGCAGGGGGAGAGGACAGCCCGCGTGCCCGGTACAGCGCTGAGCCGTATTGCAAGTGCAGCAGTCGGAAGTAGTCGCGCCACAGCAGCTCAAACCACAGCCAGTAGGTGCCGTCGTTCGCGCCGTGGTCGCGCTCAAAGGCTTTCAGGTCGGCATCAATCTGGCGCGGAGACAGCGCGCCGGTAGCCAGCCAGGGCGAGAACTTGCTGGAGTAGTCCAGCCCCGTGAGCCCGTTGCGTGTGTCCTTGTAGCTGTGGGGCAGCTTGCGGGCCAGGTACTGCGCCAGGTGGGCCAGCGCGGCGGCCTCGCTGCCGTCACAGGCAGCGGTGCCGTAGGGGAAGGACGAGCGGGCATCGCTGCCCTGCGGCGGTGCGGGTAGCTGGATGGCTGCTGCGCCCTGCTCTGCGCACACGGCCTGCAAAACAGACACGGGCACGTCAGGTGGCGGCAGCAGCCGGGCGGGTGCAGGCAATGGCACAGCGGGGGTGATGCCTGCGCGCTCTACCTTTTGGCGGAACGTGGTGAACACGCCGGGCAACTGGTCTACCGACCAGGGCATGCGTGCCGGGGGCAGCAGGCTGCTGTGCCACACGGTGCGCACCTGCAGGCCTGCGGCGCGCAGTGCGGCCACCTCGGCCTGCTCGTAGGGGGCGGCAATGTCTTCGCACACCACGGTGGTGACACCCACGGCCTGGGCCAGTTGGGGCAAGGCGGTGGCGGGGGGGGCTTGGCAGATGAGCAGAGGGTTGCCCAGTGCGCTCATCTGCCCTTGAAGCCCGCGCAGTGCAGCGGCGGTGAAGGCCCGGCGGTGTGCGCCCACACGGGCAAAGCCCCAGGGCGTGCATTCATCGGGCGCAGGCAGGCACACCACGGGCAGCAGGTGGGTGGCACCGCTGGTGAGTGCGGCGCGCAGCGCGGGTTGGTCGTGCAGGCGCAGGTCGTTACGGAACCAGAACAGCACGGTGCTCATGCGGTGCCCTCCCCTGCAGGCTTGTCGCTGCGCTTGCGTTCGCTGCGGCAGCTGTCAGAGCAATACTTGACTTCGTCCCACACCTTTTCCCACTTCTTGCGCCAAGTGAAGGGCAGGCCACAGTGTTGGCAGGTCTTTTGCGGAAGGTCTGATTTTTTGCGCATGCGCATGGTTCAAAAGTCCAGGGTTTGCTGCTGGGGGTGTTGGGCGGCGTGGCGTGCGCGGGCCTGGGCACGCGTCTGCGCGCTGCCGCCATCGCGAAACTGGCGGGAGCCGTGTTTTTCCACAATCGCGGCTTTGGCCTCGCGCACGGCGGGTTGGGCGCGCAGGCCGTGCACACGGGCCTTGGCGGTGCGGGTGGCGGTGTCCAGCTCTACCAGCGGCAGGGCAATGTCGTGGCCCACGCGCACGCCGCAGCGCTCTTGCACATCGAGCGGCATACGCCAGGGCTCCAGCAGCCAGGCATCGGGCACGCGGCACAAGGCGGGCAGCCACTGGCGCACAAAGTGACCGTGGGGGTCATGGTCTTGCGCCTGCTTGATGGGGTTGTAGACGCGGGTGGTGTTGATGCCGGTGGTGCCCGCCTGCATTTGCATCTGGCTCCAGTGGATGCCGGGTTCGTAATCGAGAAACTGGCGGGCCAGCCACTCGCCCACAGGCCGCCAGTGCAGCCACAGCGGGTACGAGGCCACCGACACCAGCATGGCCCGCATGCGGAAGTTGATCCACCCCGTCTCGCGCAGCATGGCCACGCAGGCATCGACCATGGGCCAGCCGGTGCGCCCAGCCACCAGGGCCTCGAAGTGGACTGGGCTCCATTCCGCTTCGCGCAGGCCGTTGTAGCCGCGGTGCAGGTTGTGGTGCTCCAGCGCGGGCTCAGACTCCAGCTTTTGGATGAAGTGGCAATGCCAGTGCAGGCGGCTCATGAAAGCGGTGAGCCCCTTGCGCTGCCATGCGGCTCCAGGCTCGGTGCTGGATTTGAGTTGCTGCTGGCGGCGCTGGGTGGCCTGCACCACCTCGCGCATGCCCAGGCAACCCAGGGCCAGATAGGGCGAGAGGCGTGAGCAGGCACTGGGCGCGGTCAGCGGGGATGAGATGCCGCCCCGATAGCCCTGGCTGCGCTCTGCCAAGAATTTTTGCAGCACGCGCAGCCCCTCCTTTCGGCCACCGCGTTGACGTTGGGGTGGGTCGTGAGCGGGCAGGCCTAGCGCAGCCCCGCTGGGCCAGGGCTGTGCGGGCCACGGCAGTGTGCGGGTGTGCAGGGCCTCTGGTGCGGGACCGGTTGGGGGTGCAAGCACCACAGGCGCGTGCATGAAGGCCTGCCAGTGCTGGTGCCACTCGTCGCGCGAGCGCAGGCGGCGCACCACACCGTGCTGTGGCCATTCGCGCCAGGCCACGCCCTGGGTGCGGCACCAGCGGCCCACGGCCAGGTCGCGGACATAGGTGTGGGCGTTGCCCGTTTCTTCGTGTGCCACCAGTGTGTGGAAGGGGGCCATCGCGTGCAGGCGGGCCAGCACGTCCACCACCTCGCCCACGGCCACTTGCAGGGCGGTGCCGCGCCGCTGCAGGGCCTGGGCCAGGTCGTGCAGGCTTTCTTGCACAAAGTGGTAGTGCTGCAGGGCGGCATCAGGCTGCGCCCACAGGCTGGGCTCGATGACATACAGACACAGCACCGGGCCACTGGCGGCAGCATGGTGCAACGGCGCGTGGTCATGCACGCGCAAGTCGCGCTTGAACCAGACGACGGTGTAGCTCATACCCTGCTGTGCCCTGCGCCGGTCTGGCCCCGTCAGCCTGCGATCAGCCCGCCACGGCGCGGGCCAGCGACTGGCCGCTGAGCCATGCGCCCTCGACCTTGCCGCCGCTGATCCAGTCGCCGCACATGCCCAGCTGCGCGTCGGCATCCCACCAGTAGCCCAGCGTGAGGGCGGACTCGGTGTCGGCATAGCGCCAACGGTGGGCCGTGGCTTGCACCTGCGCGGGTGCGGGGCCACCCAGTGCCTGGAAGGCGGCGAGCAAGGTGGCGGTCACGCTGTCGGCGGTGTCTTCGATGTGGGCATCGCTCCACTCAGGGCTGGCGTGCAGCAGCCAGGTTTCGGTACCTGCGGGGGCCATACGGCCGGGCTTGCTGCTGTCGCGTGCCACCCAGCGCAGCGGGCCGGTGTTGATGAATGCACCGTCCCACGCCAAGGCCACAGGTGCGGGGCAACGCACCATCACCGCCCAGCTGCCGCGCATGCGTGCGCTAGCGGCCACCGCCGCGCCTGTAGCGGCCACGGGGTGCAGCAGGGGCACGGCTTGCGGGGCGGGCACGGCCAGCAGCACGGCGCTGTAGCGCTGCGCGTGCAGGCCGTGCTCTGCCGAGGTGATGGACCAGCCATCGGTATGGCGCTCCAGCTTTTGTACGGTGGTTTGCCACTGCGCCAAAGCACGATCACCCGCCTGCTGCAGGCCCTGCACCAGCCAGCCTGCGGGCGATGTCATGCGCGGGGTGCCCACAAAGCGCTCCAGCGGGGTGGCGGGCGTGGTCCACGCGGTGCCGTCAAAGCTGGCAAGGCGTGCGTCCCACAGGGCGGCCACACCGGCCTGCTGCCAGCGGGCCACCTCGGCGCGGAACTGCGGGTGGCGCGCGGTGAAGTACTGCGCGCCGTGGTCGCATTGCCAGGGGCCAGCGGAGTCTTCGGCCCGGCGCGTGCTCATGCGGCCCGAGGGACCGCGGCTCTTGTCGAACACATGCACCGTGTGCCCTGCCTGCAGCAGGGCCTGTGCGCAAGACAGGCCCGCCAGGCCTGCGCCGATGACGGCGATGGGAAGTTTTGAAATGGGTGCGCTCATGGCTGCGGATCGGTGCGGTCGTGGGTCACCCAGATGAGGGCCTTGGTGTCGATGCCCAGCGCCTGGGCGCGGGCAATGAGCTGCTCGCGCACGGCAGGGGCCAGCTGCCTGCTGCGCGACAGAATCCAGCAGTAGCTGCGGTCTGGCCCCACCACCAGCGCCCATTGGTAGTCCGCATCAAGCGCGGCCACGTGGTAGCCGCCGTAGAACGGGCCAAAGAACGAGACCTTGAGCGACGCGGTGTTGGTATCGCCCGTGAACTTGGCCTTGCCTTCGGCTTGGCGCCAGTCGTTCTTGCCCGTGTCAAAACCCCGGTTGAGCACGCGCACGCTGCCGTCGCTCTGGCGCTGGTAGGTGGCAGACACATCGGTCATGCCCCGCTCAAAAGAATGGTCGAGCCGCGCGGCCTCGTACCACTTGCCTTCGTAGCGGGTCAGGTCGAAGGGAGTGACGGGCGTGATGCCGTCCGGCGGGCGGGTAGACGAGCAGCCGCTGAGGGCAAGCACCACGGCAGCCAGCCAAAGCCACGCGCAGCGGCGGAAGCAGGATAGAAAGGAGGGCATAAATTACCAATCGGTCATAAAACAAACCAATCGGTATTCTGCCACCACAAACGCCCTTGTGCCCAAAACACGGCAGCAGCGGTTGCCACGCCCGCCCACAAGAACGTATTCACGATCTCGCAGGGGATCGCGTTGGCGCGCCATCGCGATGGACGTGGATGCCTCGGGTGCTTGCATGGGCTCATGTCCATGCAAGCAGTTGGGGCGTTCAATCGCCCGATCGATTTCGCGCAAACCTTCGGGTGCTGGTCTTTGTGGGCGGTCTGTAGCGTTGCGGCGCTTGCCAATAGCGGAGCTATGGGCTGCGCACCGCGCCTTGCATCCCATCCCGCAAAGACCACTGCGCGAC
The DNA here is from genome assembly GCA_964031875.1 of Acidovorax facilis. Taxonomy (GTDB): domain Bacteria; phylum Pseudomonadota; class Gammaproteobacteria; order Burkholderiales; family Burkholderiaceae_C; genus Acidovorax; species Acidovorax facilis_A. Next base: position 34,922 of record CAXIRU010000085.1, read on the forward strand.
CCCTGGGTGATCGGGAACACGTTCTAAACTCCGGCCATGACTTTTCAAATCACCGTTTACTCCAAATCCGCCTGCCCCCAGTGCGATTCGGCCAAGAAGCTGCTGCAGTCGCGTTCGCTGCCTTTTGAGGAAATCAAGATTGACGATGAGGCCGAGCGCCTGGCGTTTTATGCCAAGTGCGGGCCTTCGGTGCGGCAGATGCCGCAGATCTTCATCAACAACCAGCGCGTGGGCGGGCTGGCGGGGCTGCAGGCTGCGCTGGCGCAAATCGGCCAGTGACACCGGCTTTGGCTACTGGTACTTGGCAGCGGTGATGAACTCGCTGAAGGTTTCGCACCACACGATCACGGTGTTGAACTTCGCCGGGTCCACGCCTTGCGGTACCGGAACGATGAAGTTGTTGAACGTTTTCACGTCGCCCACGCGCAGCATTTGGGGCTTGAGGCGCTGGAAGTCAGCCTCGGTCTCCACAAACTCGGGCGACAGGTAGAGCTTGTAGTCCGGCCCCGGGGCCAGCTTGCCCACCAGGCTGACGGCCTGCGGGCTGATAGACACCGTGCCCTCGCCCCAGTGCAAGGCGTCGCTGTCTTTCAGGTCACGGCGGAAAGTGGCGGTCCATTGCGCTGCGGGCAGGCCCGACTGTATTTGCTGCAGCGTGGGCGCGTCCGGCGCTATCAGGATTGGCAGGGCATACACCCCCAGCGCAAAGCCCATGGCCAGGGTGAGCAGGTGCGAGGCGACGAGCAGTAGGGTTTTCATGGCAATGCTTCAGTGGTTTGAGCCCACTGTACTGCGCGCGGTTTGTGCCTTCAACGCGAGTGGCGTCCCGCAGCCCGTTCAGTCAGCGCGGGCCAGAAACCCGTCCACCAGCGCGTAGTGCTCTGGCACATTGAGTGCGGGGGCATGGCCGCAGCCGGGCACCTCCACTACCTGCAGCAAACCACGCGCGCCGGGGCCGCGCGTCAGCATCTCAGCGGTGGTTTCGCGCAACACCAGGTCGGAGTCGGCACCGCGAAGGCAGAGCACGGGGATCTGGAGCGCGTCGTAGTGGTCCCAGATCAGGTAGTCGTTGGCATGGTGCGTGAACTGCTGCACCATGGCCGGGTCGTAATGCGGCGTCACGCGGCCGTCGGGCAGGCGGCGGGTGCTGCTCTCGGTCAGCAGGCGCCACTGCGCATCGCTGAGCCAGCCGTAGGGCGTGTAGACCTGCCGGAAGAAGGCCTCCAGCTCCTGTACGGTGTCAAACGCAGGCGGGTGGCCCGCATAGGCCTTGATGCGCTCCAGCGCGGCATCGGCCAGGCGCGGGGCGTTGTCGTTGAGCAGCAGGCTCTGGATACGGCCCTGCATCTGCGGTTCAAACAACCCCGAAGCGCACACCGTGCCAATGGCCCCCCCCATCGAGGTGCCCACCCAATGCGCTTTCTCGATTGCGAGCTGCTCGAACAGGTCGGCCGCAATGCGTGCGTAGAAAGACAGGCGGTACTCGTCCTGCGGGGCCCGCGCCCACTGGCTCAAGCCCCGCCCGATGGTGTCGGGGCAGATCACGCGAAAGCGTGACGACAGATGGGCGGCCAGGGGGTCCATGTCGCGCCCGGTGCGCGCCAGGCCATGCCACGCAATCACCGCCGGGGCATCCTGCGGCCCCCACTCGGTGTAGTGAATTTCATAGCCTGCGCAGGTGGCATAGCGCGATAAGGGAGTCATGGTGAAAACGCAGGTGAATCAGGGGATGAATGGGCCAACCGCTTACCGTGCCGACGAACACATGCCGAAGAATGCATGTCTCAGGGCAAGCATGGCGGTGGCGAGCATGGCGAGCGATCTCCGCAGCGGGTCAGGTCACTGCGCCCGCTGCGCGGCTGCTGCGCGCAGACGGCCGACCACACCAGTGGGGAAGTAGTAGACCGACAGAACGAACAGCACACCCAGCCACAGCAACCAGCGGTCGGGCGAGAGCAAGGCCGACAGCCAGGGCAGGCCGTTGGCAGCCTCGCTGCCCAGCCGCAGCAAGTCCTGCAGGTAGCTCTGCGCCACCAGGAAGAGCACCGCGCCGATGGCCGAGCCATAGATGGTGCCCATCCCGCCGATCACCACGATGAGCAAGCAGTCCATCATGATTTCGAAGCTGAGCGAGGTGTCCGGCCCGTTGTAGCGCAGCCAGAGTGCAAGCATGGCGCCCGCCATGGTGGCGAACAGCGCTGACAGCACGCTGGACGTGGTGCGGTACACCACCACGCGGTAGCCAATGGCCTCGGCGCGGAACTCGTTTTCACGAATGGCCTGCAGCACGCGACCAAACGGCGAGTTCACGATGCGCAGCAGCGCGAGCACCAGCGCCACAGCGGTGACGAAGAGCAGGTAGTAGCAGATCAGGCGCCCGTCGATGGTCACGCCCAGGAAGGGCTCTTCAAAAGGCTCGAAACTGGGCGAAAGAAATTCGGGCACCTTGAAGGTCAGGCCGTCTTCGCCACCCGTGATGTCGGACAGCTGCGACGCCAGCGTCTGGAACGCCGCTGCCACGGCCAGCGTGATCATCGCAAAGAAGATGGCCCGCACGCGCAGCGAGAACAGCCCCACCGCGAGCGACAGCAGCAGCGACAAAAGCAGTGCCCCCCCCAGGCCGACGCCCAGCGCCGTCCAGGTGGGGCCCAGGCGCGTGGTGGCCACGGCGATGCCATAGGCCCCGATGCCAAAGAACATGGTGTGCGCAAAGCTCACGATGCCGGTGTAGCCCAGCAGCAGGTCAAAGCTGGCGACCAGCACCACAAAGATCAGCACCTTGGCCGCCACCGACAGCGCCTTGACGCCCGGGAACAGGAACGGGGCAAACGCCAGCCCGATGAGGATGGCCACCAGGATCACCGCCAGCACCTTGCTGCGCGGGTAGTCGTTGGAAAGAAGACGGTTCAACATGGTCTTGTTTCCTTCGCTTCAGCGATTCGCCACGGGGTACACCCCCTGCGGGCGCCACAGCAAGATGGCCACCATCAGCGCAATGTTGGAGAACAGCGCCACCTTGGGCACCAAAAAGCCGGTGTAGTTGGCCATCAAGCCCACCAGCAGCGCGCCGATGAGCGCCCCGCCCGTGCTGCCCAGGCCGCCGATGATGATCACGATGAAGATCAGCACGTTGACCTGAGCGCCCATCTGCGGGATCACGTTCTGCTGGTACAAGCCCCACATCACGCCGCCCAGGCCGGCCAGCGCAGAACCCACCACGAACACGCCCACAAACAGGCGGCGGATGCGGTAGCCCAGGCTCTCCACCATCTCGCGGTCTTGCACGCCAGCGCGAATCAGCAGGCCGACCTTGGTGCGCGACAGCGTCCAGGCCAGCACGCCGAAGACCACCAGGCCCACCACCACCGCGATCAGGCGGTATTTTTCGATGGCGGCGTCGCCCACCAGCAGCGAACCGCGCATGGCTTCGGGCAGCGGCAGCGGGATCTGCGCGGGGCCCCATATGACCTTGATGAGTTCTTCGCCAATGATCATGCCGCCCATGGTGATGAGGATCTGCTTCAAATGCTGGCCGTACACGGGCCGCACGATGAAGCGCTCGAACGCCAGGCCCACGGCACCTGCCACCGCCATGGCCACCAGCATGGCGGGCAGCACGGCCATCAGGTTGCGCCACAGGTCAGCGCTTTGCGTGTAGTCGCCCATGGCGCCCAAAACGCTGGTGGCCACAAAGGCGCCGAGCGCAATGAACACGCCGTGGCCAAAGTTCAGCACATCCATCAGGCCGAACACCAGCGTGAGGCCCGAGGCGATGATGAAGATGATCATGCCCATGGCCAGGCCCGCCACCGTGAGCGTGAGCCACGTGCTGGGCGAGCCGATGAAGGGCAGCACCACCAGAGCCAGCGCGGGCACCAGGGCCAGGGGCTTCCAGTCGAAGTCGCGGGTGATGGTGCTCATGCCCGGCCCCCTTGCGTGGCAGTCAACATCTGCGCATTTGCTACATATTTAATAGCTGATCGCGCTTTTCCATCAAGCGCTGGCAGCCAAAAAGGCTTGAAATCTGGTGCATAACTCATAGTGCCAACCCCAACAGCGAGCGCTGCAGTGCTTCATCCTCGGCCAACGCGGCCATGCTGCCTGCATGCACCACCTGGCCGTTGTCCATCACGGCCACGGTGTCGCCGAGCCGCTTTGCAAAGTTGATGTTCTGCTCCACGAGCAGGATGGTCACGCCGCTCTTCTTGAGCTGGTCGAACGCCTCGATCATGTTGTTGATGATGGCGGGGGCCAGGCCCTTGCTGGGCTCGTCCACGATGAGCAAATCCCGCGGCTCGACGATGGCGCGGCTCACGGCCACCATCTGCTTTTGCCCGCCGCTTAGCTTGCCGGCCGGGTGGTTCCAGAACTTCTCCACGGCGGGGAAGAGCTTGAAGATCCACTGCAGCCTCGCTTCGTCCATCTGCGCGGCATTGCGTGCGCTGCGGGCGGCCAGCAGCATGTTTTCTTTCACCGTGAGGTCGGCAAAGATGCCCATGTTCTCGGGCACGTAGGCGATGTTCATGCCCGCAATCTGCGGGGTGTTGAGCACCGTGATGTCCTTGCCCCCAAAGTGAACCGAGCCCTTGGAGGCATGCCACAGGCCCATGATGGTGCGCAGCGTGGTGGTCTTGCCCGCGCCGTTGCGGCCCAGCAGCATGGTGAGCTGGCCCTTGGGCACCGCGAGGTCCACGCCGTGCAGGATGTGGTACGCGCCGATGTGCGTATGCACGCCTTTGAGTTCGAGCAGGTTGCCCGTGTTGTGTCCGCTGTGTGTGTTGCGGGTAGTGCTGGTCATGCTGCAGCCTCCTTGGTCACACCGAGGTAAGCCTCTTGCACCACGGGCGATGCGATGACTTCGGCGGGCGGTCCATCGGCCACCAGCGTGCCGTTGGTCAGCACGATGATGCGGTCGGCCAGCTCGCGCACCACGTCCATCTTGTGCTCCACCAGCAGGATGATCTTGGTCTTGTCTTTTTTCAGTTCGCGGATCAGGTTCAGGATCACAGGCGCCTCGTCGTGGCTCATGCCGGCCGTGGGCTCGTCGAACATGTAGACCTGCGGCTCCAGCGCCATGAGTAGCGCCACTTCGAGCTTGCGCTGGTCGCCATGCGGCAGGCTGGCCACGGGGGTGTCGCGGCGCTCGTACATGGCCACTGCTTGCAGGATGGACTCAGCCCGCTCGGTCAGCGCGCGGTGGTCGCTCCAGATGCTCCACAGGTTCAGCCCCCGGCGGTGCTTGCCCTCTTGCGTGGCCTGCACGGCCAGGCGCACGTTCTCCAGCACGCTGA
>CAXIRU010000086.1:0-19244 GCA_964031875.1 Acidovorax facilis
GTGGGCGAGCAGGCTCATCGAAAAACAGCGCTTGGGCAGTCGTCAAACGCTGGAGTTTCGCTCAGGCACAGGTGACTGTTTTAGATGCGATTGCCCTGGCCTTCCAGGCGGCTCTGCAAGAGCGCTGCTCGGCCAGCGTCACCCGAAGCCGGCCCACCCTACAGCCCCACTCCACCCCCGCGTTCATCCAAAGCCAAGGTGCCCATCCACGGCGGTGACACCGGCCACGCCATCACCCTGCTCAAGAGACAAGGAATGTGTGGCGGAGCGCTGGGCCCCGGGGTTCTGGTTATTCTCTTAAGGTTTTATATATAAATAGCAGTAGTAGTAGAGCAAGGCACTTTCTGTGGACAAGGCCGATTTGTTCAATGCTGGCGCAGGGTTACGTGGCCGCAAAGTCTGTGTGGCGGCGTGCACAAAGTGCGGGGCTTACCAACAACAACTTTCGGCCATCGCCGTTGCGTGTGGATAACCGGCCGGTTGTGCCAGAACTGTTCCCAGCGTTATCCACAGCACCCCCCCTTGGCAACCTGTTGGCCTTCCTTGGGACTCCTTTTGGGGCCCACAAAGCACAAAGCCCGGGGTCCATGCAGGACTCCGGGCTTTGCCGAGGAAGCGGGGGCGGGGTTTACTTGGCGGGCGCCGGTGCCAGCGCAGCGCGCGGCTGTGCATGGTGACCTTCGCCCCCGCGCATGCCGTGGTGCCCGTGGCGGCCTTCGTCATCGCCCCTCATGCCTGCCATGCGGTGGCCGTGGTGGGCCTGGGCGTCAAAGGTCTTTTGCTGCTCGGGCGTCAACGCTGCATAGAAGGTCTTGGTGGCTTCGCCACGGCGGTCGGCCTCGGCGGCGTGCTGGGCGCGCAGGGCCCGCATGCGATCGATGCGCTCGGGGGTGGTCAGCGCGTCCATGCCCTTGGGGTCCAGGCGGGCAGGGCGTTCGCCGGGCTGCAGGGCGGTGGTGAAGGCGGTCCACGCAGGTTCTTGTGCGGCGGTCAGCTTGAGCTGACCCTTGAGGGCTGCCAGGCGCTTGGCCTGGTGCTCGGCGCGGTTTTGCGCGCGGTCGCCGTGGTGGCGCTCGTGCCTTTGTTCCCCGGCCTTGGGGCGCTGGGCTGCTTCGGGCGTGGTGGCGCCAGCAGCGGGCGGTGTTGCGGGGGCCGGTTGGGCCAGAACAGGCCATGCGAGGGCGGCCAGAACAGCGGTGGCGGCGAGGCGGTGTTGGAAGCGGAAAGCCATGGTGAGAGTCCTTTGGTGGGGGGTTCGCCGGAACGACCGTTGCGGCGATGGAGTTCAGTGTCCGCCCCGCATGTATCGCCGCCGTGCGCGTTGGATGACGCTGTGTAAAGTTGTGCCAAGAAGCTGCAGGCCTGCGCGATCAAGGTTTCGATAAAAAATGGCCGCTAGCGCTTATCCATCAAGCGCAAGTAGCTATTTATTTAATAGCAGATGCAGGCGACCACTGTTGCTTGTGCGCCTGGGTGGCAGGCGTCGTGCCGACGACCACCGACAATGGCATGTTCCGTGTCTGGCGGGCACCGCTCCACCGACAGAAAAAGCGCTCTCGCTGAAAGCGCTTCACCACCAACGCCCCCAATAAAAGGTAATTTCTGTGTTCAAGAACATGATCGTGTACCGCATTGCGCCGCAATGGCAGGTTGAATTGACGCAAGTGGAAGAAGCCCTGGCCAAGGCACCCTTCATGGAGTGTGGCGCCACCCAGGAAAAGTCCCTGGGCTGGGTGCCGCCGCGTGGCGACGCACACGGCCCGCTGGCCGAGTCGGTCGGCGGCCAGTGGATCCTGCGCTTCATGGTCGAATCCAAGGTGCTGCCCGGCAGCGTGCTGGCCCGCCGTGTGAAGGAAAAAGCCGAGCGCATCGAGCAGGAAACCGGCCGCAAGCCCGGCAAGAAGGAAAGCAAAGAACTGAAAGACGAGGCCAAGCTCGACCTGCTGCCCATGGCCTTCACCAAGCATGGCTCGATGTGGGTGTGGATCGACCCCACATCGCGACTGCTGGTGCTGGACACCTCCAGCCAGGGCCGGGCCGACGAAGTGGTCACCCTGCTCGTCGAGGCGCTGCCCGGTTTGTCGGTGTCGCTGCTCAACACCCAGACCAGCCCCCAGGCCGCCATGGCCCACTGGCTCAAGGAGCAGGAGCCGCCCGTGGGCTTCACGGTAGACCGCGAGTGCGAACTCAAAAGCGCCAACGAGGAAAAAGCCGTGGTGCGCTACGCCCGCCACCCGCTCGACATTGAAGAGGTGCAAGCCCACATCGACGCCGGCAAGCTGCCCACCAAGTTGGCACTGACCTGGGACGACCGCGTGAGCTTCATGCTCACCGAGGGGCTGCAGCTCAAGAAAGTGTCGTTCCTGGACACCGTGTTCGAAGGCACCAAGGCCGATGACGGCGGTTTTGACACCGACGTGGCAATTGCCACTGGCGAGCTGGTCAAGCTGATCCCGGATTTGATCGAAGCACTGGGCGGCGAGGCTGAAAGCGGTGTGGCCAGCGCCGCCGCTGCGGTGGCCTTGGACGGGGGCAGCACGCCCGCGACTGCAGTGGAACCACGCGCCCCGGTGAATGCAGCACCTCCACGCAAGAGTGGCACGGGAGGCGTGGTGACGGGGCCTGCACAAGTGCCTGTGGATACGGATCCGGAATCGGCGCCGTTTTGAACCGTGTGGTGAGTGGGTGAGAGGGGCGCACGCCAGGCAAGCTTTCACCCAGCGCTGAGCGGTCTGAACTGACCCAGGCGCATTGTTTTGAACCCAGGGCCATGCCGCCGAGCCGTGGGAACCTACCATTTCTGGTAGTTATTATTTAATTGCCTTGCAATAAAATATTTGAATGAATAATATTTCTTCAAAAGACAACTCTATCGAAACTTTGAGGGCGTTGGCGCTTATATTTGGGTTTAGATGTTTTTGTTGTCAGTGGGTATTTAATTATTCAAAGTGCAGCTCGTTGTTCTGCAGTGGAATACATTAGTCCTGCTACCCTTATATGCATGACGTTTAGCCAACTAAAATTTGCTCTCTAATGTCGTCCTCTTCTCATTCTTTAACACACCCAAAATACCGCGCAGATATTGATGGCCTCCGAGCAGTTGCTGTGCTTTCAGTCGTTGTTTTTCATGCGTTTCCGCAGTGGATTCGAGGTGGTTTCATTGGTGTTGATATATTTTTTGTAATTTCAGGATTTTTAATTTCAACCATTATATTCAGCAACCTCGAATCAGCAACATTCAGTTTGTTGGAATTTTATATACGGCGAATAAAAAGAATATTTCCCGCCCTACTTGTTGTTCTTGTTTTTTCATACACAGTAGGATGGTTTGTTTTGCTTCCCTCTGAATATAGTGAGCTTGGGAAGCATATTACCTCTGGTGTTTTTTTTGTTTCCAACCTAACCCTTTGGAGTGAGTCCGGGTATTTTGATACCGATGCCGAAGTTAAACCATTGCTCCATCTTTGGAGTCTTGGAATTGAGGAGCAATTTTATCTTCTATGGCCTGTTATATTAATTTTTGCCTGGAAGAGAAAATACAATTTAATGTCGCTTATATTGACATTTGGAGCAATATCCTACTTCCTCAATGTCAAAGGAATTAAAGAAGATGCCACGGCGACTTTTTATTCGCCGCAAACTCGTTTTTGGGAGCTTCTGTGTGGCGCTTTACTTGCGTGGATTTCAATCAATGCATCAAAAAATCTGCACTGGCTTAAACTAAAATTAGATCTTGGATTTTGCCGAATTTTTTACCGCACTGAAAGACCCAATGACGGCCAATCTTTCGCTAACTTTTGTGCTGCAACAGGTTTATTTCTTTTAATTATTGGTTTTTACAGGATTCACCCCAATATTGGATTCCCTGGAAAGTGGGCTCTTGTTCCCACATTGGGAGCCATGCTGATTATTACCGCAGGACCTGGGGCATGGATTAACAGAGTCATCTTGTCAAATCGACTCGCCGTCGGCATTGGCTTAATTAGTTTTCCTTTGTATCTGTGGCACTGGCCACTATTGTCATTCGCTCACATCATGGAAGGAGGCACTCCCCGTGCTGACATCCGTCTCGGCGCAGTTGTGTTGGCCATTGCTTTGGCTTGGGCTACTTACCATTTTATTGAGCGCCCACTTCGTTTTGGAAAGCAAAATCACGCCAAAATTGCAGCGCTCTGTTTCTTAATGATCTTAATGGGTGCGTTAGGTTGGTATACAAAGATCAACAACGGGCTCCCGTTTAGAATGGAATCAAATATCAATTTAAAATTACTTGAACAAACTGCCGAACCTAAAAATATTTTGTTCTCCGATGGTTCCTGTGAGAAATTTCTAAATTTTTCAACTGGCGGTGTTTGCCTTACAAACTCTTCCGCACCTGATTTACTTTTCGTAGGCGATAGCCATGTTATGGCATTGGCTGGATCGGCCATAGTAGGCAAATTTTCTTTGAATTACATGCTCAGGGGAACCCATGGGTGCCCCCCTATGCTCGGCTATTCAATTGTGGATCAAAAAAATAACAAAGGCTGCCACACTCTTGCAATAGAAACACTGGCAATCTTAGCCAAATATCCAAGCATCAAGACGGTTGTCCTCTCATCTCGCGGTCCATTTTATTTTTTGGGTGAGGGTTATGGTATTGAAGGTCCAAATTCTTATTCAATATTTGCACTTGATGGATCAATGAAATCTCAGGCAGAAATGTTCGAAGATGGCTATTCAAAATTCATCACAAATCTGATCTCACTTCACAAAAAAGTAGTTTTTGTGATCGATCCTCCAGAACTAGGCGAAGATCCTAAAGGCTGTCTGGTTAAACGCCCAGTATCAATTTTAGAAAAGACCGTGTCCACTTGCGTTCAAGATCGAGCCAAGGTTGATGAGCGGCAAGCGGTTTACAGAAAAATCATAAATAATATTAAATTGCAAAATCCTGGCTTGTTAATATATGATCCAATTGATTTATTTTGCGACAAAGTCTATTGTCATGGAATTCGCGAACAGAAATTACTATATAGAGATGACGACCACATCTCGTTCTGGGGAAGCGAAATCATGCTGAATAATATGCTCAGCAATAATGTCTTGCCCTAGGGATATCCTGCAAACCTCGATGGCGGCCTGATAGGAGCAGGCCAGTCATGGCAATCTGCGCGCCATGAAGCAAAGCAGTCTTGACCTGAACCAGAGCACCAAAAAGACCCGCAAGCAAGAACTGTGGCCCAGATGGATTCGGTGGCTCCTTGGGCTGCTCTGGTCGATCTCATTGCCCTGTATTACCCCGAAGGCAATAAGGCCCCTCCCTGCTCAAGCCAGGCACTGCGGTGGACGCTACTTTGATTGCAGCGCCCAGTTCCACCAAGAACAAGGACAGAAAGCGCGACCCAGAGATGCACTCCAGCCAAAAGGGCAACGAATGGCACTTTGGCATGAAGGCCCGTATTGGGGTGGATGCCGACTCGGGACTGGTGCACGCCGTCATAGGCACCTCGGGCAACGTAGCGAACGTCGTTGAGGGCAACAGCTTGCTCCATGGCGAGGAGACAGATGCCTTTGGTGATGCTGGTTACCAAGGCGTGGACAAGCGCCCGGATGCCAAGAAGGATGTCACCTGGCATGTGGCGATGCGCCCAGGCAAGCGCAAAGAGCTGGACAAGGAAAACAACCCCATAGACGCGTTGACTGCGGTGTAAAACCTGAAGAAAACACGGGGCCAGAATACCTGTCCCAGACCCTCGATGCCTGGTGCACAACGTTTTCAGTTTTGTGGTCGCGACCGCTGGCTGGCCACCTTGGTGATCTCGCGCACAAACAGTTTCTTCCACGCATCCTGGGTCGAGTCTTCGACCAATTGCGGCATGAATCCAAATACCAAGGTGCGGTCACCCCGCACCATGATGCCCTGCCCCTGTTTCAGCGGCTCTGGGGCCAGCACCCGGTATCCAGCGCGCGGGGTGATGGAGGCATAGCTGGTGTACAGGCGCTTGGAGGGCTTGATTCGGTAGACCTGGCCGTCGATGAGGAAGACGCCCCTGTTCTTCCACTCGATGTTGGCAATACCGAACACCTCGTGCATCCAGTCGAAGGTAGGTTTGCCGTTTTCGTCGAACTCCCCCAGGCGCATGTCCTGGATGAGGGTGCCGCCGTTTTTCCAGTAGGCGGTCAGTTGGCTCTTGACGCTCTGGGGCAACGCTGCCTGGTGAGGCACCAGGATGGCATCCAGCGTCTTGAGGATGGGGTCGCCCTCAAGAAGGTTCTTTTCACCGATGACGTGAACCTGCAGGCCGGGCTCGCTGTTCAGGACCTTGTAGGACGCGAACAGCGCATCGCGGTGGACATTTCTGCCGGTGCTTCGCTCTCCATGCCACACGTAGAAGTTGGTGGTGGAGCCCAGGATGCCAATCTTGATCCGGGGTTTTGCACTGGCCGCTGTGGCGGGGGCTTGTTTGCTGGTAACGCCGGCGTGAAGCTGGTTCAGCTGCAGGCCTGCCAGCGGACCCCCACCTGCCTGGTGCTTCAAGCCCCCGATCTCATAGCCAATTACATGGGGCTGGGCCAGCGACTGCACCAAGGTGTCCCGGATGATGGGGATCAACTCTCGTGTCTTCTTCATCTTTTCCCACCATTCCCCGTAGGCTCCCACCATCACTTTCTTGTAGCCCAATGAGCCCATGTAATTGACCAGAGTGGGCAGTACCGCAGCATCGGGCACCAGGTCGTAGCCGTCGTAGAAGTTGAAGTCGATGACCGCGATGTCGATGCACGGGGCCAGTTTTTCGACGATGCCTGTGGCGTAGATGGCGTCGTGTGAGGTAAAGGTTTCTGCAAAGTAGCCAATGGCCTCAGCCCCCTTGCTGCGGATCACGTTGGCGTAGGCGCAGGTGGCTTCTTGCAGCCGGGCTTCCCGGAATTCCTTGTGGGCGTGCAGCAGCGGCTCGGCCTTGGGCACTCCAGCTGCGATGTGGTTGTTGTAGTTGATGATGGGCTGCTTGGCGTTGTGCTGTTTTGCAAACGCGGCCTGGGTGGAGTCTTTGTAGTCGCGCCACTCGTAGTTGGTCTGCCCGTACTTGATCTCGTGCTCCTCTTGGAGGCCAATCGCGTAGCCCAGGATCTTGCCGGGGTAGCGTTTGGAGAAGTGGTCCACCGTTTGCGCAACGAACGGGTCTGCATACTTTCGAATCACCGCATCGGTGAAGTCGGGTTGCCAGGTGGGCTCTCCCGAGAAGTCGCGCATGGCCGTCTGGGGATATTCCTTGACGACCCAGAGCGGCAACGAGGACATGTTGTGTACCAACTGGCTGGGGTCGTCCTTGAAAGTGCGCCCTCCCATGTCGATGACCAGCAGCAGCGACAGGCCGCTGTTGACGATGGCATCCAGATGGCGGTGGTAGTGGGCAAACTCGTACTGGCCCTTGCGGGCTTCGATGTCGGACCAGTTGAGATAGAAGCTGACGTGGCTGAAGCCCTGGGCCTTGAGTTCGCGGGGCAGGTTCTGGTTGTGATTCAGCTCCCACGGCATGACGATGGTGCTGGAAACGGGGGCCGCTGGGGCTGCCGCACGGCTGACCAATGGAATCAGCGCGAGAACAAGGCTGGCAGTACAGAGAAAGTTTTTCATGCGGTGGCAAGGATGTTCCGAGAATGCGCCTGGCGGGTTCCGAGAGGGCTCTGGAGAAGGTGGTGACCTTTGGGCTCAACAGGCGGGTGCGAGTGCTTTTGCAACAACTTTTGCAACAAATTGAATCGAAGCGTTCGATTGTTTCATGAACGGCTGCAGCCACCCGCTGTGGCCCCCAAGCCGATACTTTCAGAATCATTGCGGTCTGCACCGGCCTGTCCCGGCCTGCACCGCAGCCCTGCCGCCGGGTGGGCTTCATTGGCTTTCTAATACGGGGTAGCGGCAGCTTATGGAGCCTGTTTGCAACCTGGCGTGCGCAAGATATGGCAGGTTTCAGGCGGTCGTCTGTATCCGCGTCCGTGTTCGCATTTGTACCCCCTGAGAAACCGCCATCCATGCCCGATGCCAAAGTGGTACCCCGCCGTCGCAGCGCTTCCCCCGCCACCGCAGTAGCGCCGTCTTCTTCGCCCCCCGCCAGACTGGTTGCAACGTCCAAGCCGACCCAACAAGCCAAGGCAGTGCGTGCCCCAGCCCCAGCGGGTTCCCCGCCGCCCCCGGGCTCGTACCGAGAGCGCCAGCGCGAGGCCAAGCGCAACGCCGTGCTGCAGGCGGCAGCCCAGCTCTTTAACGAGCGCGGCTTTCATGCCACCTCGCTCGACGACATTGCAGCCCGGCTGAAGGTGACCAAGCCCACGCTTTACTACTACGTGAAGAGCAAGGACGAGATCCTGTTGCAGTGCGTGGGCAAGGGGCTGGCTCTGATGCTGGAAGGTATCGAAACCTCCCGTGCTGCCGGTGGCAAGGCCATCGACCAGCTGGTGGCCTGCATGCGCGTGTATGCAAGCGCCGTCACACAGGATTTCGGCATGTGCCTGATCCGCGTGGGTGACGAGCAACTGCCGCCTGAGAGCCGCAAGGAACTGCGTCGCCTGAAGTCCGCCATCGACCAGGAGCTGCGCCGCCTGGTTGCAGCGGGCGTGGCCGAGGGGTCCATCCAGCCCTGCGACCCGAAGATGACAGCCTTTGTGATTGCGGGAGCGCTCAGCTGGATTGGCCGCTGGTACCAGCCAGGCCGCGAATACACGCCCGAGCAGGTGGCACAGCAGTGCATTGCGACGCTGTGTGACGGGGTACTGCGGCGCCCGGCGCACGCCACGGCAGTGGGCGCATCAACCGCGCCTACCGCATCTGCCGTGCCCGGCCCCCAGCGCAACGCAGCCCGTGGCAAAGCCCCGGCCGCGGTGCGGCCCGGTGCAGGTTGATGCGCCTGCGCAGGCTGGGTTTGAAGCAAAATTGGCTGCCAGCGCTTGATGGATAAGCGCAAACAGCTATTATTTTGATAGTGTTTTGCGCGCTGCCTTGGTGGCATGCTGTTCCACCTGCCCCGCCGCCAGGTCGTCCAGGATGGGGCAGTCGGGCCGGTCGTTGCCTTTGCAGCAGGACACCAGGGTCTGCAGGCTGCGCTGCATGGCCTGCATTTGGGCGATGCGTTCGCTCAGGTCGTCGATGTGTTGCTGGGCGATGCGTTTGACCTGGCGGCTGGCGCGGCTGCGGTCGTGCCACAGGTCCAGCAGCTCGGCGATTTCTTCCATCGAAAAGCCCAGGTCGCGGCTGCGGCGGATGAAGTGCAGGGCGTGCACGTCGGCCTCGGTGTACTGGCGGTAGCCGCTGTCGGTGCGGGCCACGCCACTGATGAGGCCCAGCGATTCGTAGTGCCGCACCATGCGCGCCGAGATGCCCGCGCGCCGGGCGGCGATGCCGATGGGCACGGGCCAGGGGGTTGCGCGGGGCGGCGTGGTCATGGGGTGGCCTTTGCCGGGTGCATGGGGGCGCGGTGCTCAGGCCGCAACGGTGTAGCCTTCTTCGGCAATGGCGGCGGCCAGGGCCTCGCGCGGGGCGGTGCTGTCCACGTCCACTGTGCCGCTGGCGCGGTCGATGCGGACCTGGGCAGTGGGGTCTACCTGCTGCACGGCCTGGGTGACGGCGCGTTCGCAGTGGCCGCAGGTCATGCCCTGCACTTGGAAAGTGGTGGTGGGTGCCATGGTGTGTCCTTGTAGGTGTTGAGAGAGGGCGGCCGTTGGTGCGACCGCAGTGAATGGTGAAGCTTGACATCGTGGCAGAGTCAAACGCCGTGCAAGCCACTCATGGTGTGAGGGTTGATCAAAATCAATGCTTGACCTTGCCATTGCGTCAAGGATCACCATCCCTGGCATGAACACTCCAACGCTCCATTCCCCCGAGGCAGCCCATTCTCTGGACATCGGTATCTCCGGCATGACCTGCGCGAGCTGCGTGGGCCGCGTGGAGCGCGCGCTGCGCAAGGTGCCGGGCGTGCAGGTGGCATCGGTCAACCTGGCGACCGAGTCTGCGCGGATTGCCTTTGCCACCAGTGTGGGCGCTGACGCTGCGGCCATGGAGGCGCTGCTGCGCCGTGCGGTGCGCAACGCGGGCTACGAGCCGCGCGCGGCGGGGCAGGAGGATGCACCGCAGGACGAGTCGCCCTGGGCGGGGTTTCTGCCTGTGGGCATGGGCCTGCTGCTGTCGGTGCCGCTGGTGCTGCCCATGATCGGGGACCTGTTCGGCCAGCGCTGGATGCTGCCCGCCTGGGTGCAGTTTGCGTTGGCCACGCCGGTGCAGTTCATCCTGGGTGCGCGCTTTTACAAGGCGGGCTGGCATGCGGCCAAGGCGCTGAGCGGCAACATGGATTTGCTGGTGGCGCTGGGCACGAGTGCGGGCTGGGGCTTGTCGATGTGGCTGTGGCTGACGGCGCCTGCCGACCACCCGGGGCATGTGCAGCACCTGTACTTTGAGGCGTCTGCGGTCGTCGTCACCCTGGTGCTGCTGGGCAAGTGGCTGGAGGCGCGTGCCAAGCGCCAGACCACGGCGGCCATCCGCGCGCTGCATGCGCTGCGGCCCGATGTGGTGCATTTGCTGAGCCAGAGCGGCGAGGTGGATGTGCCGGTGGCTGAGGTGCTGGTGGGCGACCGGCTGGTGGTGCGGCCCGGTGAGCGCATCCCTGTGGATGGCACGGTGCATGAGGGCCACACGCAGGTGGATGAATCCATGCTGACCGGCGAGCCCCTGCCCGTGGCACGGGATGTGGGCGCGGCGCTGACCGGCGGCTCGATCAATGGCGATGGCCGCATCGTGATGGCGGTGACCGCCGTGGGTGCCGAGACGGTGCTGGCCCAGATCATCCGGCTGGTGGAAGACGCACAGGCGGCCAAGGCGCCGATTCAGCGGCTGGTGGACCAGGTATCTGCCGTGTTTGTGCCCGTGGTGCTGGTGGTGGCCTTGGCCACGCTGCTGGGCTGGCTGTGGATGGGCGTGGGCGTGGAGGCGGCACTGATCCACGCCGTGGCGGTGCTGGTGATTGCCTGCCCCTGTGCGCTGGGGCTGGCCACGCCAGCGGCCATCATGGCGGGCACGGGCGTGGCGGCCAAGAACGGCATTTTGATCAAGGACATGCAGGCGCTGGAGCTGGCCCACAAGGTGGATGTGGTGGCCTTTGACAAGACTGGCACGCTGACGGTGGGGCGGCCCCGGCTGACGGCGTTGGAGGTGGTGCCCGGCCTGAACGAAGCGGCTGTGATGGCGGTGGCGGCGGCGGTGCAACGCGGCAGCGAGCACCCGCTGGCGCGTGCGGTGGTGGCGGCTGCGGGCGAGCGGCACATCCACGTCGCCACAGCGCAGGATGTGCGCGCCGTGCCGGGGCGCGGCACCGAGGGGGAGGTGGACGGCCAGAGCACCCTGGTGGGCAGCTTGCGCTGGATGCAGGAGCTGGGCGTGGACCTGGGGCCGCTGGCTGAGCGTGCTGATGCCTTGCAGCGCGAGGGCGCCACCGTATCGGCTGTGGCGCAGCGCACCGCGCAAGGCCTGCAACTGCAAGCACTGATGGCTTTTGGCGATGAACCCAAGCCCGGTGCGCGCGAGGCGCTGGCGGCGCTGAAGGCGCGGGGCATTCGCACGGTGATGATCTCGGGCGATAACCGGGGCGCGGCCGAGGCCATGGCCCGGCGCCTGGGGCTGGACCCCGGCGCGGGCGAGGTGATGGCCGAGGTGTTGCCGGGCGACAAGGCGGCCCGGGTTGTGGCGTTGCAACAGGGCGCCGATGGCAGGCACCATCATGTTGCGATGGTAGGGGACGGCGTTAACGATGCCCCGGCGCTGGCGGCTGCCGACGTGGGCATGGCCATGGGCAATGGCACCGATGTGGCCATGCACGCGGCGGGCATCACGCTGATGCGGGGCGACCCGATGCTGGTGGTGGCGGCGCTGGATATTTCGCACCGCACGGTGATGAAGATCCGGCAGAACCTGTTCTGGGCGTTTGCGTACAACGTGGCGGGTATTCCGCTGGCGGCGCTGGGCTACCTGAGCCCGGTGGTGGCGGGTGCAGCTATGGCGCTGAGTTCGGTCAGCGTCATGGCGAATGCCCTCCTACTTAAGCGGTGGCGCATGTGATAAACACGTACTGCCGTGTCACCGATGTCTGGCAAACTGCAACACTTTGTTTCAGAGTGCGTGCCACGGGGGGCTGACAGTCCGGCGCGCGCCATACCTCTATGAAGGACGACAGATCATGAAACTCTTTTCGGTCATGCGGCAGTTCACCATCCGTTTGCGCATGCTGGGGGCCATCGGCGTGGTGCTGGGGCTGCTGGGCTTGCTGGGGGGCGCAGGCATGTTGGGCATGTTCCGTATCCATGCCATGAGCCAGGACTTTATGGACCACTCTTTCGCGGAGGTGGCCCACATGGCCGAACTGCGCGGTGAGATGGGGGCCATCCGCCAGTTCGAAAAGGACATGATCATCGGCTACGAGAAGCCTGAGGCAGTGAAGGCGGCCCACGCCAAATGGCTGGAAAGCCAGGAAAAGGCCAAGAAAATTGCGAACCGGTTCCTGGAAGGCGAAGAAGACGCCGACAACCCGGTGGTGCGCGACATCGTCAAGCGCCTGGACAGCTACCGCGAGCTGTTTGCGCATGTGGCGCGCCAACTGGAGGCCAGTGGCTACGACACGGCCACCATTGCCAACCGCATGAGCGCCAAGGCGGTGGCCGAGTTTGCCGAAGCCGACAAGCTGATGGTTGAGCTGGACACGGTGCTGCGCAATGAGGTGGCCAAGTCGGTGCAGGAGCAGGGCCAAGTGTCCAATGAAACGAAATGGTTGTTTGTACTGGCGGTGCTGATTACCGTTTTGGTGGTCGTGCCCACCACGCTGATGAACATGAACTCCATCTGCCGCCCGCTGGAAGAGGCGCGCAAGATGGCACAGGCCATCGCGGGTGGCGACCTTTCCCAGCAGATTGCCGCCGAGGGCAAGGACGAAGTAGCCGACCTGCAGCGCGCACTGCGCGACATGCAGCAGGGCCTGGGCGCGCTGGTGGCACAGGTGCGTGATGCCAGCGGCAACATCGCCACGGCCAGCCAGGAGATCGCCACCGGCAACCAGGACCTGTCGCAGCGCACTGAGCAGACGGCCAGCAACGCCCAGGAGGCCGTGTCATCGCTGTCGCAGCTCACATCCACCGTGCAGCAGACGGCGTCTTCATCGCAAATGGCCAACCAGCTGGCGGCCTCTGCCTCGCAAATGGCCACCCACGGCGGTGGCGTGGTGCAGCAGGCCGTGGCCAGCATGCAGGAGATTTCGGCCTCCAGCCGCAAGATTGGCGACATCATCGGCCTGATCGACTCCATCGCGTTCCAGACCAACATCCTGGCGCTGAATGCCGCCGTGGAAGCCGCCCGGGCGGGTGAGCAGGGCCGGGGCTTTGCGGTGGTGGCCAGCGAGGTGCGCAGCCTGGCGCAGCGCAGCGCCGCCGCTGCCAGCGACATCAAGGGCCTGATCCAGAGCAGCGTGACGGCGGTGGATGGCGGCGTGCGCCATGTGGAAGAAGCAGGCACGGCCATGAAGGACATCATGAACAGCGTGCAGCGCGTGGGCGACATCATTGGCGAGATCACGGCGGCGGCGTCGGAGCAGTCTGCAGGGATCGGGCAGGTGAACCAGTCGGTGGGCGAGATCGACCGCATGACGCAGCAAAACGCCGCGCTGGTGGAAGAGTCCGCTGCGGCCGCCGAGTCGCTGCGTGAGCAGGCTGCGCGGCTGTCGCAGGTGGTGCAGCAGTTCCACCTGGCCGAGTCCATGGTGCATGCTCAGAACCAGGCCCCGCTCAGCGTGGCTGCGCCGTCCCTGAAACAGCGCCAGGCACTGGCTTCAGGCACCGCGCAAGCCCGGCTGACGCGCTGAGCCCAACTACCTTCCGGCGCACTGCGCGCGAGGCCCTGCAGGCTTGGCTTGCGGGGCCTTTGCTTTTTGCGGGCTGCATGGCAGCGTTGTGCTGGTGTTGCCACAACCCCTGGCCACCGTGCGGCCCCTTGCGGCCCGTTCCGGCTCCCTGGCCCGGTTTGTTGACTTGCGTCAGGGGTGGCGCTGTGTGGGTGTGGCACCCTCGACGCCGTTGTCCATACTGGAGCACTTGCCATGTCGCCGATCAGCCTGCGGACCATTCGCGAAGAGCATGCGTCGCTCTCGGCGGTGCTCCACTCCTTGCGTCTGATGCTGGACCAGGGCCCGGGCGACGAGCCTGCTGCTTTTTTTGACGTGATGCGGGCCATGCTGTTCTACATCGACGAGTTTCCCGAGCGCCAGCACCACCCCAAGGAGTCGCAGTGGCTCTTTCCCAAGGTGGCCGAGCGCTCGCCGCGCGCGGCCGAGGCCATTGCGCAGCTGGAGCGTGACCACGAAGGGGGCGAGGCGGCGGTGCGCGAGCTGCAGCACCTGTTGCTGGGCTGGGAGTTGATGGGGGACTCGCGCCGAGAGGCCTTTGCCGATGCATTGCAGCGCTATGTGCGCTTTTACCTGGAGCACATGCGCACGGAGGAAACCGTGGTCCTGCCTGCTGCGCTGGAATGCCTGCAACCCGGCGACTGGGTGGCCATTGATGCAGCCTTTGCCAGCAACACCAACCCGCTGGCCCCGGGCAAGCCGCGCGATGTGGCGTATGACCGCCTGTTCACCCGCATCGTGATGCGGGCGCCCAGTCCGATAGGGCTTGGAAGCCCCCCCTGAGTCGCCTTCGGCGCCTTCCCCCTCAAGGGGGACGCCGCCAGCGCGGCGGGGCGGCCCTTGCGCGGCGGCCGCTGGCTTGCTCAGCGCCAGTTGTCACCAGCGCGCCCCGCCGGGGCTGGGTGCGAACTCAGGCGCTCAGCGCCGGATAGTTCGTATACCCCTCGGCCCCACCGCCATACAGCGTGGCGCGGTTCACCTCGTTGAGTGGGGCGTTGGCTTGCAGGCGCGCCACCAGGTCGGGGTTGGCAATGAAAGGGCGGCCAAAGGCCACGATGTCGGCGCCATTGGCGATGGCGGCATCGGCCAGTTCGCGGGTGTAGGCGTTGTTGACCATCCATGCACCCTGGCCGCCCGCAGCGCGGTAGGCTGCCTTGAGGGCGGCGTAGTCGAACGGGCGGCCTTCCACTTCGCGCGGGCCGCCGGTGGCGCCTTCGATGATGTGCAGGTAGGCCAGGCCCAGGGGCGCAAGCTCACGCACCACGTAGTCGAACAGCGGTTGCGGGTCGGCATCGACGATGTCGTTGGCGGGGGTGACGGGCGACAGGCGGATGCCGGTGCGGCCACCGCCGATTTCCTCGACGATGGCGCGGGTCACTTCCAGCAGCAGGCGGGCGCGGTTCTCGATGCTGCCGCCATAGTCGTCGGTGCGCTGGTTGGCGCCGGTCTTGAGAAACTGGTCGATCAGGTAGCCGTTGGCGGCGTGGATCTCCACACCGTCAAAGCCCGAGGCAATGGCGTTGCGTGCGGCGTGGCGGTAGTCCTGCACGATGCTGGGGATTTCTTCGGCGTCGAGCGCGCGCGGCATGGAGGTGTCGGTGAAGGTGGGCACGCCATCCTTGATCAGCACCGTCTTGGTGTGGGCGCGGATGGCCGACGGGGCCACGGGGTGGGCGTTGCCCGGCTGCAGGTCGGTGTGCGACACGCGGCCCACGTGCCACAGCTGCACCACGATCTTGCCGCCCGCCGCGTGCACGGAGTGGGTCACTTTTTTCCAGCCGTCGAGCTGTTCGGTGCCGTACAGGCCGGGCACGTCGGCATAGCCCTGGGCTTGCGGGCTGATGGCGGTGGCCTCGGAGATGATGAGACCGGCACTGGCGCGCTGTGCATAGTAGGTGGCGACCAGGTCGGTGGGGATGGCCTCGGGCGAGCGGTTGCGCGTGAGCGGTGCCATGGCAATGCGGTTGGCCAGCTGGAGGTCGCCTGCGCGGGTGGGTTCAAACAAAGAGGTCATGGTGAGGTCCTGAAAAGCAATGTGCAAAAAATTGCAGCCCTTCAGCTTAATGCTGCAGCGCAAAACGTGCAGCGCACAGGCGTCAACAAGGGCACCGGTTTTGTGCTAACCCTTGCCGTATCACCGGTGTCGGCGGCACAGCATAAGAATGGGTCGCCACGCCCTTTGCGTCGTCTTTGCCTCCGTCCACGCGCGGCCTGGCCTGTGGCAGGCCCTGGCGTTGCGGGAGGGAGCGCTGGTGGCGTGGCGGCAGCGCCCCCGGTAGCCCTCGCTTGAGCCTTACTTCAGCAGTCCTTCTGCTTTCATCGCCGCTTGCACGGCAGGCCGTGCACCCACACGCTCACGGTAAGCCGCCAGATGTGCCAGGCCGGAGATGTCGAGCTTGGTGGGCTGGGTCCAGTTGGTCACGGTAAACAAGTAGCCGTCGGCCACGGTGAACTGGTCGCCCATGAGGTACTGCTTGCTGGCGAGCTGGCCATCCACCCATTGCAGGCGCTGCAGCAGGCGCTCGCGCACCAGGGGTTTGTAGTCCTCGGGGGTGGCGGGGTTGAAGAGGGGGCTGAAGCCTTTGTGCAGCTCGGTGCCGATGAAGGTCAGCCACTCTTGCAGGCGGTAGCGCGCCAGGGTGCCGTTGGCGGGGGCCAGTTGCTTGTCGGGCACCTGGTCGGCAATGTATTGCACGATGGCCGGGCCTTCGCGCAGGCGCTCGTCGTTGTCCAGCTCGAGCACGGGCACGTAGCCCAGCGGGTTGATGGTGTAGTAGTCGGTGCCGTCCTGCAGCTTGTGGCTCTTGGTGCTGGCCAGCACGGGGGTGTAGGCCAGGCCAGCCTCGTGCAGTGCAATGTGTGGGGATAGGGAGCAGGCGCCGGGCGAGTAGTAGAGCTTCATGGTGGTGTTGCCTCCGGTGTTGAAATGCACGAGCCGCGCATGCTACCGCGCTGCCGCATTTTGTGCAGAGGGCGGCTGTCAAAGCATTGCCGCATCCGTTGCGTTCAGGATGGGGAGGGGGTGCGCGCGAGTTGCTTGCGGGCATGTTCCGCAAAGCCGGGCTGCATCACGATGTCGAACAGGCGCTCAAGATCAGCCCGCCGGGGGAAGGTGCCAACGGCGTTGTCGCTGCGGATGGGTTTGAGGAGGTCCGCCTTCAGCTGGATGGCCTGCGGGCCCTGCAGCAAGGGTTGTGCGGCCCCTGCTGGCGGGTAGGCCGCAAACAGAACGATGCGGTTGAGCATCTCGATACTGGGCATGCCAACGCTCCCGATAGCCTGCTCTGTGCGGCGTCTGCCGAGTGCCATGGCCGCCAGGCCCTCGGCGTCGCTGGCACGGTCTAGCATGGGGCGCAGGTGTTGAAGATAGCTTTCGGTCATCACGGCGGGCCAGCGGTTGTGCAGGTGCTGGTGCCGCGCCAGGCTTTGGCCCAGGATGTTGCGATCTTCGGTGATGTTGTCCATGGTGGCCGTGATGGCTGGCCGCCAGCGAAAGTCCTTTTGCATCTCGACGGGCGGTTGCAGCGCGTAGCCTGGGTCCAGCAGCGGCAGCCAGAACGACTGCAGCCGTTGGCAGCCCAGGTGCACCATCACATTCACCATGACCGTGCGACCCCTGTTGCCCCCATCGCCGGAGCACATGATCCATGCCTGCTGCTCCACATCACCCACGGTGCGGCGGAAAGTGAGGCCGTCGTACCTGCTGTTCGTCAGCACAAAGCCATCTCGCTCCAGCAGTGGAGTGCACTGCTCCTGCAGGCCAGCCATCACGGCCTCCAGCGTGGGAGGCTCGTTGGGTGGTGCCGTGGGGCTGGGCGCTGCTGTGGCTGCGGGTGCAGCGGCGGTGCTGGCAGGCCCCTTTTGGGCCTTTTGCCATTGCTGGTAGCGCAGGGTCAGGCCCTTGGCCAGGCGTTCAAGTTGCGCGGGTGTGTCTGGCACCGCGCACAGCGCGTCCACCGAGTTCGCATCGACGTTGAAGCACATTGCGTAGTCGTGTGCGTAGTGGCGCGCGTAATAGTGCAGGGTGAAGGCTTGACCCTCGGGGCTTAGATCGGACGCCATCAGCTTGCCATCGCAGACCGTGAGGATCACCTCCGCGCTGGATAGGGCGCCCGCGCTGCGGCATCGGGCCACGGCGGCGGCCTGGTCGGCGTTGAGCAACCGGGTGTCTGCCAGCCAGGCGAAATACATCCCCGCAGGGATGGCACCTGCTTCGCTGGGCAGGTCGGTCTCAAAGTTCAGAAAGTAGTTTTCTGCGTCATCGATCTTCATGGGCTGCGTGCCTTCCTCGGTATGCCGATCCCTGTTGAGGTGCCACGGCGCACCAGATTCTGCCGCACGCAGCCAGCGCGCAGCGCCCTTCAGCTGTCGTACCCGGGCAGGTCCCGTTGCACCTTGCGCAGCAGCGCAGGCCAGGTAAATGCCCCGCCTTGCCCGCCCGTCTGCACGCGCATGGCCTGGGCCACGCCGCTCACGATCTGCGGGTTCACCTCGGTCAGTGCGCCACCGGCTTGGGCGTCGATCTGGATGCGGCAAGTGTTCTCGAAGGTGTACATCGACAGGAACGCGTCGGCAATGGTCTTGCCCACGGTGAGCAGCCCATGGTTGCGCAGCATGAGGTAGTTGGCCTGGCCCAGGTCGGCCTGCAGGCGCGGTTTTTCTTCGTCGCGGAAGGCCACGCCTTCGTAGGCGTGGTACGCCAGCGAGCCCAGCACAAAGGTGCTTTGCTGGCTGATAGGCAGAATTCCACCCTTTTGCGCACTCACGGCCACGCCTGCGCGTGTGTGGGTGTGCAGAACGCAGCCCGCGTCGGGCCGGGCCTCGTGCACGGCGCTGTGGATCACAAAGCCCGCCGGGTTCACCGGAAAGGGCGAGTCGTGCAGCTTGTTGCACTGCATGTCCACTTTGATCAGGCTCGATGCCGTGATCTCATCGAACATCAAGCCGTAGGGGTTGATGAGGAACTGGTGCTCAGGCCCCGACACCGATTCGGGCAGTTTGGCGCTGATGTGGGTGAAGACCAGGTCGCTCCAGCCATACAGCGCAACGAGCCGGTAGCAGGCGGCCAGGTCGCAACGCAGTTGCCATTCTTCAGGGCTGAGGCTGGCTTGCAGCGAGGGGATGGTGAGCATGGGGTGGTGTCTCCGCTGTTGTGGTTGGGGGATGCACCACTGTAGGCCGATGGGGCGCGGGTGGCTGTCAGGCACGCTACACCGGCGGGGTGTGGCCTGGGATCAGGGCAATCGCATCTAATCAGCGATGCCCAATAGCTGCCCCAAGTAAGCCAGATTCCAGCCAGCGCGCTTGCGCTTAGCTTGCACGCCGATCTTCACC
>CAXIRU010000087.1:0-16315 GCA_964031875.1 Acidovorax facilis
GCACGATGCCATCGTGAGCGCCATCGAAGAAGTCATCAAGAGCGGGCCGCGCACGCCCGACCTGGGCGGTACGGCCAGCACCACGCAGGTGGGGGAGGCCATTGCAGCGCGGGTGGCCGCAGCCCCATAGGTACACAACGGCACGGAGCCGCAGCCGCTGGCGATGAGCGACGGGTCGCCAGCGGCAAGCTCACCCAAGAACGGCACAAAGATCAGCGTGCCGAGTCCAACTTAACCCATCTCATCGCCTTGACCAGAAGCAGCATGAAGCCCATCAACTCCATCGTTTGCATCGCCGCAATGGCATGGCTGACGTCCAGCAACGCCTACGCATGCCGCTGCAAGCTAGCCTCCGCAGAAGGAAATGCCCAACAGGCCACGATCATATTCAAGGGATTTGTGGCAGAAGGGCCGTCCAATGAATTGGAAGACCGCCGTGACTATCAATTTACACCAACAAAAATATACAAAGGCAATCAATACAAAAATATCACCATCCACAGCCCCAGAAGTACCTGCGGGCAGTTTTTTGAAAAAAATAAAGAATACATGGTCTTTGCCTCCGAATACAAAGGCGATATTTCAAAGTACAAAGGCAAGCTATTTACCAGTATTTGCAGTTCATGGCCTGTTTTGAAGGAATACTCACTTCACACGAAAGAGGTTGAAGAATATTTCAATCAGCGCAAGTAGCCAAGCGCAGACCCAAAAAACATCGGACTCCCCGCCATGCCCATGAAGTCCCATGCCCCATTGCCCTCTGAAGAAATCAGCAGGGCAGAGACCATCGAGAACTGGGCACTGTTCCTGGCAGCACTCGGGACCATTCCCTGGGCAATCTATCTCACCAACGATCTCCTTCCGCGATGGGACATCCGCTTCGTGAAACTTGGAATCCTGATTTTCGGAATCATCATTCCACCCCTGATGATCTGGAGAGTGGTGGGTCTCTTGGCCCATAAAATCTACCCACCGAAAAGTCCGCTCGCAAATCCCCGCCAAAAATATTCAAAAATAAGTAAAAGCATGGTAAATCATGATACAGGGTTCATAGCAGGCACTCCGGTTCACACACGCAATGGCTTGGTACCTATTGAGAAAATTCGCGTAGGCGATTGGGTCTGGAGCAAGGCGGCAACGGGTGACAAATTGCTGTGCAAGCAGGTGACAAAAGTATGGGAGTTCCCGCTACAACCCGTGCTGGCAATTCAATTTATATTGAATGAAGATCGCATAAAACGGCTTTCAATACCTGATGAACAACTTGCCACACGAATGCTCATCATGGGAGCAAAGCAAGCTCTTCGAACAATGTTGAACGGCTGGATGGAAGCAGAAAGAATCGGCCGTGGCAAATGCCTTTTGGTTAGAAATGAGGGCTATGCGTATGTTTCGGCTTCGGCTGCCGCTGTTTTAAAGACACACAACCCTCTTCACGGACTGCACTCTACGGACGATGCGCCTGATTGCGGCTGGGGTCAATTGATTGATTTCAGTCGCTATCCGTATGTGGACTTCAGCCAAGCCACTGTGGAGTTTGATGCATTTGACGAAGGCTATCTTCCGCCAGAAATGTGGCACCCCACATACAGCATCGAGGTTGGAGACAGCGATAATTTTTTTGTTGGCGATCTACACAGCCATCAATCACCCCAAAAACCCACAGAAGGCATCATTGCACGCTGCATCACACGCATTGATTATAATTAACATACTATTTATTTTAAATACAATATGCGACCATCCCGCCTAGGCTTCACTATCACGCTATGGCTAATGACCCTGGCAACTTTTTTTCTATTCGCAAGCAAAATAATTCCATGGGTTCAATTTCACTATTTTTCAGAACCTGCTATTTTACATTACGGCCCTGAACCAGATCTCAACAGTTTCGAGGAAGCACAAAAATATAAAATACAAATGGAGAAAAAAGGAAGCTCAGTTGTTCTTACGCTGAATTCCGGCAAAAGCATGCCATCCTTTGCGCACGTTCGAGGAGACATCGCGCACCATAGAGCACAAGCCAAAGAAGGATTACCCGTCTTTTTTATAAAAGATGGAGTGGACACGGTGAGCATCATTGGCAGCTTGGATGAGCTTAAATCACCATGGCTACCATTTATTTTATTTATTCCATTTTTCATTGTTTCTATCTTGGCAACGAGGCTCTTTCTTAGAGAGATAAACGACTGATCGAAAGGGCTGCTGAAATGAATCCACCTAGTCACCCAACCAACCGCGCGTCCTAGAAATGAAGCCTCCGGCGCAACTTGGTAGAAAAGGCTTGCTGGAGTCCATAGGGAAGGCCACTGGCATACCTGAGAAGCGTTCGATGTGCCGCATGCCCGGCCGATCTCAGGGCTCCTTGCCCCAAATGAAGCAGTATCTGCACAAGGTTGCCAGGGAGTAGCTGAACTCACGCCAGATGGATTGACCGCCACCCCCACCCCAGTAGGGCTGCCAGCAACCCTCAACCGCCCCCGGGCGGCACCCGGAACTGAGCCGTGATATGCGCCTGCGCGCGCTCCGACACGGCGGCGGCGCGTTCTGTCCAGCGCTTTAGCCACGATCCAAGGCGCTTGCGTTTTGGAACGCAAGCAGCCGACGGTGACTGTGGGGCGGGGTGCTCAAGGGGCTGGGGCGGGTATTGCGCGGTGTGCAGGTTCATGGCGATGGATGCTCGCCAACGGCTTACCATCTGTAAAGCTGAATTCAATGACCATTCACTTCACAAAACTTGATGCGTAACCTCAACCTCGACCAGTTGCAGACCCTGATCGCCATCGCCGACCTGGGCACCTTTGCCGCCGCCGCACAGGCGCTGCACCTGGCCCCACCCACCGTCAGCATGCACATCAAGGAACTGGAGTCGCGCCTGGATGCCGAGCTGGTGGTACGTGGTCGGCGCCAGGCCGAGCTCACGCCCGCAGGCGAGGTGCTGGTGCAGGAGGGCCGCCAGCTGCTGTTGGCCGGCAAAGACCTGGTGGAGCGCGTACGGCGCCACGCCTCGGGGCGTGAGGGCGTGGTGCGGGTGGGCGTGTCCGCCGGGGTCAGCACCCGCCTGCTGCCGCGCATGCTGGAAGCGCTGGCCGAACGCATACCGGGGGTGGAGATCCGGCTGGAAGCCGTGGGATCGGCCGATTCGATGCAGCGGCTCAAGGCAGGAACCCTCGATATCGCCATCATCGCCAGCCCCCAGCCGCCTTTGGCCGAGGTGCGCCAGACCCCCTGGCGCAACGACTCCATGGTGGCGCTGCTGCCCTCCGCCTGGGATACGCCCGAGTTCGTGACCCCCGACTGGCTGGCCAACCGCCGCTGGGCTTCGTTCGCCCCCGCCACACAGATGCACGGGCTGATTGCGAACTGGTTTGGCCAGGCGGGCCACCACCCGCGCCCCTTTCTGGCGCTGAGCTACCCCGGCGCGCTCAAGAGCCTGGCGGTGGCCAGCCAGTGCGCGGCGCTGCTGCCAATGGAGGAGGTGGAGGATCTGCAGGGCACGCCCGGTGTGCAGATCCGCCCTTTGCAGCCCTTGCTGATGCGCCCTATGGCGGTGGCGCACCGCCACCAGCCACCGCCCTCCCCGGCGGTAGAGGGCGTGCTCCAGCTGCTGGCCGAATTTGCACACGAATGATGGCGACGCTGCCTGCTCAGCCGCAGTCCGTAAAGAATGCGCAGACAACGCAGACAGCGCAGACAGCGCAGACAGCGCAGCCAGAGCGGGTTAGCTCCCGGCCACCTTCATGCGGTTGACCAGGATGGAACCCACGGTCTTGGCGCCGTAGTTGTAGGCATCAGCACCCACGGCCTCGATGCCCTTGAGCATGTCCTTGAGGTTGCCCGCAATGGTGATCTCGTGCACGGGGTAGGCGATCTTGCCGTTCTCCACCCAAAAGCCGCTGGCGCCGCGCGAGTAGTCGCCGGTGACGTAGTTCACGCCCTGGCCCATCAGCTCCACCACGAAGAGGCCCGTGCCCAGCTTTTGCAGCATGGCGTCCAGGTCGTCGCTGGCTTGCGTGAGGCGCGAGGTCATCACTAGGTTGTGCGAGCCGCCCGCATTGCCCGTGGTCTTCATGCCCAACTTGCGCGCCGAATAGCTGGACAGGAAGTAGCCCTCGACGCGCCCTCCTTTGACCACCTTGCGTGGAGCCACGCGCACGCCTTCTTCGTCAAACGGAGAGCTGCCCTTGCCGCGCAGGATGAAGGGGTCTTCGAGGATGTCGATGTGCTTGGGGAAGACCATCTTGCCCAGCGAGTCGAGCAAGAAGCTGCTCTTGCGGTAGAGCGAGCCGCCGCTGACCGCCTGTACGAACCCGCCCAGCAGACCGGCGGCCAGGGTCGATTCAAACAGCACGGGGCACTGCGTGGTGGGGATCTTGCGGCTGCCCAAGCGGCTCAGCGCACGCTGCGCGGCGTAGCGGCCCACGGCCTCGGGCGAGGCCAGTTCGGCAGCATTGCGCATGGAGCTGTACCAGGCATCGCGCTGCATCTCGGCGTTGCGACCGGGCAGCGAAGCGATGGGCGCCACCGAAAAACTGTGGCGCGAGCTGGCATAGCCACCGCGAAAGCCACGCGTATGGGCACTGAAAAAATGGCTTTGTTGGGCCGACACACCAGCACCTTCGCTGTTGGTGATGCGGCGGTGGGTCTTGAGCGCGGCGGCCTCGCAGGCCTTGGCGATCTCTGCCGCTTCTTCGCTGGTGATGGCCCAGGGGTGGAACAGATCCAGGTCACGGTGCGTGTCGGCGGGGGCGATGTCATCCGCATCCGGCAAGCCCGCCACAGGATCTTCGGCAGTGAAGCGGGCGATGTCATAGGCCGCCTGCACGGTTTGCTCGATGGCCTTGTCCGAAAAATCCGAGGTGCTGGCATTGCCCCGGCGATGGCCGATGTAAACCGTCACGCCCAGGGATTTGTCGCGGTTGCGCTCCACGTTCTCCAGCTCGCCCTTGCGCACGCTGACCGACAGGCCGCAGCCCTCAGACGCCTCAGCGCCTGCGTCGGTGGCGCCGAGCTTTTTGGCGTGGGCCAAGGCCCGATCCACCAGGTCTTCAAAAAACGGGCGGCTATAGCTGAAGCCGTTGTCAGGGGTGCGGGAGGTGGCAGGCGCGGGCGCAACAGCCGCCGCGCTGGGGGCGCGCGCGGCGCGGGTGGAGGGTTTATTCATAGCGGCAGCTATGATACTTGCCGCTGCGGCGCCCTCTGCGCCGCTTCTCTTTTTGCCCCCACCCATGTCACGCAAACCCAAAAAAGGCTACTTTGTGAAGGGCCAGTTCGTTGCCGAAGGCAGCGAACTGGACATTCAGCTCAAGGCCGAACTCAAAGGCACGCCCGATGCCAGCCGTACCGATCTCAAGCGCGAAAGCGACGAACTGCAGGAGCTGGGCAAGGAACTGTTGAGCCTGCGCACCGACTTGTTCGAGGCGGTGGGCCTGCCCGACAAGCTGGTGGACGCGCTGGCAGAGGCCAAACGCATCACGAACTTTGAAGGCAAGCGCCGCCAGATGCAGTACGTGGGCAAGCTGATGCGCAAACTCGAACCCGAGCTGGTGCAAGCCGCCCGCCAGGCGCTGGAAGAACAGCACAAGGGGTCAGCCACCGAAAAAATGCAACTGCACCTGGCCGAACACTGGCGCGACCGGCTGATTGCCGATGACGAGGCCTTGGCCCTGTGGATGGCTGATCACCCCACCACTGACACGCAACAGCTGCGCGCCCTGATCCGCCAGGCCCGCAAGGATGCGCAACCTGCGGGCAAGACCGCCAACGTGCAGGCCTCGCAAGGCTTGGCCCCGCGCAAGGGTCGCGCCTACCGCGAGCTGTTTCAGCTGGTGCGCGAGCAACTGGGCGGCACGGGTACAGACGATACCAGCCACATGGATGAGGACGGGGACGGGGACGGGGACGGGGACGACGATGATGAGTGAGCCGCAGCATGACCCGGTGAAGATCGGCATCGTCTCCATCAGCGACCGCGCCAGCAGCGGCGTCTATGAAGACAAGGGCCTGCCTGCGTTGCAGGACTGGCTCAGCCGTGCACTGCACAACCCCATCACCTTCGAGCCGCGCCTGATCCCCGACGAGCGGGACCGCATCAGTGCCACGCTGATCGAGCTGGTCGACACCGGCTGCAGCCTGGTGCTGACCACCGGCGGCACGGGCCCTGCCCTGCGCGATGTGACGCCCGAGGCCACGCTGGCCGTGGCGCACAAGGAAATGCCGGGTTTTGGCGAGCAAATGCGCCAGATCGGCTTGAAGTTCGTACCCACCGCCATCCTGTCGCGCCAGGTGGCTGTGGTGCGTGACCATTGCCTCATCATCAACCTGCCCGGCCAGCCCAAGGCGATTGCCGAAACGCTGGAAGGCCTGAAGGATGCCGACGGCCAGCAGATCGTGCCCGGCATCTTCGCCGCCGTTCCCTACTGCATCGATCTGATCGGCGGGCCATACCTGAGCACCCAGGATGCGGTTTGCAAGGCCTTTCGACCCAAAAGTGCACAGCGGCAGCAGACCCTGTGACACTTGGGACTCTGCAGACCTTTGCCGCTGCGCGCCAGCGCTGACCCAGCCCTCACCCCATGAACTCTCCCTCCCCACTTCCCGGCAAGGACGAGCGCCGCACGCAGGAGCGCCGCATCCTGCGTGTACAGGCGGAATTGCTGGTGCCAGGACGCCCGGCCATGCAGGTACGTACCGTCGATATCAGCGAAGGGGGCGTGAGCGTGCTGTGCACCGTCAACCTGCCCGCGCGCACGGATTGCACCGTGCGCCTGCCGCTGCCTGTGCCGCCCACGGGCCGCAAGCAGGTGGAATTGCGGGCTGTGGTGCTCTACAGCATCCTCAGCAGCAGCGGCGGCGGCTTTCAGCTGGGCATGAGTTTGGCATCGCTGGATGAAGCCACCCGCGCCGCCATCAAGCAATACGTCAAGAACTGAGGGATCACGCAGCAGCATCTGCGCTGTCGGTGCCCGTCGAGAGACACCGACGCATCCTTCGGCCCGGCACTGAAGCCCCTCACCTCCATCGCACCGCCCGCGCTGTGCCGCGCTACTTGCCCACCAGCTCGTTGAGCTTGCCCGCCTCGAATTGCTCCTTGAGCGCGGCATCACACGGTACGCAGTCCTTGTTCTGCGCCTGGGCGGACAGCTTTTCGATGGCCTGCCACAGCAGCGCGATCTGGTGCTCCTGCGACGAGGCGCTATCGATCAATCCCCGCATGGCTTGCGACAGCGGATCGTCCTCTTGCGTGATGCCATAGGCCGTGAATTTACGGGCCTGCTGAGGCTCGGTCACGTCGGCGCTCTGGCCTTCTTTGGACGGGATGATGCGCGCCGGAATGCCCACGGCCGTGGCGCCTGGTGGCACGGGCTTGATGACCACGGCGTTGCTGCCAATCTTGGCGCCGTCACCCACCTCAAAGCCGCCCAGCACCTTGGCGCCGGCACTCACCACCACATCCTTGCCAAGGGTGGGGTGGCGCTTGGCACCCTTGTAGAGCGAGGTTCCGCCCAGCGTGACACCCTGGTAGATGGTGCAGCCATCGCCAATCTCGGCGGTTTCGCCCACCACCACGCCCATGGCGTGGTCGAAGAAGACGCGCTCACCGATCTTGGCACCGGGGTGGATCTCGATGCCTGTCAACCAGCGCGCGAAGTGCGAGATGAAGCGGCCAGGCCACTTGAGCCCGTGGTGCCAGCACCAGTGCGCCGGCCGGTGCAGCCAGATCGCGTGCAGGCCCGGATAACAGGTGATCACCTCCCACGTGCTGCGGGCAGCAGGATCGCGGTCGAGGATGCACTGAATATCGGAGCGCAGACGGGCGAGCATCGGATGTTGTGGTTATTTGTAAATGGGCCGCACAGTCTATCGTTTCGCCTCTGCCGCCTCGATCATGGCCTTGGCGACACCTCTCAAGATGTGGATTTCTTCGGGCGCCAGCTGCGCGCGATTGAAAAGCTGGTTAAGGCGGGGCATGAGCTTCTTGGGCGCAGCCGGGTCCAGAAAGCCGATGGATGTGAGCGCCTGCTCCCAGTGGCCCAGCATGCCGGCCACCTGCACTGCATCGGCCAACGCGCGGGGCGGTGTGGCGTCCTGCACCGCAAAACCGCCCAGCGCCTGGCGCCATTCGTAGGCAATCACCTGGATGGCGGCTCCCAGGTTGAGCGAGCCGAAGCCGGGGTTGGTGGGAATGGACAGCGCTACATGGCAGCGGTAAACATCCTCGTTGGTCATGCCAAACCGCTCGGAACCAAACAGAAACGCAATGCCCTCCTGGCGGACCGCTCCGGATTCAGAGGCTTCAGGATTTGAGGCATTTTTGGCCTCTAGCGCTTCACCATCAAGCGTTACACGCTCATTTTTTAATAGCAATTCAAAGTGAGCACGCGGCGCTGCCGTGGGCGGACCGAAATCGCGCGGCGTCATGGCCGTGGCGCAAAGGTGGCTGATGCCATCCAGCGCCTCATCCAGCGTGGCCACAATGCGTGCGTTGTTCAACACATCCAGGGCACCACTCGCGCGCTGGATGGTTTCCTCGCGTCGCAGCACATTGGGCCAGCGAGGGGCCACCAGCACCAGGTCCTCAAAACCCATGGTTTTCATGGCACGGGCGGCAGCGCCCACGTTGCCAGCGTGGCTGGTGTTGATCAGGACAAAA
Source organism: Acidovorax facilis (assembly GCA_964031875.1). Taxonomy (GTDB): domain Bacteria; phylum Pseudomonadota; class Gammaproteobacteria; order Burkholderiales; family Burkholderiaceae_C; genus Acidovorax; species Acidovorax facilis_A. The sequence goes on from CAXIRU010000087.1 coordinate 8,654, forward strand.
CGGGTCTTCATGGGCAAAGGGGGCGGGACAAAGAGGGGGGACGGTTAGGCGAAAAGGGACACTGCAGGTAAAATCCCGCCCTCATTGTCGCCGCCCGCATCGCCGGGACGGATCGAACCGCTCCTGATTCGCAGGCTGCCCCGCTTCATGGTTGAGGCACGGCGCCCTGCTCACCACCACAATTTATGTCGTCCAACCTGCACCCCATGCTCAACGTGGCCATCAAGGCCGCACGCGCCGCCGGCGCCATCATCAACCGCGCGGCCCTTGACGTGGAATCGGTGCGGATCTCGCAAAAGCAGATCAACGACTTTGTGACCGAAGTGGACCACGCGTCCGAAAAAATCATCATCGAGACGCTGCTGACGGCCTACCCCGGCCACGGCATCCTGGCCGAAGAGTCGGGCAAGGAATACGGCGCCAAGGATTCGGAATTCGTCTGGATCATCGACCCGCTGGACGGCACCACCAACTTCATCCACGGCTTCCCGGTCTACTGCATCAGCATCGCGCTGGCGGTCAAGGGCAAGGTCGAGCAGGCCGTCGTGTACGACCCCACCCGCAACGACCTGTTCACCGCCACCAAGGGCCGCGGCGCCTACCTGAACGAGCGCCGCATCCGCGTGAGCAAGCGCACCCAGCTCAAGGACTGCCTGATCTCCACGGGCTTCCCCTTCCGCCCGGGCGACAACTTCAAAAGCTACCTGAACATGATGGCCGACGTGATGCAGCGCACCGCCGGCCTGCGCCGCCCCGGCGCCGCCGCGCTGGACCTGGCCTACGTGGCTGCGGGCTTTACCGATGGTTTCTTCGAGACCGGCCTGTCGATCTGGGACGTGGCCGCAGGTTCACTGCTGGTGACCGAGGCTGGCGGTCTGGTGGGGAACTTCACGGGTGAAGCCGATTTCCTGGAACAGCGCGAGTGCCTGGCAGGCAACCCCCGCATCTACGGCCAACTGGTGCCCATCCTGGGCAAGTACAGCAAGTTTGCCAGCGCGGGCGACAAGGCTGCGGTGCGCCAGGCGGCCGCAGCCGATGCACCTGCGGGTGCGGAGGCTCAAGCTGCAGCGGAACCCGAACTCAGCGCTGGCGAGTCCATCGCCCAGACCGACGCAGTCAAGGGCGACAACGCTCCGTTCTGACATCACAGGGAGCTCGCCACTCGCCCCCGAGGGGCGAGTGGCTCAGGCCGGATCGGGGTACTTTTGCGCGATGCTGCGGAAGTCTTCCGCAATGTCCACAAAGGCATCCACCATGTCGGGGTCAAAGTGTGTTCCCTTGCCCCGAATGATGGTGTTGCAGGCCTGGTCGTGCGAAAACGCCGGCTTGTAGACGCGCTTGCTGATGAGTGCGTCGTACACATCGGCCACGGCCATCAGACGCGCCGACACCGGAATGGCGTCTCCGGCCAGGCCCAGGGGGTAGCCTGAGCCATCCCACTTCTCCTGGTGGCTGTAGGCAATTTCCTTGGAAACGCTCAAGAATGCCACGCGCATGCCCAGGCGCCGCTCGGCCTCGTCGATAGCGTTGCGGCCCAGCGTGGTGTGGGTTTTCATGATCTCAAACTCTTCCACCGTGAGCTTGCCAGGCTTGAGCAGGATACTGTCGGGGATGCCGATCTTGCCGATATCGTGCAGCGGGGCCGACTTGTAGAGCAGCTCGATCATGCGGTCATTGAGCACCGGCTCGAAGCGCGGATGGTGGCGCAAACGCTCGGCCAGCGTCTTCACGTACAGCTGGGTGCGCCGGATGTGGTTGCCGGTTTCGTTGTCGCGGGTTTCGGCCAGGGAGGTCATGGCCATGATGGTCACGTCCTGGATGGCCTGCACCTCCAGCGTGCGCATGGCCACCTCGCGCTCCAGGTAGGAACTTTTGTCGCGCAGAAAATCGGCCGTGGCCTTGAGCGCCAGATGGGTGTTGACGCGCGCCAGCAAGATGGGCGGGCTGATGGGCTTGGTGATGTAGTCCACGGCCCCCAGGGCCAGGCCAGCGCGCTCGTCGTCGGTGTCGGAGCGCGCTGTCAGAAAGATCACCGGGATGTCCCGCGTCGCAGCCGAAGCCTTCAGACGGCGGCACACCTCATAGCCATCCATCTCGGGCATCATGATGTCCAGGAGGATCAGGTCCGGTGGCGTATCAGACTGCGCGATCTTCAGGGCCTTTTCACCGTGGTTGGCCACCTTCACCAGGAAATGCTCACGCAGCAAGCTGCCCATGAGGGTGAGGTTGTCCGGCGTGTCGTCCACCACCAGCACAGTGGCGATAGGGTTGTCCACAAGAGCGGCCTGCGAGGAGGCAAAGGGCGCGTTGTCCATGAAGCTTCCTGGGTGTTGTACCGCTCAAGGGGCGTGAACGGCAGGGTGTTCGGAGCCTGACACGGCGGCCATGGCCGCAAGTGCCTGCTCAAAATCAAAGTTCTGGGTGTGCACCTCCACTCCCGCGAAAGCGCTCCCCAGCACAAGCCTGAGCCGTGGAGCATTGTGTTGGAAAAACTCGGGGGCTGCTGGATCGTCCTGCTCCAGCAGAGTGCGCAGCTTGTGCAGGAGGGCTCCGGAATCCAGGTCTTGCGGCCCGGCAACTGCAGGGGTTTGCAGACCTTCAGGCCGGGCCGATGGCGCGCCCTGTACCCACGCCTGGAGCTCCACCAGCAAAGGCGCCAGCGAAGCAGCAAGAGTGGCCGTCAGCCCTGCCGTCATTTCGGCCTGTGTCCCACCACTGCGCAGGGCCTGCTCCAGCGCTTGCGCATGGGCCGACACCTCCTGCGCACCAATGTTGGCGGCGACCGAGCGCAGGGTGTGGGCCAGTCGCTCAGCCCGCACCACATCCGCGTTGGCAACGGCCTGCTCCAGGTCCGTCAGCACAGACGACTGCCCTTGCACAAACCGCCGCAACATCTCGGCATACAGCCCTGGCTTGCCCAGCGCCCGCTGCAGGCCCAGGACAGTGTCCAGCCCGGCCACCGCAGGGAAAGCCCACGCCGATGCAGCGTCAGCCACCGCCGATGGCGGCCCATCGGCCGCCAAAGCCTCACCTGCACCTGCACCTGCACCTGCAGCATGAGGCACGCCGCCTGCACCGGGTAACCTGCCCAGCCCGGGCCAGGGCCGAATCCAGCGGCTCAGGGCCGCCCACAACGCTGCAGGCTCGATGGGTTTGGCCACATGGTCGTTCATGCCGGCCGCAAAACAGCGCTGGCGATCGGCCTCCATGGCGTTGGCCGTCATGGCCACGATGGGCAGGCGGGCGTGGCGCGGATTGCCGCGCAGTTGCCGTGAGGCAGTTTCACCATCCATGACAGGCATCTGCATGTCCATCAGCACCACGTCATAGGCCTTGCGGTCGATGCGATCGAGGGCAATCTGCCCGTTCTCGGCCACATCCACGGAAAAACCGGCTTCGAGCAAGAGTTCAACCGCCACCATCTGGTTGAGCTCGTTGTCTTCCACCAGCAGTACCGACGCTCCCCGGATCTCCAGGGGTAACTCGTCGGCAGCGGGCGCGGGGGTGACCGTGCGGCGCGGGCTGTAGGTGGAGTGCTCCAGCGGCTGCATCAGCGTGTCGAACAGCAGGGAGGCATTGACGGGTTTGATCAGCACGGTATCAATGCCCTGGGCGCGTGCGGCACGCATCACATCCTCCCGACCGTAGGCCGTGACCATCAGCATCTTGGGCACCTGCGCCATGCCCAGCCCCCGGATGTGGCCCGCCAGTTCGATGCCGTCCATGCCTGGCATGTGCCAGTCCAAAAGCAACAGGCCAAACGGCTGGTGCCGCGCCATGGATTCGCGCAACTGGTCGAGGGCTTCCAGCCCGGAGTGGGCCTGCTCCACCTCGAAACCCATGGAGATGAGCATGTCGGACAGCACGGTGGCCGCAGTCTGGTTGTCATCCACCACCAGCACGCGTCGGCCCCGCAGGTCCGGGGGCGGCAGCAGAACGCGCGCTGGCGCGCCACGTTCGAGCGGCACGGTCACCCAGAACGTGGAGCCCTGGCCGTGGGCGCTCTCCACCCCGACCTCGCCACCCATCAGCTCTGCCAGGCTCTTGCAGATGGCCAGGCCCAGCCCGGTGCCTCCGTAACGGCGCGTAGTGGAGGTGTCGGCCTGCTGGAAGCTCTGGAACAGCCGTCCCATCTGTTCTGGCGTCAGCCCGATGCCCGTGTCACGCACTTCAAAGCGCAGCGTCACGCGGTTGCCGTGCGCCTCCAGCAGCCGCACGGCAATGCTGATCTCGCCTGTCTCGGTGAACTTGATGGCGTTGTTGGCATAGTTGATGAGAATCTGCCCGAGCCGCAACGAGTCGCCCACCAGATTCGGCGGCACGTCGGCCGCCACATCGCAAACCAGCTCCAGGCCCTTGGCGCCGGCCTTGTAGCCCACGACGTCGGACACACTCTCCAGCATGCGGTCGAGCACAAAAGGCTGCATCTCCACCGTGAGCTTGCCGGCCTCGATCTTGGAGAAATCCAGGATGTCATTGATCACGCCCAGCAGGTGCTGGCCCGCCTGCTGGATCTTGCTCACATAGTCGTGCTGACGCGCTGTAAGACCTGACTTGAGCGCCAGGTGCGACATGCCAATGATCGCGTTCATTGGGGTGCGGATTTCATGGCTCATGTTGGCCAGGAAATTGGACTTCAGTGCAGTGGACTCCTCGGCCAGCTCCTTGGCGCGGCGCAAGTCCTGCTCGGCGCGCTGGCGGTCCGTGATGTCGACAAAGGTGCCAATGGCGCCGCCCGGCGTGCCATCGGGCCGCGAGAAGCCGTGCAGCCAGAACAGCGTGTGGTGCACCTGTCCGTCCGCATACGGCAGATCCACCTCCTTGTGCACCGACTGGACACCGTGCAGGGCCTCCTCGGAGTCCGCATGGAACCGGTCGCGCTCGCGCTCGGGCAGGAACGCGAGGTCCAGCACGGTTTTGCCGATGAGTGCCTCGCGCTGCACACCAAAAGCCTGCTCATAGGCACGGTTAAAGCCAATGTACCGGCCGTCCGCGCCCTTGTAGAACAGCGGCACGGGAATGGCATCGATCAGTGCCTGCTGGAAGTCCAGCTGCTCGGCAACCCGCTGTTCCAGCAGCTTCTGTTCATGGATGTCCACGTTGACGCCCACCACCCGCACCGCCCGTCCATCACCGTCGCGGAAGATGCGGGCCGCCGACAGGAACCAGCGGACCTCACCGTCTGGCCGAACGATGCGCCAGGAATCGCGCAGATGGGTCTCGCTCCCCGCCACGGCGTTCACAAACGCGGCCACCGCACGGGCGCGATCATCGGGGTGCAGGGCTGCCTGCCAGTCGCGCTCTGAGCGCACTTCGGTGCCCGAGGGAAGGCCCAGCAACGTCAGCAGCTTCTCGCTCCACAGCACCTGCGAGGTCAGCAAGTCGATGTCGAACACACCAATCTTGCCCGCCTCCTGTGCCAGCTCCAGCCGGTCCTTGGCCTGCTGCATGGCGATCTCGGCCCGGCGCTGCTCGCTGACGTCCTCAATCACCCAGAGGGATGCATTGTTGAACCCCTCCATCTGCACGCTGCGCCCCGACATGCGCGCCTCGAAGCTGTGGCCGTCCAGGCGAAACAGCGTCGTGACCTGCCGCATGGCGCCTCCGGCGCTCAGCACCGGCCCGACCTGGCTATAGAACTGCTTCGCTCGATCTGGCCCACCCAGCAACACCCCAACGCCTAAACCCAGCAACTCGGATGCCGTGCCACCCATCAGCTCGACGAATGCGGGGTTGAACTGGCGGAACTTGCCGTCCCCCACCAGCGCGATGGGAGGCGCATTGTCAAAGATGGCGGTCTGCTGTTCCAGCAACTCGTTGAGCAGGCGCTCGCGCCGCTCCAGCTCCTTCTGCGCCTGGATGCGCCCCGAAGCGTTTTCATGGAGGCCGACGATGGCAATGCGCCGACCACGCTCGTCAAACACCGGCGACAGCGTGGCTTCGTCGTGGTAGAGGGTTCCGTCCTTGCGGCGGTTGATGAACTGACCTTGCCACGAGCGGCCCGAGAGCAAGGTGGACCACATCTCCTGGTAGGTCTGCGCCGGGGTCTGGCCGCTCGCCACCACCGACGGCTTCTTGCCGCGCACCTCGTGCAGTGCATAGCCCGAGCTGCGCTCGTACTGCGGATTGACCCACTCGATGCGGCCATCGCCATCCGTGATGACCACCGAGACCGGGCTGGTCTCGAGGGCGGCTCCCAACACCCTGAAGCGCTCCAGCGCGGCGCTCACACGGGCGCGGTTACGCAGAAGCTCCAGCAGCAGCCATCCCAACAGGCACAGCAACACAAACGCGGCTCCGCCCACCTTCAGGCGCTCAGCACCCGTCATCAGGGCACTGACGTCGTCCAGCATTGCCAGTTGCCATGGACCTCCGGGATCGCCCCAATCGACCTGGCGGCGCTCCACCGCGTAATTCACGCCATCGATCACGACCTCGCCCGAATCCGGCGCAAACGGCAAGGTTGAAGCCAGGCCCTTGTCAAAGTGGCTGCCGAACTGGCGCGACGCGCGGATCGCATCAATGCGCGCCTGCGTGAGCGGAGGCGCCACGGCAAACAGCCACTCAGGCCGCGTCGAGGCAAACACCACGCCCTGGGGAGACAACAGCACGGTGGGCAGACCCGCGCGCTTGATCAACTCATCAAACAGCTCAAAACCCACCTTGAACATCACCGCGCCGATGATGGGGCTGGACGGTGTATCGCTTTCGTACAGTGGCGCGGCGTAGTAGAGGCCCCGCTCCTGCGAGTTGCTGCCTATGGCGGCATACACGCTGACAACTCCTTTGATCGCCTGCTGGAAATACGGGCGGAACGCCAGATTGATGCCGGTGGAGCGCGGGCCCGGCGTTTCGTGGGCCACCACCGTGCCATCGGCCGACATGACATACACCCCGTTGACCAGAAACCGCCCCCGGGCCACCCCCAGCCGTGCAAGCGCTTCCGGATCGTCTGGCGCCAACTGGCCGCGTGCCATGGACTTGAGCAGAGGCTCGCTCAGACCCAGCAATGACACAGCGCCCAGCATGCCGCCACCGGTGACTCGGGCTTGCAAGGTGTCCACACTCTGCTGGAGCAGTTGGGCGCGTTCATCCGCACGCTGGGCGCCTTGCCAGTGCAGAGCTGCGAGCACCACCAGCCAAGCCCCTGCAAGCGCCGCAGCCACCACCAGCGCCAGCCCGCGCCAACCAGGGGCGTTGCGGTCCAGCACCTTGTCCCGGAACCCGCCCACACCGTCACCCAGCCGGGTCACGCTGAGCCCCCGAACCCACCCGGGGAGCACATCTGGCAGGGCTTAGCGCATGGGGTACAGCAAGGCATCAATATCCCCCACCGGCCCAGGCCGTCCAAATAGAAAACCCTGAAACCCCTCACACCCATGCAGCCTCAGGAACGACAACTGCCCCGTCGTCTCCACCCCCTCGGCCACCACCTGCAGGTCCAGACTCTTGGCCAGCGCCAGGATGGTTCTCACGATCGCCGCGTCGTTGGGGTCTGCCAGCACATCCCGTACAAAGCTCTGGTCGATCTTCACCTGGTCGAGCGGCAGCCGCTTCAAGTAACTCAGGCTGGAGTAGCCGGTGCCAAAGTCGTCCAGCGCAAAACCCACGCCTTCGCTCTTGAGCTGCACCATCCGCGCGATGGTGTCTTCGATGTCTCCC
>CAXIRU010000088.1:0-52267 GCA_964031875.1 Acidovorax facilis
CGCATCGGACGGGCCTGCGTTGCTGGCAGTGATGGTGTAGGTGACTGAGCCGCCGGGGGTGGCCGTGGTCACGCCGTCCGTTTTGGTGATGGACAGATCGGCCTGCGGCGTAAGTGTGTCAATGTCCGTGGCGGTATTGTCGCCAGGGGTGGGATCAGTAGTGTCATTCGATGACACCGTGGCCGTGTTGCTCAACGTGCCTGTGGCGGCAGCGCTTATCGTAGCGGGGGCGGTGAAGGTTACGGAGGCACCGACAGGCAGAAACACGAGGGTGTTGATGTTGCCGCTGCCCGACGCGGGGCAGCTTGCACCACCCGCGCCCACACAAGTCCAGTTGGCGACATTGAGCGCTGCAGGAAAGGTGTCGACCACAGTGGCGGCGGTGGTCGTCGGACCCGCATTGCTGGCAACAATCGTGTAGGTGACCGAGCCACCCGGCGTGGCCGTGGTGACACCATCGGTCTTGGTGATGGAAAGATCGGCGTTCTGGGCGTGCACCGCGGTAGCGGCCAACAACAGCCCCCCCACGAACACTACCAAACGCAGTACAGAACGTTCAAGCATGGCTGAGTCCTTTTGGAAGGGTTGACTTTGCGTGCAAAGTGTAACGCGACGTTTGCAGTTGCAGCTGTCTCTGCGACGGCCAACCTGCCAATCACCTCGCCGCTTGCGTGACCACGCCATTGAACGGGTGTACGAAGGCTCGTGACACAGGCCTGGCTACACAGCAGGCGCTCCACCAGTGGCGGCTTGCTCAGGGCCGATAGCCGAGGCTGGCAGGCCAAACACCCGGTCGAACCCCCAGTTAAAGACAAAGGTGTAGACGAGGAAAAACACGATGAGCGCCAGGTCCATCACAAAGGCCTGCCACAGGGTCACATCAAACCACCAGGCAAACAGCGGCACTAGGATGAAGACCAGGCCGCCCTCAAACCCCACCGCATGGGCCATGCGGCGCCACACGGTGCGGCCCCGCACGGCCTGGCGGGCCTCCCAGCGCTCGAAGGCCCAGTTGAACAACAGGTTCCACACCACGGCAACCACCGAGGCTGCGACCGACGCCACACCCGAGTGCGCCGCGTTCTGGCCAGTGAGCAAGACCAGCCCGAAGGTGGCCACCACGATGGCGATCAGCTCATACAGGGTGACATACACCACACGGCGGCGAACGCCCTGCAGGCCGGGCGCGGAGGAAGCGGAAGCAACATTCATGGGACGCACTTTATGTGCACCTTGCTGATATATAAAGTCAGCTTCTTTCAGGTTAATTGATACATCACACCCATGGCCTTTTCTTCCGACAGCGTGCAGGTGTTTTTGGCGGCGCTGGACCACGGCTCCTTCTCGGCCGCTGCGCGGGCACTGTCGCGCGTGCCCTCGGCGGTGAGCATGACGATGGCCCACCTGGAGGCCGAGCTGGATGTGCAACTGTTCGACCGCAGCGGGCGCGAGCCCCGGCCCACCGCAGCGGCGCGCGCGCTGGAGCCCCAGGCCCGGCTGCTGGCCGGGCAACTGCAGCAGCTCAACGCGCAGGCGCTGGCACTGACGCAGGGGCTGGAAGAGCGCCTGACCCTGGCGATTGCGCCCGAGCTGTTGGCATCGCGCTGGACGGCGCCGCTGGCCGCACTGGCGCACGAGTACCCGCTGCTGCAGGTGGAGGTGCTGACGGCCCCGCAGGTGGACGCACTGGCCCTGCTGCACAGTGGCCGCGCCCAATTGGCGCTGGTGTTTGAGCGCCCCAGCATCGATGGGCGCGAGGGCTTTCAGGAAGTGGGCACCGAAACCCTGGTGGCTGTGATGGCACCGCAGCACCCGGTGCTGGTGGCCGCCCGTGCCGCTGCCCAGGCGCGCGGCGCGCCACCTGCACTGGCCGAGGCGGCCATGCTGCGCGAAGAGCACCTCACCACCACGCGCCAGATCGTGGTGGCCAGCCGCGACCTGGCGCAGACCGACCCGCGCTTTGTGTTTGCCCGCCACCACTGGCGCACCGACAACCACCTGGCCGCGCTCGGCCTGATCGAGGCCGGGCTGGGCTGGGGCTGGCAGCCGCGCGCGCTGGTGCAGCCACGCATTGCGGCGGGCACGCTGGTGGAGATGCCGTTTGAGAACCTGAGCAACGGCGCCGCGCTGTGGGTGGATGTGGTGTGGTCCAAGGAGCGTCCCCTGGGCCTGGGCGCGCGGCGATTTGTAGCGCTGATGGGAACGGCTGCCCGGACGGAGCCCCGCTGAGCTTTCTTCGCAGGGCGGGGCTGGCGGCCCCGGCCCCCCCCAAAAAAGGCGGCGCAGCGATGCGATAAAAGCAAATGCGAATAGTTTGTATTTGCATAGATAATGGCGACCTTTGATTGGCAACCCGCCCATGCAGCCATTGCGCAAGCCCCTGGCTTGCTGAAGTCGGCCCGGCGTGCGGGAGCCCGCCTCGCTGTTTCTTTCTACCCATCTGCACCATGCACCCCTCCCTTCTCCGGCCCGCCCGGTACTCTGCCGTGGCGCGCGCCACCCTGGCGCTGTGCGCCCTCACGGCCAGCGCTGCCATGGCCCAGACGGCCCCGGCAAGCGCCCCAGCCCCAACGGGCCCCTCCGCCCCACAAGCCGACAGCACCAGCCCCGCCCTGTCTGAAGTGCAGGTGCGCGACACCTCGGCCACCCAGGGTTACCAAGGCGCCCAGCGCAACACGGCCGCCACGCGCACCGATACGCCCCTCATCGAGACCCCGCAATCGGTGCGCGTGGTGCCGCAGCAGTTGATGGAGGACCTGGGTGCCCGCCGCCTGGCCGACACTGTGGACTATGTGAGCGGCATCACCCGCCTCAACGACTTTGGCGGCACCTGGGACAACTACGCCATTCGCGGCTTCAGCAACACCGACGGCGGCCAGTTGCTCAACGGCTTTGCCTCCAACCGGGGCTATGGCCCGCAGCGCGATGTGAGCTCGGTCGAGCGCATTGAATTCCTCAAGGGCCCAGCCGCCGCGCTGTATGGCAGCAGCGAACCGGGCGGCACACTCAATGTGGTCACCAAAAAGCCCCAGTTCACGCCCGCGCACAAGGCGGGCGTGCAGGTGGGTACGCGGGGCTATCGCCGCGCCACGCTCGACACCACCGGCCAGCTCAGCGCCGATGTGGCCTACCGCCTGAACGTGGCGGCCGAGGACGGCGCCAGTCGCACCGACCTGGTAGACAACCGCAAGATGGTGGTGGCCCCCGCCATCACCTGGAACCTGAGCCCCAACACGGTGCTGAACTACGAAGCCGAGTTCATCCGCATCCGCACCCCGCTGGACCGGGGCATCGTGCAGGTCAACGGCAACGTGGGCGCGCTGCCGCGCGACCGCTACCTGGGCGACCCGAGCCGTGACAACCTGCACGTGAACGGCGACACCCACCAGATCACGCTGGACCACGACCTGGGCCAGGGCTGGCGCACGCGCGTGGGGGCCTCGTACCGCGAGACCGACCTGTTCGGCTCGGCCGTGGACCTGAACGGCACGCTGCAGGCCAACGGCCGCACCCTGACGCGCCGTGACAGCTGGCGCAGCCTGCCCGCACGCGATGCGTCGCTGCAGGGCGAGGTGGAAGGCAAGCTGCAAGCCGGCGGCCTGACGCACACCGTGCTGGCCGGTGTGGAAACCTGGCGCCTGAGCGCAGCGCAAGACATCCACTACTCCAGCCTGGCCAGCCAGCCGTTTGCCATTGACGTCTTCAACCCGGTCTACAACCAGCCTGTGGGCAAGCTCACCCCGGGCTTTGACCTGCTGGACCGCACCCGCGCCACAGGCATGTTTGTGCAGGACCAGATCGACCTGAGCGCGAAGTGGAAGCTGCTGGCGGGCGTGCGCTTTGACCGATTCCACCAGGACAGCGAGAACCGCCTGGCCGCCACCCGCCAGGTGCAAGAGCACTCGGCCACCACGCCGCGCATCGGCATCACCTACCTGATCGATGCGAACACCTCGGTCTATGCCTCGGCGGGCCGCTCGTTCCGCCCCAACGCAGGCACCGATGAAAGCGGCAAGGCGTTCGACCCGCAAAAGGGCCAGGCCCTGGAGCTGGGCGCCAAGTGGCAATCGGCCGACCAGCGCCTGAACGCGAGCGCGGCGCTGTTCGACATCCGCAAGACCAACGTGCTCACGCGCAGCCCCACCAATGCCAACTTCAGCATCGCGGCGGGCGAGGTGCAAAGCCGGGGCCTGGAGCTCGATGTGGCCGGGCAGATCGACGCCCACTGGCGCATGACGGCCAACCTGGCCTACACCGACACCGAAGTCACCCGCGACAACAACCCTGCCCTGCTGGGCAAGCGCCTGCTGAACGTGCCGCGCGTGAGCGCTGGCCTCTTCGCCATCCGCGAGGACCAGGCGCCATGGGGCGGCCGCTACGGCATCGGCGGCGGCCTGGTGCATGTGGGCGAGCGCACCGGCACCGCTACCGACACCTACCGCCTGCCCGCCTACACCACGGCGCGCATCACGGGCTACTGGCAGATCGACAAGCGCACTCGCCTGACGCTGGACGTGCACAACCTGTTCGACAAGACCTACTACACCGCCTCGTGGGGCGCACTCACCGTGATCCCGGGCCTGGGGCGCCAGGTGGTGGCGGGGGTGCAGGTGAATTTCTAGCAAAAACAAGCTCTAGCGCTTATCTAACAAGCGCTATTAGCTATATATTTGATAGCAAATATCCCCAAACTACCCGGGACGAACTGCCGACCGGCATCCTCCAGGCGAACGATGGCGACGGGGCCAGAGTTTGCGATCATGCGCAGACACCCCCCACACTGGCCCCAAGGAGCACCCCATGCCCTCAACCTACACCGCCACCTGCCACTGTGGCGCCGTGCAAGTGCAAGCCTCGCTGGACCTGGCCCAGCCCACCTACCGTTGCAACTGCAGCATCTGCCGCCGCACACGCTTCTGGCCTGCCGTGGCACTGCCCGGGGGCTTTAGCATCACGCGGGGGCAGGGCGACCTCACGCGGTACACCTTCGGCACCCACAAGAACCACCACTACTTCTGCCGCCACTGCGGCGTGCGCGTGTTCGGCCATGGCACCGACACGCCGATGGGCGAGATGTACGGCATCAACCTGGGCTGCATCGATGGCCTGACCGACGAAGACCTCACCCGCCTGGAGATCGTCCGCATAGACGGGCTGAACGATCAGTGGCAGCGGATACCGGACCACAGCGGGTATCTTTAGGGCCTGTTCACGATCCCGGCGCATCGCGCCGCCCTGCCCGGAGCCCTGCCATGCCTTCGCCTTTTGACAACACCCCGTCCGCCCTCCTGCAGCGGCTGCGCCCCTGGCAGCCCGGCGGCAAAAATGCGGCGCTGAAGGACTTCGACCCCGGCGCCAAACCCTTCTCGCTGGGCGACAAGGCCCGGGACAAGGCAGCCGTCGAAGACCTGGCGGTGGAACTGGACGGGCTGCAGAACCTGTTCTATGCCGACAAGCGCTACAAGCTGCTCGTGGTGCTGCAAGGCACCGACACCTCGGGCAAGGACGGCACCATCCGTGGCGTGTTTGGCCGCATGAGCGCCCTGGGCGTGCACGCCGTGGGCTGGAAGGCGCCCACCGAGGCCGAGCGCGCGCACGACTACCTCTGGCGCATCCACCAGCAGGTGCCACAGGCGGGGGACATCACCGTGTTCAACCGCAGCCACTACGAAGACGTGCTGGTGCCCGTGGTCAACGGCTGGATAACGCCCGGGCAGCACCAGCAGCGGCTGGCGCACATCAACGACTTTGAGCGCATGCTCAGCGAGACGGGCACCATCGTGCTCAAATTTCTGCTGCACATCGGGTTTGACGAACAGCGCGAGCGGCTGCAAGAACGCCTGGACGACCCCACCAAACACTGGAAATTCAGCATGGGCGATATCGAGGTGCGCAAGCAGTGGGCGCAGTACCAGGACGCGTACGGAACCCTGCTGGCCGCCACCCACACGCCCTGGGCGCCGTGGACCATCGTGCCCGCCAACTCCAAGACACACCGCAACCTGATGATCGCCACCGTGCTGCGCGAGGTGCTGCAGCAACTGGACCTGCGCTACCCGGCGGGCGACCCCGCCCTGGCACGCTTCACGGTCGAATGAACGCTGCGGACCGCCGGGGACCGCCCGGTCATTTCAGCGCCTTCGCACGCCACCCATTTGCTGCAGTGCCGCATTGGGCGGGGCTCTCCCATGGTTATGCATCGTTTGCATAACACTCAAACACTACGGCCTTAGACAGCATGCAACCGCAGGCATAAGCTTCGCGGCTTGAACTGATCCCACAAGGAATTCACCATGTCTTCACCCACTGGCGCTGCCAGCACCCACCATCCCCTGCCCTCGTACCTGCAAGCCGACCACCTTGGCCCCTGGGGCAACTACCTGCAACAGGTGGACCGCGTCACGCCCTATCTGGGCAACCTGGCGCGGTGGGTGGAAACGCTCAAGCGCCCCAAGCGCATCCTGATCGTGGATGTGCCGATCGAGCTGGACAACGGCACCATCGCCCACTACGAAGGCTACCGCGTGCAGCACAACTTGAGCCGGGGTCCCGGCAAGGGCGGCGTGCGCTTTCACCAGGACGTGACGCTGTCAGAAGTGATGGCCCTGTCGGCCTGGATGTCGGTCAAGAACGCGGCGGTGAACGTGCCCTACGGCGGTGCCAAGGGCGGCATCCGCGTGGACCCCAAGAAGCTGTCGATGGGTGAGCTGGAGCGCCTGACGCGCCGCTACACCAGCGAGATCGGCCTGCTGATCGGCCCCTCCAAGGACATCCCTGCACCCGACGTGAACACCAACGGCCAGGTCATGGCCTGGATGATGGACACGTATTCGATGAACACCGGCGCCACCGCCACCGGCGTGGTCACCGGCAAGCCCGTGGACCTGGGCGGCTCGCTGGGCCGTGTCGAGGCCACCGGCCGCGGCGTGTTCACCGTGGGCGTGGAAGCCGCCAAGCTGACCGGCCTGGCGCTGGACGGCGCCCGGGTGGCCGTGCAGGGCTTTGGCAACGTGGGCGGCATTGCCGCCAAGCTGTTTGCCGAAGCGGGCGCCAAGGTGGTGGCCGTGCAAGACCACACCGGCACCATCTTCAACAGCAAGGGCGTTGACGTGCCTGCGCTGCTGGCGCATGTGAAGACCCGTGGCGGCGTGGGCGGCTTTGCTGGCGCCGATGTGATGAAGGCCGAAGAGTTCTGGGGCGTGGACTGCGAGATCCTGATCCCCGCCGCGCTCGAAGGCCAGATCACCAAGGACAACGCGGGCCAGATCAAGGCCAAGCTGGTGATCGAAGGCGCCAACGGCCCCACGACCACCGAGGCCGACGACATACTGAACGACAAGGGCGTGCTGGTGCTGCCCGACGTGATCGCCAACGCCGGCGGCGTGACGGTGAGCTACTTCGAATGGGTGCAGGATTTCTCCAGCTTCTTCTGGAGCGAGGACGAGATCAACGCCCGCCTGGTGCGCATCATGCAAGAGGCCTTTGCAGGCATCTGGCAAGTGGCGCAAGAGCACAAGGTGAGCCTGCGCACCGCCACCTTCATCGTGGCCTGCCAGCGCATCCTGCACGCCCGCGAAATGCGCGGCCTGTATCCCTGAGCCCTCCCGAGCGGCTGCGGTGCGTTCCCCCAAGGGCACGCACCCGGTGCCTTTCGAAACCACT
Source organism: Acidovorax facilis (assembly GCA_964031875.1). Taxonomy (GTDB): domain Bacteria; phylum Pseudomonadota; class Gammaproteobacteria; order Burkholderiales; family Burkholderiaceae_C; genus Acidovorax; species Acidovorax facilis_A. The sequence goes on from CAXIRU010000088.1 coordinate 7,663, forward strand.
TCCGAGGCCTCCCGCTCCATCCCCGGCGGGGGCCTCTTTCAAAACCGCCCGTGCCGCGATCCGGCACCGGCGGTTTTTTGCTTTTGTACGTGTTGACCCCGTGGCACTGTGGTGCCGGAGCGACGGCAGTGCGCTGCCAAGCCCCCTTGGCAGGCCCCTCACCGGTCGCACAGCGCCACCAGCAACAAAAAGACACGCCTTCGTACAAATTGTGATGTCTTGCGCGCAGTGCCCATGAAAAACTGCCGGGTTGTGCCCATTTCGGGAGACTCTCATGGCTTTTCCATCCCTGCGCAGCCTGATGGTGCGCTTTCTCCTCAACCGCCTTCGCACTGCGCGGTCGGTGGCACGCCTGGCCTACCGCCGCCATGCCCACAAGCCCGCGCTCATCGACCGGCGTGGCACCTTGACCTATGCACAGCTGCAAGAGCGCGTAGAGCGCCTGCAGGCCTGGATGCAGGCGCAGGGCGTGAAAAAGGGTGATGTCGTGTTCACCCTGCTGCCCGAAAGCGGTGAACAGTATGAAGCCCGGCTCGCCACGTTCGAGAACGGCACGATCTTCGCGAGCTTTCACAAGCACCTGCCCGCCGAAGCAGCGCTGGCCACCATGGTGCGCGTCAAGCCGGTGGTGCTCATCCACGACCCGTTGCTGAGCGCGCCCATTCTGCAGGCCGTGCGCGAGCAGCTGCCATGGATACGCCTGCTGGCGTTGGGCGAAGACTATGAGCGGGCGCTGGCGCAGCACGCCCCAGCCCCCGGCACGGCCGAGCTGCATGAAGACGATATCTTCGCGCTGCACATGACTTCGGGGACCACAGGCCTGCCCAAGTCCATTGGCTACAGCAACCGCAAATACCTCGACAGCGTGCGGCTGATCTCCAAGTCCATTGATTTCAGGCCGCCACCCAGCCGCCAGGATGTGAACATGCTGGGCCTGCCACTGACCGGCCCGGGCTCGGGCATGGTTCTGCCCACCTTGCTGGCGGGCGCTGCGCTGGTGATGCCCGAGGACTTCAGCGCCGCCACCCTGGCCGCGTTGATCCACAAGCACCGCGTCTCGCGTGCGTACCTGTCGCCCTCGGCCATCATCGACCTGCTCGACGAGCCCACGCTGGGGCAGTACGACCTGTCGTCCCTCACGCATGTGCCCTACGGCTCCGAGATGATGCCGGCACCCAAGATTGCGGAAGCCATTCGCCGTTTCGGACCGATCTTCCAGCAGGGCTATGGCTGCATGGAAGCACTCCCCCCCATTACCTGGCTGCTGCCGCACCAGCATGTGGATGCGCGCGGCCAGCCACAGGGCAACGACATTCTCTCCACCGTGGGCAAGGTGATGTCGGGGGTGCAGGTGGTCATCCGCGACGAGCAATTTGCTCCGCTGCCGCGGGGCCAGATGGGCCTCATCACCGTGCTGACGCCGGTGCGTTTCGACGGCTACTGGCTCGACCCGGAAAAAACCCAGGAGACGCTGCGCGATGGCTGGGTGGTGATGGGCGATGTGGGCTATTTCGACGCAGCAGGCTACCTCCATGTGCTGGGCCGCAGCGCGGACCGCGTGTTGCGACACGGACAATGGCTCAATCCCCGGGAGGTGGAAGAGGTGGCGCACACCCACCCCGCCATCAAAGAGGCCTGCCTGGTACAGCACGGCACCCGTGCGGTCCTGGTACTCAGTCTGCGCCAGAGCTGGCGCACCGGGCATGACTGGCAGGCACTGGAGCGCGACATTGCGCAGTACCTGGAGCACAAGCTGCCTGTCGATCACCAGCCCGATGACGTGCGCATCGTTGAAGAAATCCCCCGCAGTTTTCTCAACAAGATGCTGCGCCGCGAGGTACGCCTGATGCTGGAAGCCGCCCCGCCCCGGGACATCCCAGCCTCACGCCAAGCCCCTGTGCCCGCCACCGCGAGCCCCGCAGGCTCTGTTGCGTCGGCACACCCATGACAGGCGCGGCCAAGCGGCTCACGCTGGGCACCAAGCTGGGTTACGCCACCGGCAATGTCGGCCTGCAGATGCAGATTGCCGCCATGAACTTCATGCTCATGATCTTCTACACCGACGTCGCCTTGGTAGCGCCTGCCGTGGCTGGCGCGGCGCTGCTGGTGGGCAAGGTGTGGGACACCATCAACGACCCCCTGTTTGGCTGGATGACCGACCGCACGCGTTCACGCCATGGCCGCCACCGGGTCTACCTGATCTATGGCGCTGCCCCGCTTGCCATCGCCGCAGCTGCGGTATGGATGGTGCCCCCAGGCCTCAGCCCCGTGGCCGCCTTCCTGTGGATCGCACTGACGTACACGGTGTTCGACACACTGATGACCCTGGTGCAGCTGCCCTACCAGGCCATGTCGGCCAACATGACCCGCGACTACGACGAGCGCACCAGCCTCACGGCCTGTGCGTCGATGGGCGCCCTGCTGGGCTTTTTCGCGGGCAGCGTTTTCATGCCCATGCTGGTGCGCGCCGCCCCGGACGCTCGCACAGGCTACGCGCTGGCGGGCTCGTGCTTCGGGCTGGCTGCGGGGGTTGCCATTGCGGTGGTGGCCTGGCGCGTTCAAGAGGCGACAGGAGAGGCTTCAGGAGAGTCGGGGGCTCCTGCGGCTATGCATGTGAATGCCGACAGCCGTGCGATGTGGGGGTCGGTGCATGCAACCTTGCGGACCACATTGCGCAATCGCCCTTTCCTTTTGCTCATGGGCGCCGCCACACTGGTGCGGCTGGGCCTGACGCTGGTGCAAGCCTCGCTCGCGTATTTCGTGATCTACCAGTTGCAGGGCGACAAGGACGACCTGCCCCGCTTCATGGCAATCCTGCTGGGCGTGGTGGGCCTGTCGCTGTGGGTATGGAAGCGCGTGGTGGACCGCTGGGAAAAGAACCTGGCCTACATGCTGGGCCTGCTGCTGTGCGCAGCAGGGCTGGTGGCTCTGTACTGGGTGGGTCCGGGCGACCAGCACCTGATCACGGTCATTCTGGTGGTCGTCGGTATCGGCATGGGTGCACACTGGATCGTGCCCTTTGCCATGGTGCCCGACACCATCGACCACGGCCAGATGCAAACCGGCGAGCGCAAGACGGGCATGTACTACGGCCTGTACGGACTGATGGACAAACTGGCCCGCACGCTGGCCACCGTGCTGGTGGCTGGCATGCTGGAATTGACGGGCTATGTACCCAACGTGACGCAGTCCGCCACAGCGCTGCAAGGCATCACACTCATGGCGGGCATCCTGCCGGCCGCGTTCCTGGTGCTCGCGATTCCGCTGCTGGTGGCCTATCCGATCACCCGGTCACGCCACGCAGAAATCATTGGCCGCAGCGGCGCGCACTGACCCCGGCCGTGGCGGGCATGCAGGGTCTTTGCACGCGGCAGTACCGCCGCTCGATGAGATCGTGTACCTTTCGGCAGCTCAACACGGTGCGACACCCATGACGGAACTACCGCCACCCCTGCCTGCGGACGAAGCCCGGATCCATGCGGCGCTTGTCGACCCTCTGCGGTTGACAGCGGTGCGTGAAACCGGCTTGCTGGACAGCGTGGCCGAAGAGAGCTTTGACCGGTTGACCCGGCTGGCCTCCAAAATCACCGGCGCGCCCGTGACCTTCATATCGCTGGTGGACTCGCACCGCGACTTCTACAAAAGCACCTTTGGATTGGGCGAGCCGTTGAAGAGCCTGCGACAGCTCACCGGACGGACGTTCTGCCACTACGCCATGGTGTCCGACGGCCCCCTTGTGCTGGAAGATGCCACGCAGCTGCCGGTGTTTCGCGACCTGCCTACCGTGGCGTCGCTGGGGGTGCGAGCCTACGCGGGTATCCCCCTGAAAACCGAAACCGGCGAGGTTCTGGGCAGCTTTTGTGCTGTGGATTTCAAAGCCAAGCAGTGGACCAAAGAGGACATCGAGGTCCTGGTCGAACTTGCCCACTCCACGATGCGCGAGATCCGGCTGCGCCAGGCGTTGCGCGATGCCGAGGTGCTCAACCAGCAGTTGCGCGAGCAGCTGCGCAAAGTGGACGCGCTGAACCTGGCGCTCAACGAACTGGCCCGCACCGATCCACTCACCGGCCTGCGCAACCGGCGGGCTTTTGATGACAGCCTGGAGCTGGAACTGGCTGTGGTGGAGCGAACGCAGTCGCCGCTGAGCTTGCTCATGCTGGACGTGGACCACTTCAAGCGGATCAACGACAACTTCGGCCACGAGGCCGGAGACAAGGTGCTGCGCTCCATCGCGCAGGTGCTCAACGGTTGCGTCCGGATCATCGACGTCGTGGCACGGGTCGGGGGCGAGGAATTTGCGGTCATCCTGCCCCACACCGATGAACAGGGCGCCCTCGAGGTCGCCCAGCGCATGCGCGCCGCAGTGGCCCAGGCGACCTGGTTGAGCCAGCCTACCACCATCAGCATTGGCTCCGCCAGCTTGCGCGACGCGGAGAGCGCTTGCAACCTCTTCGCGCGCGCGGACGCCGCGCTGTACGAAGCCAAGAAATCCGGGCGCAACCGGGTAGTTGCGGCGCAGGACGCTCAGCGCGGTGAGGGGCCGTACGCTGAAGCATCTACCGTGGCCACCGAGCGGAACGCGGGCCTGGCAAACAAATAGCCCTGCATCAGTCGTATGCCCACATCGGCCAGATAGTCTCGCTCGGCCGGTGTCTCGATGCCTTCGGCAACGACCTGGATGCCCATGTCCTCGCACAGGCGTACCAGGCTGCGCACGATGGCCTGGCGGGCGCGGTTGGTATCGACATGGCGGATCAGGTCCATGTCGATCTTGATGATGTCGGGCTGAAAGTCCGACAACAGCTTCATGCCCGCATAACCGGCGCCGAAATCGTCAATCGCAGTCCGGAATCCACAGCGCTTGTACTCGCGCAAAATCTGGGCAAACCAGGGGCCGTCTTCAATGCGCTCGCCCTCGGTCACTTCGAAAATGATCTGCTCCAGCGGAAAGCCGTTCGCCCGGGCCGCCTCCAGCGTGGTGCGAATGCACACCTCGGGTTTGTAGATCGCATTGGGCAGGAAGTTGATCGACACCGGCTGCGCAAGCCCCAGCGTGGCCGCGCCCTTGATCGCTTTGACCCGGCAAGCCTGGTCAAAGCGATACCGGTTGCGGTCGTTGACCTGCGACAGCACCGTCATCGCCCCCTCACCGCCAGGCCCCCTCACCAGCGCTTCGTGTGCAAAAACGGCACGGCGCTCCACATCCACAATGGGCTGGTATGCGTAGTCAAACTGAAAGCCCAGCCCCACGCCCTTGCCACAGTCTTCGCAGTCCTGCGGTGTGCCGCCAAGCGGCACAAAGTCGACGGGAAATGAGGCGTTGGACAGGGAGATGGGAAGCGTGCGCATGGATCCGATTCTCCGTTCGATTCATCGACCCAAAAGGATAGAGCCGGATTTGACCTCACCCAGGTCGCTGGGTGCAACCCGCAACTCGCAACCCACCGCCGGTCCCGTGTGCACACCCAGGCATGGCGCCCCGCATGGGCATCAGGCACTGGGCGCGGGCCCCACGGGTTCAGGCGGCAGTACGCCGCGCAGCGCCAGGCAATACGGCTGCACACACTCAGCCCGCGCGGCGTAAGGGCAGCCCACGGTTTCGCACAGACCCGATGGGCCGTTGCGCGCACGATCGTCTTCGCGTGGCACCTGGCCGCTGGCCTGCAGCACGGCCATCTGGGTCCAAGGGTCCAGGCGGCCCGTGGCCTGCTGGAGCATGTCGCGGCCGTACACGGTGGCGGCCAGTTGCGGCTGCAGGTCCAGCACCAGCAGCGCGCTGGTGCGCGGCGCGGCGGCGTCCATGCCCTGCAGCACCAAAGCCATCACGCCCGACTGCAACGGCTGGCCGCCCCCCGCAAACGGCACCTGCAGCGCGCCGCCCTCGCCACCGGCGTTTGCGCCAGCCTGCGCCACAGCCGCACCGCTGCCTGGCAATGCCTGGGCCGCCAGCCACGATACCGGCGCGCGCAGGGTCAGCGCCAGCCCGCGCGGCCCCTCGGGGGTCTGCACCACGCCCTGGCGTACCAGCCAAGTCTGCAGCGGTGACGGGTCGGCATCCAGCACGCCACTCTCCAACGCCTGTGCCATGCCAATGGGCCAGGGCTGTGCGGCCACCACGCGGTGCGGCACCCCGGCCTGGGCCGTGACCTGCGCCACCAGCGCACTGACCAAACGCAGCAGTGGTGCGCCCAGCCCCGTGGCAGGCCAGTCAGCGCCCGACACCCATGCAGTCGCGGGGGGAGACAAGGAAGGCGCCCCCACGGGAAGCGGTGGCGGCGATAGCGAAGCCTGCGCCCCACGCACCGCAGACCCAGCCTGGCGCTGAGGGGCCTTGGCTTCCACCTGCCCCGCCACCGCACGCCGTGGGTCAAAACCCGCACCCAACTGCTCGCGCGCCTGGGCCGAAATGCTGGCCTTGTCAGCCGGTGCGGGCATAGGCCCGGCCGAAGGGCTGGGCGATGTGGGTGTGGGCGGCGGCGCGCTGGGGTCGGCTGCGGGCAGCGGTGCGGGCGTGGGGCCGGGTTTGTCCAGCCCAAGCAACGCGGTCTGCCGCTGCAGCGCTGCTTCCGCCAGAAACTGGGCCACGGGCGGCAATGCGCTGCGGGAAGGGTCGATGGGGAGAGCCATACCTTGCGTGCAGAGGGATGCCCGATTCTGTAGCGATTCCAACCGCGTGACCAGCCTCGGTGGCTGTGCAGTGTGCCCTGCGCGCTCAGCAACCGCTCAGGGATAGCCCAGCAACAGCCCAAAGATTTGCTATGATTTGTATAGCTATTAGCGCTTGCCTATCAAGCGTCGGGGCCATTTTTGACCCAACTTCTGCGCACCAACAGCATCAAGAGCCTCCTGATCGTCGGGCTCCCACCAGCGCTTCCGCCCGCTCTGCCCTCGCGCCATGAAGTTCCCGCGCACCCGGCGCCCTGCCCCACCGCTCCAAGGATTGGCCACGGGTTTGCCATGCTGGCGGTGACTCAGCAGTTCCTGCTGCAGGCATTGCAGAGTTGCAGGCACCACAAATGCACGAACACCTGCCGCTCGGTGCGCAAGGCACCGATGCCAGCGGCGGAGCAGGTGACAGGCGCGTGCCTCACTCCCCCGCGCGCCGCCACACCAGCCCCAGCGCCCTGACTTTCTGCCAGGCGCTGGCGCGCTCGTCCGAAAGCACATCCAGAAAGTCGGACAGGCGTTTGGACTTGACCATGGTGTAGACCGTCAGCGAGGCGGTCAGCACAAAGACAACCGCAAAAATCCCCAGTTTGCGGCCCACCGGAGCATCGGCTTCCGCCAGCAGGTTCATGCCCAGAAAGCCGGTGGTCACGGTGCCGATCAAGCCAAAGATGGTCACCACCGTCAGCCGCACCACGGTATTGGCCTGGCGGCGCAGGCTGTCCGCATCCAGATACTGGTTCATCTCTGCGATGCGCTCCTTGACCTCGGTGTAGAGCGGGTCCAGCCCAAGGTGGCTGGAACACATGCGGAAAAGGGCACGCACCTGGGCTTGTTCGGACACCTCATGAAACCAGTACCGGTGCGTGAAGCGCAGAAAGCTTGCAAAGCTGGCGCGGATGGTGCGTTTGAAGCGGCGCACGCTGGCAGCGTCAGCAATGTCCAGGTTCTTCAGCGCTTCGGCCAGCCGGTCGGAGAACATCAGCAGTGCCGCCTTCTGGAAATGCGCAATCAGGAACAGCAAAAAATGCTGGTGCCGGAACTGCGCCAACACCCCCCGGTCGCGGCAGACAAAAAACGGGCTGTTCGCATCGCCCAGCACCAGCAGTGAATGGCCGCTGCACAGATAGCGCGTGTAGGGCGCAGCGCCACTGCTGCTCCAAAACCGGTCGTAGCAAAACCGCTTTTCAAAGTCGGCCAGGTGCTCTTCGGCGTACGGCAGGCTGGCGTCCTCGCCCGGCCTGGCCGCCCCCGTCACCAGACCTAGACGCACAAAATCGCTGCGGCTCAACGCACGCGGGTCGTCCAGCGCCAGGAACGCCAACTGTGGCATGCGGTAGTACTCGATCTGCCGGTAGCGCAGGGGGCCGCTGCGCTCCGAATGGTCGCTCACCAACGGCTCCAGCAGCCAGGCCCAGTGGGCCGCAATGCGCGGGGCGCGGTAGCTGCTGACATGGGCCATGAAGAGGTCGCGCTGGTTGGCGTCGGACTGGGCCAGAACCTGCCCTGCAGCGTCCAGCCACTCCGCGCTGAAGAGGCAATGCTGGGCGTGGCCTTCTGCGTCCCACCCAGCGGGGTAGCCACGGCCGAAGCGGTACAGCAGCTCCTGTGCCTGGGGCAGCGTCAGGTCGCGGGCACTGACTTCGACATTGAGCAGGACCAGGTCAAGGTCCAGAAAAAAGTACAGGTCTACATGGACGATATCGAGCGTGATCGGCGCCGTGCCAGGATGCAACACCGCCCGCACGGCGCTGACATCGCTGCGCCGAAACACCCGCATCGGCGAACCCATGGCGCTATGGCCCTTTTGGCTGCGTCCCTCGCCGTACAGAAAGCGCTGCACATAGGGCAAAAAGGTTACGAATTCGTTGTAGTGCCGTTCGTGAAAACGCTGGCTGTCGCCCGTGAATTCGTCCACCACCTCGCGCCAGGGCGAGGCCTCGCCCACATCCGCCAGCAGCTGCCAAGGCTTGGCATGCTGCACCTCGGAGCCCCGCACCGGCATCAGGCGCAGGGGCCACAACAGGACCTGGCGCAACTCCCGCACGCAGGGGCAATGGGACTCAACGGACATGGGCGGGCCTTTCGTGGGGATCGGGCTTGCGTGCCAGGTGCCAACAGCAGAACCCATGGGTGAACCAGAAACGATGCTACCCAAAACCGCCGGACAAGGGGATAGATACTGGCCCTTGGCAGCGTGCGGTCCGCAGGTGCTGACCGATCGGCTTGGGAAGCGCTGCGGGCGCACGCAAGGACATCCGTCCGCATCCGGGGCGGTGCGCCCACCCCTGCGCGCAACCCGCACCAGCCACGCTTCCACGGTGGAAGCTGCGTCTGACACCAGGCGCTGACTTGGCTTGGGGATGTGGTGCGCCACGCCTTTCAGCTCGGGCCCTGCGACGACCTTCAGCAGATCCAGACGGAGCGCTTGCTCACCCGCTGGCCTGTGGAAGCAACAGGCACGGTAGATTGCATGGCACACGCCACCCGCTTCTGGTTTTGGCGCGGCGGCCCCGAGCGCCATGGGCGCAGGTGGCGGGTACAGATCCTCAACCCGATCCCCTGCGCATGCTGCAGGCCCGCACCGCTCATGGCTCCTGCGCTCGCAGGGCCCGCCTAGCGCCCCACGGATGACCCGGGCGAGCGCCATCGAAGTGGCACGAGGTTGTACAAAGGACTGGGGTCACGCTGCCAGCCGCTGGTGGGGGCTGCGGTGGTCATGCCTGGGGACGAGCCGTTGGCGCCTATGTGCAGACTGGCGAGCTGCTGCATCCAGACAATATCGATGGCGCCACCTTGCAAGGGCCTGGAGAAGATGAGCTCCAGCATCTTGCGGGCCTGTGAATCGCCGCTGCTGGCCGCAACCTGGTACAGGCGCACGGCTTCGGTGTAGTTGGCGGGTACGCCATCGCCACGGTGGTAGCGCTGGGCCTCTGCGTACCACTCAGCAGGGCTGTAGCGGGGGGATCGGGCGCCGACACTGGAACTGCTGTGGCTGCGGCGGGCCAGAAGGCTGGCGTTGGCGGCGGCGGCCTCTGACTTTGCAGATGCTGATTGAAACTGGACCATCGCCTGATCGAGATCGCCCCTGGCGATGAACTCCAGCCCCAGTTCGTTGCCAGCCTGCGCGTTGCCGGCACGCACGGCTTGCGTCAACAGCTTTTGCAGCCGGGGGCTGGCCACCATCAGGGCCACCGAGCCGGGGTAGGGGTCTGGTGAGTACGAACGCGGCTCGGCCAACGGGGCCAATGCCTTGGCCGCATGCCATTCGAGGTATTTGGCAAGCCCCGGATCGGTACGACCCACGAGCACAATCCAGTGCATGGCCGTTGAAGGGTTGGGGGCTGCCACGCAGCCACTGAGCTGGCACCAGGCGAGTCCTGCAGGCGCCAGCGGGTGGCTGAGCATTTGCGCACGTTCAAACCAGTGCTGGGCCTGCGCCGGGTCTGCGGGCATGGCCAGGCCGTGCAGCGCGAGCAGCCCCAACAGCCACGCTGCGTCGGCTGGCGACAGGTCGCCCGATGGTTGCGGGGTGTAGGCAGGGGTGGAGCGTGGCCTGCGTGTCGACGCCCCATCGCGTTGCGCGGCGCTGCGAAGTTTTTGCAACATCTTCTCCTGCATGGGATCGTCAGCCCCAGGCACCTGGGGAGGCGCTGCAGACAGGTGGGCGCGATCGAGGGGGGGCGTCTCTGCAGGCACGGGAAGCGCTCGCACCGAGGCCAGCGCAGGCGCAGCGATCACCGCCGCAAAGACCAGACACGCTGCAGCCGAGGCCTGCGCCACAGTGCCATGGGATGCGGGCCACAGGCCGTGCGGGGTGCGCAGCCCCAATGCGGTGGGCTGCATGCGCGCCGTGGTCGTCAATGGGGTGGGGATCATGGCATGCGCCTGCGCAGTGCTTTGCCGTGGGTCTTTCACTGGCGCGGGGCGGGTTGTGCAGGCGCAGTGGCCGCAGCGGGCAGAGACCGGCGTGGCATGACCTGCCAGTACACCGCGTTGCCGGTGTAGCCCTCGCTGCCCCAGGCGGCGGCGAAGGCTTCGTTCAAGCGCTCCAGCGCCCGGTAGTTCGGAAGGGGCTTGAGCGGCGGGCCGCGCAGCGCTTCAGGCAGGCGGGGTGTGCTGTCCTCGTCGGTGGCAAAACAGGCCACGCCTTCGGTGCCGGGGCTGGCCGCGTCCATGATGAAGCCAGGGTTGGGGCTCATCCAGTCAGGGATGCGCAAGGCCTGGTTGGCAGACACCCATCCGGTGGTGTTGGCCTGGTTGGGCAGCAGGCGGATGACCGTGCCGGTGGCGTCGGCCAGATAGCACTGCAGGTAGGAAGCACGCGACACCGTGGCCGACAGGAAGACCTGTTCACCCACCTCGAACGCGGTACGGTCCAGCAAGACGTTCTCGATCTGCAGATCGATGGTGCGGGCAGGTGGCGGGTCTCCGTACTTGGCCGCGCCCGGATTGCTGCTCACCACATGGACTGCAGCATCGGGCGTGGCAGGAGCGGCGGCGATGTGCGGCACAGGCTCGGCGTGTGTGCTGGCCCAGCCAATGCGGGCCAGGGTGCCGTCAGCGGATAGGCCGACAAAGTGGCGCAAGGCCCGTTCGTAGGTCGCAAAGTCCACCACGCCCGTCACCACCATGCCGTTGTCGGCCTGAAAGCGCGCCAGCGCCTTGCGCAGCGCCGGGTCGTTGTCCGGCAGGGGTTGCGCGCTGGGGACAAGGTAGCCCCGGCTGACCAGTGAGCGGGTGATGAGCTGGGTGCGCACAGCGGGCGAGCCTTCGTCAAACCAGTCACGCAGTTGCCGCTGAAAGTCGGGGTGGGTTTGCTCCAGCGTCAGGCATTGCCAATAGGGCACGCGGGCCCATTTGCCAATGAGTTCGATCGTGGCCAGGTCCACCAGCGTGCGCACGGCACTGCCAGAGCCTTGCGTGTAGTCGCGCCCCACGTTGAACTGCACGCCATAGGTGCCAATGCGCCCTGCCAGGTCGATGCCCTGGCCGCCGTTGCCAATGATGACTTCATTGGCGGAGTCCAGGCCGGGTATCAGCGTGCGGGTGCGGAAGTCGCCCAGGTGCATCTCCAGGCCGATGATGGTGGCGTTGCGGCTTTGGCTGTAGCCCATGTCGATGCGGGGGCCAGAGAGCCCGGTGTCAAACCGGTTGTTGATCACGTTCTGGTCCACGAACGAGATGGCGCCCGACAGGTACAGCGCGGGCCGCTGCAACTGCATCTGGTTGTTGTTGAGCAAGATGGTGGTGAGGTTCTGCACCGTATCCTGGCGCGCGATGTCCACCTCGTAGTCCACAAAGCGGAACGCATTGCTCAGGCGCGACATCTGGGACAGCGCGGTGATCACCATGTCCTTGGTGGCCACGGTGACGCGGGTGGAGTAGTCGGGAATCTGCTTGCTGGTGATCAGTGTGGTGGGCAGCTGTGCGTCGCGCAGCATGTGGTCCATGCACATCAGCGAGTCGGAGAAGCTGGAGATGGCGCGCGCAGGACGCACCACGGGGCGGTCGGTGATGGAAGCGAGGCTCTGAAAGTCCTGGTCCTTGCGCGGGTCGCGGGGCGTGGCACAGCCGGCCAAGCCCCACCCGATGACAAGCCACATCGCTCCATGGATCGCGCGCACGAAAGCGTGTGAGGGTCGAAAGTGTGAGGATCGAATGCATGCGGGCATGGCGGGGCTCAGCGGGGTGGGCGGCATGGTCGATCTCCTGGCGCCTGGCCTGTTACTTGCAGATGTTGACGAGATCGCCACGCAGCACTACCACCTGCGGCGCCTGGTTGGGACCGTATTTGGCAGATCCCGCAGTGTTGGCGGACACGGTGTTGCTGCCCACCTCCTGGACGCAGGTCTTTTGCATGCCCTGTGCATTGGCGGTGGTGACCACGTCGTTATTGGTCAGCACGCCGGTGGTGTCGTCTGAGAAAGCCTTGGCTTCGTAGCGGGCGATGCGTGCGCGCAGCCACGATGGCATGGCGTTGCTGCCGTCCAGTCCGGTCGAGGCTGCAGCTGGCCCTGTGGGCTGCATTTGGACCGAGAGCTTCTTGCTCAGAATGACCGGGTCTTCCCCGGGGGCCTGCGCCCACGCCAGACCGGGCATCAGCGCACAGACCATCAGCCAAGTTGCGCAGGGCGCCAGAAAACGTGTGTTCATGGAACACCTCCTATGGTGAGAATGAGGGGCCCACCCGCGCTGCTTTTGCAGCCTGGCCGGTGTACCCCTGGCACGAACCCATCCGGGCACCGATGTGCTGCCGGAATCAGACCTTGGCAGGCCTATTCACCAGCCGTGCTGGCGACGCTCTCAGTAGGGCCAGCCGGCGGTCTTGGTGGGCTGGCAGGTGAAGCAGGCGTTGTTGGAGGCAATGTTTTGCACCGCCTTGCTGTTGCTGCCGCTGGAGACGTTGTTGACCGACGAATTGATCATCGAGGTGAATTGGCTGGAGTTGCCAATGATGGTGACTTCGCCCACGTTGGAGGACAGGTTCTGGCTGGCGTAGGCTTCGCTGCCGCTGGCGGTGTTGGTCACGTTTCCGCCAAAGCCGGTCACCGTCTGGATGGAGTTGCCACTGATGGTGACGTTGCCCGTGTTGGAGGCAAGGTTCTGGAAGGCCTCGCTCTTGGAGCCCGTCGAGTTGTTATTGACGGACACCGATGTGAGGGACACCGACTGCGTGGAGTTGCCGGTGATGGTGATGTCCGGAGTGGAAGGGACTGGACCGGTGGCCATGGCGGCGGAGGCAATGACGCTGAGCGTGATGAAAGCAAGGGTTTTCATGACAGATCCTTCAAGGATGACTTCTACACAAACTGCAACCGCAGCGAACCTGCGGTGCAGAGGGGGTTGGACGGCGCTTTCGGGTCTGGTTTTTGAAGAACCGGTGGCCTTTGGGCGCTGTCGGAGTTCAGTGTGTAAGCCGATGCGATTTGTGCGAATACGCCGAGCGGGCTACCTCATACAGCGGAGCGGTTCAACCCTTGGGCCAGCACAAAACGTTTGTCAGCAAGGCTTGGCGGTCCGCACAACGTGCGGCAGCCCGAAGAAAATCAGGTAGTAACCAATTGCTACTTAGGCAACATTGCCAAATAGATTTGGCCCCTGTCACATATTTGGCGCACTGTGTGCGCTGCCGTACAGAGGGGCATGGGGACGTTGGAGAACATGCATGTGAACGCAAGAGTTGCATGCAGATGCGTCCACCGCCAGATCCAGCCCGTTGGGGCCCACCACCACGTCCGCAGGAGTTCATCCATGAGCAGCAGTTGGCAGGTCGATACACCATCGCAAACGCTGAGTTCTTCAGCGTTGCTTTCGCCACAGCATGCGCCGGACCTTGCACCGCAACCATCGGGCCAGTTTGAAACGTATTCCAATCCACCATCGGTCTGGCCCGCGTTTCTCACGGGGCAGGAGGCCAATCCAGTGCGGGTCTTGCTGGTGGACGACGATCCGCACATCCGCCTGGTGATTGCACAGGAGCTCATGGCGGATGCCCGCACCTTGCTGGTGGCGCAGGCGGGCAGTGTTCGCGAAGGGCGCAAGGCCATCAAGAACCATGAGTTCGATGTACTGCTGGTGGACCTGAACCTGGGCGATGGTGACGCCTTTGATCTGCTGCACTACGTAAAACCCGTGCGCCCATCGGCCCAGTCGGTCGTGATCTCGGTCATGGAAAACGATGAGCAGGTCCTGCGGGCCTTCGAACTCGGCGCCACGGGGTATGTAGGCAAGAACTCATGGTTCGGCAACTATTCGCAGGCGGTGTTGCAGGTGGCCAATGGCGGTGCCTCCATCACGCCCCATCTGGCCCGGCGGTTGCTGCAGCGATTCGACCGCACCCACTCTGCCGAAAACAAGCGACGACAGCCCGATGAGGCAGATCGCCTGTCCGCGCGCGAAAAGGAGATCCTGCGCATGGTGGCCAGCGGCTACACCAGTGTCGAGGTGGGATCGCGCCTGCTCATCAGCAGCATGACGGTCAACACCCACCTGCGCAACATCTACCGCAAGCTGCAAGTGCGCACCCGTGCCCAGGCCGTGCGTTTTGCCTCCCTGAGGGGACTCTTTTGACGGGGTGTTGCAGTGGGATGCTGCATATGTCGGCTGCGCCGTCGCAGGATGGGCTCGCGGTTGCCCGTCGCAGCTGACACGACAGGATTGAGCGGTGTTTCGCACGCGTCCCCCGCAGTTCGCCATCGTTTGCATGTGCATATGGCTGCTGCAGTTGGCGCTGTTTGCCATGGCGTTTTATGGCTATGGCGATGAGCAGCCGTCGTATCGGCAATGGTGGGAGCTGGCCGCCCTGGCGGCCTCGGTGGGCCTGGGGGCTCTGCTGTTGGTGCAACTTCCCCGCGCCTTGCAATGGCGCCCGAGGCTCAACGCGCGCCCCAGCGCCGATGTGCTGGCAGAGCGGCGACGCATTGCCAGAGATTTGCACGACAACCTTGGCTCGCAACTGGTCTGCGCTCTGGCACTCCTGAACACATCAAACCCGCGCGAATCAGGCGTCCACTCAGCCCTCGAAAAATGCCTGCTTGACCTGCGTTTGATTGTGGACTCCATGCACAGCGTCGAAGCACCACTCGCAGACCGCCTGGCTCAGTTGAGGTACCGCATCGCGCCCGTGCTGGCACAACGTGGAATCCGTATGCAATGGGACGTGGAGACGCCTTCATGTGCAAACTTTCTCTATCCGGAAAGTGCGATGCATCTCGTAGCGATTGTTCAAGAAGCTCTGAGCAATGCGCTGCAACATGCAAATGCCACCGAGATTCAGGTGAACACAAGGTGTCTTTCGACCCCTGGGGCGTGGTGCGTGGAAGTCTGCGACAACGGCCAGGGCTTTCTGCCCCCGTTCAATCAGGAAGACTGTCCCGCGCTGGGCCATGGGATGGCGGGTATGGCCCGCAGGGCCAGCCTTGCGGGTGGCGAACTGCAGGTATTCGCGGCCCAGCGCGGAGGCACCTGCATACGCGTGGTGGCTCCCTACGCTGCGGTGCCCTAGTGTGGTGTTGCACGCTATCGGGTACCCAGGAGGTTAAATCAAGCCACACTTGGGCAGGCTCAGCATGAGCGGTTCAGAGGGCTGCATGCTGAAATCGCCCCACCCATACTCCCTCACAGCGTCAAAGCAGGCTCGGGCGTGGCTGCGGACTCGATCACGCGCGCGAGCAGCGCGCCGCTGTAGCGCGCAGGCAGCGGGATCCACACACGCACGGGGCTGCCTTGTGCAACCTGCACGGGCTGGCCTTCCACGTTGCGCATTTCTTGCAGGCGCACGGTGGTGTTGCCGCTGGGGTGCACCACTTCAATCAGGTCGCCCACGGCAAAGTGGTTCTTGGTTTCCACCTGCACCCAGTCGCCTGCCAGCCCCACATCGGCCTGGCCCTCGGCCCCCAGCACCTCGCCCACATACTGGCTGCGCTGGGTGGCCGAGTGGCCGTTGAGGTAGTTCTGGTAGTCGTTGCTGGGGCGGCGCTCCAGCAGGCCGCCGGTGTAGCCGCGGTTGGACAGGCCTTCCAGCTCGATCAGCAGCTCGGGGTTGAACGGGCGCCCGGCCACGGCGTCGTCAATCGCGCGGCGGTACACCTGGGCGGTGCGGGCCACGTAGTACAGGCTCTTGGTGCGGCCTTCGATCTTGAGCGAATCCACACCAATCTGCGCCAGGCGCGCCACATGCTCCACCGCGCGCAGGTCCTTGCTGTTCATGATGTAGGTGCCGTGTTCGTCTTCCATGATGGGCATCATCTGCCCAGGGCGGCCCGCTTCTTCGATCAGGTACACCTTGTCGGCCTTGGGGTGGCGCTCGCCGTTGCCGGTGGTCGATGCAAACGATTGTTCCGCCTTTTGCTGCGCGGCCTCGAAGTTGAAGTCGCCTTCCATCTTCTGCGCAATGGCTTCGCCCGTGGTGGGGTCAATGTCAGCGTCGTGCGTGGCGTAGTTCCAGCGGCAGGCGTTGGTGCAGGTGCCCTGGTTGGGATCACGGTGGTTGAAGTAGCCGCTGAGCAAACACCGGCCCGAGTACGCGATGCACAGCGCGCCGTGCACGAACACTTCCAGCTCCATGTCGGGGCATTCCTGGCGGATTTTTTCGATCTCGTCCAGGCTCAGCTCACGCGAGAGGATGACGCGCTCCACGCCCATCTTTTGCCAGAACTTCACCGCCGCCCAGTTGGTGGTGTTGGCCTGCACCGACAGGTGCACCACCTGCTCGGGCCACTTTTCCTTGACCATCATGATCAGGCCCGCGTCGGCCATGATGAGCGCATCGGGCTTGCAGTCGATCACGGGCTCAATGTCGCGCAGGTAGGTGCGGATCTTGTCGTTGTGCGCAATCAGATTGCTGGTCACAAAAAACTTCTTGCCGCGCGCGTGCGCCTCGTCAATGCCTTGCTTGATCTGCTCCAGGCGGAACTCGTTGTTGCGCGCGCGCAGGCTGTAGCGCGGCTGTCCGGCGTACACCGCGTCGGCGCCAAAGTCGTAGGCGGCGCGCATCTTGTCGAGCGAGCCAGCGGGCAGGAGGAGTTCGGGGGCTTTGAGCGTGGTCATGGGGTACCTCTGAATCTGAATGAGGGCAGCATCAATCAACCAACATCCGTTCGGCCTGAGCCTGTCGAAGGCTGGCGCCGGGCTTCGACAGGCTCAGCCTGAACGGGAAGGGGCAATGCGGCCAGAAAAACCATGGCAGTCGGGGCGCGAAAGGTTCAGCGCGGCATCAGCGGCAGGCCGCCGAGCATGCCCACGGCCTGCGCAGGAAGTTCTTCGGCATCAAACGCCTTGTCGCCATCAGCATCCGCCACGCCATTGGGCACCAGGCCCTTGAAGTCGAACTGGCGCGGGTCCATGAAGTGCGAGGGCACCAGGTTGCGCAGCGCCACGGCCATGTTCTCGATGCGGCCGGGGTAGAGCTGTTGCCAGTCGCGCAGCATCTGGCCGATCTGCTTGCGCTGCAGGTTCTCCTGGCTGCCGCACAGCGTGCAGGGGATGATGGGGAACTGGCGGTGCTCGGCCCAGCGCGTCAGGTCGTCTTCGGCCACATAGGCCAGGGGGCGGATGATGAGGTGGTCCCCCCGATCGCTCTGCACCTTGGGCGGCATGCCCTTGAGCTTGCCGCCAAAGAACATGTTCAAAAAGAAGGTCTGCAACATATCGTCGCGGTGGTGGCCGAGTGCAATTTTTGTGCAGCCCAGCTCGTCGGCCACGCGGTACAGAATGCCCCGGCGCAGGCGGCTGCACAGGCTGCACATGGTCTTGCCCTCGGGGATGTGCTCTTTGACGACGCTGTAGGTGTCCTGCGTCTCGATGTGAAAGGGCACGCCCACCTTCGCCAAATACTCGGGCAGCACATGGGCCGGAAAGCCGGGCTGCTTCTGGTCGAGGTTGACGGCGATCAGCTCGAAGCGGTTGCCGTTGCGCTGCTGCAGCATGCGCAGCACGTCGAGCATGCCGTAGCTGTCTTTGCCGCCCGACACGCACACCATCACCTTGTCGCCGTCTTCGATGAGGCCAAAGTCGCCAATGGCCTGGGCCACCTGGCGCACCAAGCGCTTTTCGAGCTTGAGCGCTGCGTGGGCGGCGGCCTTGGCGGCCACTGCGGCTGCGTCGTCGCCTTCCACAGAGGAGGGTGCGGGCGGGGTGGCGGTATCAAGCATGGAGTGGGCGGATCAGACGGCGAAACGGGAAGGAGCCATGAAGGGGGATTGCAAGGTTGCCGCACCCGGCGCCGCCCTGCAATGGGTTACGAGGGATGACCGCACTGCACCGGCACGGCAATCGCTATTATTTTTATAGCTATTTGCGCTTGATGGTTAAGCGCTAGAGGCCAATTTGAATCGAATTTCAGGCTTCTGCGGGGTAAAACATCTTGCGCGTAGGCACGTTTTCCACCGCCTTGGCAATCGCGCCAATGTGGTCCGGCGTGGTGCCGCAGCAGCCGCCCAGAATGTTCACCAACCCCTCGGCCGCGAACTCGTGCACCAGGCGGCTAGTGATCTCGGGCGTTTCGTCAAAGCCGGTGTCGCTCATGGGGTTGGGCAGGCCGGCGTTGGGGTAGCAGCTGATAAAGGTGTCCTCGGCCACGCGGTTCAGCTCCTGGATGTAGGGGCGCATCAGCGTGGCACCCAAGGCGCAGTTCAGGCCGATGGCGAGCGGACGCGAGTGGCGCACGCTGTGCCAGAAGGCTGTTACCGTCTGGCCCGAGAGGATGCGGCCCGAGGCGTCGGTGACGGTGCCGCTGATGATGAGGGGCAAGCGCTCGCCGCTCTTTTCGAAAAATTCGTCAATCGCGAACAGCGCGGCCTTGGCGTTGAGGGTGTCGAAGATGGTTTCGACCAGCAGCACGTCGCTGCCGCCTTCGACCAGCGCCTCGGTCTGCTCGTAGTAGGCCGCGCGCAGTTGCTCAAAGTCGATGTTGCGCGCGCCGGGGTCGTTCACGTCGGGGCTGATGCTGGCGGTTTTGGGCGTGGGGCCTAGGGCACCGGCCACAAAGCGGGGCTTGTCGGGGGTTGAATATTTGTCGCAGGCAGCGCGCGCCAGCTGGGCCGAGCGCAGGTTCATCTCGCGCGCCAGGTCGGCCATGTGGTAGTCCTCCTGCGCGATGGTGGTCGCGCCGAAGGTGTTGGTCTCGATCAGGTCGGCACCGGCCGCGAGGTAGCCTTCATGGATGTCGCGGATCACGTCGGGCCGGGTGAGGCTGAGCAGCTCGTTGTTGCCCTTCACGTCGTAAGCAAAGTCCTTGAACCGGTCGCCCGCGCCGCCAGGGCCCATGTAGCCCTCGCCCCGGTACTGCGCTTCGCCCAGCTTGAAGCGCTGGATCATGGTGCCCATGGCACCGTCGAGGATGACGATGCGTTGGGCGAGGATGTCGGGCAGTTGCGCGGCGCGCGTGTAGGCAAGCGTTTTCATCCCCCGATTGTAGAAACCCGGTCAGCAGCGAAGCCCAAAAGGGGTTTCGGCCCATTCGGCACAGGCGAGGGTGTAACGCTGCTTGGCCAGCCGCGTGGCGCCCAGCCGGTCATAAAAGCGGATCGCGCCGTCGTTCCACAAGGGGGTTTGCCATTGCAGGTGCTCGCAGCCCAGGGCGCGCGCCCGGCACACGGCGGCATCCAGCAACGCGGGGCCCAGCCCCAGGCCGCGCGCCGCCGGGTCGAGGTACAGGCAGTCCAGGTGCAAGAAGGGCCGTGCTGTCAGGGTGGCGTAGTCCAGCGTGGCACTGGCGTAGCCCACCGCCTGCCCTTGCAGGTACACCAGCCAGGCATTCAGCCGCCCAGCTTCAAGCGCCTGCGCCAGCCGCTCGGCGTGGCCGTCGGCGCCATGGGGAATCTGCTCGTAGGCAGCGTGCGCCGCGCACAGGCGGGCCAACTCCCCGGCATCGGCGGCCAGTGCGGGCCGCAAGACCCATTCCGCCGGGGGCAGGCGGCGCACGGGTGGGGTCAGCATGCGCATTCGATGGCGGGCCGGGCGGCGGGCATGGTGCCGCTCTCGGGCCCGGTGGCCACGGGCTGGCCGTCGCGGATCCAGAAGTCCAGGCCGCCCAGCATCTCCTTGACCGTGAAGCCCAGGCGCGCGAGCTTGTAGGCGCCCTTGGTCGAGCCGTTGCAGCCGATGCCGTCGCAATAGGTCACATAGACCTTGCTGCGATCCAGGTGGGCCGTGCTGTCGGCGTCCATGGTGCGATGGGGAAAGCTCACGGCGCCGGGCACATGGCCTTGTTCGTAGTGGGCGGGCGAGCGGGTGTCGATCACCACGATGGCGTCGATGCCGTTGCGCAGGTCTTCGGCCACATCCCAGGCATCGGCATGGAAGCTGAGCTTGGCGGCCATGTAGTCGCACGACTGCGCGGGGGTGGGGGCGGGAAAGGCCAGAACGCTGGAGGTGGGGGCGGAATGGGTCATGGGGCTCCTTGGGGGTGGTGCAGCGGTGGTGCGGCAGATGCCACGCCAGTGTGAGCCACTTTGGCCTTATAAATGAGTCCAATTTCTCCATACAAATAAGACCAATCCAATTCCATGGCCACCATCAAGCCCCGCCTTCTGCTCGCGCTGATGGAGACCCAGGCCACCGGCGGGCGGCGGGCGCGCCTGTGTGCTGCCTTGCGCGAAGCGGTGCGCAGCGGCCAGGCCGTTCTGGGCGAGCGGCTTCCTTCCAGCCGCCACCTCGCGCAGGACCTGGGCCTTTCGCGCGTGACGGTCGAGGCCGCCTATGCGCAGCTGGAAACCGAGGGCTACCTGCGCCGCCAGGTGGGCCAGGGCAGTTTTGTGGCCATCGACATGAACACCACGGCGCCCCGCCAGACGGGCGGCCCCCTCCGTCTTGCGGGCGCTGTCAGTGCAGGGCCGGGCCTGTCGGCACGGGGCCAGCGCATGGTGGAGACGGGGGGCTGCCACGAGCCCGAGCGCCCGCGCGCCTTCGTGGCGGGCAGCCCAGACCTGCAGGCTTTCCCCGCCGGCCTGTGGCGCCAGTTGCTGCAGCGGCGGCTGCGGCAAGACGCGGCAGCGTTGATGTTCTATGGCGACCCTCAGGGTCTGCCCGCGCTGCGCGAAGCGATTGCGCGTTACCTGGGCTTGTCGCGCGGGGTGCGCTGCCACGCCGGGCAGGTGCTGGTGCTGACGAGTTCGCAGCAGGCGCTGCAGCTGTTGTCGGCCACACTGCTGGACGACGGCGATGCCGTGTGGATGGAAGACCCGGGCTACGCCGGCGCCCGCACGGCCTTCAGCGCCAGCGGCGCCCGTCTGGTGGACATGCCCCTGGACGACGAGGGTGCCACGCTGGACGCCGCGCGCCCCGCCCCCCGCATGATCTACCTGACACCCTCGCACCAGTTCCCCACGGGCCGCGCCATGTCGCTGGCGCGGCGGCTGGCCTTCATCGCCCACGCGCGGGCCACGGGGGCCTGGCTCATCGAGGACGACTACGACAGCGAGTTTCTGTACGACCACCAGCCCACCCCGGCACTGCAGGGGCTGGACGACCTGGGCCAGGTGGTCTACATCGGCACGTTTTCCAAATCGCTGTTTCCGTCGGTGCGGCTGGCCTACATGGTGCTGCCCGAGGCGCTGATCGGCCCGCTGGTGACGGCTCGCACCATCTACGACGGCCACCCATCGCAGCCCATGCAGGCGGTGGCCGCAGACTTCATGGACCAGGGCCATTTTGCAGCCCACCTGCGGTTGATGCGGCAGCTCTACCGCAGCCGCCGCGACGCGCTGCTGCAGGCGCTGCACAGTCACGTACCCTGGGCAACCCCCATGGACAGCCGGGGCGGCCTGCAGATGGCCGTGCGCCTGCCTGAAGGGAGCGAGCAGGCCTGCACGCGCCAGGCGGCAGGCCTCGGCATTGCCACGCCCAGCCTGAGCGAGCTGTACCACACGGCGCCTGCGGTTGCAGGCTGGCGGCTGGGCTTTGCGGCCCTCACCCCCGATGCCATCGATGCAGCGGCATGTGCCCTGGGGCGCATCAGCGCTCATGGACAATACCGGGGATGAATGTGATCGAAATTTCTGCCCCAGGCGAGACACTGTCGGCCTGCTCCGCCGTTCTGCACGAAGTCTTCGGTTACAAGGCATTCCGGGGCGCGCAGGCTGAGATCGTCACGCATGTGAGCAATGGCGGCGATGCCTTGGTGCTGATGCCCACCGGCGGCGGCAAAAGCCTGTGCTACCAGGTGCCCGCCATTGTTCGCCAGCGGCAGGGGCGCGGGGTGACCATCGTGATCTCGCCATTGATTGCACTGATGCACGACCAGGTGGGCGCACTGCACGAAGCGGGGGTGGATGCGGCTTTCCTCAACTCCACACTGAGTTTTGACGAGGCACAGGACGTGGAGCTGCGCCTGCAGACGGGCGACATCACACTGCTGTATGCCGCGCCCGAGCGGCTGAACACGCCGCGTTTTCTGGGCCTGCTCGACAGCCTCTACCAAGGCGGGCACCTGTCGCTCTTTGCCATCGACGAAGCGCATTGCGTGAGCCAGTGGGGCCACGACTTTCGCCCCGAATACCGCGCGCTCACGCTGCTGCACGAGCGCTACCCGCAGGTGCCGCGCATTGCGCTCACCGCCACGGCCGACGACCTCACGCGGGCCGACATCATCGAGCGGCTGCAGCTCGAAGACGCGCGGCTGTTCATCAGCAGCTTCGACCGGCCCAACATCCGCTACACGATTGTCGAGAAGAAGGACGCCACCACGCAGCTGCTGCGCTTCATCGAGCGTGAGCACGCGGGCGAGGCGGGCGTGGTGTATTGCCAGTCGCGCAAGCGGGTGGAAGAACTGGCCGCCACGCTGTGCGACGCGGGCCTGACGGCCCTGCCCTACCACGCGGGGCTCGATACGAAGGTGCGGCAGCGCAACCAGGACCGGTTTCTGCGCGAGGAAGGTATCGTGATGGTGGCCACCATCGCGTTTGGCATGGGCATCGACAAGCCCGATGTGCGCTTTGTGGCACATGTGGACATGCCCAAGAACATCGAGGGCTACTACCAGGAGACCGGCCGCGCAGGCCGCGATGGGCTGAATGCCGACGCCTGGATGGCCTACGGCCTGAACGACGTGGTCAACCAGCGCCGCATGATCGACGAAAGCCCGGCGGGCGAGGAGTTCAAGCAGGCGCTGCGCGGCAAGCTGGATGCGCTGCTGGCCCTGGCCGAAGCCACCGACTGCCGCCGCGTGCGGCTGCTGGCCTACTTCGGCGAAAAGTCCACGCCCTGCGGCAACTGCGACAACTGCCTGAACCCGCCTGCGGTGTGGGACGCCACAGATGCCGCGCGCAAGCTGCTGTCCACTATCTACCGGGTGAACCAGGCCAGCGGCATCAGCTTTGGCACGGGGCACATCATGGACATCCTGCGCGGCAAGAAGACAGAGAAAGTCGCGCAGTTCGGGCACGAGAAGATCTCCACCTTCGGCATTGGGGCGGACCTGACCGAGCCCCAGCTGCGCGGCGTGCTGCGCCAGCTGATCGCCACCGGCGCGCTAGGTTTGCAGAAGGTGATGCTGGACAGCGGCCACAGCTTTGACACGCTATGCCTGACCGAAGGTTCGCGCGCCGTGCTGCGCGGCGAGGTGCCGGTGCAGCTGCGCGAATCCGTATCGTCAGCCCCTGCAAAGCGCACCCGCAAGGGCAGCGCCCCACCCGCCGCCGCGGCCAACCTGGGGCCGGATGCGCAAGTACGCTTCATCAACCTCAAGGCCTGGCGCGCCGAGGTGGCGCGCGAGCACAACCTGCCAGCCTATGTGATCTTTCACGATGCCACCCTGGCAGCCATTGCGGAGCGCAACCCGACCACGCTGGACGACTTGCAGGGCATCAGCGGCATGGGCGCCAAGAAACTTGATGCGTATGGGGCCGAGGTGCTCAGGGTGTGCACGCAGTAAGGGGGCTGCGGCTGCTGTACACCATCGACACGGGCCTACACCCCACGCCGGCACCACCATCTCGAACGCTATAATTTTTATAGCGCATAGCGCTTTATTGATAAGCGATATCGCTTATTTTTGTTTAGGAACTGGCTGCTTCCCCAGCACAGGAACGAATGGGCCCGCACCACTGCGCGTGCGGGCGGTGGCCGCAGTGGTTGGCGCTGCGCCACAATGGCGCCATGCTGACCCTCCAAGACATCCGTGATGCCGCCACCCGCTTACAAGGCCAGGTGCTGGACACTCCCTGTGTGGAATCCCAGACGCTCTCCCAGATCGTGGGCGCGCAGGTATTCCTCAAGTTCGAGAACCTGCAGTTCACCGCTTCGTTCAAGGAGCGTGGCGCCTGCAATCGGCTCACGCTATTGTCCGAAGACGAACGCGCCCGCGGCGTGGTGGCCATGAGCGCGGGCAACCATGCCCAGGGCGTGGCTTACCACGCGCAGCGCCTGGGTTTGCGCGCCGTCATCGTGATGCCACGCTTTACGCCCGGTGTGAAGGTGGAACGCACCCGGGGCTTTGGCGCCGAGGTGGTGCTGCATGGCGACACGCTGGAAGAAGCCCGCGCACACGCCTACGCGCTGGCCGATGCCCAGGGGCTGACCTTTGTGCACCCCTACGACGACGAGGGCGTGGCGGCCGGGCAGGGCACCCTGGGGCTGGAGATGCTGCAGGCCGTGCCCGAGCTGGACACGCTGGTGATCGCCGTGGGTGGCGGCGGGCTGATCTCGGGCGTGGCCACCGCAGCCAAGGCACTCAAGCCCGGCATCGAGATCATCGGCGTGCAGACCACACGCTTCCCAGCCATGGTCAATGCGGTGAAGGGCACGCACCACCCGCAGGGGACCTCGACCATCGCCGAAGGCATCGCCGTGGGCACGCCCGGCAAGATCACGCAAGAGGTCATCCAGCGTCTGGTGGACGATCTGGTCCTTGTGGATGAGGGCGACATCGAGCAGGCAGTGCTGATGCTGCTGGAGATCGAAAAGACGCTGGTGGAAGGTGCAGGCGCTGCAGGCCTGGCGGCCCTGGTGCGCTATCCCGAGCGCTTCAAGGGCAAGCGCGTGGGGCTCGTGCTGTGCGGCGGCAACATCGACCCGCTGCTGCTGGCGGCGATCATCGAGCGCGGCATGGTGCGTTCGGGCCGTCTGGCGCGTATCAAGGTCAGCGCGCGCGATGTGCCTGGCGTGCTGGCACGCATCACCGCCACGGTGGCCGACGCAGGCGCCAACATCGAAGAGGTGCACCATCAGCGCGCCTTCACCATGCTGGCCGCGCAGAACGTGGAGATTGAACTGGTGCTGCAAACCCGGGGCAAGAGCCACGTGGACGAAGTGCTGGGCAAGCTGCGCGCAGCGGGTATGCAGGCCGACCTGATCTGAGAGACCACATCGTTTGCGACCGAACTGGCTGTCACGGCTAGAATTGCGCAAGTTTTAAGCATCTGGAGCCCACCATGTCTGACCACCACACCTCGCACGCCAACGCAACGCCCTCCGACGACCCCGTGGAAAACGTCGTTTCCGTGGTTCCGGTGGTATTGCCTGTGGTGGGCGGCATCATGATGTTCCTGCTGGCCTTCATTGCCGTGACGATGGCCTGATCGCATCGACAACCATCACCACGAGCCCCGCAGAGCGGGGCTTTTTTTCGTCCCGCACCACCCCGTTGTTGACCCAGGAGGTTCCCCATGAGACCCGGACATGCACTCGTTTTATTTTCTGGCGGCCAGGACTCCACAACCTGTCTGGCGTGGGCGCTGGAGAACTTTGCCCATGTAGAAACCATCGGTTTTGACTACGGCCAACGCCACCACATCGAGCTGCAGGCGCGCCAAACCGTGCTGTCATCGCTGCGCTCGAAGTTTGCGCCATGGAATGCGCGTCTGGGCGACGACCACATGCTGGACCTGGCCGTGCTGGGCCACATCAGCGACACGGCATTGACCAGCGACACCGAGATCCAGATGACCGCTGCGGGCTTGCCCAACACCTTCGTGCCGGGCCGCAATCTGCTGTTCTTCCAGCTGGCCGCCGCCGTGGGCTACCGGCGGGGGCTGCACACCCTGGTGGGTGGCATGTGCGAAACCGACTTCTCGGGCTACCCCGACTGCCGCGACGACACACTCAAAGCACTTCAGGTCGCGGTATCGCTAGGCATGGGACAGCGCTTCACCATCGATACCCCACTCATGTGGCTGGACAAGGCCGAGACCTGGGAAATGGCGCGGTCTCTGGGTGGGCAAACACTGGTCGATCTGATCGTGAACGACTCGCACACCTGTTACCACGGTGTACGCGAAACCTTGCATGCCTGGGGCTATGGCTGTGGAACCTGCCCGGCATGCGCCCTGCGCAAGGCTGGCTACGAGCGCTGGAGTGGCGCTGTGGCCATCCCGTGATACTGCGCAGCTGGAGGCATATCCATGCATAACCCCATGTTTTTTTTGCATGGTTTTGCACCCTGTCTGACAGACAAAAGCGCGGCAGATTCATAAAATCGACATCCCAGCCGACCCGCGGAATCCGTGGAACTAGCCCTCCACCCGTGGGCTGACACACGCTACCGCCCGCCGACTGAGCACGAAAGCCGTTTTTTCAAAGGCAGCGCTCAGCACCGCAATGCGCCAGGCCTCGCCGTGACCCGCTCGGTCCGCTTCCTTTGAAAAAACGTTTTTTCAACTTAGGAAGCTCACCGATGAACGCACCCACGATGCAGGGCCTGAATCTCAACGCCCCCGCTTACGTCAAAAACGCCCGGCTGCTCGCCTGGGTGGCCGATATGGCCGCCCTGTGCAAGCCCGACAGCATCTACTGGTGCGATGGCACCAAGGAAGAGTACGACCGCCTTTGCCAGCAACTGGTCGACGCCGGCACCTTCAAGAAGCTCAACCCCGCCAAGCGCCCCGGCAGCTTTCTGGCCTGGTCCGACCCTTCTGACGTGGCCCGTGTGGAAGACCGCACCTACATCTGCTCGGCCGCCAAGGAAGACGCCGGCCCCACCAACAACTGGATGGCCCCCGCCGACATGCGCGCCACGCTGCAGCCCCTGTTCGACGGCTGCATGAAGGGCCGCACCATGTACGTGGTGCCCTTCAGCATGGGCCCGCTGGGCAGCCACATCGCCCACATCGGGGTGGAGCTGACCGACAGCGCCTATGTGGCCGTGAACCAGCGCCTGATGACCCGCATGGGCAAGGCCGTGTATGACGTGTTGGGCGTGGAAGGCGAGTTCGTGCCTTGCATGCACACCGTGGGCGCGCCCCTGGCCGACGGTGAGAAAGACACGACCAGCTGGCCTTGCAACCCCAAGGTCAAGTACATCGTCCACTACCCCGAGACGCGCGAGATCTGGTCGTACGGCTCGGGCTACGGCGGCAATGCGCTGCTGGGCAAGAAGTGCCTGGCGCTGCGTATCGCATCGACCATGGGCCGTGACCAGGGCTGGCTGGCTGAACACATGCTCATCCTGGGCGTGACCAACCCCGAAGGCAAGAAATACCACGTTGCTGCTGCCTTCCCCAGTGCCTGCGGCAAGACCAACTTCTCGATGCTGGTACCGCCCGAAGCAGGCTTTGCCGGCTGGAAGGTCACCACCATCGGTGACGACATCGCCTGGATCAAGCCCAACGCCGATGGCAAGATGGTTGCCATCAACCCCGAAGCGGGTTACTTTGGCGTGGCCCCCGGCACCAACATGCACACCAACCCCAACTGCATGCGCAGCCTGGACAAAGATGTGATCTTCACCAACGTGGCCCTGACGGACGACGGCGACGTGTGGTGGGAAGGCATGGAAAAGGACAGCGGCAAGCTGCCCGATCACCTGATCGACTGGCAAGGCAAGGACTGGACGCCCCAGATCGCCAAAGAAACCGGCGCCAAGGCTGCCCACCCCAACTCGCGCTTTACCGTGGCTGCCACCAACAACCCTGCGCTTGATCCTCAATGGGACGATGCCAATGGCGTAGCGATCGACGCCTTTATCTTTGGCGGCCGCCGCTCCACCACCGTGCCGCTGGTGACCGAAGCCCGCACCTGGACCGAGGGTGTGTACATGGCTGCAACCATGGGTTCCGAGACCACCGCCGCCGCCTTTGGTGCCCAAGGCGTTGTGCGCCGCGACCCCTTCGCCATGCTGCCGTTCTGCGGCTACAACATGAGCGACTACTTCCAGCACTGGCTCAACATGGAAGGCAAGATCGCCGCCACCGGCAAGGCGCTGCCCAAGGTGTTCTGTGTGAACTGGTTCCGCAAGGACGAGGCGGGCAAGTTTGTGTGGCCTGGCTACGGCGATAACATGCGCGTACTCAAATGGATGATCGACCGCATCGAAGGCCAGGCCCAAGGTCAGGAAACCATGTTTGGCGTGGCACCGCAGTACGCCGAGATCAACTGGACCGGCATCAACTTAAGCGCCGAACAGTTTGCTGCGGTGACCAGCATCGACAAAGCC
This sequence comes from Acidovorax facilis, assembly GCA_964031875.1. Classification (GTDB taxonomy): domain Bacteria; phylum Pseudomonadota; class Gammaproteobacteria; order Burkholderiales; family Burkholderiaceae_C; genus Acidovorax; species Acidovorax facilis_A. The sequence continues at coordinate 36,200 of CAXIRU010000088.1, forward strand.
GCCTGGGCTGAGGAGTTCAAGCTGCACGATGCCCACTTTGAGCAGTTGGCCTACCACCTGCCAGCCGCACTGCTGCAAACCAAGGCAGCGCTGGAACAGCGCCTGTGAACTGATCCACGGATCTTTTCAGTCCTGACAACCGCCCCTTCCTGACAAGGAGGGGCGGTTTTTTTGCGCTTGTTGATACAGATACTGTCAGGGTAATCCGTCCCGCTCGACAATGAGAAAAGCCGTGACGAACACTCGCCACGGCTTGAACAATTCCCGTCACTGCACGGCAGGCCGTGCGGAGTCTTCTCAGTAGTACTTGCGGATGTCTTCCATCGTGGCAATGCCCATCGCATGGTTCAGTTCGGCCATGATGCGGGGGTCCTTTACAGCGACTTGCCAGGTGCGCTCGTCTTCCGAAGCACGGCGGCGGCTCTCAGCCCAGCCGAGAGCGGTCACCCGCAGGACCGCTCCAGCGCGACGGGCGGGGGCACTCAGCAAGGCCAGGGCAGCAAACGCGACCAGCCACAACACCATCCAGGCCGCCAGCAGATGGCCTTCGCTCCAGGTGTCGATGACCTGGTTGGCCACTACCAGCAGGGCCGACACAACGGCCGCGAGCAGTAGGGTGGCAGCACCACGTGCGCCGTCAAAGTTGGCAGCTGCGCTCTTGAGTGCGGCAACGGCATTTTCGGCGCGGACAACGCCGGGGTGTTCGGTGGGATAGTCAACGTGTGCAAAGCTGGTCATTTCGGTTTCCCTTTTCTAACGCTTGTGGCGAGACTGCCGGGCGATGGGGTGATATTAGGGTTTACCCTTTGCATGTTCAAGTTTATATTTTGAATCATTGATATTCACTTCGGTGATGAATTGACTATGACCCCCTTGAACTTCCGCTCCCTGGACCTGAACCTTTTGCGTGTTTTTGACGAGGTCATGGCCGAGCGCAGCCTCACCCGCGCCGCGCACAAGCTATCCATCACCCAGCCCGCGGTGAGCAACGCGATGCGGCGCCTGCGCGATGTACTGGGCGATGAGCTGGTGGTGCGCAGCGGCCAAGGGGTAGAGCCCACTGCGCGCGCTCTGGCCTTGTGGCCCCCTGTGCGCGAAGCCCTGGCCCATCTGCAAGAATCCCTGGCGCCAGGACACTTTGAGCCCACCACGGCCCAATCCACCTTTGTGCTGGCCATGGCCGATGCCACAGCAGCCACCCTCGTACCGGCCCTGGTCGACATCATCGAGCGGGAGGCGCCCGGCATTTCGATCCGGGTATTGCCCCTGACCACGCGCGACCCCCGCCGCCTGCTGGACGAAGAAGCGGCAGACATGGCGGTGGGCTATTTCCCTGCGGTGCTGGCTGACCTGACCGCCCGCGCGCAATCCGGAGGCGCTGTGGCCTTTGAAAGCCGCCGCCTGTACGACGGCGAATACGTGTGTGTAATGCGACAAGGCCACCCTCTGGCCGATGCACCCCTGACGCTGGACACCTACTGCGCCGCACGCCACATGCTGGTGAGCTTCTCGGGGCGCCCCTTTGGCTTTATCGACGAGGCGCTGGCCTCCCTGGGTCGCGAACGCAAGGTGGTGATCACCGTCAATCAGTTCTTCACCGCTGGCCGCGTGGTGTCAGGCTCGGACCTGCTGACGGTGCTACCTCGTCACTTTGTACCTGTAACCGGAATCGCCGACGCACTGGTGCAGCGGGCACTGCCACTGGACGTGCCTCCCGTGCATGTGGACGCACTCTGGCGCCGCCGAGGGCCTCAACAAGCTGCTATGACGTGGCTCCTGCACGCCCTGACGCGTTCAGCGCGCCGGACGTTCCCTGAAGGATGAAGCAAAGAAGGGCCGGCCCCCCTGAACCCGTAGACTGCACCCAGCATGAATATCCAGCTTTTGTCCGACCTGCACCTCGAGGCACACCCCCACTTTGTTCCTGAACCAGCTCACGGCGCCGATGTGCTGGTGCTTGCTGGTGATGTGGGCTCATACCAGGAAGGGTCGCAATTGGGCGACGAGGACTTTGGCTTGGCCCGGTTTTCCCCCCTGCCCCGGGGCGCCGGCTGGCCCACCCCGGTGCTGTTTGTACCCGGCAACCATGAATACGACGCCCAGGATTTCGACGCAGCCCATGAGAGACTGCGCCGCACCTGCGACCGACTGGGTATCACCTGGCTAGAGCGCGAGACCATCGAGCTTGATGGTGTGCGCTTTGTGGGCACCACGCTCTGGAGCGATTTCGATGCACTCGCAGACCATGAAGGCAGCACCGACCTCAGCAGGCGACTGAAATTGCGCGACAAGGCGTTCCGCGCGGCCAATTTCTATCTGCGCAAGACGGGCGGAACCCGACATGCAGCCCCCTTTCTCGCCGAAGCCTTGCGCGATCACGCACTGGTGTGCCAGCAGTGGCTGGCGCAAGCGCTGGAGGTTCCTTTTGAAGGCCCAACGGTGGCCGTCACCCACTTTGCACCCAGCCTGCGCAGTGCAGATCCGCGCTACGGGTTGGTGCCCGGCACAGCGGGGTTCTGCAACGCTCTGGACAGCTTGTTGCCTCACGCTCAGCTGTGGCTGCATGGCCACCTGCACGCCCCCAGCGACTACAAGGTGCAAGGCTTGCACCGCGATGGCACCCCTTGGCAGTGCCGTGTGGTGGCCAACCCCCTGGGCTATGCCCGCAAAGGAGAGCAGGCTGCTTTCAAGCCCCAATGCTGCATCCCCGTATGATCCAGACGCGGGCGCTGCCCCCCCGCAGCGCTGAAGAAAAAACATGACCCAGGTCAAGACAACAGAAGTCCGCGCACGGTAATCTGACCTCTATCTATCTGGAGAACACCATGAACATCCTGCTTGCTGTCGATGGCAGCGCGTACACCAAAAAAATGCTGGCCTATCTGGCCACCCACGAGGAACTGCTCGGTGGTAGCCACGAGTACACCGCAATCACTGTGCAGGCACCACTGCCGCCACGCGCACGCGCCGCATTGGGTAAGGAGATGGTCGACAACTACCATGCTGAAGAGGCCGAGAAGATCCTGGCCCCTGTTTGCAAATTCCTTGCGCGCCATAGCGTGGATGCCAAGCGCGTCGTCAAGGTAGGTCCGGTGGGTGAGAACATCGCCAAGCTGGCTGACAACGGCAAGTTCGATCTGTTGGTCATGGGCTCGCACGGCCACGGAGCGCTGGCAACCCTCGTGATGGGCTCTGTCACCACGCAGGTGCTGGCCCATTGCAAGGTGCCATTGCTGATCGTTCGCTAAGACTTCTGGCCCCACTCGGCCCGCAGCCAAAGCCCTGCTCATGCAGGGCTTTTTTTTGCCCAATTGAAACCAATCAGTTACAACATAACTTATTGGTTTACTTAACGACCAATTGGTTATACATTCTCGCTGCGCCCATCCTGGCGTGTCATTTCCATCGAAACCGAGGAACGACCCATGAAGAAAACCCTGATCGCATTGGCCCTGACCGCAGGTGCCACTTTCAACGCAATGGCCCAGGACATCGTCGATACGGCCGTGAAGGCGGGCAATTTCAAGACACTGGTGGCGGCCGTGCAGGCTGCAGGCTTGGTAGACACCCTCAAGGGCCCAGGTCCATTCACCGTGTTCGCCCCCACCGACGAGGCCTTCGCCAAGATTCCCAAGGCCACCCTGGACGGTTTGTTGGCGGACAAGGCAGCACTGACCAAGGTGCTGACCTACCACGTGGTCCCCGGCAAGGTGATGGCCAAGGACGTCAAGGCTGGCAAGGTCAAGACCGTGCAGGGTCAGGAGATCACCGTGTCTACCGGCACGGGCGTAATGGTGGACCAGTCCAAGGTCATCGCCACCGACGTTGCTGCCAGCAACGGTGTGATCCATGCCATCGATACCGTTCTGATGCCCAAGTAAGCGCGCAGAAAACCGCTCATTCCCACCACCATCCACTAGAGAGGAGAAGCCCCATGAAAACCGCATTGAACCGTCGTACCGTCTTGCTGGCAGCTGCCGTGGGCGCCAGCGCCACCTTGTTGCAGGCCTGCGGTGGCGGCGATGATGAGCCCCAGCGCAACATCGTCGAAGTTGCCCAAAACACCCCCGACCTCAGCATCCTCGTAGAAGCCGTGGTGGCTGCCGGTCTGGCGCCCACGTTGAGCACCGGGACGCTCACCGTTTTTGCTCCTACCAATGCCGCTTTCGCGGCATTGCTCAGCGAGCTGGGCGTGACCAAGGAGGCCCTGCTGGCCGACAAGGCCTTGCTGACCGCAGTCCTGACCTATCACGTCCTGGGCAGCAGGGTCCCACGTGCAGACGTTCCGCTGGGCAAAGCCATCACAACGGTATCAGGGGGCTTTTTCAAGATCGAGTCGTCCAATGGGCTGAAAATCACAGATGGTCGCAATCGCGTTTCCACCATCACCACCACCGACATCCAAGCCAGCAACGGCGTGATTCACCTGGTGGACCGTGTGCTACTGCCGGCCAACAGGGATATTGTCGCTACGGCATCTGCGCTGCCAGACTTCAGCATCCTCGTGGAAGCCGTGGTAGCCGCAGGCCTGGCGCCCACGCTGCAAGGCACCGGCCCGTTCACGGTGTTTGCGCCCACCAACGCCGCTTTCGCGGCACTGCTGGGTGAGCTGGAGGTGACCAAGGAGGCCCTCCTGGCGAACACCGCTTTGCTGACCAAGGTGCTGACCTACCATGTCGTGCCCGCGCGCGTGCTCAAAGCCGAGGTACCGCTGAACACCGCTATCACCACCGTTCAGGGACAGACCTTCACGGTCAATGCCAGCCTCGTGATCACCGACCAGAACATGCGCACAAGCAACATCACCATGGCCGATGTCTTCACCCGCAACGGCGTGATTCACGTGGTCGACAAGGTCATACTGCCCAAGTGAACCGCGTGGCCGTGAAGTCCATGCAAGAAAGCCCGGCATGCCGGGCTTTCTTATTTGGGGGGGCGAAATGAGTGGTTCGCTCAAAGAGGCACGCGGCTAGCGCGCGGCCAGCCCTTCGAAACAGGTGCGGACCACCAGGTCCACAATCTCGGCATCGGAATATTGGCCGCCTTCCTTGAGAAAGCTCACCACCGGATCACAGGCGCGCGCATACAGTGTGTAAAGCACCACCAAGGGCGGAAGAGTCGGGCTGATCACACCCTGTGCCTGGGCCTGGGTGATCCACTCACCAATCTGGTCGCTCACCGCCACGAGACCGTTGAGATAGTCCTTGTTGGCCATCAGTACCGCGCGCAGCGTGGAATTGCGGCTGGGCAGCAGGGGCATTTCATTGCTCAGCAGCCGCTCCAGCGACCAACGCACCAGCGCGTGAAGCTTCTCAATCGGAGGCATCTCGGCGGGCAGATCCGCCAGATAGGCCTGCACGCGCCCCAGAATTTGCACCATCGCAGCGCTGCACAGCTCCTCTTTGCTGCAAAAGTGCTTGTACAGACTGGCCTTGGCGATGCCCACGGCGTTGGCCACGTCATCCATGGTCATGGCATCGAAGGCCTTCTCGCCCAGAAGCTGGCAGGTCGATTGGAGGATGGCATCCTCGCGTGCCTGGTGCATCTGCTCTTTGAACGAAACTTTGGGTTGCGGCGTTTGCATGGCTTGCATTTTATACATTGCAGTAAAAAAATAAATGACTAAGTTGCAATGCAACTACGTCGTTCACATCTTTCCACGCATGAATCGTGCCGCGATTTTTCGGGCCGGTTCTCCGGCACGGCGATCCTGGCCGGGTGTGGTGTTCCACACTTGCGCTTCTCAACGCGGGCCATTCCCATCGCGCGCAGTGTCTTGCGCCCCAAGGACGTTCCACTCCATGCAGACGGCGCCAAAACGCCACCTATGTGGCAGGCGCCTCCAGCGTCCGCGCAGCCGTAGCGGTAAGCGCAGCCGTCAGGGCATCCAGCACAGCCGATTCGAGGTTCCAGCAGTGCCAGTACAGTTGGATGGGCAAGGATCGGCCCGGCGCCAGGTTCACCATGCTGCCGTCCGTCAGCGCCTCGCGCGCCATCAGCTCGGGCATCACACCCACCGCCCAGCCCGCAGCAACAGCACGCATCTGCGCCTCGGAGCCTGGCACGAAAAGATGAGTGAGTGCCACGCGCTTGAGTCCGAATGCGCGCGCCACAAACTCCGCAGCCATATCGTCCTTGCGGTTGAACGACAAAAAAGACACCTCGCGGAAGTTGTGCGGCGTGAGCCCCTGCGGCAGGTACTGCTGCGCATAGCTGGCCGACGCCACGGCCACATAGTGCATGGCGCCTAGCGGCACCATCTTGCACCCGCGCAGTGCCTGCTTGAGGGTGGTCACACAGCCCAGCACCTGGCCAGAGCGCAGCCATTCCTGCGTGAAATCCTGGTCGTCCACGATGATTTCCAGCGGAAGGCGCTGGCGCACCAGCTCGTGCAGTGCGCCCATGGCCCAGGTGGCGATGCTGTCGGCGTTGACAGCGATCGAGATACGCTCATCCTCACGCGTTCCTCCAGGCGCACTGGGCGCCAGTTCGTGCAGGTCACGCTCCAGGTCGGCACGCAGCAGTCGCATCTGCTTGGTGTGCTTGAGCAGAAGCTGCCCCGCAGAGGTCGGGCGCAGGGGCCGGCTGCGCACGATGAGCACCGAGCCCACTTGCGCCTCCAAGGCGCGCAGACGCTGGGATACGGCGGACTGGGTGACGTTCAGGCGCTGGGCGGCGCGCTCAAAGCCGCCTTCCTCAACGATGGCGGCGAGGCATTCGAGGGCGGCGGGATCGTAGGTGCTCATGGTCTGCTCGGGGCTGAAAGTTGTCGCTGGCCTGGCACAACATTAGGTGTGCTGATGTTTTTGGATCAAGTTTAATTTTGCTTTTAGTTGAATGCAATGTGGCGCAAACTTCGCGGCATGAGAACCATCGTTTTAGGCGCCGGCATCATCGGCATCAGCACTGCGTGGCACTTGCTTGAGCGAGGCCATGAGGTCATCGTGGTCGATCGGCAACCAGACGCTGCGCTGGAGACCAGTTTTGCCAATGCGGCGCAGATCTCGGTGAGCTATTGTGAGCCTTGGGCCAACCGCGAGGCGCCTCTCAAGGCTCTCAAGTGGATGTTCGACAAGGAAGCCCCGCTCCTTTTTCGCCCCCAGATGGACTGGCAGCAGTGGCGCTGGGGTCTGCAGTTCCTGGCGCAGTGCAACGATGCTGCGTTCGAACGGAATGTGCAACAGATCGTGGCGCTGGGGGCCTACAGCCATGCCGCGCTCAAAGATCTGGTCAACGCCACGGGCATTGAATACAACCGGCTCGAACGCGGCATTGCCCACTTCTACACGGACCAGAAATCCTTTGACGCTGCGGGCCACGCGGTGGAGCTGATGCGCAAGCACGGTGTGCAACGCCGCCTGGTGAGCCGCGACGAGTTGCTCAAGATCGAACCCGCCTTCAAGGCCTACGGCGACAAGATCACAGGCGGCACCTACACCAGTACCGACGAAAGCGGCGACGCCCGCGTGTTCACCCAGGAGCTGGCCCGCCGCTGCATCGCGCGCGGCGCGCAGTTTCTGTACGGCCACGATGTGCTGCGCCTGAACAAAATCGGCAATGCTATTGATTCAGTAGCTGTCATACCAATACAGTCAAGCGCTGGGGGCAAAAAAGACTTCATATTGAAAGCTGATGCTGTCGTGGTGGCCTGCGGCTCCTACAGTGCACCGCTGTTGCGCAGCGTGGGCGTGGACCTGCCGATCTACCCCGGCAAGGGCTACAGTGCCACGTTCCCGTTGCTCAAGCCCGAGGGCGCGCCCATGGTCTCCACCATCGATGACGGCAAGAAGATCGCCATGAGCCGCCTGGGCAACTACCTGCGCGTGGCTGGCACCATCGAACTCAACGGCTGGGACCTGACGCTGAACAGCACGCTAGCCCGCGCACGCTGCCACATGCTCTCGCGCCGCATCGAAGCCATCCTGCCCGGCGTATGCGACACCCGCACACCCGAAGAAGGCGGCGACCCGCAATACTGGACGGGTCTGCGCCCCGCCACACCGACCAACATCCCGTTCATCGGCCGGACCCGCGTGGACAAACTGTGGGTGAATGCTGGCCACGGCACGCTAGGCTGGACCCACGGTGCGGGTTCGGGCAAGGCGCTGGCCGAGCTGATCAGCGGCGAACAACCTGCAATGAGCTTCGGGTTCTGCGGCATGGAACAGGGCCATCGCACCTGGGCAGCCAAGACAGCTTGAGTCGATCCCCCGGCAATCGCACGTCAGGTCGCCGCTGTCACTCCGCAAACCCGGTGTCCAACAGGGTCTGCAGCCCCCGCAAGCCGCCCGACAGCACTGACGGCGCCGCCTGCTGCAGCGCGGCTGTTCGTGCTTGCGCGCACCGTCATGGGAGCATGTGTGCACCGCGTCGCTAGAACCGTTGCCGCTGCTGGCTCGCACGGCGTTCGGGGAGGCGCTGGCAGCGTTGTGCCTCACGCAGCTGCGGCCCTTGCAGGCCAGCGCTACGATGGCGCCATGACCTCGCACACCGCACCGCACTATCTCTTTCTCACCACCTCCACCCGCGAGCCCGGCCACACCGGCAACACCGAATGGCTGGCCCGCCAGGCAGCTGCCGCATTGCCCACCGGCACTGCGCAGACCTGGCACCATCTGGCACAAATGCACCTGCCGCCTTTTGTGGACCGGCGCCACACCACGGGCACCTACGCGCTGCCCGAAGGCGACATGAAGACCCTGCTCGACGCCACACTGGCGGCCACACACATCGTCTTGGTGTCTCCGGTCTACTGGTTCAGCATCCCCTCCTCGCTCAAGACCTACCTGGACCACTGGAGCGCGTGGATGCGCGTCCCCGGACTGGCCTTCAAGGAAACCATGGGCACCAAAACGTTGGCACTTGTCACCACCAGCGGCGACCGCGCCAAGGCCCAGCCCATGATCGACTCGGTGGCACTGTGCGCACAGTTCCTGTCGATGACATGGGGCGGCGCGCTATGGGGCAAGGGTGGGCCACCGGGCGCGGTGCAAGCCGATGCCCTGGCGGTGGAGGCGGCCAGCAGCTTTCTGTTGCCCCCCGCCGCAGCGTGATCGCCTCAGCGGCCCAGTGACCACTCCTGGGCCAGGATTCCCAGCCATTCGTGCAGCGCGAGGCTGCTGTCAGCCAGCGCGGAGGCGCGCGGCAACACCCGGTACAGCTTGCGCGCCTGCCCCCCCTTGAAGCCCATGGGCGCGGGCTGCACCTGCAGCCCGGCACGCTCAAAGGCCTGGGCAGCGCGCACCATGTGCCAGCCGTGGGTGACAAGTGCAATACGCTCAACACCGGCGGCCTGGAGCTGAGCAGCAGATTTTTCGGCATTGCCGCGGGTATCGAGTGACTCCACCTCGGTCCAGCGCACCCGGCCTTTGAATTCCCGCTCCACCACATCCTTCATCACCAGCGCTTCCGCCCGCGCACCACCAGTAGAGCCCCCGGTAGCCAGAATGGGCAGCCCGGTCTGCTGCTGCAGGTACACGGCATAGCGCACCCGCTCGCGCGCCCCCCGGCTGAGCACATCCACGCCGTACTCGGGGGCTACCGTGTCGGCGCCGCCGCCCAGCACCACGATGGCCTGCACTTTTGACGCAGGCAACTCCTTGGGCGAAACCGCCGGATAGCGCTCCAGGCTGCGCACCAGCACATCCGACACCGGCGGCCAGGACAGCGCCAACACCGACAACAGCGACAGCACCACCACCGTGGTGCCCGTGCGGCGGTGGTAACGCGCAATCCACAAGCCCAGCAGAGCCAGCAAGACGCTGGACACGGGGGGCAGCAGCAGCGCGGACAAAATTTTCTTCAGGGCAAACCACATACAAAGCAATCAGTGCCAGCAGCCGCGCAAAAATGCCCGGTGGCGCGAGGGCGAGGCGGGGGAAAAATCAACCGTTTGGAAGGCTGAAGAAATAGGTCGTGCGCTGTGGATGACACTCAGTGCAGCACCCGCCGCTGCGCCAGAAACTCCAGCAGTGCAGCATCAAACGCCTCTGGGTCCTCCAGCTGCGGCCAGTGCCCGGCATGGGGCAGCAGCACCGTCTGCGCGTCGGGCAGCACCTGGGCCAGGGCCTGCAGGGCCGCTGGTGGTGTGCAGCGGTCCCGCTCGCCCCCCAACAGCAGCGCAGGCATGGTCAGCTGTGCCAAGGCCGAGGCTCCACGATCAAAAGTAGGCAATGCCTCCAGCGCCCGCCGGTAGGCTCCCGGGTACACCTGGGCCATCGCGTGGCTGGCCAGCCGAACGCCTTCAGGCAACGCGCTGGTACCGATGAACCGGGGCACCAGCGTCTGCGCCAATTGCTCCATGGTACCGCCCGTGTCGAGCGCCTTGAGGGCGCCCAAGCGGGGCGCCACCCAATCATCCATGGCTTGCGCATCCAGCGCTGGGCCGCCCGCACACAGCAGCAGGCGGCGCACTCTCGACGGGCCGCGCACGGCGGCCTCCAGCGCAACCATCGCGCCCATGCCATGTCCCACCAGGGTCACCGGGCCACCCTGCAAAGCGTCGATCAAGGCAAGGCAGCTCTGCGCCAGCGCCTTGAAGGTGTACGGTTCCACAGGCGCGCTGCGGCCGTAGCCCGGCATGTCCCAGGCCACGGCACGGTAACCGGCCGTGGCCAGCGTCTCCACCTGGGGCGCGAAGGTGAGGTGGCCGCCATCGGCATCGTGCAGCATGAGCACGGTAGGGCCGGAGCCCAGGGTGGTGAAGGTAGGAAGAGCAGCCATGCAGTGAAAAGCAGAACGTGACTTGCGCAAAGCGGGAGGCGGACTGGACGCCCGCACAACGCCGGGGGGCTATTGCATCGCAATTTGCGCAAGTCCTACTGAAGCAAACCCCGCAACAGCGCAGCGGTGGGTGGCACCTGATAATAGTTCCTCCCCCATGCCGCCAACGCTGGCACCGCTTTTGTGAACACTTTGCCCAACCGCCCCGTCCTTGCCCTGCCGCCGAGTTTTTCCACGCGCGAGTTTCGCGATGCGCTGGGCATGTTTGCCACGGGCGTGACCATTGTCACAGCCCGCACCGCTGGGGGCGACCTGGTGGGCCTGACAGCCAGCTCGTTCAATTCCGTTTCGCTGGCGCCCCCCCTGGTGCTGTGGAGCCTGTCGCACGGCGCCAGCACCCTGCCCGCCTTTGCCGATGGCTCGCACTACGCCATCCACGTGCTGGCCGCAGACCAGAAGGCGCTTGCCGAACGCTTCGCCACCCGCGGCATCGACCGCTGGGCGGGCCTGGAATACCGGCCCGGCATCAACGGAGCCCCTTTACTGACTGGTGCAGCCGCCACCTTCGAGTGCTTCAACCGCAGCCAGTACAAGGAGGGTGACCACACCATCTTTGTGGGCGAGGTCGAACACTGCGAGCACCGCGAGGGCATCTCGCCGCTGCTGTACCACGGTGGCAAGTTCTACACCGAGCATCCGCTATGACGCCGGCCACCGTGGTCGTGCGCCATGTGAATATCGGACTGGCCCGGCGCCTGAAGGTAGGCGAGCGCTCGGTACTCACGGCCATCGGCAAGACCAGCGTCAACGGCCCGGTGGCCGTGGGCCCGCTGGGCCTGGCGGGTGACGAGCAGGCCGACCCCAGTGTGCATGGGGGCCTGGGCAAGGCCGTGTATGCCTACCCCGCCGCTCACTATGCGTTTTGGCAGGCACAGCGGCGCGAGCGGGGGGTCAGCCTGTTTGACGAGGCGCTCCCACCCGGGTTCATGGGCGAAAACCTCACGGTGGAGGGTCCGCTGGAGCATGAGATGTACGTGGGCGACGAGCTGCACTTTCCCAATTGCGTGCTGCGCGTCACAGCCCCCCGCGAGCCCTGCTTCAAGTTCAATGCGGTGATGGGTTTCCCACAGGCAGGCCGCGCCATGGCACTGGCAGGCAACTGCGGTTACTACCTTGCCGTGGACCAACCCGGCGTGCTCTGCGCCGGAGAAATCGGCACGCTGGTACCGGGGCAACGCGGGCTGAGCATTGCACAGGCCTTTGCAGGCAAATGGGCCAAACATTCACGGTAGCAACCAGCGCACTGCAACCAACAACCAGCTCCGCCAGTCTGCAGGGTTTACGATCTCCCAGGGGTCTCGCAGCGGTCTTTGCGGGATGGGCTGCTAGTGCAGTGTTTCATGCTTGAAGGCACAAATAAAAAGGATGGATTTTTGGCACTGGCAAGGCGCAAGCCGGAGCGATACCGGGTGTATCGCGAGGATTTGCAACGCTGCCAGAGGCGAAAAGACGCCTTTTTATGTCCCAGATAGCGTGAAACACTGCACTCTGCACTCTGCACTCTGCACTCTGCACTAGGCGCGGTGCGCAGTGGATGGCTTGGCTATCCACAAGCGGGGCAACGCTGCAGACCGCCCGCAAAGACCACTGCACGAAGGGTTGGAGCGCAATCCCCTGCGAGATCGTAAACAGGCTCCAAGCCCGTCAACCCAGCTGCCACACCCGCACACAAACCGCCTGCCGCTGCGGGCGCAACGACTGCAAAGTGCCTACAAAAACGCGCCGGTTCAGCCAATCGTGCGGCCCCACCGGTGCTGTCACCTGGACGTGCGAATACGCGTAACGATCCTGCCCCGGCTGCTCGTCGATCACCACACGGTTGCGCACAGTGAGCACGGTGGAATCGTCCAGCTCGAGCTCATACAACGCATCTAGCTCCTTGATGCCATCAGACCGCAGCAGTTGTCGATCGGCACCTCCAGCCACCACACGCCCCTTCAACACATGGCCGTCCAAGGCTCCCTCAAACTCGCCCCCCAGGATGGGCACAAAAAAACGCTCGCCCAGCGGCGTGCGGCCAAGGGGCTGACGCTCACCGATGTCCACGGTCGCGCTCCACGCCAGGCGGACCGAAGGCGCAATCGGTACGGAATGCGATTCACTGTGCATGGCGATCCAGAAAGTCGAGGACATGCTCGTTGAAGAAACCGGGATTGTCGCGCGCCACACCATGCCCGGCACCGGGCACACGCAGAACCTCGGCCTGGGGCAGGGCCCTGCACAGGGCGTCAAACACGACCGCATGGATGGCGGGTGTCTGCGCTCCGGCCATGAGCAATATTGGGCTTTTCAGAGCAGACACCGCACCGGGGTCCAGCATGGGAAATTCGTCGCTGGAGAGCGTGAGTGCCTTGATCGAACGGGCGTTGAGCATCCGCTGTGCGAGCGCATGCGGCGCCATGGTGGACATGGCATCGCGCCCCACAATCCCGCCGGTCAGCCGCAGAACAGCCTGTACGTCGTCCCCGGCCACAAAGGCATCGTGCGCGGGCTGGCGGATTTCACGCTCGAATGCCTCGCGCACCGCCCGGCCGCCAGCTACGCGGTCTGCCCAGCGCAGCATGGGCGGCTCAGCCAGCACCAGGGCCTGCACGCGCTCTGGCGCCTGCAGGGCCAGCGCCAGCGCCGTGAAGGCACCGTACGAAGACCCCACCAGCACCGCCTTTTCAAGGCCCCAGGCATCCAGAAGCGCGAGGAGATCGGCAGCCTCGTGGACAGCACTGTGGTCGGGTGCAATCTGCGGGTTCTGGTTGGGCCAGTTGTGCCTTCGGCTGTAGGCGATGCAGGAATACCGCGCCGTGAAGTCGTTCCACTGCGGGGCCCAGGTGCGCCAGTCGCCCAACACGCCGTGCAAGAACACCAGCGGTGTCCCCGTTCCAGCTGCAACATGGTGAAATTCGGCTCCCCGCACACAGGTACGAACCGGCGCACAGGCTGCCATGGGGGCGGGCACCGGAATGTTGATCTCTGCATTCATCATGGATTCGTCTGTGGCAACAGTCATCGCAATGCGGGTGCCAGCGCGGTGAAGCGGCGCTCCTCTGCGGCAATGAAACGGCGGAACTCTTCCAGGCTGGCGGGTGCTACTGGCATGTCGCCCACCTTCATGCGGCGGTCGCTGAAGTCCTTGTCGCGCAGCAACTCCATGACGGCAGCATGCAGCTTGTCGGCAATGGGCGCGGGCAACTTTCCTGGTGCCGCCAGCGCTGCCCAAATTTCGATCACCAAGCCCTTGACCGCCTGGGACTCATTGACCGTCGGTACATCCGGCAGCAGCGGGCTGCGCTGCTCGGACAAAAGACCCAACATACGCAGCTTGCCAGCGCGAACCTGGCCCAGGACGGAAGGCACCGCCACCGCCGCCAGGTCCAACTGACCGCCCAGCAGGTCATTCATCATGGGAGCGCCTCCCTTGTACGGCACCGTCACGAAATCGGCCTTGAGTTCCTGGGCCAGCGCCACTGCAGCAAACGCCTGCAGCGACTGGGTGCCCGTGGTGCCTACCGTCAGGCTGGCGCCGGGTTTGCGAACCAGTGCGGCCAGTTCGTCCATGGACTTGACCGGCAAGCCAGGCCGGGCGACAAGACACATGGGCGTTGTCCCCACGCGGGCGATGGGCAGAAAGTCCCCCGGGGTGTAGCCCGCCTGTCGGTTGGCGACCGGGGTCACCACCATGTCGCTGGTGCTTCCAAACAGCAAGGTGTAGCCGTCAGGCTGGGCCCGCAGCACCTTTTGAGCAGCAATGGCGCCGGAAGCCCCGCCCTGGTTGTCGACCACGATGCTTTGCTTGAGATGCTTGCCCAGTTCGTCGGCCATGCTTCGCGCCAGATTGTCCAGCGCACCGCCCGCAGCATTGGGCACGACCAAGGTGATCGGGCGCTCTGGATAGGCCTGCGCCCACGCAGACGACGCCGGGGCCAACGGCAGGGCCGCAAGACCCGCCAAGACATGGCGACGCGTCCAGACTGAAGGGGCGGCCTGCACGGTGGGATGTGGAAAAGAGCAGTGGGGTTTGGGGTTCGGCATGACGTGTCTCCTTGATGGGCGGCGCCGCACTGTCTGTACGGTCTGGAGCACATTGTCAGAATGACTCTGATAATGATCAAATCAGAAATACGCTGAAGACATTACCGTTATCTATCGCATGACCTCCGCGCACCTCCCCGGCACCGCATCCGCCACCGTGCTGCGCAATCGCCTGCTGGCCCGCGCCCGCCTGCGCCACATGCATCTGCTCGTGCAAATGGCCGAGCTGGGCTCCATGCGCAAGGCGGCAGAGCAAATGGGCATGACCCAGCCCGCGGCAACCCACCTTCTGGCCGACCTGGAGGAGTTGCTGGAATGCAGCCTGTTTCACCGCCACGCCAAGGGCATACGGCCCACGGAGATGGGTCTTGCCCTGCTACCGGTAGCCCGCACCATGCTGCAGGCTGTGGCGCAGGGGGCTGAGCAGGTGAGTGCAATGAACCACCGCGCAACTGGTGTGGTGCGCATTGCCGGAATCGGGGGTGCAGTCTCCGGCCTTCTGGTGCGCGCCATTCCACCTTTCGGGCAAATGCATCCTGATATCCTGGTGCATGTGCAAGAAGTCGACCCGCTGCAGCTGGGCGAGCTGATGGCCACCGATGCCGTGGACATCGCCCTGGGCCGCGCGCCCGAAGTGCTGCCCCAAGGCTGGGGCTTCACGCCCCTCTTTCAGGATGAGTTCGTGGTCATTGCAGGCCCGCAGCACCCCTTGGCGCGGCGCAAGCGCATCTCGCTGCAGGACCTTGCCCGCCACACTTGGCTGACGCTGCCTGTCACGACGGCTGCGCGCCGCGTGTTCGAGGCGCTTTTCGAGGGCCAACCGACGCCGCCCCTGCGACAGATCAGCGCCCGCGTGCCAGCGCTGCTGTGGGCCATGCTCACACACGAGCCCCTGCTGACCTTGGTCCCCGCCAGTGTGGCGCGGCAGTATGTGGATGCCGGGCTCTTGTGCCGCCTGCCTCTACCCCAGCACCTGCCGTTTGCAGACCTTGGCATGCTGCAGCCCGAGGCGGGACGCGGCCCCGCCGCCCAAACGCTGGCGGAGCACCTGCGCAAATTTGCACAGCAGTGAACAAATGTCGCTGCGGCTGTACCACGGTAGGCGTTGTTGCACAAACCCCATTCAGACCGAGATAACCCCAACCCCAGGCGCAGCTATGCCATGGCTGGCACCGCCACAGGCACCGTTGTCGGGCGTCCCAGTTCTGTGAAGCGGTTGAGCAAAGCCACCCGCACATGCAACTCCTTCACCTGGCGCTC
>CAXIRU010000089.1:0-143030 GCA_964031875.1 Acidovorax facilis
TTTCTTGCCAATAGCCGGGCTATTGGCTGCCAAAAGACGCCTTGCGGCCTGTCCCGATCCGCACTACCACCGACTCGCGAGGGTTATGCAGGACATCCCAAGCGCTTCACAAGGCTCGGCGCTTCATGTGAAGTCAGTTGCATGGTCCAGGGGGGGTTGCCACCCAAGCCACGAAACTCAGAGCGACTGGGCGAGGATGTCGCGGTATTCCTCGGGCGTGGCAATGCGCGGGTTGGTCTTGTGGCAATGGTCGGCCATGGCGCCCTGGATGATGTCGTCGAACATTGCCTCGTTCACGCCCATGGCCGCCAGGCCGGTGGGCAGGCCCAGGCGGGCATTCATGTCGCGGATGGCATCGGGGATGTCGCCTGCGCTGGCCAGGCCCATGGCGTGGGCCATGCGCTGCAGGCGCATTTCCTTCTGCACCGATTCAGCGTGCGCGTTGAAGCGGACCACGGCGGGCAGGAACATGGCGTTGAGCGTGCCGTGGTGCAGGCGCGGGTTCACGCCGCCCAGGCTGTGGCTGAGCGAGTGCACGGCGCCCAGACCTTTTTGGAAGGCCATGGCGCCCTGCATGCTGGCGCTCATCATGTGCAGGCGGGCGTCGCGGTCGCTGCCGTTTCGGGTGGCTTGCTCGATGTTCGCCCAGCCGCGTGTGAGGCCGTCCAGCGCAATGCCATCGGCGGGTGGGTTGAAAGCGGCTGACATGAAGGTTTCCATGCAGTGCGCGATGGCGTCCATGCCCGTAGCGGCTGTGAGCATGGGGGGCAGGCCCAGCGTGAGCTCGGGGTCGCAAATCGCGGCCTTGGGCACCAGGTTCCACGAGTGAAAGCCCAGCTTGCGGTGGTCATCCACGATGATGATGGCGCCCCGAGCCACTTCGCTGCCTGTGCCGCTGGTGGTGGGCACCGCGATCAGCGGTGCGGCACGGTCGGTGATGCGGGGCGAGCCGCCTTCGATGGTGGCGTAGTGGGTGAGCGGCCCATCGTGCGTGGCGGCGATGGCGATGCCCTTGGCGCAGTCGATGGCAGAGCCCCCGCCCACGGCGATCAGTCCGTCGCAACCCTGGGCCTTGTACATGTCCACGGCAGCGCGCACTGCGGCTTCTGTGGGGTTGGAGGGCGTCTGGTCAAACACCGCCACGGTCATGCCGGGCAACGCGTCCAGCGCCTTTTGCAGCACGCCTGCGGCCTTCACACCGGGGTCCGTCACGATCAGCGGGCGGGTGATGCCCACGCGCTCGCACTCCTGCTTGAGCAGCTTGACGGCGCCGAATTCAAACTGGATCTGGGTGACGTAGTAGATGAATGCCATGGTGCAACAGAGTGTGTGAATAAAAGCGCCAGCGATTACGATAGTCCGCTGGCCCGCCGCGCAGGTGACCGACAGCGACTTTAAAAGGAGGAGACACGCATGAACACGAAGCAAACCCTGATGGCCGCTTGCACAGCCCTGGTGGCCGTCGCCTCGGCGACAAGCGCCCAGGCCCAGTGCCTGACCGACGCGCAGGCCGCCGAACTGGTGGCCCACTATGCGGCCAAGACGCCCGCCGCCAACCCCGAGAACCTGACGGATGCCGATGGCGCCTGCACGCGGGGCAAGGTCAACGCCCTGCTGGCCCAGCGCATGGGCAAGGTGATCGGCTACAAGGCGGGCCTGACCAACCCCGCCGTGCAAAAGCGCTTCAACACCGACAAGCCCGTGTGGGGCAAGCTCTACGAAGGCATGGTGCTGGCCAGCGGCGCCACGGTGGACGCTGCCTTCGGTGCCCGCCCTCTTTTTGAAGCCGACATGCTGGTGCGCGTGAAAAGCGCGGCCATCAACCAGGCCAAAACGCCCACGGAGGTGCTGGACGCCGTGGACCAGATCATCCCGTTCATCGAACTGCCCGACCTGATGGTGCAGGCGCCGCCCAAGCTCAACGGCGCGGGCGTGACGGCCATCAACGTGGGCGCGCGCCTGGGCGTGGCCGGTGCGCCCATTGCGGTGCCTGCGTACCGGGGCGAGCGTTTTGCCATGCTCCAGGCCCTGGCCGACATGAACGTGTCCCTGGCCGATGGTGTGGGTGCCCGCCTGGGGGGCGGCAAGGGCAGCGACATCCTGGAGCATCCGCTCAATGCCGTGGTATGGCTGGCGGGCGCGCTGGCGCAGGAGGGGCTTGCCATGCAGCCGGGTGACTTGATCAGCCTGGGTTCGTTCTCGCCGCTGCTGCCACCCAAGGCCGGCTTGTCGGTGACGGCCACCTACGACGGCCTTCCCGGCGCCGTTCCGGTGCGCGTGACCTTCAAGTAAACGCGCCCAGCCTTGCCCGCACAGTGCGGGCTGTCCTCCTGTTGCCGAGAATCTGACCTTTGACCGATCTGCATATCCACCACACCCGACTCACCCCCCAGATGCGCAGCGTGCTGGAGCGCATGGCACGCGCCGGGCATCCACCGCTGCACACCCGCTCTCCCCAGGACGCACGCATCGCCTACCAGGCTGGCGCCGATGTACTGGAAGTCCCCAAAGCCGCGCTGGCGCGGGTCGAAGATTTGCACATCCCAGCCCGCGATGGGGCCATGTTGCCCGCGCGGCTGTACGCGCCCAGCACCGACAAGGGCCTGCCCGTGCTGCTGTACACCCACGGCGGGGGCTTCACCATCGGCAACATCGCCACGCACGACATCCTGTGCCGCGAATTCGCGCGCTTGGGTGGCTGCATGGTGGTGTCGCTGGAGTACCGGTTGGCTCCGGAGCATCGGTTTCCCACGGCCAGCAACGATGCCTGGGATGCCTTGCAATGGCTTGCGGCCAACGCTGAGCGCCTGGGGGCCGACGCGAAGCGCATGGCTGTAGGCGGCGACAGCGCAGGCGGTACGCTGGCCGCCGTCAACGCCATCCTGGCGCGGGATGCGGGCCTGCCGCTGGCGCTGCAGCTGCTCATCTACCCCGGCTGCGCCGCGCACCAGGACACACCTTCGCACGCCACCTTCGCGCGCGGCCTGGTGCTGGAGGAGCCCGCTATCAGCTGGTTTTTCGGCCATTACGTGACCACGCGTGAGGAGCGCGAGGACTGGCGCTTTGCCCCGCTGCTGGCGCCAGATGTGGAGGGTGTGGCCCCCGCCTGGATCGGCCTGGCCGAATGCGACCCACTGGTGGACGAAGGCATCGAATACGCCGACAAGCTGCGCCTGGCAGGCGTGCAAGTGGACCTGGACATCTACCGGGGCGTGACCCACGAATTCATCAAGATGGGCCGCGCCATCCCCGAGGCGCGCAAGGCCCATGCCGACGCGGCCCGGGCGCTGCGCCTGGCCTTTGGAATGGAGTGAAGACCACCATGCAACGCAAGGATTTCCGCTGTTTTCACCGCCTGCGCGTGCGCTGGGCCGAGGTGGACATGCAAAAGATCGTGTTCAACGCGCACTACCTCATGTACGTCGATACCGCCATGAGCGACTACTGGCGCGCGCTGGGCCTGCCGTACGAGTCGAGCATGCTGGCCCTGGGGGGCGAGATGTATGTGAAGAAGGCCACGGTCGAGTACCACGCCTCGGCGCGGCTCGATGACACGCTCGACGTGGGTTTGCGCTGCACGCGCATCGGCAACTCGTCGTGTCTGTTCACGGCAGGCATTTTTTGTGGCGACCGGCTGTTGATCACGGCCGAGCTGGTCTATGTGTTTGCCGACCCGGCCACGCAGACCTCGCGCCCCGTGCCGCCCGCATTGCGCGCTATCTTTGAAGGCTTCGAAGCGGGCGCCGAGATGGCCGATGTGCGCACTGGTGACTGGAACACCCTCGGCCGCGATGCAGGCCGTGTGCGCACGGACGTGTTTGTGCACGAGCAGGGCATTCCTGCCGAAATCGAGGCCGACGCGCACGACATCTCGGCCCGCCACGCCGTGCTCTACAACCAGCTGGGCATGCCCATCGCTGCGGGCCGCCTGCTGCAGCCGTCACCGGGGGTGGGCCGCATCGGCCGCATGGCGGTGGACCGCTCGGTGCGTGGCGCGCAGTGGGGCCGGCAGTTGCTGGATGCGCTGGTAGACGCTGCCCGGGCGCGGGGCGATGCCGAGGTGCAACTGCACGCGCAGCGCAGTGCCGAGGGCTTCTACCGCCGCGCGGGGTTCGCTGTGGTGGGCGAGCCGTATGAAGAGGCGGGCATCGCACACCTTGCGATGGTGCGGCGCTTATAGGTGAATTTGCTATTAAAAAGTGAGCTTCTTGCGCTTGATAGGTAAGCGCTAGGGCCATTTTTAATCAAATGTCTTCGAGCAAAGGGTAGGGCAGCGGCAGCAGCGACAGCGCCACACCGCCCGCCGCCCCCACTTGCAGGCTGCCTTCCTGCGCCGCAGTGATCTGCAACGAAACAATGGCTTCAAAGCCTCCGCTCGGGGCGGGAGCTACTTGCACCACGGTGCCGCAGGGCTGTTCCAGATCGCTGGTGCTGAACACCTCGGCGCCCACAGCCACCTCTGCCCCCGCGTGGGCGATGTAGGCGCGGCGCTTGAGCGTGCCCCGGAACTGGCTGCGCGCCACCACTTCCTGGCCGGGGTAGCAGCCTTTCTTGAAGTTCACGCCGCCCACCGACTCGTAGTTGAGCATCTGGGGCACAAAGGCCTCGACCACGGGCGATGTCAGTGTGGCCACGCCGCTTCTGACCTCGCTCCAGCGCCACAGCGCCTCGTCCAGAGCGGGGCCCGACGGGGCGGGGGCTGATACCGGGGCCACCCACAATGCACGCGGGGCGCCGTCGGCAGGGTACAGGTGGACCACCGTTGCGGCGTCAAGATCTGCCTTGGTCCACGCAGGCTGGGCGCTGCCAGCTACAGAGTTGATAGCGTCCCCAGCAATGCCATAAAGGGCAAAGTCTGCGGTGGCATCCGTCAACTTGGCCTTGGCGCGCAGCACAAACATGGAAAGACGCTTGAGCGTGGCGGGTAGCAGGTCGCGGCTGCAGACCAGCAGCACCTCGGTGGCACTGCGCTTGAAGCCGATGAAACTGGCTTGCATCCGGCCTTTGGCCGACAAAAAGGCCGCGAGGCGGGCCTGGTCCATGCCCAGCAGGGCGAAATCCTGGGTGAGCTGACCGTGCAGAAACTTGGCGGCGTCTTCGCCTTCTGCGCGAATGACACCGAGGTGGGACAGGGGGGCAATGCCGTTCAAGGGGTAAGTCATCGCTGAATTATGATGCCCTGTTTCATACACACAGATGGCAGGGTTGTGCGACGTTTACTGGCTTTGATCGTGTTGGTTTTGATCGCATGCGGTGGTGCGGCTTTCTGGTGGCTGCACCAGCCTTTGGTGACCGGCAGCGAGCCGCTGGAGCTGGCCATTGAGCCCGGCACCACACCCCGGGGCGTCGCCCGCGATGTGGTCGCCGCAGGTGCGCGTGCGGATGCCCGCATGCTCTACGCCTGGTTCCGCGTCTCGGGCCAGGACCGTGCCATCAAGGCTGGTAACTACGAAATTCCCCCTGGTACCACCCCCCACAGCCTGCTGCAAAAGCTGGTGCGCGGCGAAGAGAGCCTGCGCGCCATCACTTTGGTCGAGGGCTGGAACTGGCGCCAGGTGCGCCAGGCGCTGGCCAGGGAGGAGCAGCTCAAGCGCGACGCGGCAGCATTGACCGACGAAGCGCTGATGGCCCAGCTGGGTCGCCCCGGCGTGTCACCCGAGGGGCGGTTCTTTCCGGACACCTACACCTATGCCAAAGGCTCCAGCGACATCGCCTTGCTGCGCCGTGCGATGCATGCCATGGACCGCCGCCTCGAAGCCGCCTGGGCGCAGCGCGCGGCCGACACGCCCCTCAAGTCGGCGGACGAAGCCCTGATTCTGGCCAGCATTGTCGAAAAGGAAACGGGCAAAGCCAGCGACCGGGGGCAGATTTCGGGCGTGTTCGTCAACCGCTTGCGCATTGGCATGCTGCTGCAGACCGACCCCACGGTGATCTACGGCCTGGGTGAAAAGTTCGATGGCAACCTGCGCAAGCGCGATTTGCAGACCGACACCCCCTGGAACACCTACACCCGCCCCGGCCTGCCACCCACACCGATTGCCATGCCCGGCAAGGCATCGTTGCTGGCTGCCGTGCAGCCAGACGCCACCCGTGCCCTGTACTTTGTGGCCAAAGGCGATGGCGCCAGCCACTTCAGCGCGTCGCTGGAGGAGCACAACCGCGCCGTCAACCGCTACCAGCGCGGCCAGCAGTAGATTTTTCCACCAAGGTTTCCATGTCACGACCCGGTCTGTTCATCACCTTTGAAGGCATCGATGGTGCCGGCAAGTCCTCGCACATCGAGGGGCTTGCCACTGCCTTTCGGGCACAAGGCCGTGCCGTCACCGTCAGCCGCGAGCCGGGCGGCACGCCGCTGGCTGAAAAGCTGCGCGAGATGGTCTTGAACGACTCCATGGACGCGCTCACGGAGTCTTTGCTGATCTTTGCCGCCCGCCGCGACCATTTGCGCAACGTGATTGAGCCTGCCCTGGTGCGGGGCGATGTTGTGCTGTGCGACCGCTTCACCGATGCCACCTTTGCCTACCAGGGCGCGGGGCGTGGCTTTGATCTTGATGTGCTATCAACTTTGGAGCGCCTTGCGCAGACTGGACTTGCGCTGGATGCCAATTTGATGCGTGAACCTGATCTGACGGTGTGGTTCGATCTGGCGCCGGAAGTGGCGGCAGAGCGCCTGGCCGGTGCGCGCGTGCCGGACCGTTTCGAGTCGCAGCCGGTCGAGTTCTTCCGCCGGGTGGCCCAGGGGTATGCCGACCGGGCCGCCGCAGCGCCGCAGCGCTTTGCGCGCCTGGATGCAGCCCAAGACCGCCACCGCGTGTGGCAGCAACTCACCAGCGTGTTCGTGCGCAAGGGGTGGCTGGCCATCATGGTGGCGTCGCAGGGAGGGCCGCAATGAGTGAACCGGCCGTGGCATTGGCGCCCTGGATTGCCGTGCAGCGCACCAGCCTGCTGGCCCAGCGTGGTCACGCGTGGTTGCTGCAGGGGCCGTCGGGTCTGGGGCAGTACACCCTGGGTCTGGAGCTGGTTCGCGCCTGGCTGTGCGATGCGCCCACGGCGCAGGGCGCCTGTGGCCAGTGCAGCAGCTGCCACGCCATTGATGTGCGCACCCATGCCGATCTGTGTGTGCTGATGCCCGAGGTGCAGATGATGGCGCTGGGCTGGCCGTTGTCCGAAAAGGCCCAGGCCGATATCGACGACAAAAAGCGCAAGCCCAGCCGCGAGATCCGTGTGGAGGCCATGCGCGACGCGGTGGAGTTCTCGCAGCGCACCTCGGCACGTGGCAAAGGCAAGGCGGTTCTGGTGTACCCGGCCGAGCAGATGAACCACGTCACGGCCAACGCCTTGCTCAAGACGCTGGAGGAGCCCCCGGGCGACGTGCGTTTTGTTCTTGCCAGCGAGGCGGCGCATCAACTGCTGCCCACCATTCGCAGCCGCTGCCTGGGCCACACCATGGTCTGGCCCGCACGGGATCAGATGCTGCAGTGGCTGCAAGGGCTGGGTATTGCAGCGGATGCTGCTGCGTCATTTTTGCGGGCTGCAGGTGGGCGGCCTGATGATGCGTTGGCACTGGCGCGCTCGGGCCGCAGTCCGCAAGCCTGGTCGGCCTTGCCGCAGGCGGTGGCCAAGGGCGATGTGACTGCCTTGGGAGACTGGTCGCCCGCGCAGGTGATCGATGCGCTGCAGAAGCTCTGCCATGACCTGCTGGCGGCCAGCGTGGGCGGTGCGCCGCGCTACTTTGCGCCTGCAGACCTGCCCAAGGTACTGCCCCCCTTGGGAGCCTTGACCCGCTGGTCGCGTGCCTTGACCAAGGCTGCACGCACCGCAGACCATCCTTTCAATACGGGCCTCATGCTGGAGGCGCTTGTCGCCCAGGCGCGAAACACCCTACACTCCAGGCACTGAGCCGCACCCACCCATCCATGAGCAGTCCATCCACCGCCCCCCGCCCCAGCGTCATGCAGCTGGCCATCAAGGAGAAGGGGGCGCTTTACGCGGCTTACATCCCCTTTTTTGCCGAAGGGGGCATTTTTGTTCCTACCCAGCGGGACTACAAACTGGGCGACGACGTCTATGTGCTTCTGACACTGCCTGACGATACGCAGCGTTATCCGGTGGCCGGGCGCGTGGCCTGGGTCACGCCAGCGCGGGCTGCCGGCAACCGCACGCAGGGCGTTGGCATCCAGTTTCCCAAGGACGAAAAGTCGCGCCAGCTCAAGGCCAAGATCGAGGAGTTGCTGGGCACAGCCCTCGGATCGGACCGGCCCACCCAGACTATCTGAGCCAGAGCCCGTCACCGTGCCGACCCGTGCAGGCGGGTCGGCATTTTTTATGGGTGCCTAGGGTGAGTAGGCGGATGGCGTATCTTCACGCCAGAGCGCTGCGACTCTTTCCAAGGCCCGCACGGCGCCCGAGAAACGATTTTTTTGAAACCGCATGTTCACAGACTCGCACTGCCATCTCAATTTTCCGGAACTGCTGAGCCACTTGCCTGCTATCCGCCAAGCCATGGCCGAGGCGCAGGTCACCCGGGCCCTGTGCATCTGCACCACGCTCGAAGAATTTGACGGGGTACATGCCCTGGCCCTGGCGCACGACAACTTCTGGAGCACGGTGGGTGTGCACCCCGACAACGAGGGCATTGCCGAACCATCGGTGCAGGACCTGCTGGACCGTGCTGCCCTGCCGCGCGTAGTGGCCATTGGCGAAACGGGGCTCGACTACTACGGTATGGAAGACCGCAAAGGCGGACGCAGTATTGCCGATCTGGAGTGGCAGCGCGACCGCTTTCGCAACCATATTCGCGCTGCCCGGCAGTGTGAAAAGCCCATGGTCATCCACACCCGCAGCGCTTCGGACGACACGCTCGCCATCCTGCGCGAGGAGGGGGAGAACGGCCCTGGCAACCGCGCTGGCGGTGTTTTTCACTGCTTCACCGAATCGATGCAGGTGGCGCGTGCTGCGCTGGATCTGGGGTACTTCATCTCGTTTTCGGGCATCGTGACGTTCAAGAGTGCCCAGGATTTGCGCGATGTGGTGGCCTTCGTACCGCTGGATCGCATGCTGATCGAAACAGACAGCCCTTATCTGGCGCCGGTGCCTTATCGCGGCAAGACCAACAATCCCTCGTACGTACCTTATGTGGCGCGGCAGGTGGCCGAAACCAAGGGGTTGGCGCTGCAAGAGGTGGCCGAGGCCACCAGCCGCAACTTCGACATTCTGTTCAAGGGGGTGACCGCATGATTTGCCATCGCCGCACTGCGCTTTCCGCCCTCGGCTTGGGGCTGGCCGCTCCTTGCATCTGGGCGGGGGCCTACGAGGATTTTTTTGTCGCCATCGTGCGTGATGATGATGCTGCAATTGCTGCGTTGCTGCGCAGGGGTTTTGATCCCAATACGCGAGACCCGAAAGGGCAGGTGGGCCTGACACTCGCCTTGCAGAACGGCTCGTTCAAAGCGTTTATGGCTTTGCTGGCTTCCACCCAGGTGACTGTGGAGGCTCGAAATGCTCAGGATGAGAGTCCTTTGATGATGGCAGCCCTCAAGGGCAACCTGGCAGCCGTCAAGGCCCTGCTGGAGCGGGATGCTGACGTGAACAAGACGGGCTGGACTCCCCTGCACTATGCGGCCTCTGCGGGTTCGCGCCAGCATCTGGCCATCATCGCACTCCTGCTGGAAAACCATGCCTACATCGATGCCACATCACCTAACGGCACAACGCCGCTCATGATGGCGGCGCAATACGGTTCCAATGAGGCCGTGCAGCTTTTGCTGGACGAGGGAGCAGACCCTACGCTTAAGAATCAGCTGGGACTCACGGCTGCCGACTTCGCTTTGCGTGTGAGCCGTACCGAATCCGCCGACAAGATCGCCTCCGCCATCCGCAAGCGCCAACCCAACCGAGGCCGTTGGTAGACGTTGGTAGCGGCCGCTCCGTAAGGCGCTGTCGCAGTGCAGCGCGTTGGGTGCTATTGCGTGTTCAGTGCAATGCAGCAGTTTCGCCCGAGGCAGGTCTTGCCTGCAAGCGGGCGTAGAGTCCGCCCATTGCCACCAGTTCAGCGTGGGTGCCTTGTTCGGCAATGCGCCCGCGTTCCATGACGATGACCCGATTGGCATGCTCGATGGTGGACAGGCGGTGCGCGATGACCAGGGTGGTGCGCCCCTGCATCAGGCGCTGCAGGGCATCTTGCACCAGCCGTTCGGATTCGGTGTCGAGGGCGGAGGTGGCCTCGTCCAGGATCAGAATGGGTGCGTCCTTGTACAGGGCCCGTGCAATCGCCAGCCGCTGGCGCTGTCCCCCCGACAACTGCGTGGCGTTGTGACCCACCACCGTGTGGATGCCCCGTGGAAGTGCAGCCACATGTTCGGCAAGATTGGCTGCTGCGAGGCACGCCAGCACCCGCCCTTCGTCCACTGCGTGTCCCAGTGCTACGTTGGCCGCCACGGTGTCGTTGAACATCACCACATCCTGGCTCACCATGGCGAATTGCGAACGCAGCGACCCCAGGTCCCAAGTGTCCACAGGATTGCCATCGACCAGGATTTCGCCCGCTGCGGGCGTCACAAACCGTGGCAATAAATTGACCAGCGTGGTCTTGCCAGCACCGGAGGGGCCAACCAGAGCGACGATTTCGCCAGGTTCCACACGCAGGCTGATGTTGTCCAACGCCGGTGCATGGTCAGCTCCGAACGACACCGTGACTTGCTGGAGTTCCAGCGCTCCGTGTGCGCGGTCTTTGCGGAACTGGCCGCCGGTTTCGGCACCTGTGTCTCCCAGCAGTGCAAGCCCCCGCTCCAGGGCAGCAACGCCCCGCGTGATCGGGCTGGCGACATCGGCCAGGCGGCGTATCGGGGCAATGAGCATCAGCATGGCCGTAATGAATGACACGAAGCCGCCGACGGTGACATCCTTGGCGTCCATGGCGCCACGGCTTTGCCACAAGGCAATGCAGATCACCACGGAGAGCGCTGCAGCGGCGAGTAGCTGGGTCAGTGGCGTCATGGCGGCCGAGGCAATGGTGGACTTGATCGCCAGGCGCCTGAGGCTCTGGCTCAGGGTGGCAAAGCGCTCGGCTTGCCCAGGCTGCGCGCCGTGCAGCCGCACCATGCGGTGTGCCAGTACATTTTCTTCCACCACATAGGCGAGTTCGTCGGTAGCCTGCTGGCTGCTCTTGGTGAGGTGATAGAGGCGCCGTGACAGTGTCTTCATGATCCAGGCTACGCCTGGCACGACCAGCGCCACGATCAGTGTGAGTTGCCAGTTGAGATACAGCAGGTAGACCAGCAGCGCTACCAAAGTGAAGCCGTCGCGCGATACGCCAAGCAGCGCCTGTACCAGCAGGGTTGCGCCGGTTTGGACCTCATACACAACGGTATTGGACAGTGCACTGGCCGATTGCCGGGAGAACAATCCCATTTCTGCAGCCAGTACCCTGTCGAACAGCGATTGGCGGAGTCTCAACATGCCTTCGTTGGCAATGCGCGCGAGTGCGTACTGGCCGACAAACTGCGCGACGCCACGCACAAAGAACACCCCCAGAATGGCCAGTGGCACCATCCATAGTTGCAAGGTCCCCTGCGTGAAGCCTTGGTCCAGCAGCGGCTGCAGCAAGGCGGGAATCAGCGGCTCGGTAATTGCGCCCACAAGGGTGGCGATCACGGCAAGGCTCCAGGCCATTCGCTGGCTGCCAAAGTAAACGGACAGTCTCCGCAGGCGTGTTGCCAGGCTCGCGGTGGGCGGTGAGGGGGTGTTGGAAGGCGCGGCGCCCGTGTCTGTGGCTTGCATGTGGCCCGGATTCTACGGTTGTGCGCTGCGAGAGTGCGGTCGGGATAATTCTTCCAGGCATCTTCTTGGCAGGTGGCGTGCTCCGAAAAATGGGGTTGGCCATCCCCCAGAAGTCGCACGTTTTGTCACAGGGGTTTCCCTGCAGTGTGTAACATTCGGGTTTGCCTTTCGGCATTTGTTCGGCCACCGCTGGATGCCAATGACCTCAGATCGAATCTCAACACACACACACCTCGCGGCCCCGCCGCATCCCTTGCGCCGCCACATGCTGGCTGCGTTGATTTCGACCCCCGCACTTCCCGCCCTCGCGCAATTTCGCGTTGAGGTCACTGGGGTTGGTTTGACTCAGTTGCCTATTGCCATCGCCCCGTTCCGCGGTGAGGTTCAGTCTCCCCAGAGGATATCGGCCATTGTGCAGGCCGACCTGGAGCGCAGTGGTCAGTTCCGCGGGGTGGATGCCTCGGGCGCTGTGCTGGATGAAACCGCGCGTCCCGATGTTGGGCAGTGGCGCCAAAAGGGTGCGGACTCTCTGGCGACTGGCAGTGTGACGCGTTTGGCGGATGGCCGTTTCGATGTGCGCTTTCGTCTGTGGGACGTGGTGAAGGGACAGGACCTTGGGGGGCAGAGCTTTGTGGTCACCCAGGGGGACCTGCGCCTGGTGTCGCATCGCATTGCTGATTTCATTTATGAGAAGCTGACAGGTGAGCGCGGCATTTTTTCAACGCGCATCGCCTATGTCACCAAAACAGGTCCCAGGTACAGTCTGTGGGTGGCTGATGCCGATGGCGAAAATGCACAGTCGGCATTGTCAAGTCCGGAGCCCATCATTTCCCCAGCATGGTCGCCCAATGGCGGCCAACTGGCCTACGTGTCGTTTGAGTCCAGAAAACCCGTCGTCTACGTGCATGACGTGGCTTCTGGCCGCAGGCGTCTGATTGCCAACTTTCGGGGGTCCAACAGCGCCCCCGCCTGGGCTCCGGACGGTCGATCTCTTGCCGTGACGCTCAGCCGTGACGGAGGATCTCAGCTTTACACCATCGATGCCAATGGAGGTGAACCGCGCCGCCTCATGCAGAGTGCTGGCATTGATACGGAACCTGTGTTCTCAGGCGACGGCCGCAGCATTTATTTCGTCAGCGACCGGGGGGGGGCACCTCAGATCTACAAGGTCGCTGCATCAGGCGGCAACGCCGAACGTGTGACGTTTACTGGCAGCTACAACATCTCCCCCAGCGTGAGCCCTGACGGCCGCTGGCTGGCATACATCTCCCGCGTCGGTGGTGCGTTCAAACTGCACGTGATGGACCTGTCCTCTGGCACTGTAAATGCAATCACCGACACGTCGGCAGATGAGAATCCCAGCTTCGCCCCCAACAGCCGCCTCATTGTCTATGCCACCCAGCAGCAAGGCCGCGAAGCGCTCATGACCACTACGTTGGACGGCAAGATCAAGGCCCGCCTCGCAGGGCAAGCGGGTGATATCCGCGAGCCTGATTGGGGTCCGTTTCAAAAACAATGAACTAATCCGCACTTTCAAGTATCAAGTTTCCAGGAGAATTTTGGATGATCAAACGTTTTACCCTTGCCCTTACCGTTGTCGCACTTGTCGCTGGATGCAGCTCTGGTGTGAAGCTGGACGATGTGCCCGTCGAAGACAAGAATGCCACCTCCACCATGGGGAGCAACAGTGGCGCCAATTCAGGAAATACCACCCAGAGTGGCGTGGCAGGCGTGGATCTTGGCCAGTCTGGTCGTGATGGCGCTGGCCCGGTGGGCGTGAGTCGCGTCGTTTATTTCGACTACGACAGCTATGTGATCAAGCCCGAATTCCAGTCCCTGCTCGAAGCCCATTCGCGTTTCATCAAGGCGGGTAACAACCGTAAGCTGATGATTGAAGGCCACACCGACGACCGCGGTGGTCGTGAGTACAACCTGGCACTCGGTCAGAAGCGTGCCGAGGCAGTGCGCCGTTCGCTGGCGCTGCTCGGCGTGCAGGACAGCCAGATGGAGGCTGTGAGCTTTGGCAAGGAAAAGCCAGCGGCCCAGGGTAGTTCCGAAGATGCGCACGCCCAAAATCGCCGGGCAGAACTGTCCTATCGTTGATGCGCACGATTTCTTCGTTCAATCACCTTAAGGCGCTGACAGCAGTAATGCTGTCTTCCGCCTTGTTGTCCACTGGTCATGCCGCAATTTTTGAGGACGGTGAGGCCCGCCGCGCGATTCTCGAAATGCGACAACGTGTGGATGGCCTGCAGTCCTCACAGCAACGCTTGTCAGAGGAGGTGCGCAGGCTCGGTGAAGAAAACGCCCAGCTGCGGCGCAGTTTGCTGGATCTGCAGACTCAGATTGACACTTTACGCACAGAGCAGTCAGCACTTCGCGGTCAAAACGAGCAGTTGCTGCGTGATGCTGCCGATCTGCAGCGGCGTCAGAAAGACATTGTCCAAGGGGTAGATGAACGGCTGCGGCAGTTTGAACCTGTGAAGGTGACCCTGGACGGCCAGGAGTTCCAGGCGGATCCTGCTGAGAAAAAGGATTTTGAAGCTGCGCTGGCCGTATTTCGATCGGGCAAGTTTACGGAGTCTGGAGCTGCTTTTGCTGCCTTTGTTCGACAGTATCCGCGCAGCGGTTTTGTGCCGTCTGCACGTTTTTGGCTCGGCAATGCCCAATATGCCACACGTGACTACAAGGAAGCGATCAGCAATTTCAAACTGATGCTCTCTGACGCTCCGGCTCATGCCAGAGCACCAGAGGCTGCTCTGTCCATTGCAAACTGCCAGATTGAGCTCAAGGACACGCGATCAGCTCGCAAGACGCTGGAAGATCTTGTTCGTGCCTACCCACAGTCTGAAGCGGCAATAGCGGCTAAAGAGCGTCTTTCCCGGTTGAAGTGATGGTCGGTGAAGCTCCTTTCCAGCCCCTGGCAGAGGAGGGTGTTGATGACGCCGATCTGGAGCGTCGTTTTGGCGGTCTGGAGCGGTTGTATGGCGTGCCGGGTGCGCTGCGTATTCGCCGCGCGCATGTTGTGGTTGTAGGCATCGGGGGGGTGGGGTCATGGGCAGCTGAGGCTCTGGCCCGCAGCGGGGTGGGGCAGATCACTTTGATTGACCTCGACCATGTGTCCGAGTCGAACATCAATCGCCAAATTCAGGCCTTGACCGATACCGTTGGTCAGGCCAAGGTCATCGCAATGCGTGACCGGATTGCGCAAATTCACCCCCTGTGCAGCGTTCACTGTATCGATGATTTCGTGGGGGCGGACAATTGGCCCGGGTTGCTCCCTTTTCACGTTGACGCGGTGATAGATGCCTGTGACCAGGTGCAAGCCAAAACGACAATCGCGGCCTGGGCGCAGGCCCACAAGGTTCTCCATATTGCCGTCGGAGCGGCTGGAGGCAAACGTCATGCTCACAAAGTAGACGTGGATGACCTTGCCATGACTACCCACGATCCTTTGCTTGCGCAACTTCGCTATCGTTTACGCAAACATCATCAGGCAGCGCGCCATGGCAAAAAAATCGGAGTGACCTGCGTCTTTAGCAGAGAGGCCGTGGCGGCCCCGGATGCATCTTGCAATTTGGATAGTGATGGCTCTCTGAACTGCCACGGCTATGGCTCAGTCGTGGCTGTAACGGCGACCTTTGGTCAGTGCGCTGCAGGTTGGGTCCTGGATAAACTTGCTGCAGGCTCTACAAAGGTGGAAAAAAAGACGCTATAATCCAAGGCTTTGCAGCAGGCAGTCAAGTATGTTGCTGTAGTCGGTTGGGACGTTAGCTCAGTTGGTAGAGCAGCGGACTTTTAATCCGTTGGTCACAAGTTCGAATCTTGTACGTCCTACCACCCGAATCAAAGAAAGTGCCAGCTTGTGGTGCGAATAAAAGGCCTCCTTGTGGAGGCCTTTTTCTTTTTGTGGTTTGCAGGTTCGATGCGGTGCCATGTTGTTCATAGCCCGTTCAATGCGCCGCGATATCTGTTACGAGGACTCATCGCCATTGCTGGGTGAAAACAGGTCCCAGCTAGCCATGAACAGGGCGGCAATGACTGGTCCTATCACGAAGCCTGTCAGGCCAAAAAGTGCCATTCCTCCAAGTGTGGATATCAGTACCACGTAGTCTGGCATCTTTGTGTCCTTGCCCACCAGAATGGGGCGCAAGACGTTGTCTACGAGCCCGATAACGCAAACGCCAAAAGCGGTTAGCACGACACCCTGCCAGACTGCTCCCGTGGCCAGAAAGTAGATCGCCACGGGCACCCATATCAGCCCCGCACCCACAGCGGGAAGCAGCGACAGGAATGCCATGGAGACACCCCACAGCACAGGGCCCTGAATGCCCAGAATCCAGAAGATCAAACCGCCCAGCGCTCCTTGGGAAGCTGCCACAACAATATTGCCTTTGACCGTTGCGCGAATCACGGTAGTGAATTTGCTGACCAATTGCCGTTTGTGCATTTCGTCCAGAGGGGTGGCTTGGCCTATGCGCAAGGCCAGGCTTGATCCGTCGCGCAGCAGGAAGAACAGCAGATAGAGCATGATGCCGAAGCTCACGACGAACTGCAGTGTGTTCTGGCCGATGCTCAGCGCTTGTGTGGCCACGAACTGGCTGGCCTGAACGGCGACGGAGGAGAGCTTTTGTTGTAGTTCGCCAACGGTTGTGAGATTCAAACGGTCCAGCAAGTTGGCGGCCCAGGCGGGTAAGGCCGCGATCACCTGCTGAAGGTAGAGCCCAAAATTCAGTTGGCCGGAACGCATCCGTTCGTAGATCGCCGTGGCTTCCTGGGCCAACGACACGGTGATGGCAGTCATGGGCAGAATAACCACAATAAGGCACAGGCCTAAGGTGCACAGTGCTGCAAGATTGCGGTGACGGGGCATGTATCGCAACAGTTTGCGATGCAGGGGGGCAAACAGGATTGCCAGTATGACGCCCCAGAAGACGGCTCCGTGGAACTGCCAAAGGATGGCTCCAAAGGCTATGGTGACAAGGGCCAGCAGCAGCAGAAAGGCTTTGTTCTGAAGGGTGGGATGCGTCATGAGTGTGAGTGGCGATGAGATATCCGGAATGTACGCGAGCCCCGTGGCGGCAGTTGCTTGTCGCGCAGGCACTTCCGCATCTGGCAAGCCCTGTCCCTAGGGGTGTCGTGCATTCGGTGGCACAATGGCGCCCGTACCAAGGCCCTTCCCCAGCCACAGTCGCATCCGCCAATCGGTTCAGCCGTGTCGCGGAAGGTTTGTCAACCAGCTAATGCTTTCCCAAGGAAAGCGGAGGTCAGCGGAATATGAGCGATACGACATCCGTCTATCAAGCCTACCAAGGCAATACCTACCTCTTCGGCGGCAACGCGCCCTATGTCGAAGAGATGTACGAGAATTACCTCGCCAACCCCGGTAGCGTGCCAGACAACTGGCGCGAGTACTT
The DNA here is from genome assembly GCA_964031875.1 of Acidovorax facilis. GTDB lineage: Bacteria > Pseudomonadota > Gammaproteobacteria > Burkholderiales > Burkholderiaceae_C > Acidovorax > Acidovorax facilis_A. The sequence continues at coordinate 17,196 of CAXIRU010000089.1, forward strand.
TGATGCACTTCAACATGTGCCTGCGGTGGATGGCAGCAACGCCAAAGACGTTCCCCACCTTCCGGTCATCAATGCTTTCGCCGAGCGTGCAAAGCAAGGCGGTACCAAGGTCGTTGTGGCAACAGGCGCCGACTCTGAGCTGGGTCGCAAGCGCACCGCTGTCCAGCAGCTGATCGCTGCCTACCGCAATGTGGGCCAGCGCTGGGCCGATCTGGACCCGCTCAAGCGTACAGAACGCCCGGCGATTCCTGAACTGGAGCCGTCGTTTTACGGATTCAGCGACGCCGATCAGGAAACAGTGTTTAACACCAGCAACACGTTTTTCGGCAAAGAGTCGATGACGTTGCGCGAACTGATCAATGCGCTGCGTGAGACCTACTGCGGCTCCATTGGCGCCGAATACATGTACGCGACCGACCAGAATCAGAAACGCTGGTGGCAGGAAAAGCTGGAGACCATTCGCAGCAAGCCCAATTTCGGGGCTGACAAGAAGAAGCAGATTCTGGATCGCCTTACGGCGGCGGAAGGCCTGGAGCGCTTCCTGCACACCAAGTATGTGGGCCAAAAGCGCTTTTCGCTGGAAGGTGGAGAAAGCTTTATCGCAGCGATGGATGAACTCATCCAGTCTGCCGGCGCGAAGGGCGTGCAAGAAATCGTGATTGGCATGGCCCACCGCGGGCGCCTGAACGTGCTGGTCAACTCGCTGGGCAAGATGCCCAAGGACCTGTTCGCAGAGTTCGATCACACCGCTCCTGAAGACCTGCCTGCGGGTGACGTGAAGTACCACCAGGGCTTCAGTTCGGACGTGACGACCCCCGGCGGCCCAGTGCACCTGTCGCTAGCGTTCAACCCCTCGCACCTGGAGATCGTGAACCCTGTGGTCGAAGGCTCCGTGCGCGCTCGCATGGACCGTCGTGCCGACCCCCATGGCAAGCAGGTTCTGCCCGTGCTGGTGCACGGTGACGCGGCCTTTGCGGGTCAGGGTGTCAATCAGGAAACCCTGGCGCTGGCCCAGACCCGTGGCTACTACACGGGCGGCACGGTACACATCATCATCAACAACCAGATCGGCTTCACCACATCCGATCCTCGTGATACGCGTTCCACGCTGTACTGCACCGACATTGTCAAGATGATCGAATCGCCTGTGCTGCACGTGAATGGCGACGATCCCGAGGCGGTCGTGCTGGCCACTCAGCTGGCTCTTGAGTTCCGCATGGAATTCAAGAAGGATGTTGTCGTGGACATCATTTGCTTCCGCAAGCTGGGCCATAACGAGCAGGACACGCCAGCTCTGACGCAGCCTTTGATGTACAAGAAGATCGGCGCGCATCCAGGCACGCGCAAGCTGTACGCCGACAAGCTGGCGGCCCAGGGCTTGGGCGAGTCCCTGGGCGATGACATGGTCAAGGCCTACCGCGCTGCCATGGACGCTGGCAAACATACGGTCGATCCGGTGTTGACCAACTTCAAGAGCAAGTACGCAGTGGACTGGAGCCCGTTCCTGGGCAAGAAGTGGACCGATGCGGGCGATACAGCCATCCCGCTGGCGGAGTGGAAGCGCCTGGCGGAGAAGATCACCAATATCCCTGAGAGCGTGACGCCGCACCAGCTTGTCAAGAAGGTGTATGACGACCGCGCAGCCATGGGCCGCGGCGACATTCCCGTGGACTGGGGCATGGGCGAGCACATGGCATTTGCCTCGCTGGTCGCCAGCGGCTATCCCGTGCGCCTGTCTGGCGAAGACTGCGGCCGTGGCACGTTCACGCACCGCCACGCCGTGATCCATGACCAAAAGCGCGAGAAGTGGGACATCGGTACCTACGTGCCTCTGCAGAACGTGGCCGAGAATCAGGCCCCCTTCGTGGTGATCGACTCCATCCTGTCTGAAGAGGCCGTGCTGGGCTTCGAGTACGGCTATGCATCGAATGATCCCAATACCCTGGTGATCTGGGAAGCGCAATTTGGCGACTTCGCCAACGGTGCGCAGGTGGTGATCGACCAATTCATTGCCTCGGGCGAAGTGAAGTGGGGTCGTGTGAACGGCATCACCCTGATGCTGCCCCACGGCTACGAGGGCCAAGGCCCCGAGCACAGCTCGGCCCGCCTGGAGCGCTTCATGCAGCTGGCTGCTGACACCAATATGCAGATCGTGCAGCCCACTACGGCCAGCCAGATCTTTCACGTGCTTCGCCGTCAGATGGTGCGGGATTTGCGCAAGCCGCTGGTCATCATGACGCCCAAGTCGCTGCTCCGTAACAAGGATGCGACCTCTCCCCTGTCCGAGTTCACCAAGGGTAGCTTCCAGACGGTGATTCCCGAGCAGGATGAAGCGATCGTCAAGAAGGCCGCCAAGGTCAAGCGCGTGATTGCTTGCTCTGGCAAGGTGTACTACGACCTTGTGAAAAAGCGTGCCGAAAAGGAAGCCGACGATGTGGTGATCCTGCGCGTCGAGCAGTTGTACCCCTTCCCGCACAAGGCGTTTGCCGCTGAGCTCAAGAAGTACCCCAACGCCACCGACGTGGTGTGGTGCCAGGACGAGCCACAGAACCAAGGCGCCTGGTTCTTCGTGCAGCACTACATCCACGAGAACATGCTCGAAGGCCAGAAGCTGGGCTACTCCGGCCGCGCTGCCTCGGCATCGCCCGCAGTGGGTTATTCGCACCTGCACCAGGAACAACAGAAGGCGCTGGTGGACGGCGCGTTTGCCAAGCTCAAGGGTTTTGTCCTGACCAAGTAAGGCCAGTAGCGACCCGACAACAGAACAAAACCCCATTCCGAAAGAATTGATATGGCTATCGTAGAAGTCAAAGTCCCCCAGTTGTCCGAATCCGTGGCTGAAGCCACCATGCTGACCTGGAAGAAAAAGGCCGGAGAAGCTGTGGCCGTGGACGAAATCCTGATCGAGATCGAAACCGACAAGGTTGTGCTCGAAGTGCCCGCACCGTCTGCTGGCGTTCTGGCTGAAATCATTCAGGGCGACGGCGCCACGGTGGTGGCCGACCAGCTCATCGCCAAGATCGACACCGAAGGCAAGGCCGGTGCTGCGGCTCCTGCTCCGGCAGCTGCAGCTGCTCCCGTTGCAGCTGCTGCGCCTGTGGCCGCACCCGCTGCTGCTGGTGGCTCCAAGGGCGATGTGGCCATGCCCGCTGCCGCCAAGCTGCTGGCCGACAACAACCTGTCTGTCTCGGCTGTGGCCGGTTCGGGCAAGGATGGCCGTGTGACCAAGGGGGATGTGTTGGCTGCCGTGGCTGGCGGTGCGAAGGCTGCTGTGGCCGCGCCCAGCGTGATCCCCACCGGCGTGCCCACCAAGGCACTGCCACAGGTTGCAGCCCCTGCCGCCAAGGAAGACCTGGGCGATCGCCCTGAGCAACGCGTGCCCATGAGCCGCCTGCGTGCCCGCGTGGCAGAGCGTCTGTTGCAATCGCAGTCCACCAACGCCATCCTGACCACGTTCAACGAAGTGAACATGGCGCCTGTGATGGAGATGCGCAAGAAGTTCCAGGATGCTTTCACCAAGGAACACGGCGTGAAGATCGGTTTCATGAGCTTCTTCGTGAAGGCTGCGGTGCATGCCCTCAAGAAGTTCCCTGTTCTGAATGCCTCGGTCGATGGCACCGACATCGTGTACCACGGCTACTTCGACATCGGTATCGCCGTGGGGTCGCCCCGCGGTTTGGTGGTGCCTATCCTGCGCAATGCCGACCAGATGAGCTTTGCTGACATCGAGAAGAAAATTGCGGAGTTCGGCAAAAAGGCGGCAGAAGGCAAGCTGGGCATTGAAGAAATGACCGGTGGCACGTTCTCGATTTCCAACGGCGGCACCTTCGGCTCGATGATGTCCACCCCCATCATCAACCCGCCCCAGTCGGCCATCCTGGGCGTGCACGCCACCAAGGACCGCGCCGTGGTCGAAAACGGCCAGATCGTTGTTCGCCCGATGAACTACCTGGCCATGTCCTACGACCACCGCATCATCGACGGCCGCGAAGCCGTGTTGGGCCTGGTGGCGATGAAGGACGCGCTGGAAGACCCATCGCGCCTGCTGTTCGACATCTGATCTCCTGACTGCATCGACCCACCCGCGTGGCCCGGCCTCTGGTCCTGCCCGCCGGTGGGTCTTTCTCCAACTGACTGAACGAGATTTCCCATGAGCAAACAATTTGATGTGATCGTCATCGGTGGCGGCCCTGGCGGCTACATCGCCGCCATCCGCGCCGCCCAGCTGGGCTTTAACGTGGCCTGTATCGATGAGTGGAAGAACGACAAGGGCGGCCCCGCACCCGGCGGCACCTGCACCAACGTCGGTTGCATCCCTTCCAAGGCGCTGCTGCAATCGTCTGAGCATTTTGAACATGCCAACAAGCACTTCGCCGAGCACGGCATCACGGCCACGGGCGTCAAGATGGACGTGGCCAAGATGATCGCCCGCAAGGACACCGTCGTGAAGCAGAACAACGACGGCATCCTGTACCTGTTCAAGAAGAACAAGGTCAGCTTCTTCCACGGCCGTGGTTCGTTTGTCAAAGCCGCTGAGGGTGGATATGAGATCAAGGTAGCTGGGGCTGCCGAAGAGACACTGACCGGTAAGCAGATCATCATCGCCACCGGCTCCAACGCCCGTGCATTGCCCGGCACGCCGTTCGATGAAGAGCTGGTGCTGTCCAACGACGGCGCGCTGCGCGTGGGCGCGGTGCCCAAGAAGCTGGGCCTGATCGGCTCGGGCGTGATCGGCCTCGAAATGGGCTCGGTGTGGCGCCGCCTGGGGGCTGAAGTCACTATCCTGGAAGGCCTGCCCACGTTCCTGGGTGCGGTGGACGAGCAGATCGCCAAGGAAGCCAAGAAGGCTTTCGACAAGCAAGGCCTGAAGATCGAGCTGGGTGTGAAGGTCGGCGAGATCAAGACCAGCAAGAAGGGTGTCAGCATCGCCTACACCAACGCCAAGGGCGAAGCCCAATCGCTGGATGTGGACAAGCTCATCGTCTCCATCGGCCGCGTACCCAACACCATCGGTCTGAACACCGAGGCTGTGGGCCTGAAACTCGACGAACGTGGTGCCATCGTGGTCGATGCCGACTGCAAGACCAACCTGCCTGGCGTCTGGGCGGTGGGCGACGTGGTACGTGGCCCCATGCTGGCGCACAAGGCCGAGGAAGAGGGCGTTGCCGTGGCCGAGCGCATTGCCGGTCAGCACGGCCACGTCAACTTCAACACCATCCCCTGGGTCATCTACACCAGTCCCGAGATCGCATGGGTGGGCCGCACCGAACAGCAGCTCAAGGCCGACGGCGTGAAGTACAAGGCTGGCAGCTTCCCATTCCTGGCCAATGGCCGCGCTCGCGCGCTGGGTGACACCACGGGTATGGTCAAGATGCTGGCCGATGCCGAGACTGACGAGATCCTGGGCGTGCATATCGTGGGCCCACAGGCCAGCGAGCTGATCTCTGAAGCCGTGGTGGCCATGGAGTTCAAGGCCAGCAGCGAAGACATCGCGCGCATCTGCCATGCGCACCCGTCCCTGAGCGAAGCCACGAAGGAAGCAGCACTGGCTGTCGACAAGCGCACGTTGAATTTCTGATATTTGAATAAAAACAGCTCTAGCGCTTGATGATCAAGCGCTGGTAGCTATAAAATTCATAGCATCAGAGTACCACTACGTGACTGTCAAACAGGCTTACCTGGCCGAGCTGGCCGCCAAGGGTTTTCAGAGTGATCCCGCGCAGTTGCGCGCAGTGGATGCCTTGCAGCGTTGTGCTGACGATTGGGCTGCGTACAAGGCGCGCCGCTCCAATGCACTCAAGAAGCTGATTAACCGCCCCGAGATACCTCGCGGCGTCTACATGTATGGCGGGGTAGGGCGCGGCAAGAGCTTCCTCATGGATTGCTTTTTCAATGCCGTACCGCTGAAGCGCAAGGTGCGGCTGCACTTCCATGAGTTCATGCGCGAAGTGCACCGCGAGCTGGCGGGCCTGCAAGGTACCGTCAACCCGCTGGACGTGCTGGGCGAGCGCATCGCCAAACGCTACAAGCTCATCTGCTTTGATGAGTTCCATGTGGCCGACATCACCGATGCCATGATCCTGCATCGTTTGCTGGCCGCACTGTTTGACAATGGTGTGGGATTTGTGACCACATCGAATTTCAGACCCGACGATCTGTACCCCGATGGCCTGCACCGCGACCGCATCCTGCCCGCGATTGCCTTGCTCAATGAAAAGCTGGAAGTGGTCAATGTGGACAACGGTACCGATTACCGTCGGCGCACTCTGGAGCACGTGAAGCTGTACCACACGCCGCTGGGCTCAGACGCAGATGCTGAAATGGGCCAGGCGTTTGACCAGCTGGCTGAAGTGCACGACGAAGACCCGGTCTTGCATATCGAGGCTCGCGAAATCCGGGCTCGTCGCAAGGCCGGTGGCGTGGTGTGGTTTGATTTCAAGACCCTTTGCGGTGGGCCTCGCTCGCAGAACGACTATTTGGAAATTGCGACGCAGTTCCATACTGTGTTGCTGTCCGATGTGCCTTATATGCCGGTGAGCATGGCGTCGCCGGCGCGGCGGTTCACCTGGCTTGTGGATGTGCTCTACGACCGTCGCGTCAAGCTCATCCTGTCCGCGGCGGTACCACCTGAGCAGTTGTACACAGAAGGGCCGCTCGCGCATGAATTCCCGCGTACGATTTCGCGGCTCAACGAGATGCAGTCCAAGGAGTTTCTTGCGCTGGAACGCCGTACTGTGGATACGGGGCTGACATGATCGCCAGATCTCTGGTTGTTTCGCTGATTTCGCTGCTTGCGCCGTGGTTCTCAGCGCCTGCCGTTGCCCAGTCTGCGGCCATTGGTGCGGAGACCAGCAGCCAACAGGCAGCCGCCACGGCGGCCTATCGAAAAACAGAGCATGACCGCCTTCACCGCGAACGAGAGGCCATCAAGGCCAAGCGGCAGCAGGATGAATCCGCCTGTTACCAGCGATTTTCTGTAGAAGACTGCCTGCGTGGAGTTCGGGCTGGCGTTCGCGATGCAGAGGCCCGCTTGCGGGTACAGGAAATTGAACTCAATGATGCCGAGCGCAAGGAGAAAGCGGCGGAGCGCCTCAAGTCCATTGAAGAAAAACAGCGCGCTGTGCCCGAGAGCGCGACAGCGGGCAGCGGTGCTGCAAGCGCTGTGCTACGCAAGCCTTTGCAAGACCCTCAGGCCCTGAAATCGCAGCGTGACCATGAGGCGGAACAGCGGGCGCAACAGCAGCGTAGCAAGGTACAAAAGCAGGCGCAGGAGCAAGCAGCACGCGCCAGTGGCAATGCCGAGCGCGCCGCAGAGGCTCGTGCACGCCATGCTCAAACGCTGCAAGCGGCGCAGGAACGTCGCGCTCGGATCGAACAATCACGGGCTGAGGCGGCAGCCCAGGGGCGGGTTCCTGCAGCTCCGTTGCCTGCAGGTTCTGCTGTACGCTGAACCCGGTTCCTGCGGACGTGGCCCCGGGTGCTGTACGTTGAACAGCACCTGACACCCACAAACTCCCGGGGAGTCAAGAGGCTCAGCCAGCGCCAGCGCCTTCGCTTGCGCCTTTTTCGTCAGCGCAAATTGACACTCGCTACCCATTTGTTCATCGTTAGGCCGCCGATCTGCAGCGTACGCGTGCTTCGACAGGTTGCGCTTTGCATCAGGGGCCGGGCACCAAGCGAGCGACCTTCTTTTCTTCCACCAGCGCTTCCATTTTCACGATGACCAGCGAAAGGTTGTCGCCACCACCCCGCGCCCGCGAGCGGGCTTTTTCAATCAGGAACTCAGTGGCTTCGCGCGGCGACAGCGAGTCCACCACGGAGCCCAGTTCGGTGGGTGAAAAGTAATGCCACACACCGTCGCTGCAGGCCAGAAGCACATCCCCAGGCTGCAACTGCGGGATCACGTGGGTGGTGATAGGCGGATCGCTTTCGGTACCGAGGCAGCCCACCAGAATGTTCGAGTGGGGATGGTTGTTGGCTTCGGCTTCTGTCAGCTCGCCCCGGTCAACAAGCGCCTGGACGTAAGAGTGGTCGCTGGTGCGGAACACCATGCGCGCGCCTTGGAAGTGGTAGATGCGTGAATCGCCTGCATGCACCCAATGGCAGTCGCCACGCGGGTTGATGAGAAACGCTGCAATCGTGCTGTGCGGTTCCTGCTCTGCAGAAATGGCCGTGAGCCGGATCACGATGTGGGCCTCTTCCACCATGCTTTTGAGCATGGCCACGGGGTCATCCGTGTCGGGTGAGTAGCGCTCGAAGAGCTGCCGCGCAGTCATCATGACCTGGTCGGAGGCCTTGCGGCCGCCGCTTCGCCCCCCCATGCCGTCGGCGATGACACCCAGCACGCAGCCGTTGTGTCGCGCGTGGGAGATCAGGATCACCTGATCTTGCTGGTACTCCCGGTCACCCTTGTGGATGCCGGTGGACGCGATGAGGCGAAACGCTTTGGTCATACTGGTGATTGTGGGGGCGCGTACGCGCAGGGGCATCGCGCGAAGGGTGGCGAACGCGTATTATCTGCCCGCCTGTGGCATTTTTGCCATCCTACGGCCACCTGCCTTGAACCCCAGCCTTCATTCCCCCCAGCGCCAATTGATCGAGCTGCGCATGGAACACGCCGATTTGGATGCCCTGATCGACCGGTGTTCCCCCGATGGTGTGACCGACGCATTCACGCTGCACAGGCTGAAAAAGCGTCGCCTCGCATTGCGTGATGCCCTGGATCGCCTGGAACGAGACCTTCACCCCCAAGAGCCCGCCTGATGGCACTTGCGGAACTGGTGCAGGAAGTGTTTGCCCCCGGCGGTGTGCTGGCGCGGGCAGACGCGCACTTCCAGCCGCGAGAAGGGCAGACCCGCATGGCTCTGGCCGTAGCCCACACCATTGAAACGGGTGGGGCGCTGGTCGTGGAAGCTGGCACCGGGGTGGGCAAGACTTTTTCGTATCTGGTCCCGGCGCTCCTGAGTGGCGAGCGGGTATTGCTGTCCACCGCGACCAAGGCCCTGCAGGATCAGCTTTTTGCGCGTGATCTTCCCCGTCTGGCGCAGACATTGGGCGTGCCAGTGCGCATGGCGCTTCTCAAGGGCAGGGCGAGCTACTTGTGTCTGTACCGCATGGAGCTGGCGCGCCAGGATGCATTTGCCCGCGAGCCTGGTGTAGCGCGGGTATTGGCCAAGGTGGAGAGTTGGTCGCACGCAACGCGCTCGGGCGATCTGTCGGAACTGACCGGGCTGGATGATCGCTCGCCCGTGATACCACTGGTCACTTCTACGCGCGAGAACTGCTTGGGTTCACAGTGCCCCCGCTTTCGCGACTGTCACGTGCATTTGGCGCGGCGCGAGGCCATGGCGGCGGACATCGTGGTCATCAACCACCACCTATTCTTCGCCGATGTGGCTGTGCGCGAGTCGGGTATGGCCGAGCTCTTGCCGACGGTGCGTGTGGTGGTGTTTGATGAGGCGCACCAGATCAACGAGACGGGCGTGCAGTTTCTGGGGCTTACGCTGTCTTCAGGCCAGCTGATGGATTTTGGCCGGGACCTGCTGACAGCTGGGCTGCAGCACGCGCGGGGCCTTGCGGACTGGACGGGACTTGCGAGCCAGGTGGATTTGACGGCGCGGGATTTGCGTCTGGCGGTGGGAGACCTGCGGGGGGGCGGAAAGTTGCGCTGGACGAACGAAGGACCCGAGGGCGCCAGGCTGGACGCATGGCATGCAGCCCTGCGGAGCGTCGCGCTCGCCTGTGCCCAGGCCCAGGAGGCACTCGATACCGTCAGCGAAATAGCCCCCGACTTCGTGCGTCTGTATGAGCGCGCAACAGAGCTGCTCGCGCGCCTTGCTCATTTTTCCGGCCCCGCCAATCCGGATGCGGTCCGCTGGGTCGATGTAGGGCCTCAGTTGCGCCTGACAGAGTCCCCACTGGATATTGCCGACGCGATGCGCACACGCTTGCTGGCAACCCCTGCGGAACCAGTGGGTGACGATGGATGGCCCGCAGAGTCTGCGGCTGGCCCTGGCAGGGCCTGGATTTTTACTTCGGCCACCTTGGGAGATGACGAACGGCTGAGCTGGTTCACTGAACGGGCGGGCTTGCAGGACGCGCAGATCCTGCGGGTTGAGAGTCCGTTTGATTACGCTTCGCAGGCAGCACTGTATGTGCCGCCCCACCTGCCGTCTCCAGCCGACCCTTCGCACAGCTTGATGCTTGCGCGCTGGGTGGCCGATGCCGCTGTGCCACTGGGTGGTCGTACCCTGGTGCTAACCACGACCCTCAAGGCATTGCGAGCCATAGGCGATGCTCTGAAGGCGCGGTTCGCGGGTTCTGGTGCACTGGAAGTGCTGGTGCAGGGCGAGTGGCCCAAACGGCGCTTGATGGAACGCTTTCGTGAAGGCAGCGAGCACGGGCAGCCTGGATGTGTGCTGGTGGCTTCCGCCACGTTTTGGGAAGGGTTTGATGTGCCTGGTGAGGCTTTGCAGCTTGTCGTGATTGACAAGCTCCCTTTTCCTCCCCCGGGTGACCCTCTGGTGGAGGCCCGTACGCAACGCATTGAGAGGTCTGGAGGGAAGGCCTTCAAATCTTATGCACTGCCCGAGGCCGCCGTCGCACTCAAGCAAGGGGCGGGACGTTTGATACGGCGCGAGTCTGACCAGGGAATTTTGGTGGTGGGTGACACCCGCTTGATCACCATGGGCTATGGCAAGCGCTTGCTGGCGGTGTTGCCGCCGATGCGGCGCCTGGAATCGGAGTCAGAGTTTGAAACTGCCCTTCAGGCGCTCACCAGAGCTTCCACCATGGCTCAGCCTTTTCCTTGAGGTTGCCACGCAGATAAGCGCTTTGGGGGTAGGAGGTGTCCATCACGCGGCGTGCATCGTCGCGCAGTTGTGTCATTCCCAGCGCGTCGTAGGACTGGATGAGGATGTACAGCGCTTCTTCGAGGGCTGGCACACCTTGGTAGTCCGCAAGGGCTACCTGGGCACGGCTGATGGCTGCCACGTAAGCCCCGCGCTGAAAGTAATAGCGTGCGACATGCACCTCATACTGTGCGAGCGAGTTCACGATGTACGTCATGCGCTGGCGTGCATCCTGAGCGTAGCGAGATTCCGGGAACCGGGTGGCCAGTTCACTGAAGGCCTCGAAGGAATCCTTGGCTGCTTTTTGGTCGCGCTCGGAAAGGTCCTGGCGAGAGATGAATGAGAACAGACCGAGGTTGTCGTTGAAGTTCACCAGCCCTTTGAGATACAGCGCATAGTCCAGGGCGGGGCTGGCGGGATGAAGCTTCATGAAGCGGTCCAGCGTGGCGATAGCCTGGGCCTTTTCGCCAGCCTTGTAGTGCGCGTAGGCTTTGTCAATCTGGGCTTGCTGCGCCAGCGGTGTGCCGGCTGCGCGTCCCTCCAGCTTTTCGAGCAGTGGAACGGCTTTGTCATAGGCGCCGCTGTTCATCTCGTCCTGCGCTTCTGAGTGGATGCGATTGGGACTCCAGTTGGCCGTTTTGTCTTCGGTCGTGCTGGAGCAACCCACCAGCAGACCGGCAAGCAGCAAGGCAGAAACGAGGGGCAGTGGGGCACGCAGCATCGCAGGCAGCTTTCAGCAAAAGAGGAAACAGGGGTGCAGGATATCCGGAGCAGTCCAGACGACCAGAAGGCCAAGCGTCTCTGGCATCCGGCGCACTAAAAAAGCATTGTACTGGGGCGGCTACTGTCAAGAGGCGCTGTGCTGGCGGCTTTCGCTCGGTGCAGGTGCCAGCCTTTCTACAATGGCTCCATGTTTGTTCACTTGCGCCTGCACACCGAGTTTTCCGTCGTTGACGGTACCAATCGAATCGATGAGGTGGCCAAGGCCGCCGCCAAAGACGGCCAGCCCGCCTTGGCCATCACCGATCTCAACAACCTTTTTGGCGCGATCAAGTTCTACAAAGAGGCGCGGGGCAAGGGCGTAAAGCCAGTCCTGGGGGCGGAGATATTTCTGGAAGGCGAGGCGGGCGCAGGCCCCTCGCGCCTGATTGTCCTGGTGCAGAACCGCCAGGGCTATCTCAATCTGTCTGAACTGCTCGCGCGCGCTTGGACGCGCAACGTTGTCAAAAACCTGGCCCTGTGCACCTGGGCGTGGCTTGAAGAGCTGTCTGAAGGGTTGATTGCCCTGGCTGGCGCACAGGCAGGGCCTGTCGGGCAGGCGCTCCTGAAGGGGGATGAGTCGGGCGCTGCAGAACTTGCCTTGCGCCTGGCAGGGCTATTCCCACACCGGTTTTACATCGAGTTGCAGCGCGCCGGCCGTGTGGACGATGAAAGCCATGTGGTGGCTGCTGCGCAGTTGGCGGCGCGCCTGAGCTTACCCGTGGTGGCCACGCACCCGGTGCAGTTCGCCACTGCAGATGACTACGAGGCCCACGAGGCGCGTATCTGTATTGCAGAGGGGGAGATCCTGGCCAACCCCCGCCGTGTGCGCAAGTTCACGCGCGACCAGTACTTCAAGTCGTCGGCCGAAATGCAGGCCTTGTTCGCCGATATTCCGTCGGCCATTGCGAACACGGTGGAGATCGCCCAGCGGTGCAATCTGACGCTGGTGCTGGGCAAGCCCCAACTGCCTGACTTTCCCACTCCCAATGGCATGCCGATCGACGAGTTCTTCCGATTCGCCTCGTTCGAGGGTTTGGAAGAGCGCCTGAAACTACTCTTTCCCAAGGAATCCGACCGCGACCAGCAACGCCCCCGCTACGTAGAGCGCCTGGAGTTCGAGATCGGAACCATCCTCAAGATGGGCTTTCCGGGCTACTTCCTCATCGTGGGTGACTTCATCCAGTGGGCCAAGAACAACGGCTGCCCGGTGGGCCCTGGTCGGGGGTCCGGCGCGGGATCGCTGGTGGCCTATGCGCTCAAGATCACTGACCTGGACCCACTGGAATACAACCTGCTCTTCGAGCGGTTCCTGAATCCTGAGCGGGTTTCGATGCCCGACTTCGATATCGACTTCTGCCAGGGCAACCGTGATCGCGTGATTGACTACGTGAAGGACAAATACGGCAAGAATGCCGTAAGCCAGATCGCCACGTTCGGCACCATGGCCGCCAAGGCCGCCATCCGCGACGTGGGCCGGGTGATGGACATGAGCTACACCTTCTGCGATGGCATCTCCAAGCTGGTGCCTGGCAAGCCAGGCATGTCGTACACCTTGGCCTATCCACCTGAGGTGAAAAAGGACGGCGACAAGAACAACTACGCTCTCGAGCTGGAGCCCATGCTCTACGAGCGTGTACGTAAGGAAGAAGACGTCAAGACCGTCATCGAGATGGCGCAAAAGCTCGAAGGCATGACGCGCAACATCGGCATGCACGCCGGGGGCGTTCTGATCGCGCCGGGCAAGCTCACCGATTTTTGCCCGCTGTACCAGCAGCCTGGCAGTGAGTCGGCTGTGAGCCAGTACGACAAGGACGATGTGGAGGCCATTGGCCTTGTGAAGTTCGACTTCTTGGGCTTGGCCACGCTCACCATCCTGGAGATTGCGCGCGAATTCATCATGAAGCGGCACAAAGGCCAGGAGAATTTTGCGTTCGAAGCCATCCCGCTGGACGACGGTCCCACCTATCGCCTTTTCTCTGACGGAAAGACCGAGGCGGTGTTCCAGTTTGAAAGCCGCGGCATGCAGGGCATGCTCAAGGAAGCGCGCCCGAGTCGCCTGGAAGATCTGATTGCCCTGAATGCGCTTTACCGCCCGGGTCCGATGGATCTGATCCCCACCTTTGTGAACCGCAAACACGGCAAGGAGCCGGTGGAGTACCCGCACCCGCTGGTTGAACCTGTGCTGGCCGAGACCTACGGGATCATGGTCTACCAGGAGCAGGTGATGCAGACCGCCCAGGTGCTGGGCGGCTACAGCCTCGGTGGTGCCGACATGCTGCGCCGGGCCATGGGTAAGAAGAAGGCCGAGGAAATGGCCGAGCACCGGGCCATTTTCCGCAAGGGGGCGGCCGAAAAGGGCATCAATCAGGAGAAAGCCGACGAGGTGTTCGACCTGATGGAGAAGTTCGCAGGCTACGGCTTCAACAAGTCGCACGCTGCCGCTTACTCATTGCTGGCCTATCACACCGGCTGGCTCAAGGTGCATTTCACGGCCGAGTTCTTCTGCGCCAACATGACCGTGGAAATGGACGACACCGACAAGCTGAAGGTGTTGTTCGAGGATGCCGTCAAGAACTTCGGCATGACCTTCGAGCCGCCAGACGTGAACCGGGGCATGTACCGGTTCGAGCCGGTCACCGACAAGATCATCCGCTACGGCCTGGGTGCTGTAAAGGGTACGGGCCAGCAGGCCATCGAGGCCATCGTGGCGGCGCGCGAGGGGCGTGGTGAGGGCCCGCAGGGCTCCACCGCCGGGCCGTTCAAGAGCCTGTTCGATTTCTGCCTGCGCGTGGACAAGGCCCGCATGAACAAGCGCACGGTGGAGGCCTTGATCAAGGCGGGCGCCTTCGATTCGATCCATCTGAACCGTGCGGCACTGGTCGCGTCCATCGACCGGGCGTTTGATTTTGCCGCAGCGACGCTGGCCAACGTGAACCAGGGCGGCCTGTTCGACATGATGGGCGACGATGCGCACGGTTCCAGCACGCAGGAACCTGATCTGGTGGATGTGATGCCCTGGGGCATCAAGGAGCGGCTCACGCTTGAAAAGACGGCGGTCGGCTTTTACCTCTCAGGCCACCTGTTCGACGAGGTCTCTGCGGAAGTGCGGCGTTTCGTCCGAACCGAGATCGCAGAGCTGCTCGACAGCCGTGAGCCGCAGGTGCTCGCCGGCATCATCAGCGACTTTCGTGTGATCAACGGGCAGCGGGGCAAGCTGGGTCTCTTCAAGCTGGACGACAAGTCAGCCGTGATTGAAGCATCGGCCGACGAGAGCCTGCTCAATACCTACCGCAACCAGCTCAAGGAGGACGAGTTCGTCGTGATGATGGGGCGCTTGCAGCTCGATCATTTCAGTGGCGGTCTGCGCGTGAAAGTGCAGCAGGTTTGGGACTTGGCTGGTGCGCGGTGCCGTTTTGGCAAATACCTTCATGTGATGGTGGGCGACACGGCACCGGATGTGCCGCGCCTCGTGCGGGAGTTTCCTCCCCGCCGGGAGGAGCTCGCCGAGAGCGAACTGGTTCACGGGCTTCGGGTGCGTATGGGTGTGCGCTGCAAGGCTGATGACGCGGCTGCCGTAGCGGAACTGCAACTGGGCGAAAGTGCCCGGTTCTATCCTACGGATGCTGCACTCGCGGCCTGGTTGGCGCAGGCGGGCACGGGCACTGCGACCGTGGTTTACGAGTGAACCAGGCTCGCGCAAAGAAATATCAGCGCATGGCTTGAAAAAAACCGGATCAACATGCAATTTCTACCGCTGCAGTACCCGGCGCGGATCGCTAGAATGAATTTCATGGCAACAAAACCACCCTCACCCCCCACCGCGCCGCCCGTGACCCGGCCTGCGCGGGATGATGGCGGTTCGGTCGTGCTCGAAAGACGCACCCAGAAGACCCAGCCGCCCCAGATGTACCAGGTGGTCATGCTCAATGACGACTACACCCCCATGGAGTTCGTCATCGTCGTATTGCAGGAATTTTTCAGCAAGGACCGTGAACAAGCCACCCAGATCATGTTGAAGATTCACCTGGACGGCAAAGGCGTGTGCGGTGTGTATTCCCGCGATGTCGCCGCCACCAAGGTGGAGCAAGTGCTTGACGCCGCCCTCAAGGCGGGCCACCCACTGCAATGTGTGAGTGAACCTGTTGCATAACAGGTTTTTCGTCCCCATCTAAAGTATCTTTTCCACGCAAGCACAAAGGAGTTCACATGATTGCCCAGGAACTGGAAGTCAGCTTGCACATGGCCTTTGTTGAGGCCCGTCAGCAGCGCCACGAGTTCATTACCGTGGAGCATCTGTTGCTTGCATTGCTCGATAACCCCAGCGCAGCGGAAGTGCTGCGCGCTTGTTCTGCCAATATCGATGATCTGCGTTCATCGCTGGCGAACTTCATCAAGGACAACACCCCCCAGGTCGCCGGTACCGACGAGGTGGACACCCAGCCCACGCTGGGTTTCCAACGTGTCATCCAGCGCGCCATCATGCACGTGCAGTCCACCGGCAACGGAAAGAAGGAAGTCACGGGCGCCAATGTGCTCGTGGCGATCTTCGGCGAGAAGGATTCGCATGCGGTGTATTACCTGCATCAGCAGGGCGTGACGCGCCTGGATGTGGTGAACTTCATTGCCCACGGCATCAAAAAGGGCGAGCCACCCGAGCCTGCGAAGGCCGAGAACCAGGCCGAGGGTGAAGAGGGCGCTGGTGGTGAGCGGAACGAAAAGGCGTCTCCCCTGGAGCAGTTCACTCAGAACCTGAACCAGGCCGCAAAGGACGGCAAGATCGATCCGTTGATCGGCCGCCACTACGAGGTCGAGCGCACGATCCAGATCCTGTGCCGCCGCCGCAAGAACAACCCGCTGCTGGTGGGCGAGGCTGGCGTAGGCAAGACCGCGATTGCTGAAGGCCTGGCCTGGCGCATCACGCAAAATGATGTGCCTGAGATTCTGGCCGAGGCCACGGTGTACTCGCTGGACATGGGGGCGCTGCTGGCCGGCACCAAGTACCGTGGCGACTTTGAGCAGCGCCTCAAGGGCGTGCTCAAGTCCCTCAAGGACAAGCCGAACGCGATTCTGTTCATCGACGAGATCCACACCCTGATTGGGGCTGGCGCGGCTTCGGGCGGCACGCTGGATGCGTCCAACCTGCTCAAGCCGGCGCTCTCCAGCGGCCAGCTCAAGTGCATCGGCGCGACCACTTTCACGGAATACCGGGGCATCTTCGAAAAGGATGCCGCCTTGTCGCGCCGCTTCCAGAAGGTGGACGTGGTGGAGCCCAGCGTGGCCGAAACCATCGATATCCTCAAGGGCCTGAAATCCCGCTTTGAAGAGCACCACAGCGTGAAGTACGCTGCGGCGGCCCTGCAAGCGGCGGCCGAGCTGAGTGCCAAGTACATCAATGACCGCCATCTGCCCGACAAGGCGATCGACGTCATTGACGAAGCTGGTGCCGCACAGCGCATCATGGTGCCCAGCAAGCGCAAGAAGACCATTGGCAAGGCTGAGATCGAAGAGATTGTGGCCAAGATCGCGCGCATTCCGCCCGCCAACGTGTCCAACGACGACCGTAGCAAGCTGCAGACTCTCGAAAGGGATCTGAAGAGTGTCGTGTTCGGCCAAGACAAGGCTCTGGAAGTGCTTGCCAGTTCGGTCAAGATGGCGCGGTCTGGCTTGGGCAAGGGCGACAAGCCCATCGGTTCCTTCCTGTTCAGCGGCCCCACGGGCGTTGGCAAGACCGAAGCTGCCAAGCAGCTTGCCTACATCATGGGCATCGAGCTGCTGCGCTTTGACATGTCGGAGTACATGGAGCGCCACGCGGTCAGCCGCCTGATCGGCGCGCCTCCCGGCTATGTCGGCTTTGACCAGGGCGGTTTGCTGACCGAAGCCATCACGAAGAAGCCCCATGCGGTGCTGCTGCTCGACGAAATCGAGAAAGCGCACCCGGACATCTTCAACGTGCTGCTGCAGGTCATGGACCATGGGACGCTGACGGACAACAACGGTCGCAAGGCCGACTTCCGCAACGTCCTGATCATCATGACGACGAACGCTGGCGCCGAGACGATGAACAAGGCGACCATTGGCTTCACCAACCCGCGCCAGGCGGGCGACGAAATGGGTGATATCAAGCGCCTGTTTACGCCCGAGTTCCGCAACCGACTGGATGCCATCGTCAACTTCAAGGCGCTCGACGAGCAGATCATCCTGCGCGTGGTGGACAAGTTCCTGCTGCAGCTCGAAACCCAGCTCGCCGAAAAGAAGGTCGAAGTCACCTTCACCGACACGCTGCGCAAGCACCTGGCCAAGAAGGGTTTTGATCCGCTCATGGGCGCCCGCCCGATGCAGCGACTGATCCAGGACACCATCCGCCGCGCGCTGGCCGACGAACTGCTGTTCGGTCGCCTGACCGAAGGCGGGCGTCTGACGGTGGATATCGCGCTGAAGACAGATGACAAGGGTGTGGAAACTTCCGAGGTGCTGCTGGACATCCAGCCGCTGGCCAAGAAGGAGCGTTCCGCCAAGTCGGAGCCCACCGAGCCGGAAGAGGCCACGGCAGACTGACCTGGTGGACACTGCTGGTGGAGTACCTTTCGGGGTACCGCCTGACTAAAAACCCACGGTGAATGCCGTGGGTTTTTTTGTTTACTTTTTTGTTTTCGGTCGGTGCAGACGGCCTTTCAGTTTTTCAGAACTGCAGCCCTGCTGAGCACGATGCGATGCACTTCAAGGCGATGCGCCCGGCGGCTTCAGGCCCTTGGGTCAAGGGGCTTGGAGACGCTGCAGCAGCTCCAGCGTCGGATAGCCATCTGCGGTCATGTTCACGCTTCGCTGGTAGCCGCGCAGCCCGGCACGGGTGGCGGGGCCCATCACGCCGTCGGGCGCGCCTGCCGCAAAGCCTTTGCGGTTCAGCGCCTCCTGCAGCGCTTGCATTTGCGTGCGCGACAAGGGCTCCAGATCACGTGGCCAGGCACCGCTGACCGGGGTGCCGCCGCCGATCTGGCGCGACAGCAGAGCCACTGCCAGTGCGTAGTTCACCGAGTTGTTGTAACGCAGGATGGCCCGAAAGTTCGTTCCCACCACAAAAGCGGGGCCACGGGCGCCTGCTGGGGCTGTGATGGAGGCTGCGCTCAGGGCAGGCAGCGGCTGGCCGTCGGCCGAGCGCACGCCCTCGGCCTCCCATTGCGTTGTGGTCTGTCGCACGGCCGGGTCTGCCCTGGCGTGGTCGAAGTGGGGCGGCAGTACCACTTCGGCGCCCCAGGTCTCGCTGGCTTGCCAGCCAGATCGTGCGAGGAAGTGTGCGGTGGAGGTCAGAACATCGGGGATGCTGCCCCAGATGTCGCGGTGGCCGTCGCCATCGGCATCCACGGCGTAGGCCAGATACACCGAGGGTAAAAACTGCGTGTGCCCCATGGCACCCGCCCAGGAGCCGAGCATGCGGTCTGCGGCGATGTCGCCCTGGTCCACGATGCGCAGCGCGGCGAGCAGTTCGGCCTGCGCCCAGGCGCGGCGGCGGCCTTCATAGGCCAGGGTGGCCAGCGCGTCCACGGTGCGGAAGCTGCCAAAGTTGCTGCCGTAGTTGCTTTCTATGCCCCAAATGGCAGTGATCACGCTGGCCGGTACGCCAAAGCGGGCGGCTGCTGCATCCAGCGCGGCCTTGTGCTCGGCCAACTTGGCCTGGCCCTGAGCGATGCGCTGCGGCGAGACTGCGCTGTCGAGGTAGGCCCAGGGTGTGCGTGTGAATTCAGGCTGGGCCCGGTCAAGCTCCACCACACGTGGCTGCCATTGTGCTTGTCCCAGCACTTCGCGCACCGTGCGGGGCTGGATGCCGGCCTGCAAGGCCTGCGTTGAAAACGCGTCGCGCCAGGCCGCAAAGCTTGCAGCATGGTCCACGCCAGCGGCGGGACTGCCGGTGAATGCTGCGGTGTTCTGGGCCGGTGCGCTGGCGGCTGCCATGGTTGCGGAGGTTGCGGAGGTTGTGTTGGGTGGCTGCGGCGTTGTGTCTGCGTCAGGGCGGCCACCGGATGCCGTAGCGCAGCCCGCCAGAGTCAGTACTGCCCAACATGCAGCGATGGAGCGCGGGGACAAAGAGATGAAACCGGAAGCGCGAAGCCGCGAAACTGAAGGATTGGCTGGATGGATGCTGTGCATGCACCATTGTCCTGTGCTGCAGGGGCGGTGCTGCGCTGCAGGTGTATCACAGCGTGAAGTGGATGCCAGTGCTGCGTGTGTGGGTGCTATATTTTTTGTAGCTGCTAGCGCTTGATGAGTATGCGCTAGGGGCCTAAAAACCTTGCAAATCAGGTTACAGTTCACGGTCTCCTTCGCCCTGTTCTTCTGTCGCCCCCTGTTTGCCCACCGACCATGGCCCCCCACACCTTTCTCTGGCACGACTACGAAACCTTTGGTGCCAACACGCGGCGTGACCGGCCTGCGCAGTTCGCAGCCATCCGCACGGATGCCGAACTCAATGAGATCGGCGAGCCGCTGATGTTCTATTGCCAGCCAGCCAGCGATTACCTGCCCGACCCCGTGTCGTGCCTCATTACCGGCATCACGCCACAGCTTTGCCTGGAAAAGGGCGTGCCCGAGCACCAGTTTGCAGCGCGCATCGAGGCCGAGTTTTCCCAGCCCGGGACCATCGGCGTAGGCTACAACACCATCCGGTTTGACGACGAGATCACGCGCTTCATGTTCTGGCGCAACCTCATCGACCCCTACGCGCGCGAGTGGCAAAACCAGTGCGGGCGCTGGGACTTGCTGGATGTTGTGCGCATGACCTATGCGCTGCGGCCCGACGGCATCAGCTGGCCGAAGAAAGAAGACGGCGTGACGCCCAGCTTCAAGCTGGAGCACCTGTCCAAAGCCAATGGCCTGCAGCATGATGCCGCGCACGATGCCCTGTCGGACGTGCGCGCCACCATCGCGCTGGCGCGGCTGATCCGCCAGCACAACACCAAGCTGTTTGACTTTGCGCTCAGCCTGCACAAGAAGGACCGTGTGGCCGCCGAGCTGCGGCTGCCCGCCACCACCAGCACGGCACGGCCGTTTCTGCATGTGTCGGGCATGTTCCCGGTCGAACGCGGCTGCCTGGCCGTGATGTGGCCGCTGGCCAGCCACCCCACCAACAAGAACGAGCTGATCGCCTGGGACCTGGCCCACGATCCACGCGAGCTGGCCACGCTGAACGTGGACGACATCCGCCTGCGCATGTTCAGCAAGGCCGATGCGCTGCCCGAGGGCGTGACGCGCCTGCCCATCAAGACCATCCACCTGAACAAGTCGCCCATGGTGGTGGGCAATGTGAACACGCTCACGCCTGCGTTGGCGCAGCGCTGGGGCATCGACCTGGCCCAAGCTGCGCAGCATGCCGAGGTGGCACGCGCGCTGCCCGACATGAGCGGGATCTGGCCCGCAGTGTTTGCCCGCCCGCAAGAGGCGGTGCAGGACGTGGACCAGGACTTGTACGGCGGTTTTGTGGGCAACAACGACCGCCGCCTGCTGAACGACCTGCGCACCCTGAGCGGCGACAAGCTGGCCAAGGCGCGGGCGAATTTTGATGACCCGCGCCTGGCCGAGCTGCTGTGGCGCTACCGTGCACGCAACTTTCCGCAAACGCTGTCGCCTGAAGAGGCCGAACGCTGGGAGGCGCACCGTGCCGCCTGTCTGTTTGACGGGCAGGGCGGGGCGCGCACGGTGGAGCAGCTGTTCACCGAAATCGACGAACTCTCGGAGACCGCCGACGACGAGCGCACGCAGGACATCCTGGGCGCCTTGTACGATTACGCCGAGCACATTGCATCTGAACGATGACTCCCCCTGAGGCGCCTTGCGCCTTCCCTCCTGAGGGGGGACGCACCCGGTGGCCTGGCAAAGCCAGTTCCACGGGGGCGCTGGCGTGAAGGGCGCGCCGGTATTTATCGCCATGCCTTGCCCGTAGACCAGTAGAAACAGAGCAGCCACTGATTTTTATGACGACACCGCAGAACCACAGTTTCACCACCCAGATCGTGCACGCCGACCGCCTGGGCGGCGCTGAGCATGGGGCCATCCACAAGCCGATCCATACGTCCGTTCAGTATGGCTATGACAAGGTCGAAGACCTGATCGCCGTGTTCCAGGGCACAGCGAAAGGGGGGTTCAACTACTCCCGCCAGGGCACGCCCACCACGGCAGCGCTGGAGGCCAAGATCACCCAGATGGAAAAAGGCCAGGGCACCATCGCTTTCGCCACGGGCATGGCGGGTATCTGTGCGATTTTTCTCACGTTGCTCAAGGCGGGCGACCACTTGGTGGCCAGCCAGTTTGTGTTCGGCAACACCAACAGCGTGTTTGGCACATTGGCCGACCTGGGCATCGAGGTAACGCTGGTGGATGTGACTGACGCCGCCAACGTGGCCGCCGCCGTACGGCCCAACACGCGCATGGTGTTTGTCGAGACCATTGCCAACCCCGGCACGCAGATCCCCGACCTGGAAGGCGTGGGCTCCATCTGCCGTGAGCGCGGTCTGCTTTATGTGGTGGACAACACCGTGGCTTCGCCCTATCTGTTCCGTGCAGCCACTGTGGGCGCAGGGCTGGTGCTCAACTCGCTCACCAAAAGCATTGGCGGGCAGGGCGCTGCGCTGGGCGGCGCGGTGACCGACACCGGCCTGTTCGACTGGAGCGGGTACCCCAACATCTTCGCGCCCTATCGCAAGGGCGACCCCAAGGGCTGGGGCCTGCAGCAGCTTCGCAAGAAGGGCCTGCGCGACATGGGCGGCACGCTATCGTCGCACGCCGCGCACCAGCTGGCGCTGGGGGCCGAAACCCTGTCGCTGCGCATGGACCGCACCAGCGCCACAGCCCTGGCGCTGGCGCAGTGGCTGGAGGCACACCCCGCAGTCTCGCGCGTGCTGTACCCCATGCTGCCCTCTCACCCTCAGCATGCTTTTGCCAAGAAGCACCTCAAAGCCGGCTCGTGGCTGCTGTCGTTCGAGCTGCGCAACCCCGACCAATGCCTGCCCGTGTGCAACCGCCTGCAGCTGCCCATCAAGGCCACGGGGCTGGCCGACACGCGCACGCTCATCATCCCCGTGGCGCACACGATTTTCTGGGAGGCGGGTGCCCAGGTGCGCGCCGCCATGGGCATTGCCGACAGCATGATCCGCCTGTCGGTAGGCCTGGAAGACCCGGAAGACCTGCTTGCCGACTTCGAGCAGGCGCTTGCACACGCCTGATCTGAAGACGCCCCGTCAACGCCACGCCAACGCCCTGCCCAGGAGCACCCCATGGCTACAGCACCCTCGGCACTCCCCGCCAGCATCGGCAAGTACCGTATCGAGCGCGAACTGGGCAGGGGGGCCAGTGGCACCGTGTTTCTGGGGCTCGACGGCTTCCGGGGCCGCAAGGTGGCCATCAAGCAGGTGCATATGCACTTGCTCAAGCAACACGATCAGGCCGAGCGCTACCGCAAGCTGCTGCGCAACGAGGCCGCACTCTCTCGCCGCCTGCGCCATCCCAACATCGTGCGCCTGCTCGACGCCGATGAGCAAGCGCTGCCCCCGTATCTGGTACTCGAATACGTCGACGGCCAGCCGCTGTCCGACTTTGCCGCCCCCGACACCCTGCTGCCCGTGCCCCAAGTGCTGGACATCGCCTTCAAGTGCTGCAACGCCCTGGACTACGCCTGCCGCGAAGGTCTGGTCCACCGCGACATCAAACCCGCCAACCTCATGCTCGCCCGCGACGGCGACGTCAAACTGACCGACTTTGGGGCCGCCCTGTCGCTGCGCAGCGACGCCACGCAGCTGGCGGGCCTGGTGGGCTCGCCCTCGTACATGTCACCCGAACAGGTGCGCGAGCAAGACCTCACCCACCACAGCGACATGTTCTCGCTGGCCGTGGTGGTGTACGAGCTGCTCACCGGCCGCCGCCCGTTCGATGGCGACACCGACTTCGCCACGCTCTACAAGATCAGCAACGAAGCGCCCACGCCGCCCAGCCTGCTGCGCGCGTCGCTGCCCGCCCATGTGGACGACGTGCTGCTGCGCGCCCTGGCCAAGCAGCCTTCCGAGCGCTTTGCCACCTGGCAAGACTTTGCCCAGGCCCTGCTGTCTGCCCATCGAGGCTTACCCCGGCAAAAATCGCAAGACACCGAGGCCGAACGATTTGCCCGCCTGCGTACACTGCCGTTTTTTGCCGACTTTCACGACGTGGCCCTGTGGGAGCTGATGCGCTTGGGGCATTGGCGCCGCCTGGAGCGCGGCACCGTGCTCATGCGCGAGAACACGCCGGGTGACTCGTTCTGCATCCTCATCGAAGGCCAGGTCGCCGTCAGCCGCCAAGGCTGGAACCTCAGCACCCTGGGCCCCGGCGTCACACTGGGCGAGATGACCTACCTGCGCCCCGACAACAAGATGCGCACCGCCACCGCTGTGGCCCAAACCGAGGTGCTGGTTCTTAAAGTGCGCAACCCCGCACTGCGCGAGGCGTCGGAGGATCTGCAGTCGCGCTTTGACAAAGCGTTTATCAAGCTGCTGGTGGGACGGCTGATTGCGACCAATGAGCAGTTGGCGGAGTGGGAGCTGGTAGCTGCGCCGGATGGGGGGATGCAGGAGGGGCTGGGGGATTGAGGGGCCGCGAGCAGATGCTGGTGGCGGCTGGGGAAAGTGAGTTGTCAACCCAAGCTAGACCGTATCACGCAGCGTGGCCAAACAGGATTCGGTGAGTATGTTCACATATGACACGATTCCGTTGAATTCGCCCACTCGGTCCGTCGAGCGCACATTTGCAACTGCCCCCAGCCCCAACCAGGGTAGTGCCATTCGCCTCGCTAATGCGAAGGCCACCCTTCGCGGCAACGTCACGTACCTGAGACATCTCCATTCCAGACGGGAACCGCTCACACGTTCGAATGGCGGATTCTGGAGGGCCTGGCCGAAGCGCAGGCACCAGATCCTCCGCAACCGCGTAAGCAAATCCCAGGATGCCGAAGCAAACTGCGATTTTGGTGGGCCATGAGAGGTGAGTGCTCATGTGTGGTCTAACGCCCAGGTCAACCGGCGCCGGAGCGCGAAGCGCGTAGGGTACCAACACTGGCCATGGCCAGTGTTGGCGTCCGCGTTGAACCGACAATTAGGCTGTGGCGCGGAGTGGAAGGGAACGGAGAAGTGCATGACCTGGTTTTGACGTGATGTACTTCACGCGCCATTGCGATTTTTATGCTGCAAGGATTTTTATTGCCTCATCGGCGCTCATATCCCAAATATCAACTACGTCCTCAGCTGCAGCTAACATGCGTTTGTACTTATCTATCATCGGTGCATGACTATTAAGGTTGTCGTTTTTGATAAGATACTGCTGTTGCTCTTGGAATTTCCCTTGCTTTTCGATTAGGAAGCGGCAAAAACCCATGTACTCAGTCTCGTTGTTTCCATCAAAACCCCTAAATATAGCGTACGGATGAGACATAAGCTCCGAGTTTTTTGTTGACCGTTTGGTGTCCTCAATAGCTCTATAAAGATCGAGGATTTTTAGGACGAACTGACCCTCCTCGGTTGGCATGTCGTCCGAAATCCATTGGTCGAGCATTGAGTAGAATATTTCGTATCCGTTTTCAAGTATTCCGATTAGCTCGTCATAATGATCCGAACTATCCTTGTCTAAGGCTGCAAGGATTCTGTACTGGTTGATTAAGAGAACTCTATCTTTTTTGCTGAGTTGCATTTTTCTTCCTTAGAGAACTTTTCTCTTAATGTGATAGGCCATGCCGACAATATCGGGGTATATGGTGTATTCATCTAAGTTGGCCCACTTCAAAAAATCCCTGGCTTCACCCTTGGCGTCGCTCGGAAGAATTATCTTTTTGAAGCACTTGTTCGCTGATGCTTCGAACCCCGCCCCAAGTGTTCCTGCTACGGTGAAGGTTCCCTTTTGGGCTCTCAGGCGATCACTTTGTTGCGATGGCCTTATCGCCAAAGGTTTTTCGATTTGAACGGGTCTCTTTTCCCAGTAAATGGTCTTGTATTCAAAGGACTTGTCCTCGGGGATGTTGATCACATCATTTCGTCCGCTGAGGCGATTAAGTGCGGATGGGTCTAGCACATATAAGGCGCTATCTTCCGCATCGCTATATTCGCTGTGCAAAATGAAAGCGATTGCGACACCCATGACAGTGGTCCAGTCAAGGAGTCTGGTTGGTATCCAATAGTGCTGCATATCAAACAGCGTTTCCCAATCATTGGATCTTTTTTCAAAAAGGCGAGAGGCTGTTTTTGTGAACTCCAAAAATAGTTCCTTTTCTTTCCTCTCCCAGTCATTCTCCCGAAGCAGGCTTGGAGTGAGGTTCCAGGCGTGATTTGAGTGACCTCTGTACCAAATCTCCCTCGGGTTACCTAGTTCCTCCTCGGCTTTCCGAACTTGCTTTAGGAAGTTGTTCCATGCCGACATGGTTGCTCCTTTCTGTTTTGCTTAATTATTTCCATATATTATCTTCTGATTGCTGGGGAGCGCCTCGTGGGGTATGCATTGGAAGCCTAGATTAATGTATATCGCAGAGTCTGAGAAATAAACTGGACGGTACGGGATATTTTGGATGCGGATTATTCTTGGGAGTTGATTGCAGCTTGGTATTGCCATGGATGTGCTGCGGAAATATTCGGGTATAAATTTTTCGAGAAAACCGGCACGTCTTTCGCTGAGCAAACTATAGCCTGCCAATAGGCCAGGACCAAGTCGTTCAAGCGTTGCTCCGAGCTTGGCAGTAAAGCGGGCATCCTTTCAATGCTGGCACCTCAACGTCCTTGCATTCGCACGTCGATCCGGCAAGCCAACAGCCCGGAGCACGCTGTCTATTGGACATTGCAAATGCAAATGGTTATCATTTGATGGCCTGAGTACGCTACACCCCGTCCACCGCAAAAGGCTCCCTCAAAAGGAGTTTTGCGATGGACCTGATGGGCGCCACCACCCACCCCCACACCCCTGACTGCACCGCCACCTCTGCAGGTGTGTTGCCAGTCCCCGCCACCTTGCCCCAGTGGGAGCGCGCCATGCAGCGCGCCCGCGCTGCCGGGCAGATGGGCCAGATGGCCATGGCGCTGGCGTTTGAGCAGCAGGCGCTGGCACTGGCATTGCGCCTGCTGCAGCAAACGCCCCCGGCGGGGCGTGAGGACGATTGCATTGCGGCCCTGGTGGTGTCGCACCTGAACGTCGCCGATTTGCAGGTGCAGGCGGCCGCGCCCGATGCTGCTGCGCGTTTGCTGTGCCGGGTTCATGGGCTGCTGCAGGACCTGGTGGCCGATGGCCAGTGTGGCGCAGCGCTGCGCCAGGCAGCGTTGCGGCATGGCCGCGAGACCCATGCCGCCTTGCTGGCCCATGTGCGCAGCCATGGTCCCCACCCTGCCATTGCCGAGGCGCTTGCCGTGGGCGGCTCTGGGCGCGCTGCCAAGCGGCCCTGATGGCCACGTGGCCATCCACCCGCTGGGGCCTCTTGTGGCCCGCTGGGTGGCCGGGCCGCTTCGCCCCGCGCTGGTTTTTGCGTGCCGCACCAGATACGCCTTCTGCCTTCCTTTTCTCAACCCGACCGAAAGAACCATGCCTTACACGCTGCCTGCCTTGCCTTTTGCCTACGACGCGCTGGAGCCTCACATCGACGCACGCACGATGGAGATCCACCACACCAAGCACCACCAGACCTACATCAACAACCTGAACGCCGCGCTGGACGGCACGCCCCATGCCGATCTGCCCATTGATGAATTGGTGGCGCGCCTGGTGCTGCTGCCCGAAAACCTGCAGGGCCCCGTGCGCAACCACGGCGGCGGGCATGCCAACCACAGCCTGTTCTGGCGCGTGATGTCGCCCCAGGGCGGCGGGCAGCCTGAGGGGGAATTGGCGCGCGCCATCGACACCGATCTGGGCGGCTTTGCCGCGTTCAAGGACGCATTCACCAAGGCGGCGCTGACGCGGTTTGGCAGCGGCTGGGCCTGGCTGTGTGTGAATGCTGCGGGCCAGCTGGTGGTGGAGAGCACGGGCAACCAGGACAGCCCGCTGATGGCGGGGGTGATGTCGGGCAACACCCCGATCCTGGGGCTGGATGTGTGGGAGCACGCCTATTACCTGCAGTACCAGAACCGCCGCCCCGAGTACATCGCGGCTTTCTACAACGTGATCGACTGGGTCGAGGTGGCACGCCGCTTTGCGCTGGCCCGGGCGTGACCGCTTCGCACAGCGATTCCTGTTTCTAGACCCACCTGTTGCCCACACCCGGAGCCGCCGCCATGCAGATGCCGCCCACTTCGCCCGACACAGCGCCCGACACCGCGCCCACCACCCAGCCCGCAGGGCGCGCCCCGGTCTTGCGCTGGCGGCAGTGGCTGGGCCTGGGCATTGTGCTGCTGGGCATCGTGGCCGCTGTGGCCCAGGCGTGGCAGTGGGTTGCGGGCCAGCCCGCTGTGGAAGCAGCCTGGTGGGGCGGCCTGGCTGCCGCGCTGGCCACGGCGCTGGGCACCGTGCCGGTGCTGCTGGCGCAACGGTTGTCCGAGCGCACGCAGGACACGTTGTTTGGCTTTGGCGCGGGCGTGATGCTTGCGGCCTGTTCGTTCTCACTCATCATCCCCGGCATCCACGCGGCGCGCGCGGGTGGGGCCAGCGCCTGGGCCGCCGGAGGCACGGTGGGATCGGCCATCTTGCTGGGGGCGCTGGTGCTGCTGTGGATGGAGCGCTTGCTGCCGCACGAGCATTTCATCAAGGGCGTGGAGGGTGCCCCGGCATCGCGCACGCTGCAGCGCACCTGGCTGTTTGTGTTTGCGATTGCCCTGCACAACCTGCCCGAGGGGCTGGCCATTGGCGTGGCGCATGCGAGTGGCGACCCTTTGCGGGCCAACGCGCTGGCTACGGGCATCGCCATTCAGGACGTGCCCGAGGGCCTGGTGGTGGCCATGGCACTGCTGGCGGCGGGCTACCGGCGTGCGCTGGCGGTGGGGCTGGGCATGGCCTCTGGCCTGGTCGAGCCCATCGGGGCCGTGCTGGGGGCTGCGGTGGTCAGCACATCGGCCAGCCTGCTGCCCTGGGGCCTGGGGTTTGCGGCCGGGGCCATGCTGTTTGTGATCAGCCACGAGATCATTCCCGAGTCCCACCGCAAGGGCCACGAGGCCTGGGCCACGGGCGGGTTGATGCTGGGGTTTGTCATCATGATGCTGCTGGATACGGCTCTGGGGTAGTGCGTCAGTTGCTATTAAATTAATAGCTACTAGCGCTTGATGTATAAGCGGCAGAGGCTATTTTTATTCAAATTTTCAGCCCTCAGCCGAAGAACCAGTAGCAGACCGCAATGGCTGCCACCACGCCCGCCAGCTCGGCCAGCAGCGCGCAGCCCACGGCGTGCCGCGCGCGCTGAATGCCCACTGCGCCAAAGTACACAGCCAGCACATAGAAGGTGGTTTCGGTGCTGCCCTGGATGGTGGCGGCGGCCAGGGCGGCAAAGCTGTCCACGCCCTGGGTCTGCATGGTCTCGATCAGCATGGCGCGCGCGGCGCTTCCGGAAAAGGGCTTGACCAGGGCGGTGGGCAAGGCGTCCACAAACCGGGTGTCGGTGCCAGCCAGTTCCACGCACCAGCGGATGCCGTCCAGCACATAACCCAACGCGCCCGATGCGCGAAACACGCCCACCGCGCACAGCATGGCCACCAGGTAGGGGAGCAGGCTTTTGGCAACGTCAAAGCCTTCGCGTGCGCCGTCTATGAAGGCCTCGTACACGGGCACCTTGCGCCACGCGCCCAGCGCCACGAACAGCACGATCAGCCCGAAAAGCGTGAGGTTGCCCAACAGGGACGACAGCTGCGACAGCGCCGCCGCGCTGAGTGTGGTGAGCAGCGCCATGAAGCCGCCCAGCACCAGCGCGACGGGCAGCAGATAGGCCAGCACCACGGGGCGCCACAGCGGCAGGCGCTGCACCACGGCCACGCTGAGCAGGCCCGCCAGCGTCGAAGCAGAGGTCGCCAGCAGGATGGGCAGAAAAACGAGGGTAGGGTCGGGCGCGCCTTGCTGCATGCGGTACATGAAGATGCTGACGGGCAGCAGCGTGAGCGACGAGGCGTTCAGCACCAGGAACAGGATTTGTGCGTTGGTGGCGGTGTCGGGTTGCGGGTTCAGCTCTTGCAGCGCTTTCATCGCCTTCAGGCCCATGGGGGTGGCCGCGTTGTCCAGCCCCAGGGCGTTGGCGGCAAAGTTCAGCGTCATCAGGCCCAGGGCAGGGTGCCCGCTGGGCACGCCGGGCATCAGCTGCCGAAACAGCGGCGCCAGCCAGCGCGCCAGTGCGTCCACCACGCCCGCCTTCTCGGCAATGCGCAAGAAGCCCAGCCAGAGCGTGAGCGTGCCAAACAGCAGCACCATCACCTCGACCGATAACTTGGCCATGGCAAACAAGGCCTCGACCATGGCGGCAAAGATCTGGGCATTGCCGCCCAACAGCCACTGGGCCAGCGCGGCCACGGCAGCGGTCAGAAAAAAACCCAGCCACAAGGTGTTGAGCATCAGCGGTCCTGAAAGACGGAGACAGAGAAGGGCAGGCGCAGGGACTGCATGGTGCTGAGGTTACCTGCCCCCTCGCCGGGCGTTGACTTGGGCGTGGCGGCAAGGCAACGGACGGCTCAGTGGTACCCTATAGGGTTCGGTTCCAACCGGCACGGAGGCTTTTTCCAGGGCTTTTGGTGCCCGGATGGGCCTCCCGCATCTACCTACCTATCGACAGGCGCCCTGGCGCGCCGCAACTCCAAGAAAGACATCACCATGGGCGCGCAGTGGAAAGCAAAAGGCAAGGCACAGGTGGCCGATGCCAAGGGCAAGCTGTTTGGCAAGCTGGTCAAGGAAATCACCGTGGCCGCGCGCGGCGGTGCCGACCCAGCCAGCAATGCGCGCCTGCGCCTGGTGGTCGAGCAGGCCCGCAAGGCATCGATGCCCAAGGACACACTGGAGCGTGCCATCAAGAAGGGCTCGGGCACCGGTGCTGATGCCGTGAACTACGAGCGCGTGATTTACGAAGGCTTTGCGCCGCACCAGGTGGCCGTGATGGTCGAATGCCTGACCGACAACGTCAACCGCACCGCGCCCGAAATGCGCGTGCTGTTCCGCAAGGGCCAACTGGGCACCTCGGGCTCGGTGGCCTGGGACTTCAACCATGTCGGCATGATCGAGGCCGAACCCGCCTCGCCGGACGCCGACCCCGAGCTGGCCGCCATCGAAGCCGGTGCCCAAGATTTTGAAGCGGGCGACGAAGAAGGCACCACCACCTTTTGGACCGACCCCACCGACCTGGACCTGGTGAGCCGTGCGCTGCCCGCCCACGGCTTCAACGTGCTGTCGGTCAAGCTGGGCTACAAGCCCAAGAACCCGGTGAACCCCGCCAACCTCACGGCGGAGCAGCTTGAAGAGGTCGAGAACTTCCTGGCCGCCATCGATTCGAACGACGACGTGCAGAACGTATTTGTGAGCCTGGGCGGCTGATGGCGGTGGCCCGCTGGCCTGGTGGCCGGCGCTGGTTGCATCCTGCCCCCGCTCCCGCTTCATCGCATCTTCCATGACTGCAGACCACTACGCCGCCCTCGGGCTCGCGGCCAACGCATCGCTGGCCGATATCAAGAAGGCCTTTCGCCAGAAAGCGTCGTTCTACCACCCGGACCGCAACGACGCCCCCGACGCTGCCCAGCGCTTTCAGGCCGTGCAAAAGGCCTACGAGGTGCTGTCTGACGAGACAGCCCGCCAGGCCTACGACGACAACCGCCGCCGCAACCTGCTGGACGACCCGTTGCAGACCGCCCAAGAGATCTGGCAAGCCTATTCCATGCGCATTTTGACAACGACCACCCCGTGAAACTCTCCCCTTATTTCTACGACCTGCGCTCCGCCTACCAGGCCGAGCTGGACGACCTGGTTTCCGACTCCGAAGGCAAGGATGTGTTGCGCAAGCGCCTGGCCGAAAAGCGCAATGAAATCGCCTTTCTGGTCCAGATGATGGAGCTGGCCCCCGAGATGGTGGCCGTGGTGTTCCACCAGGGTTTTCGTTTTTCCAAGCCGACGGTGATGGAACACCTGTTGGGCCTGCCGGTGGACGAACTGCCCGACTGGCAAAGCCTTGCGCAGGCCGTTGCGCTGGAGCCCTGGGCCCGCAGCCTGGCGCAAACCGTGCTGCGCGAACCCCAGGGCGCACGCTTCATGGTGGTGGCCGCGGGGCTGGAGTACCTGCAGCAGCACGCCCGCCTGGCACCGGCTGCGGCAGCTAGTGCACACGGTGACGGCGACGCAGCCGAAGAGGACGGCGAAGACACGCCCGAGCACGACGACGACTACAGCGCCTTGAGTGCCGATGACGCGATGGACCCGCAGAACAGCCGCAGCCGCGAAGAGGCCAGCGCCAACTGGCTGGCCGATGCGGGCTTTGACCGCAAGGAATGACGATGAGCAGCAACAACCAACACCTCGCCCTGATCACCAAGACCACCAGCCTGATTGCGGCAGGTGACATCGTGGGCGCCGAGTCGGCCCTGTCGGAGCTGGCGGATGCCGAAGGCGACAACGCCCTGATGGTGGTGCTGGACCAGCTGGCGCCCAAGGACATTCTGGCCGTGATGCGCGAGTACGACGACTCCAAGGCCTCGGTGGTCAACATGCTGGTCACCCCCGAGCAGTTTGCGCGCGCCATGGTGCTGGAAAAGCAGTACAAAGACCTCACGCACACGCACCTGCGCAACATGGTCAACGCCGTCATCTTCCGTGACGACGCCGACCCGGTGGAATTTCTCACGGCCATCGGCGACCTCGAAGGGGGCGCCGAGGCCCTGGCCAACTACTTTGCCGAAAAGTGGAGCCGCATCGAAGCCTTTGCCCGCACCGGCACGTTTGACGCGGTGGAAGACTACGGCCCCACGCTGACCGACGACGAGCTGCTCGCCTCGGGCTACGTGCAGCCGCGCATCGACCTGGACGAAGTGGCCGACCGCGACTGGATGCAGATGGCCTGGCTGTTGCGCTACGAGTGCCGCGATCTGTTCATCGAAACCTTGCTGGTGCTGCGTGCCAAGGCCCGTGCCTTTGACCTGGGGCTGGAAGAGGTGGACGAGTCGCCCGCCGAGGAAGACGACGGCAAGTTCGAGACCAGCGAAACGGATCGCGGCAAGGCAACGCCTGCAGCCCGCACGTCCGATGAAGAATCGGCGATCTAGAGAGCAACCCCCTGAGGCGCTTTGCGCCTTCCCCCTTCTCTCGAATGGCTGCGCCATTCGGGAAGGGGGACACCGCCCTCGCACTCAAGCGAAGCGCCGCATACGCAGCTTGGCGGCCCTTGCCCGGCGGTCCTGGCCTGGGACCGCGCCAGTTGCCGGACCCGTGAGCAACACCTAGCGCGATGGATACCCACATGACCCTGCCCGATACGCCTTCCTCTGATGCCCATCCGGTTGCAGTCGCGAACGCCCTGCAGCTCCACGACGCCCGCCCTTTCTTTGAAAAGGCGTTGGCCTATGGTGTTCAGCATGGCGTGATTGGCGCCGACAAGTTGGCCGCCATCAATGCCGATGCGCCCAAGGGCATGGTGCAGATTGCGCGTTACTTTGGCAGCGAGTTTCTGCGGCCCGAGCTGGAGAAGGCGCGGGACCGCATGGTCAACCTGATCAGCCTGTACCTGCTGGAGACGACCGGGGGCGATCTGCACGATGCGGCCCTGTCGCTGCGCGACCATTCGCTGCTATCGCGCTCCAAAGGGGGCTCGGACATGCTCAAGCGCCTGATTGCCATGCCCGAGAGCAGCAACTTCGGCATGGCTGGCTATGCCGATGCCGAAACGCCGCTGCTGGCGGTGTGGTCGCTGCGCAGCCATGCCGACTACCGGGCCGAGCTGGCGCGCCGCACCCAGATTGCGCAGGCCATCCATGCTGCGCAGTGGCTGGCCGAGCAGTTCGACCTGGACCCGGACGAGCTGGAGGCCGCCGGTGCCGACGCAGAAGCCGTTATTCGCATGGGCCTGCTCATGCTGGCCCTGGCACCCAAGGCCATGGACCTGGGCGAATGGCCCCACACGGTAGCGTTTGAGAAGGTGCTGACGGCACAGCGCAAGAAGAAGCAGGCGCCCCCTGCGCAGCTGCGCCTGCCTCCCGGTTTGCCAGCCGAACTGCGCGAAGTGGTGTCCGCGCATTGCGCCAGTGTGCTGACCGACCTGCCCAAGCTGCTCGACGCGGCCACGCCTGTGCGTACGCTGCTGCGCCCCACCGGTGCTTTCCGTGCGCGCTACTTTCTGCTGGATGACCCACTGGCCGAGGTGGACAGCTTTCACCGCAGCCTGGATGCGCTGGAGGAGGGGGGCGACCCCCCGCTGCCCGCCAGCAAGACCTGGACCAAAACCACCCAGGGCAACGACGACGAGCACTCGCTGCTCACCCTGTTCCTGTGCCTGGCGGCCGGTGTGCCCAAGAAAACCCTGCTGACCGAAAAGACCGCCGCCAGCCTGGTACGCAAGGTGCGCAAGTCCGGCCTGCAGCCCGTGCTGGCCACTGAATTCATTCGGGCCCATGCGCCCGGTGTGCACCAGCAGGACTACGTGGCGTTGTGGACCAGCTTTGTGCAGGACGCAGAAAAGACCTTGCTCAGCGACATGGACTACCAGATGCACGACGCCTTGGCCCTGCTGCGCCGCGAGTGCAATGTGCTGGGCTGACGCGGCGGATAGCTCCTTACTGAGCGTTGTGGCTGCGCTCGTCCTGTGTACCGCCTGCGATTTGGTGCCTTGCCCAACCCGCTCGCGTCAGTCGGAGCCTCCGCATGGGCCCGGGAAAACCGCAACGCCGCGCGGCGTACACCGGCGGCCCGGTTAACATTCAAGCCGCCCGCCCGAGCGCCCTCACAGTGCACACCCCCACACTTCTCATCATTGCAGTGCTTTTGACAGCGCTGATTACCACGGTGCTGTATGCCGTGTGGCTGTTCAACCGGAACATCCCCGGCCTTCGCCTGTGGATGGTGTCGTTCCTGCTGGGATCCGTGTTCAGTTCCAGTCTGGTCGTGCGGGACTGGTTTCCCGAGGTGGTGGGGGTGGTGATTTCGCAGGGCTCGGTCTCACTCGCGGCCTACCTGTGCCTGATGGCCAGCCGCATGTACGTGGGGCGGCGGCCGTTTTCCCATCTTTACGCGGTGGTCGGTATCGGTGCGCTGGTGCTCGCGTCGGTGTACTACACCGTTGTGCAGCCCCATCTGGGGATGCGGTTTGCGTTCTCGGGTCTGGGCCCCGGCATCTGTTTTTTGCTCACCGCGCGCACGCTGGCCGAAGGGGGTGTGCGCCGCGTGCCTGCGCGCTACTTGCTGGCGCTGGTCGCAGGGCTCCATGGCCTTTTTCTGTTGCTGCGGCCGTTGCTGTTCCAGCTCAGCCCGGTGGCGTCGGGCGGCAGCCCAGATGCCGGGGTGGTGGCGCTGGTATCGCAGTTTGTGCTGCTGGAGTCCATCGTGGCGGTGGTGCTGCTGGGGTTTGGGGCGCTGATTCTGGCCAATGAGTTCATCACCAGCGAGCTTCGGCATCTGGCTGAGGTGGACCCCCTGACCAATGTGTTCAACCGCCGGGCGTTTCTCACGCTGCTGGACAAAGCCATCAGCGGTGCCCAGCGTACGCGGGCGGACCTGCCCGTGCTGGTGATGGACCTGGACCACTTCAAGAGCATCAATGACACCTGGGGCCACCGGGCGGGGGACGACGTGCTGCGGCACTTTGTCATGCTGGCCCAGCGCTGCCTGCGCAAGGAAGACGTGATGGGGCGCCTGGGCGGCGAAGAGTTCGCCATCTTCCTGCCCAACGCCAACCCTGCCGGCGCACTGACTGTGGCCGAGCGCCTGCGCGCACTGGTCGAGTCCCAGCCCTTAGCCGCAGGCCCGCAGTCCATCCCGCTGACCGTGAGTGTGGGCGTGACCCTGTGTGTCCGGAGGGACACGGCAGGCGCTGCGCTGCAGCGTGCCGACGAGGCCATGTACCTTGCCAAGGAACGTGGGCGCAACCGGGTGGAGCTGTCAGAAAAGACCTTGCTCCCGCCTGCGGCGCCGTTGGCGAAGACCGCTTGAACTGCCGGGCTGCGTTCGCTGTGGCCTTCGTGCTTGTTGTTGTTGTTGTTGTTGTTGTTGTTGTTGTTGTTGTGCCCTGGGGGGCAGGTGCATTTCGGCGTTGCCTGCCCGCCTCGGCCTTGGGGAAACGCCTGCTGTGTCGGCTGCCCGACCTTGGGGGCACCACAGCCGTGGGGACCCGCTGCACAATGGCAGGCGCCTGTTTGCGATCTCTGGCGTGATCGTGAGGGGCTCCCAGGTCGCGCAATGCCAGACCATCACCAAAGCACCACCACACCCTCCAACCTATGGCCGCGAATTCCCACAGCAGCAACCCGAACGCCTTGCCCAATGTGACGCAGCCCTCCGTGCCCGTTGCGCCGCGCAGGGCATTCCTCAAGTCCGGCACGGGGCTGGCTGCATTGGGTGTTGCCGCCGTGGCAGGAGCTGGTTACCTGGCCTACAAGCCGGGCAATGACCGGCAACTCGTCTTCGGCACCATTGCAGCCGCCATGCAGGAGGTGGAGCGTCTTGCCAGCGCTGCGGTGCAGCCGCTGGCGCCCGCCACGGCCTGGAACTGGTCGCAGACACTGGAGCACTGCGCCCAGAGCATCGAATTTTCGCTGCAAGGTTTTCCAACGCCGAAGTCGGCGCTGTTCCAGAACACGCTGGGTGCAGCGGCTTTCAAGGTGTTTGCCCTGCGTGGCCGCATGAGCCACAACCTGGCAGAACCCATCCCTGGCGCGCCAACGCTGAATGCGCCTACCCCGGACGCGTCAGCCGCCCTGGCGCGACTTCGCAAATCGGTGCAGGACTTCGCCATCCATACCGGGCCACTGCACCCGCACTTTGCCTACGGAACTCTGACCAAGGCGCAGTATGAGCAGGCGCACGCCATGCACCTGGCCAACCATCTGTCGGCCTTTGATGTGCATGGTTGAGCGGCGCTCCGGCCCAGCCGGGCGGTGTGGGTGGCTGAGTTCAGGTCCTTGAAGAGTGGTTTGCTATAAATAATATAGCTGTTTGCGCTTGTCTATAAAGCGCTAGAGCCATTTTTAGCCTGTATTTTCTGTGGCGAGATCAGCCCAGGTCATCAAAACCCCACCGCGCGCACAGCGCCTCAAAGCGATCGGCGTCCAGGGCGCTCAGGAACAGGCCTGGCTCTGCAAGCGCCTCCTCGGCATGCAGGTACCACACCAGCGCCTGCGGCCCCACGGTGAAGATGCGCAGCCCCGCTGCATCCACCACGGCCTGCGCCTGCATGGCTTGGAGCAGCGCTGCCAGGTCCCCATGCGTTGAGAACCCATGGCACGCGCGCATGCCGCAGAACGGGTAGCCGCCCTGCGCCATCTGGTAGTAGGCGATGGCGTGTAAAAACTCATCGAGGTCCACGTCTTCCTCGTGCCAGTCGGGGGCGTCCAGGTCGGTGGTTTGCCATACCCGCTGCTGCGCATCGGTGGCCCACCAGCACACGGCCTGGTTTTCTTCCAGAAACAGCAGTTTGTTGCCCAGGCACTGCAGATCCTGCAGCGGCGCAAACCGCTGAAAACCGGCCATCAAATCGGCACGCCTGCCCACGGCGGCGTAGTAAGCGTGCAGGGCAGGAGGCACCTGGCACCCCAGGCGATGGCTTGCGGCAGCCAGTTCATCTTCCGGCAGCCCGTCTTCGGGGCTGACAGGACGGCCCAGCAGCCAGGCGAGGGTGTCCGACAGGGGAGGGGTGTGGGCAGTCATGACTTTCGGTTCAGGGATCGGCCCCGGGGCCGGTGCAGGCCGGATGTTCGGGGGGTGATTGATGCAGGTCAAGGGAGGGCGTGGCCCGGCTTGGGTTTGTGTGGGGTGCAAAGCTACCATCCCCCGATAGGCCGTGATGTGCCTCGTCGCTCACAAGGATGGACCATGAGCAAGCAATGGAAGATCGCTGCGGCTTTGGCCGTGGTGCTGCTGGGGGGCTGGCTGCTGCTGCGCTGGGCGCCCTGGCAGGCCCAGGGGCCAGGCCCCGGTTTTGTGAGCGGCAACGGCCGCATTGAAGCGACCGAGATCGCCGTCGCCACCAAGCTGGCGGGCCGCGTGCTCGATGTGCTCGCTGCCGAGGGCGATTTTGTGAAAGCCGGGCAACCCCTGGCCCGCATGCAGATCGACAGCCTGCAGGCCCAGCGCGAAGAGGCCGTGGCCCGGCTGCAGCAGGCGCAGCTGGCCATCAGCAGCGCGCAGGTGCAGGTGGCCCAGCGCGAGAGCGACTACCAGGCTGCGCTGGCCGTGGTGGCGCAGCGCGAAAGCGACCTCGACACTGCCCGCCGCCGCCTGCCACGCTCTGAGCAGCTGGCGCGCGAAGGTTTTTTCTCCAGCCAACTGCTCGATGACGACCGCGCCAAGGTGCGCAGCCAGCAGGCCGCTGTGACCGCAGCCAAGGCCCAGGCCAAGGCCGCACAGGCGGGCATTGGCGCGTCGCGCACGCAGGTGACCAGTGCCGAGGCCAACGTGCGCGCGCTGCAGGCCACGCTGGCCCGCATTGATGTGGAGCTGGCCGACAGCGAGCTCAAGGCCCCGCGCGATGGCCGCGTGCAGTTTCGCGTGGTGCAGCCCGGCGAGGTGGTGGGCGCGGGCGCACGGGTGCTGCAGCTGGTGGACCTGAGTGATGTGTACATGACCTTCTTTTTGCCCGAAACCGTAGCGGGTCGCGTGGCGCT
Organism: Acidovorax facilis; assembly: GCA_964031875.1. GTDB lineage: Bacteria > Pseudomonadota > Gammaproteobacteria > Burkholderiales > Burkholderiaceae_C > Acidovorax > Acidovorax facilis_A. Next base: position 55,543 of record CAXIRU010000089.1, read on the forward strand.
GGGCAGCGAGGTGCGCATCGTGCTCGATGCCGCACCGGGCTTTGTGATCCCGGCTACGGTGTCGTTTGTGGCCAGCACCGCGCAGTTCACGCCCAAGACGGTGGAAACCGCGAGCGAGCGCCAGAAGCTCATGTTCCGCGTGCGGGCGCAGATCGACAAGGCGCTGCTGCTGCGCCACCAGGAGCAGGTCAAGACCGGCCTGCCCGGTGTGGCCTGGCTGCGGGTGGACCCCGCAGTGGAGTGGCCTGCCAACCTCGCCGTCAAGGCCGGTCAGTGAACCCTTCAGACAGCGTGGCACCCGTGGCCCGTCTGCGCGGCGTGGGCCAGCGCTACGGGCGCACGGTGGCGCTTGCCGACATTGATCTGGAAGTGGCCGCAGGCCGCATGGTGGGCCTGATCGGGCCGGATGGCGTGGGCAAGTCCAGCCTGCTGGCGCTGGTGGCGGGCGCCCGCGCGGTGCAGCAGGGCACGGTGGAGGTGCTGGGCGGCGACATGGCTAAAAGCCGCCACCGCAGCCGGGTGTGCCCCCGCATTGCCTACATGCCGCAGGGCCTGGGCAAAAACCTGTACCCCACGTTGTCGGTGGAAGAAAACCTGCAGTTCTTTGGCCGCCTGTTTGGGCACGACACGGCCGAGCGCCGCCGTCGCATCGACGACCTGACGCGCAGCACCGGGCTGCACCCGTTTCTGGCGCGGCCAGCGGGCAAGCTCTCGGGAGGCATGAAGCAGAAGCTGGCCCTGTGCTGCGCCCTCATCCACGACCCGGACCTGCTCATCCTGGACGAGCCCACCACCGGCGTGGACCCATTGGCGCGCGCCCAGTTCTGGGATTTGATCGGCCGCATCCGCGCCGCACGGCCGGGCATGAGCGTGATCGTGGCCACGGCCTACATGGAAGAGGCGCAGCGCTTTGAATGGCTGGTGGCCATGGACGAAGGCCGCATTCTGGCCACCGGCACCCCCGCCGAGTTGATGGCCCGCACCGGGCACGGTGCGCTGGAGCAGGCCTTTGTGGCGCTGCTACCCGAGGCGAAGCGCCGGGGCCACAAGGCGGTGCAGATTCCGCCGCTGGACCGCTCGCAAGACGACGCAGCCAACGTCGCCATCGAGGCGCGCGACCTGACCATGCGTTTTGGCGATTTTGTGGCGGTGGACCACGTGAGCTTTCGCATCCAGCGCGGTGAGATCTTTGGCTTTCTGGGCAGCAATGGTTGCGGCAAGTCCACCACCATGAAGATGCTCACCGGCCTGCTGCCCGCCACGGATGGGAAAGCCTGGTTGTTCGGCCAGCCGGTGGACCCCAAGGACATGGCCACGCGGCGGCGTGTGGGCTACATGTCGCAGGCGTTTTCGCTGTACAGCGAGCTGTCGGTGGAGCAGAACCTGGTGCTGCACGCGCGGCTGTTTCATGTGCCCGAGGCCGAGGTGCCCGCGCGCGTGTCGGCCATGCTGGAGCGCTTTGACCTGCAGGCCGTGCGCGGGTCCATGCCCATGAAACTGCCGCTGGGCATGCGCCAGCGCCTGTCGCTGGCTGTGGCCATGGTGCACCAGCCCGAGCTGCTGATTCTGGACGAGCCCACCTCGGGCGTGGACCCGATGGCGCGCGACAACTTCTGGCGCCTGATGGTGGAGCTGGCCCGGCGCGACAAGGTCACCATCTTCATCTCCACCCACTTCATGAACGAGGCCGAGCGCTGCGACCGCATCTCGCTGATGCACGCAGGAAGGGTGCTGGAAAGCGCGTCGCCGCAGGAGATCGTGGCCAAACGCGGCGCCGCCACGCTGGAAGAAGCCTTCATCGGCTATCTGGAGGATGCTGCGGGCACGGCCCCAGCCCCTGTGCCTGTGCAGGCTTCGGAGCCCGCTGCGCTATCGCCCGTGCCTACCCACGACGCTCCCACCTGGCCCACCCGCCTGCGCCAGAGCCTGGCCCGCATCCACAGCACCCAGTGGCGCGAAGCGCTGGAGCTGCGCCGTGACCCGGTGCGCGGCGCCATGGCGTTGCTGGGCTCGCTGATCCTGATGTTTGTGATGGGCTACGGCATCAGCATGGACGTGGAGAACCTGCGCTTTGCCGTGCTGGACCGCGACCAGACTGCGCTGAGCCGCGCCTACACGCTGAACCTGGCGGGCTCGCGCTACTTCACCGAGCAGCCGCCGATTGCCACCTATGCCGAGCTGGACGCGCGCATGCGCTCCGCCGAGATATCGCTGGCGCTGGAGATCCCGCCCGGCTTTGCACGCGATGTGGCACGCGGCCAGCCGGTACAGATCGGCGCGTGGGTGGACGGCGCCATGCCGCAGCGCGCCGAAACCGTCATCGGCTACGCCCAGGGCCTGCACCAGCAGTGGCTGGTGGAGCAAAGCCGCAGCCACACAGGCGTGGTGCCCCGGGGCCTGCTGGAGGTAGAACCGCGCTACCGCTACAACCCCGACGTGCGCAGCCTGCCGTCCATGGTGCCTGCCGTGATCCCGCTGCTGTTGCTGATGCTGCCCGCCATGCTCACAGCGTTGGCCGTGGTGCGGGAGAAGGAGCTGGGCTCCATCATCAACCTGTATGTGACGCCCACCACGCGCACCGAATTCATGCTGGGCAAGCAGCTGCCTTATGTGCTGCTGGCGCTGTTCAACTTTGGTCTGATGTGCCTGGCGGCGGTGACGGTGTTTGGCGTGCCCATCACCGGCAGCTTTGCCACGCTGACGCTGGGTGCCGTGCTGTTTTGCCTGTGCTCCACGGGCATGGGCCTCCTGGCCTCCACCGTCACGCGCAGCCAGATTGCGGCCATGTTTTTTGCCATGGTGGGCACGCTCATCCCGGCCGTGCAGTTTGCAGGGCTCATCAACCCCGTGTCGTCCATGACGGGTTTTGCGCGCTGGTTCGGAGAGGCCTACCCGGCCAGCCACATGTTCACCATCAGCCGGGGCGTGTTCAACAAGGCGCTGGGCCTGCAAGACCTGCAGGCCGAGTTCTGGCCCATGCTGGTGGCGGTGCCGGTCATCGTTGGCGCGGCGATCTTGCTGTTACGCAAGCAGGAGGCCTGACATGGCACTGCGTGGCCGGTGGTCCAACATCTTTCGGTTAGGCATCAAGGAACTATGGAGCCTGTGGCGCGATCCGGCCATGTTGTTCCTCATCGTCTACACCACCACGCTGGCGGTGTACTCGGCGGGCATGGCGCAGCCCGAGACGCTGTACCACGTGCCTATCGCCATCGTGGACGAGGACGATTCGGCGCTATCCCAACGCATCGCCACCGCTTTCTACCCGCCCCAGTTCACACGCCCCGCCATGATCAGCATGCGCGAGGTGGACCCGGGGCTGGACGCAGGCCGCTTCACGCTGGTGCTGCACATCCCCGCCCATTTCCAGCGCGACGTGCTGGCGGGCCGGGTGCCGCAGGTGCAGCTCAACATCGATGCCACGCGCATGGGGCAGGCGTTTGCGGCCAATGGGGCGGTGCAGCAGATCGTGCAGCTGGAGGTGGCCGAGTTTGTGCAGCGCGACCGCGCCGTGGCCGCCCAGCCCATCGAGCTGACGGTGCGCTCGCGCTTCAACCCGGCGCTCAACCCTGCGTGGTTTGGGTCGCTGATGGAGCTGATCAACATCGTGACCATGCTCTCCATCATCCTCACCGGCGCTGCGCTGATCCGCGAGCGCGAGCATGGCACGGTGGAGCATTTGCTGGTGATGCCCGTCACCCCCGGCGAGATCATGCTGGCCAAGGTCTGGGCCATGGCGCTGGTGGTGCTGGTCGCTACCTGGGTGTCGCTCACGGCGGTGATCCGCTGGGCGATTGGCGTGCCCATAGAGGGCTCGGTGCCGCTGTTCTTGTTGGGCGCCACGCTGCACCTGTTCGCCACCACGTCCATGGGCATCTTCATGGCCACGGTGGCGCGCAGCATGCCGCAGTTTGGCTTGCTGATGGTGCTGGTGATGATGCCGCTGCAGATGCTGTCGGGCGGCGTCACCCCGCGCGAGAGCATGCCGCTGTGGGTGCAGTACGGCATGGCGCTGGCGCCCACCACGCACTTCACCGAACTGGCCCAGGCCATCCTCTACCGGGGCGCTGGCTGGGCGGTGGTGTGGCCGTCGCTGGTGTGGCTGCTGGGCATTGGGGCGGTGCTGTTCAGCCTGGCGCTGGCGCGGTTTCGCAAGACGATTGCGCGCATGGCATGAATGTTCAGGGTGCTATTGAATATGTAGCTGCACGCGCTTGATAGACGGGCGGAAGGGGCTATTTGGGCATGAAATTCACAGTGCCAGGCCGCCCTGGAATGTGCACTTGCGCCACCGGCGCCGGGCTGCTGGCCACGCGCTGGCCGCGCCGCCACACGCCAAGCCGCGCGGCCCGCAGACGGATCGCGTCCACCGGGTTGCGCGCATGCAGCAGCACCAGGTCGGCATGGCAGCCGGGGGCGATGCCGTAGCCCTCCAGCCCCAGCAGCTTGGCGGGATTCACCGTCACCGCATCAAAACACTGCCGCATTGCGGCCTGGCTGGTCATCTGTCCCACGTGCAGGCCCATGTGCGCGGCCTCCAGCATGTCGGCGCTGCCGCCGCTGTACCAGGGGTCCAGCACGCAGTCGTGGCCAAACGCGACCGTCAGGCCCGCCGCCATCAGCTCGGGCACGCGGGTCATGCCCCGGCGCTTGGGGTAGCTGTCGTGGCGGCCTTGCAAGGTGATGTTGATGAGCGGGTTGGCCACCACGCCCAGGTCGGCCTCGGCCATCAGGGGGATGAGCTTGCTCACGTAGTAGTTGTCCATGCTGTGCATGGAGGTCAGGTGCGAGCCCGTCACCCGGCCGTGCAGGCCCAGGCGCTGGGTTTCATACGCCAGGGTTTCGACATGGCGCGAGTGCGGGTCGTCGGATTCATCGCAGTGCATGTCCACGCGTTTGCCGCGCTCGGCGGCCAGTTCGCAGAGGATCTTCACGCTCTCGGCCCCCTGGGCCATGGTGCGCTCGAAGTGGGGAATGCCACCCACCACGTCCACGCCCATGTCCAGCGCGCGCTTCAGGTGGTCGAGCCCGCCGGGCGCGCGCAGCACACCGTCTTGCGGGAAGGCCACCAGCTGCAAATCCAGGTAGGGTGCCACGCGTTGCTTCACGTCCAGCAGGGCTTGCACTGGCAGCAGGCTCGGGTGGCTGGTGTCCACATGGCTGCGGATGGCCAGCAGCCCGCGCGCCACGGCCATGTCGCAGTACTGCAGCGCGCGCTGCACGATGGCGTCGTGCGTCAGCGTGGGCTTGAGCTCGCCCCACAGCGCAATGCCTTCGAGCAGCGTGCCGCTCTCGTTCACGCGCGGCTGGCCGTAGCTCAGGGTCGAGTCCATGTGGAAATGTGCGTCCACAAACGGCGGGCTGACCAGCAGGCCGCCCGCGTCCACCGTTTCGTGCGCAGGGGTCTGCAGGCCCTCGGTCACTTCGGCAATGCGGCCGCCTTGCACGGCGATCGACATGTTCTGGCGGCCGTCGGGCAGGGTGGCGTGGGTAATGAGGAGATCAAGCATGGGTGGAGATTCCGTGGGATCAGCGCTCGCCTTTGCGATAAGGCTTCATCAGCGCCTGAGGATAAGCCGCCTTGCGCGCCACCAGCACCAGCGCCAGGATGGACAGCAGGTAAGGCAGCATCAAATACACCTGGTAGGGCAGCCATGCATCGCCCGCCTGCTGCAGCCGCAACTGCAGCGCATCAAAAAAAGCAAACAGCAGCGCACCCAGCAGCGCCTTGCCCGGCCGCCAGGATGCAAACACCACCAGCGCCACGCAGATCCAGCCGCGCCCGTTGATCATGTTGAAGAAAAACGCGTTGAACGCCGACAGCGTGAGGAACGACCCTGCCACCCCCATCAGCGCTGAGCCTGCCACGATGGCGCCCGTGCGCATCGCAGCCACCGAAATGCCCTGGCCCTCGGCCGCCTGCGGGTTCTCGCCCACCATGCGCACGGCCAGGCCCAGTGGGGTGCGCATCAGCACCCAGGCCAGCAGCGGCACCAGCAGCAGGGCCAGCAGCGTGAGCGGCGTCTGTGCCGACAGGATGGGAATGCCCAGCCACTCCATGGGCGCAAACGGCTCGATGGTGGGCGGCGTGTTGACCTTGGGGAAGCTCACCCGGTAGCCGTAGTAGCTGAGCGCCGTCGCCAACAGCGTGATGCCCAGCCCCGACACGTGCTGCGACAACGCCAGCCCCACGGTGAGCCATGCATGCAGCAATCCAAACACCGCCCCCGTGAGCGCCGCCACCAGCACCCCGGTCCACAGCCCATGGCCGGCATACACCGCCAGCCAGCCGGTAAAGGCGCCGGCCACCATGATCCCTTCAATGCCCAGGTTGAGCACGCCCGCGCGTTCGCACAGCAGCACGCCCAATGTGCCCAGGATGAGCGGGGTGGCCACGCGCAGCGTGGCAATCCAAAACGCGGGGTTGGCGAGGATGTCGAGCAGCTCGGTCATACGCCCGCCTCACTGCGATTTACTATATTTTTGATAGCTGCTTGCGCTTGTTGGATAAGCGCTAGAGGCTGATTTTGCTTAAAGCTCTGATGCATTGGCTTGTTCATGGCGTGCTCACTTCCACCGCACGCGATACTGGGTCAGCAGCCCCGCGACCAGCACCGCAATCAACGACGTCGCCACGATCACATCCGCAATGTAGGTGGGCACGCCCACCGCACGGCTCATGCTGTCGGCCCCCACCAGCACGCCCGCCACAAAGGTGCCCGCCGCAATCACGCCCAGCGGGTGCAGCCCGGCCAGCATGGCAATCACAATGCCGCTGTAGCCATAGCCGGGTGACATGTCGAGCGTCACATAGCTGGTGCGGCCCGCCACCTCGATAGCGCCTGCCAAGCCTGCGAGACCACCCGAGAGCAGGGCGACCAGCACCACGGTGCGGGTGATCGGCACGCCCGCAAAAGCCGCAGCCCGCGCATTGGCCCCGGCGGCTCGAATGTCAAACCCCGGCACCGTGCGCGCCAGCAGCGCCCACAGCATCACCGCCAGCGACACGGCCCACAGCAGCCCCGTGTGCAGCCGCGTCTGCGGCACCAGCTTGGACAGTTCCAGATCACCCTGCAGCGGCACACTCTGCGGCCAGCCCATCGATAGCGGGTCTTTCATCGGCCCATCGAGCAGGGCCGAGACCAGCAGCAGCATGATGAAGTTGAGCAGCAGCGTGGTGACCACCTCATCCACGCCCAGCCGCGCTTTCATCAGCGCCGGGCCCAACAGCAGCGCAGCGCCCGCCAGTGCGGCCGCCAGTATCATCAGCGGGAAGAGCACATACGGCGACCATTCCAGCCCCGTGCCCCCATGCATGCCGCCCACGGCCACGGCGGCCAGCGCCCCGGCATAGAGCTGCCCCTCGGCCCCGATGTTGAACAGCCGCGCCCGAAATGCCACGGCCGCTGCCAGCCCGGTCAGGATCAGCGGCGTGGCGCGGGTGAGGGTTTCGGTCAGTGCGAACACTGAACCGAAGGCGCCTTGTAGCAGCAGCGCATAGGTCTGGCCCACGGGTGCACCGGCCCACAGGACCAGCAGGCCGCTGACGAGCAGCGTGAACACCACGGCACCCACGGGTGCCAGCACGTAGGCGGCGGGGGAGGTGTGGTTGCGTTTTTCGAGTCGCATGGGGTTGTTGCTTTGGGCGTGTTTTACTGATCCGGCATCCGTTCACACGAACCGTTCACGCTGAGCCTGTCGAAGCGCCACGCAGGGCTTCGACAGGCTCAGCCCGAACGGTGGGGGTAGCCCCCGCCATGGCCAGACCGATGGCTTCGCGCGACCAGTCTTCCGCAGGCTTCGCGTCGCTCAGGTGCCCGTCGTGCATTACGGCCACACGGTCGCCCAGCGCCAGCACTTCGTCCAGGTCGTCAGAAATCAGCAGCACGGCGGCTCCGGCATCGCGCGCTGCAATGAGCTGCTGCTGCACAAACATCACTGCACCAATGTCCAGCCCCCAGGTGGGTTGGTGGGCCACGATGAGCTGAGGAGCTTGTGCCGGGTTACCCGAGCCATCCGTGGGGGGCATCAGCGCCCGCCCCAGGATGAGCTTTTGCATGTTGCCGCCCGACAGCGACCGCGCTGGCGTATCCGGCCCGCCGCCGCGCACGTCAAATGTCTCGGCCACCCGTTGCGCATGCTGGCGCGCCGCGCGGCGCTTGACCCAGAAGGCGCGGAACCACGGGTGTGCAAACCAGGGGCCGCGCAGGCGCTCTGCCACGGCGTTCTCCCACACGGGCAGGTCGCCCACCACGCCCACGGCGTGGCGGTCTTCGGGGATGCGGGCCACGCCCTGGCGGACCAGCCACGCGGGCTGTGCTTGCAAGGGGGCGCCACGCAAGGTGACCTGGCCTGCACTGGCTGCGCGTACGCCACACAGCACATCGGCCAGCGCCACCTGGCCGTTGCCGCTCACGCCCGCAATCGCCACGATCTCGCCAGCGCGCAGGGTGAGGGACACATCGTTCAGCCGGTCGCGTCCCGTAGGGGCGGTGCTCACGTGACTGAGGGTGCAGATGGGCTCGCCCACGTTCTTGGCGGGGCGGCGCTCGGCGGCTTCGATGGCGTGGCCCACCATCCATTGCGCGAGCTGCCCTTGCGTGGTGCCCTGCGCTGGGGCCTCGGCCACCAGCTTGCCCTGGCGCAGCACGGCCACGCGGTGCGATACGCGCAGCACTTCGCCCAGTTTGTGGCTGATGAAGATGATGGACAGGCCCTGCGCCACCATCTGCGCCAGGGTGTCGAACAGTGCCTCGCTCTCTTGCGGGGTGAGCACGGCGGTGGGTTCGTCCAGGATCAGGATGCGGGCGCCCCGGTACAGGGCCTTCAAGATTTCAACGCGCTGGCGCTCGCCCACCGAAAGGCTGCCCACCTTCGCATCGGGGCTGACAGGCAGGCCAAACTGCTGCGAAACGGCCAGCAGCTTGGCCCGTGCATCGCTACGGCGTGAGAAGGGCTGCCACAGCGGCTCGCTGCCCAGCAGCACGTTGTCTAGCACCGTGAGGTTGTCGGCCAGCGTGAAGTGCTGGTGCACCATGCCGATGCCCGCCGCCAGTGCCGCACGAGGCTGGCCGGGGGGCAGGGGCTGGCCGAAGACCTCGATGCTGCCTTCGTCGGCCACATAGTGCCCAAACAGGATGGACATCAGCGTGGACTTGCCCGCGCCGTTTTCGCCCAGCAGGGCCAGCACCTCGCCGCGTGCGAGGGTCAGACTGATGCTGTCGTTGGCGACGAGCTTGCCGAAGCGTTTGGTGATGCCGGTCAGGCGCAGGACGTTGGACATATCAGCGGTCCATCAGCCATCAGCCACGCACTGCCGACAATCGGCTGTTACTCCCTCTCCCCTTGCGGGAGAGGGTGGGGGAGAGGGGGCTGGACGCTGGGGTCAGGCACTGCGCCCGTTTCCACGCGCGCCCTCTCCCCAACCCCTCCCCCGCGAGGGGGGAGGGGCTACCGGCGCATCGCGAAGGCTGTTGTGGGGTCATTGCGCTCACTTCCAGGCCGCCAGGAAGGCCCGCAGCACCTTGGCCGAGTTGGCGGCTGCCAGACCCATGAAGGTGCCCATTTCGTTCTCGCCCTCGCCACCCCCGGCCAAGTCGCTCAGCGAGCGAAAGGCGATGTACGGCACGCCATTGCTGTGCGCCACCATGGCGGTGGCGGCGGTTTCCATGTCGAGCACGTTGGCCTCGAAGGTCTTGAAGGCGTATTCGCGGAAGGCCTTGTTGTCCACAAAGGCCTGGCCCGACACGCCGTTGCCGCCCACCACCAGTTGCGGGCGCTGCTTGAGGCAGGTGGCGGCCAGGCAGTGCTCCAGGCCCACGTTCTGCAGGCTGCGCGCGGTGGCCAGCATTTTGGGGTCGGCTTCAAACCAGAACTTTTTGGTGAGCTTGGGCTGGGCGGCAGAGCGCACCTCCACGGGGCGCGGGTGCATCATGCCGAAGGCGGGCAGGGTGAGCTCGCTTTGCATCCAGGCGGGGGCGCTGTATTGGCCGGGTTTGTCTTCGCGCGCCATCAGCCATTCCATGTACTGGCCCCACTGCGCGGGCACTGTCACGTCGCCGATGTGCAGGCTGGGGTTGACGCCGCCCGCAATGCCGCTGAAGACCACATGGCTCACGTTGAAGCGGTCCAGCACCAGTTGGGTGTTCATGGCCGCGTTGGTCATGCTGATGCCCGACAGGAACACCACCACGGGTTTGCCTTCGAGCGTGCCGGTGGTGAACTCTACGCCGTTGATGCTGTGTTTGGCGGGCTGCTGCACTTGGGGCAGAAGCACGGCCAGCTCCGGCGCGAAGGCCGAGATGACGGCGATGCGGGGCGTGTCGTCCAGCCGTACAGTCGTCTTGCCGGGCGCGGTGGCGGCACAGCCTGCGACCACGGCGGCAAGGGTGAGGGCGCCCAGCAGGCGTGTGCACCGGGAGATCAGGGAAGGCTTGGCGGCGGGGAGGGGTTGCATGGGGGGCTCGTCAAAGAAAACAGCGGTGCGCGCAGTCAACGCTTGAAAACAAACAGGCCACCGCTTTGCCGGGGTGGCCTGTGCACAGACTGGAACGGGGGCGGGCAGGGGGGAGCGCCCGCCACATTCAGTGCTTACTTGGCCGTCGATTTGGGCTGGCTGTCGTCCACCTTCACGGTGAACTTGCCCGCCAGGATGTCGGCTTCTTTGGCCTTGACCTTGGCGACAATGTCGGCAGGCACCTTCTTCTCGAACGTGCCCAGGGGCGCGAGTTCAGAGCCCTTGTGCTTCATCATCGAATACGGGCCGTAGTCCTCGGCGGTGAACTTGCCTTCCTTGACCAGCTTCAGCGCCCGGTCAATGCTGGGCTCCATGTGCCAGATGGCGGATGCCACCACGGTGTCGGGGTACTGCGGCTGGGTGTCGATCACGTTGCCGATGGCGAGCTTGCCTTTTTCCTTGGCCGCGTCGCTCACGCCAAAGCGCTCGGCGTAGAGCACGTCGGCGCCCTTGTCGATCATGGCGAAGGTGGCTTCCTTGGCCTTGGGTGGGTCAAACCAGCTGTTGATGAAGGTGATGGTGAACTCGACCTTGGGGTTGGTCTCTTTGGCGCCCGCCATGAAGGCGTGCATCAGGCGATTGACCTCGGGGATGGGGAAGCCGCCCACCATGCCGATCTTGTTGGACTTGGTCATACCGCCCGCGATCATGCCGCTGAGGTAGGCGGGTTCCTGGATGTAGTTGTCGAACACGCTGAAGTTGGGCGCCTGGGGCTTGCCCGACGAGCCCAGCAGGAAGGAGGTTTTGGGGAAGTCCTTGGCCACCTTGCGGGCGGCGGCCTCTACCGCAAAGGCTTCGCCCACGATGAGCTGGTTGCCGCCGGTGGCGTACTCGCGCATCACGCGCTCGTAGTCGGCGTTGCTGACGTTTTCACTGGCCTTGTATTCGATCTCGCCGCGCGCTTCGGCGGCCTTGAGGGCCTTGTGGATGCGGCTGACCCATTGCTGCTCGAAGGGCACCGTGTAGATCGCCGCGACCTTGAGCTTGGACTGCGCTGTGGCCATTGATGGTGCGAGCGTCAGGGCTGTGGACAGGGCCATGGAGGTGCAGAGCAGGCTGCCAGTGAAGATGCGGCGAGTGGTCATGGTTGGGGTCCTTGTGAAATGCAACAAAAGGGGATGTGCGCTCGGGTCCAAGCAATAAGTATGCACACAAAGGGCATGGCGGCATCTTGATTGCAAGATGCAAGCGTTAAAACATTGTGTTTCGGTAGCCCCCGAAATTCGCAAACCCATCGCTGTCGAGCGTATTTCTCGCACTACCATCCTGCGCTCGAATGAGGGCGTCTGGACCGGCTGGCTGGTACCAGATGGCGCGGGGAGTTTTCAGGAGTCCCTTGAATTCGGTGGATGGATGCCGGGGGCGGCGCTGAAGACGGGGCCCTGCGAGGTTCCCCTGAACTCGCCCTAGGCGCTTGTGTGGGACTACAAAATGACTTGGGAGGGGTTCTTGTGAAAGCATTGATGGCAGTGGCAACCGCAATGACGTTGGTCGGGTGTGCTTCGGTAACGAACGACATCACCCACGGCGTCCGCGTGGATACAAGGCAAAAGAGTGGCGCGGTGGTGGCAGGCGCCGACTGTGTGGCAACGAACGACTATGGATCGACAAGCTTCAAGTCTGGCGGCACGCAGGCACTGCGCCGTTCAGCGGGCGATATGACGATCGTCTGCACGAAGAGTGGAGAGCGGCCAGCCAATGCACGCTTGATATCCCGCCCCAATGGCGGGATGGCGGGGAATATCCTCCTTGGCGGCGTCATCGGCGCAGTGGTGGACCATAACCGTGGTACAGCCTACACCTACCCGACCTGGGTGGAGCTGGTATTTGGCGAGTCGCTGGTGTTCGACCGTTCGCTTCAGACCGGGGATGCTGTGGTGAAAGGCCTAGCGGCTGGCTCGGCCACGGCCACGGCAAACGCAAACGCAAACGCAAACGTACCCATGCCCGCGCCGACGCCCGGCCGTTCGAACGCAACCTCGCACCAGTGCATGCAGCAGCTCCCTGGAGCCATCTGCTGAATAGCGGTACCCGCAGTATCAAAAAAGCCTCGCAATCGCGAGGCTTTTTTGTGGGGCGTGGCTTACTTGGTGCCAAAAATCCGATCCCCCGCATCCCCCAGCCCTGGCAGGATGTAGCCGTGGTCGTTCAGCTCGCGGTCGATGGCGGCGGTGAAGATCGGCACGTCGGGGTGGGCCTTTTGCAGCGTGGCCACGCCTTCAGGCGCGGCCAGCAGGCAGACGAACTTGATGGAGCGGGGGTTGAGCTTTTTAAGGCGGTCCACGCAGGCTGCGGCTGAGTTGCCCGTGGCCAGCATGGGGTCGACCACGATGATGTCGCGCTCGTCCATTTCGGACGGCATCTTGAAGTAGTACTCCACGGGCTGCAGCGTGGCGGGGTCGCGGTACAGGCCGATATGGCCCACGCGGGCACCGGGGACCACGTTGAGCATGCCGTCCAGAAACCCGTTGCCTGCGCGCAGGATGGAGACCAGCACCAGCTTCTTGCCGTCGATGACCTTGCCGGTCATGGTCTCCAGCGGGGTCTCGATCTCGATGTCCTGCAGGGGCATGTCGCGCGTGACTTCGTAGGCCATCAGGGTGGAGAGTTCGCCCAGCAGACGGCGAAAGCTGTTGGTGCTGGCGTCTTTTTTGCGCATCAGCGTGAGCTTGTGCTGGACGAGGGGGTGGGTGATGACGGTGACGTTGTTATGTGTAGCGGTGCTCATGGCGCGGCCTTTTGGTCTGCAAGGGGTGAATGAATTGCGGTGACCGTATTTTGACGCCCCTTCGACCCAGGCTCTGGAAACTGGAACGCTTCAGCACCATGGCCCCCGCAGAACCGGCTGTGTCGGGACACAAGGGCCGCACAACGACTTGGAGGCGGCGCAGTCGCTTCGGTGTGTAGAAGATTCAATCTGCCAGAAACCGCGCATAGCGCGCCAGATCGACATTGCCCCCGCTGATGAGAATGCCTACGCGCTCGCCATGCAACAGCTTGCCGCCGTTGTCTGCGCCCGAGAAGGCCTGCGCCCCCGCATAGGCCAGGGCGCCGGTGGGTTCGACCACGATCTTCATGCGCTCTGCGAAGAAGCGCAGGGATTGCATGAGCTGTTCGTCGCTCACGCTGATGATGTCTTCGGCATGGTCGCGGATGATGGGGTAGGTGAGCTCACCCAGGGCCTGGGTTTGCGCTCCATCGGCGATGGTGTGGGGCGTGGGAATGCGCACGATATGCCCTGCGCGCAGCGACTGCTGGGCGTCGTTGCCGGCCTCGGGCTCAACGCCCACCACGCGGCATTGTGGCGCCAGGGCCTGCGCGGCCAGCAGGCTGCCAGCGAGCAGGCCGCCACCGCCCACGCAGACAAACAGGTAGTCCAGGTCGGGCACTTCCTCCAGCAGTTCTTTGGCGGCTGTGCCTTGGCCTGCAATGACGTGCGGGTGGTCGAATGGCGGTACCAGTGTCATGCCGCGCTCCAGCGCCAGGCGGCGGCTGATGGCTTCGCGGTCTTCGGTGTAGCGGTCGTAGGTGACGACCTGGGCGCCGTAGGCCCGTGTGGCCGCCATCTTGGAGGCGGGTGCGTCAGCGGGCATCACGATGACGGCGGGCATATCCAGCATCTGGGCCGATAGCGCAATGGCTTGCGCGTGGTTGCCCGCCGAGAAGGCCAGCACCCCGTGTTCACGCTGCTTGTCAGTGAACTGGGCCAGGGTGTTGAAGGCGCCACGGAACTTGAACGCCCCGGTGCGCTGCAGGTTCTCGCATTTGAAGAAAAGCTGTGCACCCAGCAATTGGTCGGCGGTGGTGGAGCGCAGCACCGGCGTGTGGTGCGCCATGCCCTTGAGCCGGTGTGCAGCGGCTGCCACGTCGTCGTAGGTGGGTGGGGTGAGGCTGGGCAAGGTCATGGCGGCATCCCTGGTCGCGGGGCAAAGGTTTGCCCCTTCTGTGCTGGATGATAGCGGGTTGCCGTGCAGATTCAAGCCAAAATGGCCTCTAGCGCTTGTGTGACAAGCGCTAGGCGCTATGATTTTTGAAGTTCAGGTGTGGATCAACCCAGCTCGCTAAACCTTTGCAGCGGTGTGAGCGCCGGAAAGTCGCCCGCGCGCTTTTGCTTCATGGCCGTGACCGATTCGCGCACATGCTGGTTGCTCCAGATAGCGCCTTGCAGCCAGCCCATCTGGCGCAGGCTGTCTTCCACGCTGTGGTCGCGCGCGTAGTTCACGGCCTGCTTGGTGCCCCAGATGGCCACCGGGGGTTTGGATGCGATCTCCCGGGCGCACTGCAGAGCGGCGGCCAGCATGGTTTCCTGGGTGTCGAAGACTTCGTTGACGAGGCCGTAGCCCAGGGCCTTGGCTGCGCCCAGGCGGCGGCCGGTGTAGGCCAGTTCTTTGACCACGCCCAGCGGGATGAGCTTGGGCAGGCGCTGCAGCGTGCCCACGTCGGCCACCATGCCGATGTTGATCTCCTGGATGCAGAAGAAGGCGTCGGCCGTGGCGTAGCGGACGCAGCCCGCCGTCACCATGTCTACTGCGCCGCCGATGCAGCCGCCGTGGATGGCCATGATGACGGGGATGCGCAGGCTCTCGATGCGGGTGAAGGTGGCCTGCATGTCGGTGAGCAGGTCGAAGATAGCGGCGCGGCCCTCGGGGCTCTGGTCGTCCATGGTGATGGCGCCGCCAAAGGTCTCCAGCGCCATGCCAGCGCTGAAGTGCTTGCCCGTGCTGCTGATGACCAGGGCCCGCGCCTGGCCCGCCTGGTTGAGCTGGGCCAGCACCGCGTCCAGCTCGCGCCAGAAAGTGGGGTGCATGGTGTTCATGACCTCAGGCCGGTTCAGAACCAGATGGGCCACGTGGTCGGTAATGCTGAGCGAGAAGCAGGTGAGAGTGTTCATGGTGTGCCACTGTAGACCGGTGAACGCAGGGCGGGTCGTCGCCTGGGTGACTGGATGTGATTTCGCGTGATTTTGGGTGCCGGCGCTTTTCTGGCAAGCGCCAAAAGCTATGAAAAGAGGAGCGTTTTCACCCCATCGGTGCGTCTGGCGGCGCATCGGGCCGCAGAAGACCGCGCGGTGCGCAGTCGGTCAATCGCCGCCCCCGCCGCAACCGCCTCCGTCCCCTCCACCGTCGCTGCCGCCGCCGTCCGAGCTGTCGGCGCCGCCAAAGTCGCCCGAGCTGCCGCTGTAGCTACCGTCCGAAAAGCTGGTGCCGCAGTAGCTGTCGCCGCCGCTGCCGCCCGCGTCGCTTTTGCGGGCGATGTCGGCGCAGTCGGGCACATAGCTGAAGCCGCCCGCAATGGCGAACTTGGCATCCAGGGCAAACAGCAGGGGCAGGCGACTGGGGGACTTGGGGTCGATGGATTCCTCCTTGCACGCCCAGTACCAGCAGCGGCGCAGGCCGTCGTTGTGGCGGGCCTTCTTGCCCAGTGCCTCGGCCGGGGTGTGGTGCAGAAAGAAACCCAGGGCGCGGTGGCACCAGGCGTTGTAGGCCTTGGTGTGCAAAATGAACTCGTGCCACAGCACATCGACCGCCTTGGACGGCATGGCCACAAATTGTCGGTTACTGCGCAGGCAGGCCATGAAGAACTGGCGCAGGCCGCGTTCGACCAGCTCACAGTCGCGGGGGCTCAGGTGGGGGTAGGTTTCACGCAGTTTGCGCTGCAGAAAGCGGGGCAGGGGGGCTTCGCGGATGGTGCGCTGGCGCACCGCGTTGGTCCACTGGGTCACCAGAGCCGTGATGATGACGGTGGCAAGAAAGTACAGGATCCAGGGCCAGCGCAGGCGCCAGGCGCCAGCAAAGATACCGACGATGGCCGCCACCCACACGCCAATCGCCAGCAGCACGATCTTGCTTCCCCACCCCAGCAGAACGTTTTCGAATCGTTGCATCGTCCCTCCATTTTTTGTTGTTGTGTGGCGATTTCACGGCTGTTTTGTGACAGCTGGATGACATGCTGCGTGGCGTTGCCAAGCTGTCGCAGGGGGAGCCGGATGTGACATGGAGGGGCATTGGAGGAGGGTCTGTCGCACCGCTTTGGCGCAATGCGGGAGCGCAAACCCCTGCCCGTGTTCAGCGGCGCTTGCTGCCACCGCCAAAGATGCTGCCCAGCACGCCCCGCAGGATCTCTTTGCCAATCGTGGTGCCCATGGTTCGAACGGCGGACTTGGCCATGGTCTGGGCCAGGCCGTCGCGTTTGCCGCCGCGTGGGCCGGTGCTGCCAAACAGCACGTCGTTCAGGCCGCCTAGCAGACCGCCGCCGTCGTCGGCAGGCGCCCCGGTGGCGACCTTGCCATTGCTGCCGCCTGCTGTACTTCGCGCAGGTCCATCGGCATCGGCGGCACGGCCCTTGAGCTTTTCGTAGGCCGACTCGCGGTCGACTGCCTTCTCGTACACGCCTGCAACCAGCGAACCGGCCATCAGCGCCTGCCGCTGCTGTGGCGTGATGGGGCCAAGCTGGCTGCCCGGAGGCAGTACAAACACGCGCTCGGTCACGCTGGGGCGGCCCTTGGCGTCCAGAAAGCTCACCAGCGCCTCGCCCACGGCCAGTTCGGTGATGGCGGTTTCAATGTCCAGGCCCGGTTTTTGCCGCATGGTGGTGGCGGTGGCCTTCACGGCCTTCTGGTCGCGGGGGGTGAAGGCGCGCAGTGCGTGCTGCACGCGGTTGCCCAACTGGGCCAGCACGCTGTCGGGGATGTCCAGCGGATTTTGCGTGACGAAATACACGCCCACGCCTTTGGAGCGCACCAGGCGCACCACCAGCTCGATGCGCTCGATGAGCACCTTGGGCGCTTCGTTGAACAAAAGGTGGGCCTCGTCGAAGAAGAACACCAGCTTGGGCTGCTCGGGGTCGCCGATTTCGGGCAGTTGCTCGAACAGCTCCGACAGCATCCAGAGCAAAAAGGTGGCGTACAGGCGCGGCGAGTTCATGAGCTTGTCGGCCACCAGGATGTTGACCACGCCGTGGCCGTCCACGGTCTGCATGAAGTCCTGGATGTTGAGCATGGGCTCGCCAAAGAACTGTGTGCCGCCTTGCTGCTCGATCTGCAGCAGCCCGCGCTGGATAGCGCCCACGCTGGCCGAGCTGACATTGCCGTATTCGGTGGTGAACTCCTTGGCGTTGTCGCCCACGTACTGCAGCATGGCCCGCAGGTCTTTGAGGTCCAGCAGCAGCAGGCCGTTGTCGTCGGCAATCTTGAACACCAGGTTGAGCACGCCCAGCTGGGTCTCGTTCAGGTTGAGCATGCGGCCCAGCAGCAGCGGCCCCATGTCAGAGATGGTGGCGCGCACCGGGTGGCCTTGCTCGCCAAACACATCCCACAGCGTGGTCGGGCAGGCCTGGGGTGCTGGCAATGCCAGCCCGCGCTCTTTGAGTACGCCTGCCAGCTTGTCGCCGATCTTGCCGGGCTGGCTGGCGCCGGTCAGGTCGCCCTTTACGTCGGCCATGAACACCGGCACGCCGATGCGCGAAAAATTCTCGGCCAGGGTTTGCAGCGTCACGGTTTTGCCCGTGCCGGTGGCGCCAGTGATGAGCCCGTGGCGGTTGGCCAGGCCGGGGAGCAGGTGGCATTCAGTCGTGTCGTGCTTGGCAATCAGGAGGGGGTCGGCCATGGCGGAGGTTCCGGGTGGAGGCAAAAGTAGGACTTGCGCAAACAAGGATGCACAAACCGTGCATCCACAGGGCAGGCGTCTTGCCTGATCCCGATTTGCGCAAGTCGTAAAAAGTAAAATCGCGGCCAGTAGATTAAATCAATACAAAAGGACTTCCCGTGGCAGGACACAGCAAATGGGCGAATATCCAGCACCGCAAAGGGCGGCAGGATGAAAAACGCGGCAAAATCTGGACCCGCATCATTCGTGAAATCACTGTGGCCGCCCGTGCCGGTGGCGGCGACCTGTCTGCGAACCCCCGCCTGCGCCTGGCGGTGGACAAGGCCAAGGCGGCCAACATGCCCGCCGACCGCATCAAATACAACATTGATAAGGCCACAGGCAACGCCGAAGGCCTGAGCTACGAAGAAATCCGCTACGAAGGCTATGGCATCGGTGGCGCCGCCATCATGATCGACACCATGACCGATAACCGCGTGCGCACCGTGGCCGAAGTGCGCCACGCGTTCAGCAAACACGGCGGCAACATGGGCACCGAGGGGTCGGTAGTGTTCCAGTTCAAGCACTGTGGCCAGCTGATTTTTGCCCCCGGCACCAATGAAGACAAGGTGATGGAAGTGGCCCTGGAGGCAGGTGCCGAAGATGTGGTGACCGACGAGGATGGCGCGGTGGAGGTGTTGACCGCCCCGGCCGACTTTGAAGCCGTGAAGAATGCGCTGGAGGCCGCAGGCCTGACGGCCGAGGTGGCGGGCGTGACCATGCGGCCAGAAAACACCATCGAACTGAGCGGCGAGGACGCTGCCAAGATGCAAAGACTGCTGGATGTGCTGGAGGACCTGGACGACACCCAGGAGGTCTACCACAACGCGGCCTTGTGAAGCTCCCCCTGAGGCGCTTCGCGCCTTCCCCCTCTCTAGCTGCGCTGCGCTGGCGGGAGGTGGACGCCACCAACGCACCGAGCGTGAGCGACACGGAAGTGTCTTGGCGGCCCTTGCGCGGGGGCGCTGACCTGGGGAGTGCCAGTTTCGGCGGTTTTTTGTATAGCGAGCAGTGCGATTGGTCGCAGCGATAAATTATTTGTACGAGCCTCTGGCATCCGGCATATTGCTGAGCAGAGGTTCATAAAGGTTCCTATGAAAGTACTTGTGATTGGTGGCGGCGGCCGTGAACACGCGATGGCGTGGAAACTGAGCGAGTCCCCCAAGGTGACCAAGGTGTTTGTGGCACCCGGCAACGGAGGCACAGCCCTGAATCCCAAGCTCGAAAATGTGGCGATTTCTGACGTGCGCGAGCTGCGCGCGTGGGCCCAGGCCGAGAAGATCGCCCTGACGGTGGTGGGCCCCGAGGCGCCACTGGCGGCCGGTGTGGTCGACGAGTTTCGTGCCAACGGCCTGCGCATCTTCGGTCCCACCAAGGCAGCGGCCCAGCTCGAAAGCTCGAAGGCGTTTTCCAAGGCCTTCATGCGCCGCCATGGCATCCCCACAGCCGACTACGACACCTTCACCGACCCGGCTGCGGCCCACGCCTTTGTGGACCGGCTGGGCGCTCCCATCGTCATCAAGGCCGACGGCCTGGCGGCGGGCAAGGGCGTGGTCGTGGCCATGACGCTGCAGGAAGCCCACGATGCCGTGGACTTCATGCTGGTGGACAACAAATACGGCGTGACGCACAACGAAGGCGGTGCGCGCGTGGTGATCGAGGCGTTTTTGGAAGGCGAAGAAGCCAGCTTCATCGTGCTGTGTGATGGCAAGAACGTGGTGGCCCTGGCCACCAGCCAGGACCACAAGCGGCTGAAGGACGGCGACCAAGGCCCCAACACGGGCGGCATGGGTGCGTATTCGCCCGCACCCGTGGTCACGGCCGATGTGCACGCCCGCGCCATGCGCGAAATCATCCTGCCCACCATTCGCGGCATGGAAAAGGACGGCATTCCCTACACCGGCTTCCTGTATGCAGGCCTGATGATCGACGCCAAGGGCCATCCCAAGACGCTCGAATTCAACTGCCGCATGGGCGACCCTGAGACGCAGCCCATCCTGATGCGCCTGAAAAGCGACTTCAGCGATGTGATGGCGGCTGCCGCTGACGGCAAGCTCGACCAGATAGAGCTGCAATGGGACCGCCGCACCGCGCTCGGCGTGGTCATGGCCGCCCATGGCTACCCCGAAGACCCGCGCAAGGGCGACCCCATCACCGGCCTGCCTGCCGACGCGGATGATGCCGTGGTGTTCCATGCCGGTACGCAGCTCAAAGATGGCATGGTCAGCGTGACCGGTGGCCGGGTGCTGTGCGTGACCGTGCTGGCCGACAGCGTCAAGCAGGCGCAGCAACGTGCCTACGACGTGGCGCGTGGCATCCAGTTCGATGGTGCGCAGTACCGCCGCGACATCGGCTTCCGTGCGGTGAAATAGCTTCGCCAGAGTCGCGTGCGGTGCCTCACCCACTGGGGACGCTGCCCTCGCAGCGGGTGCGGCCCTTGCCTGGCGGCTCTGGCCAGGGCTGCGCCAGTTTTACCGGCAGCGCATGGCACCAACGGCAATGGATCACTGAAATGCAACAACCTGGATTGAATCCGGCCACCACCGTGGCAACCGTACGCAACTACTTGCAGGGCCTGCAGGCGCGCATCACTGATGCGATCGAGGCCGTGGAGGGTGAGGGCGGTGCGCGCTTTCTGGCCGACGCCTGGAGCAAGTCGCCCGGTGAGCCGCTGCAAGGCGACGGCATCACCAAGATCCTGGAAGGCGGTCGTGTGTTCGAGCGTGCGGGCTGCGGCTTCAGCCATGTGCGCGGCCCGCAACTGCCCCCCTCGGCCACGCAGCACCGGCCCGAGCTGGCAGGCGCGCCGTTCGAGGCCATGGGCGTGTCGCTGGTCTTTCACCCGCGCAATCCGTATGTGCCCACGGTGCACATGAACGTGCGCATGATCGCGGCGGGCCACCCCGGCCAGGCGCCGACCTGCTGGTTTGGTGGCGGCATGGATCTCACGCCGTACTACGGTTTCGAAGAAGATGCAGTGCACTTTCACCGCACCTGCCGTGATGCGCTGGCGCCATTTGGCGACGACAAGTACCCGCGCTTCAAACAATGGTGCGACGAATACTTTTACCTGAAGCACCGCAGCGAGCAGCGCGGCGTGGGTGGCGTGTTTTATGACGACTTCTCGGAGCTGGGCTTTGCGCAGAGCCTGGCGATGACCCAGTCGGTGGGTGACGCCTTCCTCGGCGCCTACCTGCCCATCGTGGAGAAGCGCCAGAGCATGCCTTACGGAGAGCGCGAACGCGACTTCCAGCTCTATCGCCGTGGCCGCTACGTGGAATTCAACCTGGTATGGGACCGGGGCACGCACTTTGGCCTGCAGTCGGGTGGGCGTACCGAGTCCATCTTGCTGTCCATGCCGCCGCTGGTGTCTTGGTCGTACCAGCGCTCTGACGCCGCCGATTCGGCCGAGGCAGCACTGCTGCAGTACTTTCTGGTGCGGCGCGACTGGCTGGCTGATGGCCTGGGGGCAGCGCAGTGAATGGCCTGAAAAACGCAAAAGCTATAATTTCAATAGCTGCCCGCGCTTTTCACATGAGCGCAAGAGGCTAAAAACACCTCATATTGCTGCAGCCCCCAGCACAACACCCGCGCAACACCCAAGGCCCAGCCCGCTGGCTGTGCGGTGCGTTGCACGCTATATTGATTTCATTCCCTCTCTATTCACCGCCTGATGACCACCTCCACCAAATCGGAAACCGCCGCTAAAAAAGACGTCACCAAACTCCAGCGTGCCATCGTTGATGGCCTGGAAGACGTCAAGGCGCAAGACATCCAGGTCTTCAACACCGAGCATCTCTCGCCGCTGTTTGAACGGGTGATCGTGGCATCGGGCACCTCCAACCGCCAGACCAAGGCACTGGCCGCCAGCGTGCGCGACGCCGTCAAAGAGGCCGGTTTTTCCAAGCCCCGCATCGAGGGCGAAGACAACGGTGAATGGATCATAGTGGACTGCGGCTCGGCCGTGGCGCACATCATGCAGCCCGCCATTCGCCAGTACTACCGTCTGGAAGAGCTTTGGGGCGAAGTGCCTGTGCGCCTGAAGCTGGGGGCCGCCAAGCCTACGTCCACTGCCGCATCTGATCTGGCCGACAAGAAGTCCGCCCAGAAGGCTGCCAAGTCGGATGCGAAGACTGCTGCCAAGAAAGCACCGGCCAAAAAAGCCGCCGCTGCACCCACGGCACCCGCCCGCTCTGGCAAGGCCACTGTGAAGGCTGTGGCCAAAACAGCCGCCAAAACCGCTGCCAAGGCCTCCCCGGCACAAACCGCAACAGCGAAGCCCGCCGGCAAAACCTCTCCCAAGTCCACTGCCGCCAAACCTGCCACCAAACCTGCCAGCAAAGCAGCAGGCACCGTGGCCTCCAAGAAGCCTGCAGCCACCAAGACACCGGTCAAGACCGTGGTGGTCAAACCCGGTGGTGCCAAAAAGCCCGCCGCCAAGAAGTCGCCAGCCGCCAAGGCCCCTGCACGCGCTGCGGCCAAGCCTGCAGCAAAGCCTGCAGCAAAGCCTGCAGCAAAGCCCGCAGCCAAGAAGGCTCCGGTCCGCAAGGGCTGATCGGCCTGCCCACAGCGTACCTGGCGATGCTGGGAGCGCTGCGGCGCCGTTCTCTCGGACTCAGGTTGATCCATGAAGCTGCTGATTGTTGCCGTGGGCCAGAGGGTGCCCGACTGGGCGCAAACCGCTTACGACGACTACGCCAAACGCTTTCCGCCAGAGCTCAAGGTCGAGCTCAAGGCCGTCAAGACCGAGCCGCGCGCCTCCAAGACGCTGGAGACGCTGTACGCCGCCGAGCGTGAGCGCATCGAAGCCGCCATCCCGCGTGGCACCCGCGTGGTGGCGCTGGACGAGCGCGGTACCAACCTCACCACCAAGGCCCTGGCCGATCGGCTCAAGGGCTGGCAGCTGGGCGGCGACGATGTAGCGCTGGTCATTGGCGGGCCGGATGGGCTGGATCCGGCCTTTCGCCAGGCGGCGCATGAACGCATCCGCCTGTCGGACCTGACGCTGCCGCACGCCATGGTGCGCGTGCTGCTGATCGAGCAGCTGTACCGGGCCTGGTCGGTGAATGCTGGGCACCCCTACCACCGCGAGTGAATGAGCTGTGCGCTGGGCTGGCTTTGGGGTTGCTCCTTTTTTGATAGCTGCTAGCGCTTGATGAATAAGCGCTGGAGCTGGTTTTTCTTCAAAATCTGTTCATGCCTGACTTCATCTACCTGGCTTCCCAAAGCCCACGCCGCCGCCAGTTGCTGGAGCAACTGGGCGTGCGCCACCAGTTGCTGCTGCCCAACGCGGATGGCGATGTGGCCGAAGACGCCGAGGGCATCGAAGCCGTGCTGCCCGGTGAAAGCCCGGACGACTACGTGAGCCGCGTCACCGGCCTCAAGCTCGATGCTGCCGTGGCCCGGTGCGCTCGTCGCGGGCTGCCCCCGGCCCCCATTTTGTGCTCTGACACCACTGTGGCGCTGGGCACCACCATTTACGGCAAACCCGATGATGCTGCCCACGCAGCGCGCATGCTTGCCGAGCTGTCGGGGCAGACGCACCGGGTGCTCACGGCGGTGGCGGTGCAGACTGGACAGGGTGCCACAGCCCAGCGGCTGCAGGCCTTGTCGGTGTCGGAGGTGACCTTTGCCCCGCTGACCCCCGCGCACATTGCCGCCTATGTGGCCACGGGTGAGCCCTTGGGCAAGGCCGGGGCTTACGGCATCCAGGGCGCTGCTGCGGCCTTCATCCCTGTGCTGCATGGCAGCTATTCAGGCATCATGGGCTTGCCTATGTTTGAGACCGCACAGCTGTTGCGCACCCTCGGTTTTGTTGTCTAAGTCCATCGGGTCCACACTATGCCTGCCGCCATCCAACAAGACATTCTGATCAACTGGTCGCCCCAGGAAACCCGCGTGGCCGTGGTGGAGCACGGCGCGGTGCAAGAGCTGCACATTGAGCGCACGCTCGAGCGCGGCCTGGTGGGCAATGTCTATCTGGGCAAGGTCTCGCGCGTGCTGCCGGGCATGCAGTCGGCCTTCATCGACATTGGTCTGGAACGCGCAGCCTTTTTGCACGTGGCCGATGTGTGGCACCGCCAGCCCGATGGCGAGCCGCCATCCGTCGCCCGCAAGACGGAGCCGCAGGTGCCGATTGAAAAGCAGGTGTTCGAGGGCCAGTCGATCATGGTGCAGGTCATCAAGGACCCCATCGGCACCAAAGGCGCGCGCCTGTCCACGCAGATCAGCATCGCAGGCCGCTTGCTCGTGTTCTTGCCGCAGGACGACCATGTGGGCGTGTCGCAAAAGATTCCGCCCGCCGAGCGCGATGCACTGCGCGCGCGGCTGCAGGCGCTGGTGGGCGATAAGTCCTCGGGCGGTGGCGGTGGATTCATCCTGCGCACCAACGGCGAAGACTCCTCGGATGCCGAGTTGGCCGAAGACATTGCCTACCTGCGCAAGACCTGGGCCCGCACCAAGGACGCCTCGCTCAAGTTGCCTGCGGGTTCGTTGCTGCACCAAGACCTGGACTTGCTGCAACGCGTGCTGCGCGATTTGGTGGGCGATCACACGCAGACGATCCGGCTCGATTCCATGGAGCAGTTTCATCGCCTGCGCGCTTTCGGGCAAGAGTTCATGCCTGCTGCTGCGGGCAAGCTGCAGCATTACAAGGGTGAGCGTCCCATCTTTGACCTGTACTCCATCGACGAAGAAGTGGCCAAGGCGCTGGGCCGTCGGGTGGAGCTGAAATCAGGCGGCTACCTCATCGTGGACCAGACCGAGGCGCTGACCACCATTGACGTGAACACCGGCGGCTACGTGGGTGCGCGCAATTTTGACGACACCATCTTCAAGACCAACCTGGAGGCCGCCCAAGCCATTGCGCGCCAGCTGCGTCTGCGCAACCTGGGCGGCATCATCATCGTGGACTTCATCGACATGGCCCGCGAGGACCACCAGCAGGCCGTGCTGTCGGAGTTCAAGAAGCAGCTGGCGCGCGACCGGGTCAAGACGATGTCTTCGGGCTCGTTCTCGCAGTTGGGCCTGGTGGAGATGACGCGCAAGCGCACCCGCGAATCCCTGGCCCACATGTTGTGCGAGCCCTGCGAGGTGTGCCAGGGCAAGGGCAGTGTGAAGACCGCGCGCAGCGTGTGCTACGACATCCTGCGCGAGATCTTGCGCGAGGCCCGCCAGTTCAATCCGCGCGAATTCCGCGTGGTGGCGTCGGCTCGGGTGGTCGAGCTGTTTCTTGATGAGGAGAGCCAGCACCTGGCAGGCCTTTCGGACTTCATCAAGAAGCCCATATCGCTGCAGGCCGAGAGCGCGATGGGGCAGGAGCAGTACGACATCGTGCTGTTGTAGCCCCACCGTTTTCACCGCCTCATCAGCTTTCGATCTGCATCGCCGGGCGCGCCTGCACCCTGGCCAGCCAGGCCTGCACATGCGGGTGCGCGTTGACGGGCGCGCCCAGGTACAGGCTGTAGCCCAGCACCGACCCCACCACCAGGTCCACCAGCGAGTAGTCCGCACCCAGCATCCAGGGCTGCGAGGCCAGGCGTGCGTCCAGCAGGGCCAGCAGTTCGTTCAGGCCTCGGAGGGCGGCTTCGGCGTGCACGGGGCTGCGAAGTGCCTCGTCGCCCAGCGTCACCACGTGCAGGTGCTTGAGGACCGTACCGTAGGTCACATACGCCCAGGTGCACCACGACAACGCCTGCAGCGCCTCGGGTGTGCCTGCAGTGGGCCACAACCCTCGCTCGACGCCGTAGCGGTGGCCCAGCCACAGGTGGATGGCCAGGGCTTCGAACATGGGTGAGCCGTCCACCGTCAGTGTGGGCACCTTGCCGTTGGGGTTGAGGGCCAGGTACTCCTGGCGGTGCTGTTCGCCAGCGCGGATGTCGATCTTCACCCGTTCGTGGGGCACGCCCAGCTCGGTGAGTGCGCAGGCGATGGGGGTGGCGCTCGACATGGGGTGCCAGTACAGGACGATGGACATCGAAAACTCCTTGGTGTGGTGGGTAAAAGGTGGCGCCACTGTAGGAGCCATTGCGGACAGTTTTGGTCCGCAATCCACCGTACAGTGACACCATGCTGACTTCATCGACCCGGCTGCTGCGCCTGCTCTCCCTGTTGCAAACCCGCAGCCACTGGCTGGGGGCCGAACTGGCCGAGCGACTGGAAGTGCATCCGCGCACGCTGCGGCGCGATATCGAC
Organism: Acidovorax facilis; assembly: GCA_964031875.1. Classification (GTDB taxonomy): domain Bacteria; phylum Pseudomonadota; class Gammaproteobacteria; order Burkholderiales; family Burkholderiaceae_C; genus Acidovorax; species Acidovorax facilis_A. Next base: position 81,895 of record CAXIRU010000089.1, read on the forward strand.
CGCCTGCGCCAGCTGGGCTACCCGGTGCAGGCCAGCAGTGGCGTGGCGGGCGGGTATGCCTTTCGCGCAGGGCAGGCGTTGCCGCCGTTGCTGCTGGACGATGAAGAAGCCCTGGCCGTGTCGATTGCGCTGCGCACGGCCACTGCGGGCGCCGTGGGCGGCATTGAAGAGCCCGCCTTGCGCGTCCTCGTCAAGCTGGAGCAGGCCATGCCCCTGCGCTTGCGCGAGCAGGTGGACGCCTTGCGCTCCACCATCCTGCCACTGGACCGCACCGGCCCGGTGGTGGAGGCCCCGCTGCTGGCCACGCTGGCATCGGCCTGCCGCGACCAGTTGCGGCTCGCGTTCGCGTACGAAGACGGCAAGGGGCGAGCCACCCAGCGCGCCGTGGAGCCGCAGGGCGTGGTGCACACCGGCATGCGCTGGTACCTGGTGGCGTGGGACAGCCATCGCGAAGACTGGCGTACCTTTCGCATCGACCGCATGGTGGGAAAGCCCGAAGTCGGCGCGCATTTCACACCTCGCCCCGGGCCGGACGGCGGTGACCTCAAGGCCTATGTGTCGCGCTCCATCACCGCAGCGCCGCACCCCGACCAGGCGCGGGTGGTGCTGCACGCGCCTTATGCAGAAATGGCGCAGCGCATTCCGTCGTCGGCCGGTGTGGTCACGGCGCTGGCCGATGGGCAGCGGTGCCAGTTGGAATGCCCCGCCGGCGATGCACTGGTGTTCTGGCTCATGACGCAGGATGTGGAGTTTGAGGTGCTGGCACCCGCGTCACTGAAGGAGCGGTTGCGCTTAGCAGGAGAGCGCGCTTTGCGCTGCGCTTGAAGTGAAACACCCCCTGAGTCGCTTTGCGCCTTCCCCCTCTCTCACATTGCTTCGCAATCTGGGAGGGGGGACGCCCCCAGCGCGGCGGGGCGGCCCTTGCGCGGGGGCGCTGGTTTTGGGTTGCGCCCGTTTCACGCGCCGCAGGTGGCGCTTAGCGCAACGGATAACTACGGCTAAGGATTTTTGAAAGCAAATGGGTATGGGCGCATCAAGGTACGAACCGGTACCCAATGCCCGCCTCAGTCCGCAAATGCCGGGGCATGGAGGCGTTGTCCTCCACTTTCTTGCGCAGGTTGGCCATGTGCACCCGCACGTAGTGCGTGTCTTCGGCGTGGCCTGGCCCCCACACGGCCTTGAGCAATTGCTGGTGGGTGATGACGCGGTCGGGCTGGGAGGCCAGGTAGGTGAGCAGCTTGTATTCGATGGGCGTGAGGTGCAGGGCCTCGCTGCCATCGCCTTTGCCGTCGCCCCCCGTGCGGCGCTCCACCGTGCGGCGGGCCAGGTCCACGGTGATGGGGCCGAACTGGATGACGGGTGTGGTCTCGGCGCCGGATGCGCGCTGGCTGCGCCGCAACTGGGCGCGCACGCGGGCCATCAACTCGCCCGAGCCAAAGGGCTTGACCAGATAGTCGTCGGCCCCGGCATCCAGCGCGGCGATCTTGCTCGCCTCGGCGCTGCGGGCCGAGAGCACGATGATGGGCATGGCCGACCAGGTGCGCAGGTCGCGGATCAGGTCCACGCCGTCGCCATCGGGCAGGCCCAGGTCCAGCACCACCAAGTCGGGGCGGCGCGTGCCAGCTTCGATCAGGCCACGCTGCAAGGTGGCCGCTTCGTGCACGGTGTGGCCTTCACTCTCCAGCGTCAGGCGCACAAAGCGGCGGATGTCGGCTTCGTCTTCAACGATGAGGATGTGCGTGGGCAGGTCGGTCATGGTGGTTGTGGGGCCGTGCCATCAAACGTCGGTGTTGGTGTTGCCGTGGGTGTCGCTGTGGGGGGCGGTATCGGTGCCCAGGTCGGTGGGCGGTGTGCCGCGTGGCAGCAGCAGCGCAAAGCGCGCACCTGTAGGCTGGCCCTGTGCGTTGTGGATCGTATCGCCCCGGATGCTGCCACCATGCGCCTGCACGATGGCGCGGCAGATGGCCAGGCCCAGGCCCACACCCGGTGTGGCGCTCTCGCGGGCACCGCGCTCGAACTTTTCAAACAGCAGCTCTTCGCGGCCTTTGGGCAGGCCGGGGCCTTCGTCGGCAATGCTCAAGGCCACTGCATCGCTTTGCGCCTGGGCGCTGATGTGGATGGCCGTGCCTGCGGGCGTGTACTTGGCGGCGTTTTCCAGCAGGTTGACCAGCACGCGCTCCATCAGCACGGCGTCGATTTGTAGCAGCGGCAGGTCGTCGGGCAGAGTCACTTCGACCCGGTGCGCAGCGATGGCGGGGGCGCTGGCGGCCAGGGCGCTGCCCACCACTTCTTCCAGCGGCTGCCAGGCCTTGTTGAGTTGCACGGCCCCGGCCTCCAGGCGGGCCATGTCCAGCAGGTTGTTGACCAGCGCGCTCATGCGCTGGGCCGATTGCTGGATGGCCCCGGTCAGCTCCTGCTGGTGGGCGGGCAAGGGCGGCTGCACCATGGCCAGCGATTCGGCCAGGCCGACCAGTGAGGCCAGCGGCGTGCGCAGGTCGTGCGAGATGGCCGAGAGCAGCGAGTTGCGCAGCCGCTCGGACTCGATCTGCACCGTGCTTTTTTGCGCCACGTCGATGTAGTGGATGCGTTCGAGCGAGATGGCCAGCAGCGATGCGCAGGTCTGCAGCAGGCGGCGTGGCTCCACGCCGGGCACTTGGCCTTGACCTTGGTGTTGTGGCATGGCCACCACCAGCACGCCACGGATGCGCATGGGTGCCTTGAGCGGCAGCACCAGCGTGGGGCTGGAGTGCAAGGTGTCCGTGCCCCGGCCCGCGGGCTCGCCGCGCTCAAATGCCCATTGCGCCACAGCCATGTCCACGGGGGCGGTGCCACCGGGCAGCACCTGCAAGCGGTTCTCATCGTCGGTCACCACCAGCGTGCTGCCCGCGTTGAATTCGCCCGTGATGAAGCGCGAACCGATCTCCGCCACCTGCTCGGGCAGCAGTGCGGCCGACAGATCGCGTGCCATGTCGTACAGGCTGCGCACGCGGTGTTCGCGCTCGGTGGCGGCCTCGGCCTGCACCTTGAGCCCGGCGGTGAGCTGGCCCACGACCAGGGCTACGACCAGCATCACGGCAAAGGTGACAAGGTACTGCGCATCGCTCACTGCAAAGTTGAAGCGGGGCGGCACAAAGAAGAAGTCAAAGAACCCCACGCCTAAAAACGCCGCCATGATGGCCGGGCCGCGCCCAAAGCGCAGCGCCACGCCCACCACCACCAGCAAAAACAGCATGACGATGTTGGTCAGCTCCAGCACGTTGGCCAGCGGTGTGGCGATGACGGCTGCAATGCAGCAGGCCAGCGCGGCTGCAAGATAGCCGGGCCAGAAGGGGGCGTGATGGGGGGGCACTGTGGCTGCGGCAGCTTTGCCCGCCGCAGGGGCGGGGCGACTGGGTGGTGAGCCCACCTGCAGCAAGTCAAGGTCGCTGGCGCGCTGCGCAATCTGCTCAGCCAGCGTGGCTTGCCAGGGCCAGCGGCGGGTGCCGCGGCCCCAGCGCCCGGCGCTGCGCCCCATCACCACGCGCACCAGGTTGTGCTCGCGCGCATAGCGCACCAGGGCCTGGGCGGGCTGGGCGGCGGGCAGCACGGCGCAGGCGGTGGCGCCCAGTTGCTGCGCGATCTTCAGCGTGCGTTCCACCTGCGGGTGCAGGTTGGCCGACTGGCCTTGCTGCTCGGGCGTTTCCACATGCACTGCGTGCCAGGGCAGGTCGAGCTGGGCGGCCAGGCGGGCGCAGCTGCGCACCACTTTTTCGGCGTTGTCGCCCGTGCCCACGCAGGCCAGCAGGGCCTCGCGGTTGGGCCACACGGCCTCTGGCGTGGTGGTGCTGGCGCGGCGGTAGGCGCGCATTTCGTCGTCCACCCGGTCGGCGGTGCGGCGCAGGGCCAGCTCGCGCAGGGCCAGCAGGTTGCCTTTGCGAAAGAAGTTGGCGGCTGCGCGCTCGGCCTGCTGGGGCAGGTAGACCTTGCCCGCCTTCAGGCGCGCCAGCAGCTCGTCGGGCGGCAGGTCCACCACCACCACTTCGTCGGCGGCGTCAAAGAACTGGTCGGGCACCGTCTCCCACACGCGGATGCCGGTGATGCCGCTGACGATGTCGTTCAGGCTCTCCAGGTGCTGCACGTTCATGGTGGACCACACGTCGATGCCTGCGGCCAGCAGTTCCTCGGCGTCTTGCCAGCGTTTGGGGTGGCGCGAACCGGCCACGTTGCTGTGGGCCAGTTCGTCCAGCAGCACCAAGCCCTCTGGGTTCGCGGCCCCCCAGGCCAGGGCGGCGTCCAGGTCAAACTCGGGCAGGGTGCGGTCTTTGTAGGGCAGGGCGCGCAGTGGCAGGCGGTGAAGTTGGTCGGTCAGCGCCTCGGTGTCGGCGCGGCCATGCGTCTCGACCACGCCAATGGTGACGGGCAGGCCCTGCGCCAGCGCTGCCCGTGCGGCAGACAGCATGGCAAAGGTCTTGCCCACCCCCGCGCAGGCACCAAAAAACACCTTGAGCCGCCCACGCTGCTGCTGGGCCTGCTCTTGCTGGATGCGCTGCAGCAGCGCGTCGGGGTCGGGGCGATCCTGCATGGCTACAGTGTATCCATCAATTTTGAGTCAAATTGGCCTCTAGCGCTTATTCTTTAAGCGCAGGCAGCTATTATTTTGGTAGCAAATCGAGCGCCAGATTCAAGGCCAGCACGTTCACACGCGGCTCGCCCAGCAGGCCCAGCCAGGGGCTGTCGGTGTGCTGCTGCACCAGCGCCTGCACCTGCGCCACGGGCAGGCCCCGGGCACGGGCCACGCGCTCGGTTTGGTAGGCTGCGGCTGCCGGGCTGATCTGTGGGTCCAGACCGCTGGCCGATGCGGTAACCAGGTCCACGGGCACGGGGCGGGTGTTGCCGGGATCGGCAGCGCGCAGGGCCTCGATGCGCGCCTTGACGGCTTCGGCTAGCGCCGGGTTAGTGGGGCCCAGGTTGGAGCCGCCCGATGCCGCTGCGTTGTAAGGCATGGGCGCTGTGGCCGACGGGCGGCCCCAGAAGTGGCCGGGTTCGGTGAACGACTGGCCGATCAGCTCGGAGCCCACCGCCTTGCCACCCTGGGTGATGAGGCTGCCCTTGGCCTGGTGCGGAAAGGCCGTTTGCGCCACGCCGGTCACGGCCAGAGGGTACAGCAGGCCGGTGATGAGGGACAGCACAACAAACAGCGTGAGGGCGGGGCGCAGAAGGCCGCCAGGGCTGGCGGGTAAGTCGTCGCGGGGGATACGGATAGGCATACGATTTTCCTTTCAATGAAATTCCGGGAGCTGCTTATCGGACTGGCGCGGCCCAGGCCAGGGGACACCGAGCAAGGGCCTTGGCTGGCCGCGCCGTCCCGCAGCGAGGGTGTCGTCCCCCGCCCCGCGTAGCGCAGCGAAGCGAGAGGAGGGGGAAGGCGCGAAGCGACACAGGGGGAGGTCCTTGTTCAAGTCAGACCGGCAGCTGCCAGCACCATGTCAATCAACTTGATGCCAATGAACGGCACCAACATGCCCCCCAGCCCATAAATGGCCAGGTTGCGGCGCAGCAGCGCGGCAGCGCCCACGGCGCGGTAGGGCACGCCCTTCAATGCCAGCGGGATCAAAAAGATGATGATGAGCGCGTTGAACACCACGGCGGACAGGATGGCCGACGAGGGGCTGGCCAGGTGCATGAAGTTCAGCGCCGACAGCTGCGGGTAGGTGGTGACAAACGCCGCCGGGATGATGGCGAAGTACTTGGCGATGTCGTTGGCGATGCTGAAGGTGGTGAGCGAGCCACGCGTCATCAGCATCTGCTTGCCGGTCTCCACAATCTCGATGAGCTTGGTGGGGTTGCTGTCCAGGTCCACCATGTTGCCCGCCTCCTTGGCGGCCTGGGTGCCGGTGTTCATGGCCACGGCCACGTCGGCTTGGGCCAGGGCGGGTGCGTCGTTGGTGCCGTCGCCTGTCATTGCCACCAGCTGGCCATTGGCTTGGTAGCTGCGGATGAGCTGCAGCTTGGCCTCGGGTGTGGCCTCGGCCAAAAAGTCGTCCACACCCGCCTCGGCGGCAATGGCGGCGGCCGTCAGGCGGTTGTCGCCCGTCACCATCACGGTCTTGATGCCCATGCGGCGCAGCTCGGCAAAGCGCTCCTTGATGCCGCCCTTGACCACGTCTTTGAGCTCCACCACGCCCAGCACATGGGCGCCATCGGCCACCACCAGCGGGGTGCTGCCGCGGCGCGATACATCGTCCACTGCGGTCTGCACAGCGGTGGGAAAGCGACCGCCCAGGGCCTCCACGTGCCTGCGGATGGCATCTGCCGCGCCCTTGCGCAGCAGGCGGGGGGCTGGGCCGCCCGCGCCGGGCAAGTCCACGCCACTCATGCGCGTTTGCGCAGTGAACGGCACAAACGTGGCTTGCAGGCTGGAGAGGTCGCGCTCGCGCAGGTTGAACTTCTGTTTGGCCAGCACCACGATGCTGCGGCCTTCGGGCGTTTCGTCGGCCAGCGATGCGAGCTGGGCGGCATCGGCCAACGCGGCATCGGTCACGCCGGGGGCGGACACGAACTGGCTGGCCTGGCGGTTGCCCAGGGTGATGGTGCCGGTCTTGTCCAGCAGCAACACGTCCACGTCGCCCGCGGCCTCCACCGCGCGGCCCGAGGTGGCGATCACATTGGCCTGCATCATGCGGCTCATGCCCGCCACACCAATGGCGCTGAGCAGGCCTGCAATGGTGGTGGGGATCAGGCACACCAGCAGGGCCACCAGCACCACCAGGCTCACCGGTTCGCCTGTGCCGCTGGCCTGCACGCTGAACAGCGAGAACGGCAGCAGCGTGACCACCACGCCCAGGAACACGATGGTCAGCGCCACCAGCAAAATGGTCAGCGCTATCTCGTTGGGTGTCTTGTGGCGCTTGGCGTTCTCGACCATGGCGATCATGCGGTCTACAAAGGTCTCGCCGGGGTTCACGGCCACGCGCACCACGACCCAGTCGGACAGCACGCGGGTGCCGCCGGTCACGGCCGAGAAGTCGCCGCCCGATTCGCGGATCACCGGGGCGGATTCGCCGGTGATGGCGCTCTCGTCCACCGAGGCCACGCCGTCGATCACCTCGCCATCGGCGGGGATGGTGTCACCGGCTTCCACCAGCACCACGTCGCCCTTGCGCAGGTGGGCCGCTTCCAGTGGTAGCCAGGTCATCTCGGTGCGTGGGGTGGTGCGGTCGAAATGACCGTCCAGCTTCTTGGCCCAGGTCTGCTTCTTCAGTCCGCGCAGCGAGGCCGCCTGGGCCTTGCTGCGGCCTTCGGCCATGGCCTCGGCAAAGTTGGCGAACAGCACGGTGAACCACAGCCACAGCGCGACTGCTGCCGTGAAGCCCTCGGGCTTGCTGGCGGCCAGCGCGGTGGTGAAGGCGCTGCCCACGTACACCACAAACATCACCGGGTTGCGCCATTGCACGCGCGGGTCCAGCTTCTTGAAAGCCTCCAGCAGCGCGGGGCGCACCAGGGCAGGGTCGAACAGGGTCAAGGTTTTGCGGCTCATGGCAATTTCCTTTGGTTTTTTCTTTTTCGATACACCACCGAACCGTTCACCCTGAGCTTGTCGAAGGGCTGCACAGTGCTTGCCCTGGCTTCGACAGGCTCAGCCCGAACGGTATGGGGTGCAGGGTGGTTCTCAGGGGCGTGATACGAGCACCAAGTGCTCCACCACCGGCCCCAGCGCCAGCGCAGGCACATAGTTCAGCAAGCCCACCAGCAGCACCACGCCAGCCAGCAGCGCTACAAACAGCGGGCCGTGCGTGGGCAAGGTGCCATCGGTGGCGGTGGCGCGCTTTTTGGCGGCGAGGGACCCGGCCATGGCCAGCACCGGCACGATCACGCCAAAGCGGCCCAGCCACATGGCCACGGCCAGCAGCACGTTGTAGAAAGGCGTGTTGGCCGACAGGCCCGCAAACGCGCTGCCGTTGTTGTTGGCCGCAGAAGACAGCGCATACAACACCTGGCTAAAGCCGTGCGCGCCGGGGTTGGAGAGGCCTGCGCGGCCTGCCTCGCTCATCACCGCCACGGCGGTGCCCAGCAGCACCAGCAGGGGCGTGACGAGGATGGCGATGGCAACGAGCTTCATCTCATGCGTCTCGATCTTCTTGCCCAGGTACTCGGGCGTGCGGCCAATCATCAGCCCGGCGATGAACACCGCCATGATGGCGAACACCAGCATGCCGTACAGGCCCGAGCCGACACCGCCAAACACCACCTCGCCCATTTGCATGAGCACCATGGGCACCATGCCGCCCAGGGGCGTGAAGCTGTCGTGCATGGCAATCACCGCACCGCAGCTGGCCGCCGTGGTGATGACGGCGAACAGGGCCGAGGTGACGATGCCAAAGCGCGTTTCCTTGCCTTCCATGTTGCCGCCCGCCTGCAAGGCGCTGGCAGCCTGGTCCACGCCCAGCGATGCCAGCAGCGGGTTGCCTTGTTGCTCAAAGGCGGTGGCTGCCACCACGGCCACCACGAAGAGGAGACTCATCGTGGCCAGAATCGTCCAGCCCTGGCGCTCATCGCCCACCATGCGGCCAAACACCAGGCACAGCGCGGCGGGGATGAGGAAGATCGCCAGCATCTGCAGCAGGTTGCTGGCGGCCGAGGGGTTCTCGAACGGGTGGGCCGAGTTGGCATTGAAGAAGCCGCCGCCGTTGGTGCCCAGCATCTTGATGGCCAGCTGCGAGGCCACGGGGCCCATGGCCAGTGTTTGGGTGGTTTGCGTGGCGGGCACCAGCACCGGGGCACCTTGCGCATCCAGTACGGGCTGACCTGCCGTGTCCAGCTTTGGGGCCTGGTACTGCACTGGCTCCAAAGTCTGCACTTCGGTGTACGGTGACAGGTTCTGAATCACCCCCTGGCCTGCAAACACCACGGCCAGCACCAGCGACAGGGGCAGCAGCACCCACAGCGTGGCGCGGGTCAGGTCGGCCCAGACGTTGCCAATGCTCTGCGCAGAATGCCTCGAAAAGCCACGCACCAGCGCCACCACGACGACAAGACCGGTGGCGGCAGACAGGAAGTTCTGCACCGTCAGCGCCAGCATCTGCGTGAGGTAGCTCATGGTGCTCTCGCCGCCATAGCCTTGCCAGTTGGTGTTGGTGACAAAGCTGATGGCGGTGTTGAAGGCCGAGTCGGGCGACACGGCAGCCATGCCCTGCGGATTGAGCGGCAACACCGCCTGCCAGCGCTGCAGCGCATACACGGCCAGCACGCCCAGGCCGTTGAACACCAGCAGGCCCAGTGCGTAGCGCAGCCAGCATGTCTCTTCGTCGGGCCGCACGCCAGCCAGCTTGAACAGCGGCCCTTCCAGCCGCCGCCCCAGGGCAAAGCGGCCCGCCATCACGGTGTCGATATAGCGCGCCAGCGGCCAAGCCAGCGCCAGCAGCAGTGCCATGAACACCGCCAGTTGCAGCCAGGCACCGGTGCTCATGAAAAGTCCTCCGGCCGCAGCAGCACGGCGATCAGATACACCAAGAGGCCCGCAGCCAGCATGGCCGCCAGAATCATCCAGCCGCTGGTCATGACCGCCCCCCTTGCGCCTGCTGTTGCAGCAGTGCGCAACCCTTGGCCAAGCCACAGGCGGCCAGCCAGAGCAGGCCTGCCGTCGCTAAAAATATCCAGTCCATAGCGTCCTCCTTGAGACATGGACCGATGCTAGGAATGCCCGCATCAAGATGGGCGCAAGAGTGCGGGGCGGGGTATCAAGATCGCATCAAGATGCGAAGACGGCAGGTCTATCGCGCAAAGATATGCGAATTAATTTGCTATTGAATTTATAGCTGCTTGCGCTTTATATTCATGCGCTACAGGCATTTTTCTATGCAAAGTGGTGCCTTGAAGAGCGGGCTTGCCAGTTTTCGCACTGGTTTCGGAAGTTTGCGCGTCTGCACGCTCGGCGGGGTGTGGATCGCCTGGCGGGTTGCCCGCACTCACAACGGAAACGGGTCACTGGAGGGCGCGCACATCGGCCTGAAGCAAGGGCGCCCGCAAGCTGCGATCATCCCCACCCGGCATCATGCTTCTTTCCTCTATGACCCAAGCCACACCGCTGCGTCCCAGCGCTTCCAGTCCGCTCGATTCCCTCGTCCCTGCGCTGTTTGTGGCGCTCTGGAGCACCGGCTTCATCGGCGCCAAGCTGGGGCTGCCGTATGTGGAGCCACTGACCTTTCTGGCGCTGCGCTTTGCCATCGTCATCGTGCTCATGCTCGCGGTAGTGGCCGTGGCGCGTGCTCCGTGGCCGCCGTCGGGCAGGGCCTGGCTGCACATCGGGGTGTCGGGCCTGCTGGTGCACGGCGTGTACCTGGGCGGGGTGTTCATGGCCATCGGGCACGGGCTGCCGTCGGGTATCACCGCGCTGGTGGTGGGGTTGCAGCCGCTGCTGACAGCCCTGGTGGCCGGGGCTTTGCTGAACGAGAAGGTGCGGCCCGCGCAGTGGGCGGGCTTGGCGCTGGGCTTTACCGGCGTGGCGCTAGTGGTGGCCGGCAAGGTGGCCACCGTGCCGACCAATGCACTGCTGGGCATGCTGTTGCCCGCTGTGGTCGCGCTGCTGGGCATCACGGCGGGCACGCTGTACCAGAAGCGCTTTTGTCCCTCGTTCGACTTGCGCACGGGCTCCGTCATCCAGTACCTGCCCTGTGCTATCGCCATGGGCGTGGTCGCTTACGCCACCGAATCCATGGCCATCACGTGGACTGGCGAGTTTGTGTTTGCGCTGGGCTGGCTGGTGCTGGTGTTGTCACTGGGCGCGGTGAGCCTGTTGAACCTGCTGATCCGCCGGGGCGGTGCGGTGAATGTGGCCAGCTTGTTTTACCTGACCCCGCCCACCACGGCCCTGATTGCTTGGGCCATGTTTGGCGAGACGCTCAGCGGCTGGGCGCTGGCTGGGATGGCGCTAGCGGCGGCGGGTGTGTGGCTGGCACGGCAGGCCCGATGAAAATCTTATCGACCTGGGCACGGTGTACATAGCGTCAGTCCATGACTCTTAGCCGGATTTGCTCTCCGTCGGGGAGCATCTCAATCTGGTGAGCAATGTCCCCAGAGAAGCGCACCAGTTCGATGTGTGGCGCGGTGCCAAGGTTGTCACCACCATAGACTCCACCCAATGCTCCAGGAATCTTGAGGCAGTATTTCCTACCGTCTGTTAGCGGACCGCATCTGCTGCTTGCCGAGTCGATAAGTGCAGTCATTCGCCAGTCCTCTAAAAATTCTGGATCGTTTGAAAGCGCATCAAGCTCGGAACGATTGGCGGCGATTACTTTGCAGTAACAATCTTCTGGGCATAGTCGCCAATAGCGGCCATCGTCGTCTTTGATGATGAGATTGCCGAAGTCGTTTTCGGCGACAACCTCTGTAGGCTTGATTCCAGTCCAACCCCAGTACTTCCGAATTTCGTCAACGAGGCTCATTGTTGGGAGAGATATGGTGCGGCTAGCTGGTTCATTTCATAGCTTGCGCAGCCGTTCCAGCGCGGCGCGCAGCGTCTCGTCCTTCTTGGCAAAGCAAAACCGCACTACCCGCTGGTCAAATCCATCCTCGTAAAACGCCGACAGCGGAATCGCCGCCACGCCCACCTCGCGGGTGAGCCACTGGCAGAAATCGGCCTCGTTCAAATCGCTGATCGCCGAGATGTCCACGCACTGGAAGTAGCTGCCGGTGCTGGGCAACAGCTTGAAGCGCGAGCCTGCCAATCCCTCGCGGAACAGGTCGCGCTTGGCTTGGTAGAAGGCGGGCAGTTGCAGGTAGGGCGCTGGGTCTTGCAGATACGCGGCCAGCCCGTGCTGCATGGGGGTGTTGACGGTGAACACGTTGAACTGGTGCACCTTGCGGAACTCGGCCGTCAGCGCTGCGGGGGCTGCCACGGTGCCGACTTTCCAGCCGGTGACGTGGAAGGTCTTGCCAAAGCTCGACACGATGAAGGCGCGGGCGGCCAGGCCTGCAAAGCGCGCGGCGCTCTGGTGCTCGGCGCCGTCGAACACCATGTGCTCGTACACCTCGTCGCTGATGAGCAGGATGTCGGTGGGGGCGAGCAGGTCTTCAAGCTGGCGCATTTCCTCGGCCGTCCAGATGGTGGCGCTGGGGTTGTGCGGGCTGTTGATGAGGATGGCGCGGGTGCGGGGCGTGATGGCCGCGCTGATCTTGGCAAAGTCAGGGCGGAAGGTGCCGGGCGTGAGCGGCACGCGCACCGCCTTGCCACCGGCCAGCTCGATGTTGGGCACATAGCTGTCGTAGCAGGGGTCGAGCACGATCACCTCGTCGCCCGCATGCACGATGGCCAGGATGGCGGTGATGATGGCCTGTGTGGCGCCTGCCGTGATGGTGATTTCGGTGTGGGGGTTGTAGGCGCGGCCGTGCAGCGCTTCGATCTTGCGGGCTACGGCCTCGCGCAGGGCGGGCACGCCGGGCATGGGCGGGTACTGGTTGTGGCCGGCCTGCATGGCGGCGGTGACGGCGTTCACCAGCTCGGGGGCGCATTCAAAGTCGGGGAAGCCCTGGCCCAGGTTGACGGCCTTATGTTCTGCGGCCAGTGCGGACATCACGGTGAAGATGGTGGTGCCGACGTTGGGCAGCTTGCTAGGGAATGAAGGGGTGCTCATTGCGTAGTGTCAATCATTGGAAATCGGCGCGGCGGTTATCGACCTGAAGGCCGCGGAGCAGGCCAAGCCAGCGGACGCCGTGGAGCTGGCTTTGCCAGGCCACTGGCGGCGTCCCCCTGAAGGGGGAAGACGCAAAGCGGCTCAGGGGGTGTTTCAAAGTTCGTAGTCGTTGACATGGCCGGTCATCGCACGGGCAATCAGCTCGCGGCTCAGCCGGTCGCTGAGCAGCTCAGCAAATTTGTAGACAAAGTTGCGCAGGTAGGCGCCGCGCTTGAAGGCCACGCGGGCCACGCTCTGGCCAAACAAGTGGCCCACGGGGCGCACGGCCAGGTCGCCCACCGGGTCGTCGCGCATGGCCATTTCGGCCACGATGCCGATGCCCAGGCCCAGGCGCACATAGGTCTTGATCACGTCGGAGTCGATGGCTTCCAGCACGATGCGGGGCGTTAGCTTGCGGGCAGCGAACGCTTGATCGATCTTGCCCCGGCCGGTGAAGGAGGGGTGGTAAGTGATGAGGGCTTCATGGGCCAGGTCGTCCAGGCCGATGCGTTCTTTTTGCGCCAGCGGGTGGTCGTTGGGCACGACCAGTACGTGCTGCCATTCGTAGCAGGGCAGGGTGACCAGTTCAGGGTAGTCAGCCAGGGATTCGGTGGCCATGCCGATCTCGGCCACCTCGTCGATGATCATGCGGGCCACTTCGTGCGGCGTGGCTTGGTGCAGGCTCACGTTGACCTTGGGGTAGGCCTCGCGCAGGCGGGCCACTGGCACGGGCAGCACGTAACGCGCCTGGGTGTGGGTGGTGGCGATGCTGAGGGTGCCGCTGTCTTGCGCGCTGAACTGTTCGCCGATGCGTTTGAGGTTGCCCACCTCGCGCATGATGACCTCGATGCTTTTGAGCACATGCTGGCCGGGCTCGGTGATGCGCTTGAGGCGCTTGCCGTGGCGGGCAAAGATGTCCACGCCCAGTTCCTCTTCCAACTCAATGATGGCTTTGGAGACTCCGGGCTGAGAGGTGTGCAGTGCCTTGGCGGCTTCGGTCAGATTGAGGTTGCGGCGGGCGGCCTCTTGAACGAAGCGGAATTGGTGCAGATTCATATCTAATATCGCCTAAAGGGTTGCATCATTATGCTGCAAGCATCTAAGAGATATTGATTGAACTCAGCTTTGGGGCGTTTCGCAGGCAATATTTGCCATCAGGGCGGTCATGCGAGGGTCTTCGCCGATGGCGGTCTGCACATGGAACTGCACGCCCGGGTAGGCCGTGCGCAGGTCCTGCACCAGCAACGGGAGGTCTTCACGCGCATGCTTGCCGGTGCCCAGAAACATGGGAACCACGGTGACTTGTGTGGCGCCTTGTACGGTGAGTTGCTGTGCGGCATCTGCCAGCGAGGGGGTGCACAGCTCCAGGTAGGCGCACAGAACCGGGCGGCTGGGTTGCTGCGTGGCGATGCGGGCTGCAACAGCCTCCAGCGGTACGCGCCAGAGTGGGTCTCGCGAACCATGTGCAAATAAAATGATAGCGGATTGCGCTTGCTGCATAAGCGTTAGAGTCCAAAAAGGCTTGAAATGTTTTGTCGCCGGGCCGCCCCAAGACAAAAAGCGGCCCCCTCGGGGGGGCAGCGGCCACACGAAGTGGGCAAGCGTGGGGGCAGTCTTTTGTCGCCGGGCCGCCCCAAGACAAAGAGCGGCCCCCTCGGGGGGCAGCGGCCACACGAAGTGGGCAAGCGTGGGGGCCATTGTCCTACCGGCGAAGCACCAGCCAGCCAAAGGCCGCGAGCGATAGCACTGAATAGATGAGTCCGGGCGCGGCAGCGGTGAGCCACGGTGACCAGTTCTGTAGATTGCCCGCATAGCCGAACACGTTGTTCAGCAGGAAGAAGCTGATGCCCGCCATCACGCCGCCAAAAACGTAGCCTGCAATGCCACCCGAACGGAAATGCAGGTAGGCAAAGGGCAGGGCGAGCACCACCATCACCAGGCAACTGAGCGGATAGAAGACTTTGCGCCAGAACTCGATTTCATACCGCTGTGCGGACTGGCCGTTGGCGTCGAGGTGGCGGATGTACTGGAACAGGTCGATGGTGGCCATGCGGTCGGGCTTGAGCAGCGATGCTGCCACCATGTCGGCGCTGATGCGGGTGGGCCATTGCAGGGTGGGTGCGTTCAGATGTTCCACGCGCGCCTCGTCGCTGCCACGCTGTTCGAAGCGGCTGCGCTGCACCTTTTCCAGGGTCCAGACCCCGTCCTGACCGAATTGGCCAGATGCGGCCCGCGTCTGCGAGGCAAGTCGGCCCTTGGCATCGAACTCAAAAATGCGCACGTCCAGCATGCCGCCGTTGGGTGTCAGGGCGCGCACGTTCACGGCATAGGAGTGGTCGTCCTGGCGTTCCTTGAGCCAGGCACCCGTGGCGCCGGTGGTCAGCCGCCCCAGGTAGCGCACCTTGACGAGCTGTGCGGCGCGGTCGGTCAGCGGCGCAATGTAGTCGCCCACCGCAAAGGTGAGCAGCACAAAAAAGCCACCCAACGCCACCAGCGTGCGCAAGGCGCGCCAGGGGCCCATGCCGCTGGTGCGCATGATGGTGAACTCGGAGCTTTGGGCGAGCCGCGCCATCACGAAGATGGTGCCGATAAGCACTGTGATGGGCAGCAATTCGTACAGGTGGCTGGGAATACTGAGCACTACAAACAGGAAGGCGTGCGAGAGCTGATAGCCCTCGGCGCCGGTGCGACCCACCCAGCGCAGTTCGTCCACCAGGTCAAAAAAGAAAAATAGTGCCAGAAATCCGGCGGTGACAAAGGCCACGGCGAACAAGGCTTCGCGGTGGATCAGGCGGCGGATGGTTTTCATGTCGGACTCCTGGTTGGGCGCGGCTGCCAGAGCCGCCGCACCGTCCATTGGTTGTGGCGCGCAGCCAGGATCAGCAACGACATCGCCAGCATCCCGCCATGCAGCAGCACCATGAAGCTGCCCAGCCCCAGCCGACCAGCGCCCACCCAGCTTTGCCCCAGCGTCATGAGGTTGTAATAAACGATGAAGGCAAACAGTGCGAACACCAGGCTGGTGCTGCGTGCGGCGCGCGGGTTGACGCTGGCGACGGCCAGACCCAGCACCACAAAGTTGATGGCCGCCAGTGCCAGCCCCAGGCGCCAGCCCAGTTCGGCGCGATAGGCGGGCAAGGGCTGCATCAGCAGCTCGTGTGTTGCGCGGGTCTTGACCGACAGTTCTTCTGCCGCTCCCGAAGGGGCCGAGCCAATGCGCGTGCCATATTCAACGAACTCGCTGATCTTGACGCCGGGCTTGTCGCGCGCGGTCTCCAGCCGTTGGCCTTCGCTGAGAATGGCCATCCGCTCGCCGTCCCGGATTTCCAGCCGGGCGCTGCGTGCAGAGGTGACGGATTCACGGGCACCGTCGGTAGCAGCGATGAAGATGTTGTTGCCAGCCTGTGTATCGGGGCTGTCCTTGTCGATGAAGAACACGCGGCTGCCGTTGGAGGATTCTTGGAATTCACCGGGCGCTATGCGGTCAATGTCGCTGCGCTGTTCATAGCGTGTCTTGAGTTCCTGGATCTGCGAGTTGGCCCAGGGCCAGACCAGCAGTGACAGCACGGCAATGATCAGCATCACGGGCCAGGCAAAGCGCAGCAGCGGCCGCAGCAAGCTCACGAGGCCTCGGCCGCTGGCAAACCAGATGACCATTTCGCTGTCGCGGTACATGCGCGACAGTGTGCCGACCACGGCAATGAAGAGGCTCAGGCTCAGGATGGTGGGCAACTGCCCCAATACGGTGAAGCCCATGACCAGCATCACATCGGATGGGCTTACGCTGCCCTTGGATGCCTGACCCAGGGTGCGGATGAGCATCATGGTCATGACCACGGTGACCAGCACTACGAGCGTCGCGCCAAAGCTGCGCGCCAACTCCTTGCGAATGGATGAATCGAATAACATTGGCTGAGAGCGCGCTCTGCGCTTTTCTATGCACCTGTGCAGGCACTCTGCGTGCGTATCAGAGCGCATAGCACGCTCAAAAGGAAAACACTGATTATGAACTTCGATCTCAAGACCCTCGACCTTGCTGCGGCAGCTTCGGAGAAATGTGACTTGCTGGTCGTCTTGCTCCCCGAGGGGTTCAAGCCCGGCAAGGATGCACTGTCTGCTCTGGCGGCCCTGGCGCTCAAGAACGGCGATCTGGCCACCAAGGCGGGCAAGCACCTGCAGCTGTACCAGGTGCCTGCCGTTGCCGCCCGTCGCGTGGTGTTGGTGGGGCACGGCGACGGAGCTGCCCGTGCCACGCGCCAGGCGCTGCAGGCGGTGGGGAGTGCCATCAAGGCGCCGCAAACCAAACGGGTGGTGTTGTGTTTCGCCGGTGTCGTGCAAGCAGCTTCTGTCAGCGCCGCGGTGCAGGCTGTTGCCGAAGTGAGCTATGTATACACCACCACCAAGACCAAGGTGGAGGCGCGCAGCCTGAACCGCTGCGTGGTGGGTGTACACAGTGCCCAGGAAGTGCGCGAGGGGTTCGACGCCGGTGTGGCGCTGGTGGCTGGGGTGGAGTTTGCGCGGGAATGGGGCAACCGCCCGGCCAACCATGCCACCCCGACGCTGCTTGCTGAAGCGGCCAAAACCCTGGCTAAGCTCCCCCGCATCCAGTGCAAGGTGCATGGGCCGGCCGAAGTGGCCCGGTTGGGCATGGGAGCGTTCATGGCGGTGGCTCGTGGTTCTGAGGAGCCTCTGCGATTCATCGAGTTGCGTTACAACGGTGCCGCCAAGGACCAGGCTCCCGTCGTGCTGGTGGGCAAGGGCATTACCTTCGACACCGGGGGCATTTCCATCAAGCCCGCCCCGGAGATGGACGAGATGAAGTTCGACATGTGTGGTGCCGCCAGCGTGCTGGGAACCTTTCGCGCTCTGGGAGAGCTGCAGCCCGCCATTAACGTGGTGGGGCTGATACCTGCTTGCGAGAACATGCCCGATGGCCGTGCCGTCAAGCCAGGCGATGTGGTCACCAGCATGAGCGGTCAGACCATCGAAATCCTGAACACTGACGCCGAGGGACGCCTGGTGTTGTGCGATGCGCTCACCTACGCCGCCCGCTTCAAGCCTGCTGCAGTGGTGGACATCGCCACCTTGACCGGCGCTTGCGTGATTGCGCTGGGTGGTGTGCGCAGTGGTCTCTTCGCCAACAACGATCTCCTGGCATCCGCATTGCAGCAGGCTGGCGAGTCTGCCCAAGACCCTTGCTGGCGCATGCCGCTGGACGACGACTATGCAGACGGCCTCAAGAGCAACTTCGCAGACATGGGCAATGTGGCCGGTCGTGCGGGAGGATCGATCACCGCCGCGAAGTTCCTGCAAAAGTACGTGGGTGACCTGCCGTGGGCGCACCTGGATATCGCTGGCACCGCCTGGAAGGGCGGAGCGGCCAAGGGAGCAACGGGGCGACCCGTAGGGCTTCTTGTGCATTACCTGCTGGGGCAAGTTGGCGCCACCAAGGCCACTCCCAAGGCTGCCGCGGCAAAACGCCCCGTGCGCACCAAGACGGCCTGAGCGCGCCATGACCGAGGTTGCCTTTCACTTCAATGTGCCGGACAAGCTGGCCTACGCGTGCCGCTTCGCCCGCAAGGTACAACGCAGTGGGGCCAGGCTGGTGATTGCAGCGCCCTCTGACACACTGGCTTCGCTGGACCGCATGCTGTGGGCCCTTGCGCCGCAGGACTTCGTGGCCCATTGTCTGGGCGATGCCGACGAAGAGCTGGTCCATTCTTCGCCGGTTTTGCTGGCTGTGGATGCGCGGTCTGCTCCGCACCATGAAGTGCTCCTGAACCTGCACGCTGAGGTGCCGGAAGGCTTTGGCCGGTTTGATCGACTGGTTGAGGTGGTGAGCGCACAGGATGAAGTTGATCGTGGCGCGGCCCGGGTGCGCTGGCGCCACTACGCATCGCGTGGTTACTCCATCACCCGCCATGACCTGGTGCTGAAAGCTGGCTGATGGCGCTGCCTCCTCCCAAAACGCCCCCGCGATTTGTTCCCACCCTCACCGAAGTGGTGCAGGTGCCGGATTCTGTGCCTCTGCCACCGGCGTCCTCTGCACCATTGCGCACCACGGTCATGTCTCCGTCCGCATTGCTTGCTGCGAGGCCCAGCCCCGCAGCAGCACAGCCTGCGGCACGGCCGGTGAGCCCGCCTTTGCCCAGCGCTCGCCCGCCGGCGGTGATTGCACCACGACCCTCAGCACCTGCTCCCACCGCTCTGCGTGCCCCTTCTGCTCCGGTGAACCACCATGCTCCCGCTGCGGCAGTGGCAGCAACTGTGCCTGTGCCTAGACCCACATCACCTGCTCCTGCCGTCGGAGCCTTGAAGACGCCCAGGCCACATCTGACCAGGCCAATGCCCGAAGGAATGGAGGAGTACATGGTGCACAGGGTCATGCAGCGTGTCGACGTTGTGCTGGATCAAAGATTGCGCGAAGCGATCGCCACAGTGGTGCAGGAGCAGACAAGATCAGTGCTGCCGAGACTGCGGGAAGAAATTGAATCTGTGGTCCGGCATGCCGTGTACGAGGCGGTAGCGGACGAGCTGGCCAGTGGTGCACCCCCGGCGCCAAAGGGATGACAGGGTATTCCCCTGTGGTTTCTCTCGCGTTTAATCGTGTTCCCTAATGATCTGGCCCGTAAATTGCGATATGTTCGCCTGCGTTGAGACACAAGAAGATTCTCAGCGTTTATCTTTACTGGAGATTGATATGCAATTGAAGTTGAAACTGACCGTGGTTGCTGCTATCGCGGCTGTTGCCGGCATGGCCTCTGCACAAGAGCAGGTGGTCAAGATCGGCCATGTGGCTCCGGTTTCCGGCGCCCAAGCTCACTACGGCAAGGACAACGAAAATGGCGCCCGCATGGCCATTGAAGAGCTGAATGCTCAAGGTGTCACCATCGGTGGCAAGAAGATCAAGTTCGAGCTGGTGGCTGAAGACGACGCTGCTGATCCAAAACAAGGCACTGCCGCTGCACAGAAACTGTGCGATGCCAAGGTCGCTGGCGTGGTTGGTCACCTCAACTCCGGTACGACCATTCCTGCTTCCAAGGTCTACAACGACTGCGGTATCCCTCACGTCACGGGTGCTGCCACCAACCCTAACCTGACCAAGCCCGGCTACAAGACCACCTTCCGCATCATCGCCAACGACAACGCCCTGGGCGCTGGTCTGGCGTTCTACGCTGTGGACACGCTGAAGCTCAAGACTGTCGCCATCATCGACGACCGTACTGCGTACGGCCAAGGCGTAGCAGACGTGTTCAAGAAGACGGCTACCGCCAAGGGCATGAAGGTGGTGGACGAGCAGTTCACGACCGACAAGGCCACCGACTTCATGGCGATCTTGACCGCCATCAAGGCAAAGAACCCCGATGCGATTTTCTACGGCGGCATGGACCCCCAAGGCGGCCCGATGCTGCGCCAGATGGAACAGCTGGGCATGGGCAACGTCAAGTACTTCGGTGGTGACGGCATCTGCACTTCTGAAATCGCCAAGCTGGCTGCCGGTGCCAAGACCCTGGGCAATGTGATCTGCGCTGAAGGTGGTTCTTCGCTGGCCAAGATGCCTGGCGGTACGGCCTGGAAGGCCAAGTACGATGCCAAGTATCCCAACCAGTTCCAGGTGTACAGCCCCTACACTTACGACGCTACCTTCCTGATCGTGGACGCCATGAAGCGTGCGAACTCGGTGGATCCCAAGGTTTACACGCCTGAACTGGCAAAGTCCAACTTCAAGGGCGTGACTTCCACGATCGCCTTTGAGCCCAACGGCGAAATGAAGAACCCTGCGATTACGCTGTACGTCTACAAGGACGGCAAGAAGACACCTCTGTAATCTGAGGTGCATGGCTCTTCAGGGTCTTCTAGGCCTTGTAGGGGCCCCAAGAAAGGGCTTCCTGCGGGAGGCCCTTTTCTTTTGCAGGGGGCAGTCGGATCAAAAGTTTGTATTGTCCGTCCAGACAAGGCTTCAGCATGCAGTTGCTACAAACCGGTGCAACAAAGGCATCGCATGGGTACCGCTTTCAGTGAAATCCTGTGAATTGGAGCCTGGTACTCCCAATCCTGCGGCACGTATGGCCATCCGAATGTGTTTGCCCGATTTTTTGCCGCCAGCTTACCGTCTCACCTGCAATGAGCCTGGATTCACGATATTGGTGGGGGTGCCCTTGATGAAATTCACCACATTGTCGAAAGCTGCACCAAAATAGAGCTCATAGCTGTCTTGCTCGACGTAGCCGATGTGGGGTGTGCAAATGCAGTTCTCCAGCCGCAGAAGGGCATGACCCTGAAGAATAGGCTCGCTCTCAAATACATCGACAGCGGCAATACCAGGGCGGCCCCGGTTGAGGGCTGCGATGAGGGCATCGGGTTCGATCAACTCCGCCCGCGAGGTGTTGACCAAAAGTGCCGTGGGCTTCATGCAGGAGAGATCTTCGAGGGAAACGATGCTGCGCGTTTCGTCGTTGAGCCGAAGGTGCAGGGAGATCACATCGCACTGCGAGAAAAACTCTTCGCGCGAGGTGGCAGCTTGGTAGCCATCTGTCAAGGCTTGCGCACGCGATGCTTCACGCCCCCAGATGCGGACATTCATTCCAAAAGCGCGTCCGTAGCCTGCCACAAGTTGGCCGATCCGGCCGTAACCCCAGATACCCAGCGTTTTTCCTCGCAGTACGCTGCCAAGGCCAAAATTGGGCGGCATGGACGCTGTCTTCAATCCAGACTGTTGCCAGGCACCATGCTTGAGGTTGGAGATGTACTGCGGTAGTCGGCGCATCGCAGCCATGACTAGGGCCCATGTCAACTCCGCCGGGGCAACGGGTGAACCTACACCTTCCGCCACCGCAATTCCGCGCTCAGTGCAGGCCGCTACGTCAATGTGGCTGCCAATCTTGCCGGTCTGCGCGATGAGCTTGAGGCGAGGGAGCTTTTCCACCAGTTGGCGGGTGATCTGGGTGCGCTCCCGCACAAGCACGATGATGTCAGCATCCTTGAGTCGGACCGACAACTGGCCCAGACCCTTGACGGTGTTGGTGTAGACCTTGGCCGTGTACGCGTCGAGCCGGGATGCACAGTGGAGCTTGCGGACTGCGTCCTGGTAGTCGTCGAGGATCACAATGTTCATCCCGACATTGTGCCTTGGTCACGCGCATACGATCACGCAGAACCATCTTCCCGCACAGGAAAGGTTGGGGCATTTGGTGACGGAGTGTTGACGCCTTTAGCAAATGCACCCTGAACCAAAAAGTTCTACCCCTCGCCAAGCGTTCGAGAGTGGCTGGATGGATGCATGCCCTGGGCTCAGTAGGCTTGTAGTGCGGCCTCTGACGCAGCCATGCGGTCCAGTTCTGCGCACACATCGGCCATGCGGCCGGCTATCACCAGTCGGCCTGGGCCACCCGATGCAGGAGCCTTGCGCACAACCTTGGCAGCCCTGCTGCGTGAGCCATCTACCAATCTGGCTGATCCGCAGGCAACCCGGTTGCCGGACGCCGGAGGCGTGAACACTGGAGCGTTGCTGTTTGCAACCACAGACCCTGTGGCGGATCCGGCCGGAGGAGTCTGCGGGCTGACCGTGAAGGGCCAGTTGCCGCGCAGTGGGCGTTGGTTGGGACCGTTTGAGGGGCGTTGGTGGGCTGTTTTAGTGCCTGCTGCTTCGCTTCCATGCCTTGGGGCTCCATCGTGGGGGGCGACATGGGGTGATGGCATCTTTGCCTCAGATGGTTCTTTGAAAGAACCGAGGTGATGAAGCCAGCGGATCAGCGCGCGCAGTGGGCTAAACAGTGCAGAAAAGGGGGGCAAGGCAATTCCCATGTGAAAACTCCGAAGGTCGGGGATTGGACATAGGCAGGATTGCAATGTGAACCGGCACCGCAGGGCTGGCGTACCGGTTTTGCCAGTGCGCCAAACGCCCGCCACCTGCAGTGCGGTAGCTAACGAACTAATTCATGGGTGAATGAGATGAATTTGGCGCAGCGCTTTGGCTACATCAGCATGGTGTTGCGGATGAGTCCGACAGCGAGTCCTTCAATCTCAAAGGGTTCTCCAGGCTGCACAACAATGACAGGGTAGTCCGGGTTCTCGGGCAGCAGTTCGATGGCGGTGGCGGTGCGGCGCAAGCGCTTGACGGTAACGTCGTCTCCGAGGCGGGCCACGATGATCTGGCCATTGCGGGCATCGCGGGTGGATTGCACGGCCAGCAGGTCGCCGTCCATGATGCCGGCGTCGCGCATGGACATGCCGCGCACCTTGAGAAGGTAGTCGGGCTTGTGCTGGAACAGGCTGTTTTCCACGCTATAGGTCTGATCAACGTGTTCCTGCGCGAGAATGGGCGACCCTGCAGCCACACGGCCCACCAGGGGCAGCACCAGTTGTGAAAGCCCGGGAATGGGCAGGCTGAACTGGTTGCCGCGCGCTGCGTTGATGGAGCGCACGGTATCACCGCGCAACCGGATGCCCCGGGATGTGCCGCTGACCAGTTCGATCACGCCTTTGCGTGCCAAGGCCTGGAGATGTTCTTCCGCCGCATTGGCAGACTTGAACCCCAGTTCCGCTGCGATTTCGGCACGAGTGGGTGGGGCCCCTGTGCGCGCAATGGCGGTCTGGATGAGATCCAGAATCTGTTGCTGGCGGGCGGTGAGTTTGGGGTTGTCGAGCATGGTGGTTTCCGGTGGAAGCAGCTACAGTGACGAACAACTGTTTTTTAATCCAGTAACTGTATTTTTCACCAGTTTTTCGGAGTGTGCAAGTGAGTGGGCAAAAAATTGTGGTTTTGGGCACTGGCGGGACGATTGCAGGTACGTCTACGCAAGCGGGTGACAACATCGGTTACACCGCCGCACAGGTGGGAGTCGAGCATCTGCTTGCAGCTGTTCCCGGGTTGCAGCAGGCTGCACAGGGCACATTGGTGGCGGAGCAGGTGGCCCAGGTTGACAGCAAGGACATGGATGACAAGGTCTGGCTGGCGCTGGCGCAGCGCTGTGCGCACCACCTGGCAGATCCCGCTGTGCGCGGTGTGGTCATCACCCACGGAACCGACACGCTGGAGGAGACGGCCTGGTTTTTGCACGAAGTGCTCGATACCCGGACGAAACCCGTGGTGTTGACCTGCGCGATGCGTCCGGCTACGGCGCTCACACCCGACGGGCCGCAGAATTTGCTGGATGCTGTTGCCGTGGCGGTGACGCCCGGCGCGCGCGGTGTGTTGGCGGTGGCCGCGGGCGAAATCCACTGTGCGCGGCAGGTTCAGAAGGTGCATCCTTACCGGGTGAATGCATTCAACTCAGGCGAGGCTGGACCTTTCGGCTGGGTGGAGGAAGGGGTGGTCCGGCTTAGCCAAGCGTGGCCGCTGGCGCTTTCTGTATATGAATATGATGCTATAAAAAATATAGCAAATGGCTTGGTCTTGCCACGCGTGGAAGTCGTCATCAGCCACGCAGGCGCCTCGGGCGCCATGGTGGACGCGCTGGTGCGTGACGGGGTCCAGGGTTTGGTGGTCGCTTGCACGGGCAATGGCACCGTCCACGGTGCTCTCGAAGCCGCACTGCTGCGTGCTCAGGAGGCGGGAGTACGCGTTGTGCGGGCCACGCGCTGCCCCGAGGGGCGGGTTTTGCCCAAACCGGGGGATGCCTTGCCAGATTCCGGGGGGCTGTCGCCCGTGAAAGCCAGGATCTCTCTGATGCTGGAACTGCTGCGCTGAGCGGGGAGCCCGTGTTTTTTGCAGCACTCAAGACCCATGCTTGGGCCTACCCGGCGTTGGAGGTCTTGCACATCGTTGGTATTGCGCTGCTGCTTGGGAATCTGGTTTTGCTGGAGCTGCGGGTGTTTGGCCGTGGGGCGGCGCTGCCTGTCAAAGAGCTTGCGCAGCTCAGCCTGTCGCTGGCGCTGTGTGGTTTTGGCCTGGCGGCGTCGTCGGGGCTCTTGATGTTTGCCACCCAGCCTGCCGAGCTGCTCGCCAGCCGCGCATTCACCTGGAAGATGCTGCTGTTACTGTTTGCAGGTTGCAACGCTGCGTGGTTCCATGGGCGGGGTTCGCTGGCGCGCCTGGACGCTCTGGCCCGGGTGCAGATGCTGGTTTCCACCCTGATCTGGCTGGCTGCGGTGGTCTGTGGCCGCTGGATCGCTTATCTCTGATTCACACGACAAGGAGAGAACCAATGAGTCTGCAACGCCGCTATGTGCTCCTGGCTGCCACTGCCATTCCTCTGGTGGCACGTGCCCACCACGGGTGGAGCAGTTTTGACCCTGACCGTCCCATCTACCTGGAAGGCGTGGTACGCAAGGTGCGTTGGCAAAACCCGCATGCTGAGCTCGAACTCGAGATACCTGCCGAACTGAAACTGCCGGTGGATCTGGTGCAGCGCGCATTGCCCGCGCAGACGGCGCCGGTCGACGGCAAGGCTCTGCTGGCCCGTGCCGTCCTGCCTACGCGCAAGGACCGCAAGTGGGAGATTGAGCTGGCGCCGCTGACCCGCATGCAGGCCTGGCAGGTGGCCGAGATCAAGCCAGGGGCGGTGATCTCACTGTTGGGCTTCACGTTCCGCGAGGAGAAGGGTGACCCTGTGCTTCGTGCGGAGTACTTGTTCGTGGATGGCAAGGCCTATGGTCTGCGCTCTAGTCCGGCCTGACGCAAAAACCGAGAAGGCGTCGATGAGTGCGCGTTGGGTCGCACCGCGTGTGACCTCGCAGGCGTTTCTGCTGAAGGGCACGACTAATATCTGGCGGGTCACTTGCAGGAGTTTTCCTATGCGCTTCGTTCCCCTTTCTATCGTGGCCGCGGCCGTGGCATTGGCCGCTGTGCCTGCCCATTCCCAGGATCTTCCCAAGCGCAAAGCGGGCTTGTGGGAAATCAAGACCTTCCCTGGTGAAGGTATGCCGCCCACCATGATGCAGCAGTGCACGGATGAAGTCTTCGAGGCCGAGATGCAGAAAACGGCCACGGAGCAGTCCAAGAACATGTGCAGCAAGAACGATATCAAGCGCAGCGGCAACACGATCATCTCTGATGCGGTCTGCAAGATTGGTTCGACCACGGTGACCTCTCAGTCCATGACCACCGGTGATTTTTCCAGCGCGTACAAGACCGAGATCAAGAGTACTTTCAATCCGCCGCTGATGGGCAAGACCAAGGACTTTATGGTGATGGAAGCCCGCTACCTCGGCCCTTGTGCCGCTGGTCAGAAAGCGGGTGCCATGAACATGCTCAACACGCCCACGCCTCCTGCCGTCAAGTCCAAGTGAGCAAAGCCGGGTAGAGGAAGAAAAGCCGGGCATTGCCCGGCTTTGTGGTTGGTGCTGCTGAAAATCAGCGGGTCAACTGGCAAGGGCCGTGAAGGCGCGCTGCGTGATCTCGTCCACACTGCCTGTGCCGCTGATAGCGCGGTACTTGGGGGCCAACTCAGGCTCGGCCTTGGCCCAGTTGCTGTAGTAGTCCACCAACGGGCGCGTTTGGTCGCTATAGACCTGCAGGCGCTTCTTGACGGTGTCTTCCTTGTCGTCCTCGCGCTGGATCAGCTCCTCGCCCGTCACGTCGTCCTTGCCCTCCACCTTGGGGGGGTTGAACTTGACGTGGTAGGTGCGGCCGCTGGCCGGGTGCGAGCGGCGGCCGCTCATGCGTTCGATGATCGCCTCAAATGGAACATCGATTTCGAGCACGTAGTCGAGCTTGACGCCCGCTGCCTTCATGGCATCGGCCTGGGGAATGGTGCGGGGGAAACCATCAAACAGGAATCCCTGTGCGCAGTCTGGCTGTGTGATGCGTTCCTTCACAAGACCGATGATGATGTCGTCACTGACCAGGGCGCCCGAATCCATCACGGCCTTGGCCTGTAGGCCCAAGGGGGTGCCGGCTTTGACGGCTGCACGCAGCATGTCGCCAGTGGAGATTTGCGGGATGCCGTACTTCTGGCAAATGAACGTGGCTTGCGTGCCCTTTCCGGCGCCAGGCGCGCCCAACAGAATCAGTCTCATGGAAGTCCTCGAAGGTTAGAAATCGGTTGGCGCCGCTGGCGGGGACGTTCGAAGGGCGCCTGAAGCCTTTCTGTGCGCCCGGGATACGGTGCTCTCGTTACAGTTGAGGATAGCATGTGACCACCTTGCCTTGACTTACACAGGTGACCACTTTGGGTCGGCGCCCGCACCGAGAGCTGCCATGGTGCCCTCCATGCACCCAAAGTGTGCGTGGCTGGATGCTGTTGAACGCTCAGTGGAAAAGAGCGCGCACCCGTTCCAGGTCCTCGGGTGTGTCCACCCCCGGGCCCGGAGCTGTGTCTGCCACGTGCACGGCAATGCCATGGCCGTGCCACATTGCGCGCAACTGCTCCAGCGCTTCCACCGCCTCGGTGGGTGCGGGGGGCAGGGTCGGAAACTCCCGCAGAAAACCCGCGCGATAGCTGTAGATGCCCACATGCCGTAGCGGTGCAAACCCGGCCAGGGCGGCCACACCGGGTGTTGCCGACTGTGCAGCGCCGCGCCACCAAGCCAAGCCCACATGATCCCGCGCGAAAGGAATGGGTGCGCGGCTGAAGTAGTGGGCCAGGCCACGTGCATTCAGCACCACCTTCACCACATTGGGGTTGGTGTAGTCGGCCAGCGATGCGATGGCATGGGCCGCAGTGCCCATGCTGGCCTCGGGCAGCTTTCCACGATGGTCTTGCAACAGGGCTGCGACGGCGTCTATGAGGCCAGGGTCTATCAGCGGTTCGTCGCCTTGCACGTTGACCACCACGTCGTCCCCGTCCAGGCCCAAGTGTGCGCAGGCCTCGGCCAATCGGTCGCTGCCGCTGGGGTGGTCGGCGCGGGTCAGTATCGCTTGCACGCCATGGGTGGCGCAGGCTTGCAGGATGCGCTGGTCATCGGTGGCCACCACCACGCGGGCTGCCGCGCTCAATGCAGCACGCTGGGCCACCCGCACCACCATGGGCAGACCGGCGATGTCGGCTAGCGGTTTGTCGGGCAGGCGGCTGGATGCCATGCGCGCCGGGATCAGCACCGTGAACCGGCTGCTTGCCGATGAAATGCCTGGGCTGGCGGGCGTGGTGGCTGGGGCGCTCACCGCTCCAGTTCCTCATCAGTGAGCGTGCGGGCTTCGTTTTCAAGCAGCACCGGGATGCCATCCCGCACCGGGTAGGCCAGGCGGGCGCTGCGGGAGACCAGTTCCTGGGTGTTGCGGTCGTAGGTCAGCGGGCCTTTGGTGACGGGGCAGACCAGCAGTTCAAGAAGTTTGGGATCCATGGTGACAGCGCTTTCCAGGGGGTTCGTTCAGGCAGGCAGGGATGATAGCGGCGGCCTGGGCGGTGCATCGTCAATGTCTGCCCACGCCCAGGGCCAACAGTCGTGCATCCAGCGCCGCGAAAAAGGCCGGGTCCATCTGCAATTGCAAGGGGACCGCCAGTGCATCCGGGTGGTGTTGCCAGAGCTTGACGGCGTCTTTTTCAGTGCAAACAAGCACCTGGCGCTTATCAGGCAAGCGGTTCCAGCTATCAAAATTGTAGTGATCTGGCAGGGCTTCCGTGTGTGCCAGCTGCAGTGCCTCGGCCCGCAGCATGGCAAAGAACACCTCGGGGCGTGCCACGGCCGCCACGGCATGTAGCGGCTGGCCTTGCAAGTCCTGCAGGGGTACCTGGGTGCCGTCTGCGCGCACGGCACAGGGGGCCAGGCGGCGCTGCACGCCATAGGCTGGAGCCGGGGCGCCATCGGGCGGCAGGGTTCCGGCGTGGAGCACAAAATCCACTGGGCGGGGCCATGGTTCGCGCAAGGGGCCTGCAGGCAGCAGGAACCCGTTGCCCACGCCCTGCTCGTTGAAGATGCAGATTTCCAGGTCGCGCGCCAAGGCCAGGTGCTGCAGGCCATCGTCACAAACAATCACGTCAGTGTCTGGGTGGGCAGCCCGCAGGGCGCGGGCGGCGGTGATGCGATGGGGGGCCACAAACACGGGCACGCCGCAGCTGCGGGCGATGAGTGCGGGTTCATCGCCCACCTCGTGGGTGGGGCTGTCGGGTGTCACTGCACGGCAGTCCGTGGTACTACGGCCATAGCCACGCGACACCACGCCCGGGCGCATGCCCAGGGTTTGCAGGTGGCGGACCAGCGCGATGACCACGGGGGTTTTGCCTGCGCCTCCGGCAATCACATTGCCCACGACGATGACGGGTCGGCCAGGGTGTTCGGCCTTCAGCAGGCCGATGCGGTAAAGCCCGCGCCGGAACCCGACCAGCGCGCGGTAGACCAGCGACACCGGCCACAGCCCCCAGGCGAGCGGGCCGCGTGTCTGCCAGACTTGCTGGAGCCCGGAGGCAGTGGGGGGGAGGGCTGCGCCCCGCGATGCGGTGGCGTCGGGCGAGGGCGGCTGCAGCCCGGGGGCAGCCATGAGTGTCAGCGGCTCGGGCCGCGTGCCGCAGCCGACGACTGCGTGGCAAACGTGATCTGGGTCAGGCCCACGCGGCGTGCTGCCTCCATCACCGAAACCACAGACTGATGCGGCGCCATGGCATCGGCGCTGATGATGACCACGCTGCCCTGGCCTGCAGTGGCGGCACCGCGCAAGGCCTGCGCGATGGCATCCACGCTCTTGCCGTCCACTCCTGTCTTGTTGATGGCATAGCGCCCGTCAGCGGCCACGGACACGATGACTTCCTTGGGGTGGTCGCGCTGCTGCTCAGCATCGGCCACGGGCAGCGTGAGCTGCAACTCGGTGAACTTGCTGTAGGTGGTGGTCAGCATCAAAAAGATGAGGATCACGAGCAGCACGTCGATGAACGGGATCAGGTTGATCTCCGGCTCTTCCTTGGCGCGGGGGCGGAAGTTCATGGGGCGTTGAGTTGGCTTTACTTGGCTTTGCGCAGGCGCAGGATGTGGCGCACGAACTGCTCAGAGGCCAGCTCCAGCGTGAGCAGATACGCATCCACGCGGGCGCGGAAGTAGCGCCAGAAGATCAGCGCCGGGATGGCCACGATGAGGCCAAAGGCCGTGTTGTAGAGCGCGATCGAGATACCGTGTGCCAGCTGGGCCGGGTTGCCGCCGCCCATGGCCTGGCCCACACCGCCACCACCTGTTTGTGAGCCAAAGATCTCGATCATGCCGATGACGGTGCCCAGCAGACCCAGCAGGGGCGCGGCCGAGGCGATGGTGGCCAGGGCCGAGAGGTACTTCTCCAGCCGGTGCGCCACGGCGCGCCCTGCGCCTTCCATGGCGGCGCGCAGGTCGGTCTCGCTGCACTGGGGATTGCTGTTGAGAGTGCGCAGGCCACTGGCCAGCACTTCGCCCAGGGCGGAGTTTTGCGCCAGCTGATTCACCACGTCGGGCGTGGGCAATGCCTTGGATGACACCGTGATGGCTTCATCGAGTAGTTTCGGGGGGGCGACACGGGCCGTCTTGAGGGCCACGAACCGTTCGAAAATCAGCGCCAGTCCCAGGACGGAACACGCAATCAGGGGCCAGATGGGCCAGCCTGCGGCTTGTATGATGGACAGCAAATCTCTCTCCGCGCAGATGAAAGCAATCGGTGATTATGGCCCAGCTTGTGGAGGCTACTTCGTCACAAACCGTTACCTTGCTGTGCGCGCCACCGTCTTGTCTGCTCACCCACAAAATCTGTGGATAACTTTGTGGGAAACCCCGTTTGTGCGCGGCGCAAAGTGGCGCCACGCCGTGCTTGCAACAGATTGATGAAAAATTGTGCAGTGAAAAAATCATATAAATCAACGGCTTGCACGTGTTCTCGTGTTCTGCGGCCAGTTTTGGCGCTGTGGGCAATGGAGCCGTCTGCTCGCGCAGTTCTGTGGAGTACTCCCCTTTGGAGTGCGGCGCGAAAGCCCGCCATCGCTCATGTTTGAGCGTCCCGGCCCCGCCGCTGCGCCGCGCGTCTGGGAAGTTGGCGCGCTATGCCGCGCCATTGCTGATGCGCTGGAGGCTCGGTTCAATCCTGTCGCGGTGCGCGGCGAGATCACGGGCTTCTCGCGCGCATCCAGCGGACATTGCTACTTCTCGGTCAAAGACGCGAACGGCCAGTTGCGCTGCGCCATGTTTCGCCGTGCCGCCAGCCTGCTTGACTTTTCGCCGCGTGACGGCGAATTGGTGGAGGTGCGCGGGCGCCTGGGGGTGTACGAGGCGCGGGGTGATCTTCAATTCATCGTGGAAAGCATGCAGCGGGCCGGGCAGGGCGCGTTGTTCGAGCAGTTTCTGCGCCTGAAGGCGCAGCTCGACGCTGAAGGTTTGTTCGACAGCGCCCGCAAGCGTCCGCTGCCTGTGCAGCCGCGTGGCATCGGTCTTGTCACCTCCAGCGGGGCGGCGGCCCTGCACGATGTGGTCACGGCGCTGCGCCGGCGCGTGCCGCACATTCCGGTGGTGCTGGTGCCTGCGCAAGTGCAGGGTGCTGCAGCGCCGGCCTCGCTGGTTGCCGCGCTATCAAAACTGTATCTGCTTGCGCAAGCAGGACAAGCGCCAGGGGGCGATTTTGCCAAGAGTCCGCCCATTGACGTGATTCTGCTGGTGCGCGGGGGCGGCTCTATCGAAGACCTCTGGGCCTTCAATGACGAACAGCTGGCCCGCACGATCGTGCAAAGCCCGGTGCCGCTCATCAGCGGGGTAGGGCATGAGACCGATTTCACCATCGCCGACTTCTGCGCAGACCTTCGTGCCCCCACGCCCACGGCGGCGGCCGAGCTGGTGGCTCAGCCCCGCGATGTGTGGCTGGGTGCACTCGGACTGCTGGCCGGGCGCATCAGCGACGGGGTGCAGCGCCAGCTCGACGCCCGGCACCAGCGGCTGGACCAGGCAGCAGCGCGTCTGGGCCGCCCGTCGGGCCTGGTGGCGCGCGAGCAGATGCAGCTGGCGCGCCTGGCGCAGCGCATGCGCCATGGTGTGCTATTGAAATTGCAGCGGCTTGCGCAATCCCAGCAAGCGCTGGAGGCCGGATTTCCTCAACAAATACAACGCCGCCTGGTGCAGCAGGCCGAGCGGCTCGACCGTGCAGCCTTGCGGCTGGAGCTGCTGGACCCACGTTTGGTGCTGCAGCGCGGCTATGCCCTGCTCACCAATACCGAGGGTCAGGCTGTGAGCAGTGTGCGCCAGGCCCAGCCTGGCGACGCCCTGCGCGCCACGCTGGCCGATGGCGTGGTGGACGTGACGGTGGCCCAGCCGCGCCTTTTGTAGCGGAGGTTGACGGCTGCCAACTGCAGCTGACTGCGACGGAAGGCAGCAAAATGCGCTGTTGCCGTAGGACAGAGGCGGTTTGTGGTGCTGCAAGTCCCCATCGGGGTGGCCTCACGCTGCACAGGTCACCTGATGTTCCTACAATGCCCCCTTCGCGCTGTGTCCGACTGCCCTGCTCAGGAAGGCCTGTGCTACAGACGGCATCCCAGAATTTCAAACCACGAGGAAACACCACCATGGAACACACCCTTCCCCCGCTGCCCTACGCCATCGACGCCCTGGCTCCGCACTACAGCCAGGAAACCCTGGAGTTCCACCACGGCAAGCACCACAACGCCTATGTGGTGAACCTCAATAACCTGCAAAAGGGAACCGAGTTCGAAGCCATGACGCTCGAGGAGATCGTCAAGAAGTCCAGCGGTGGCATCTACAACAACGCCGCGCAAATCTGGAACCACACCTTCTTCTGGAACTGCATGGCCCCCCAGGGCGGCGGTGAGCCCTCCGGCGCCCTGGCAGCAGCCATCAACGCCAAGTGGGGCAGCTACGCAGCCTTCAAGGAAGCCTTTGTGAAGTCTGCAGTCGGCAACTTCGGCTCGGGCTGGACCTGGCTGGTGAAGAAGGCCGATGGCAGCGTGGACATCGTCAATACCGGCGCTGCCGGCACGCCGCTGACCACCGCCGACAAGGCGCTGCTCACCGTGGACGTGTGGGAACACGCGTACTACATCGACTACCGCAACATGCGTCCGAAGTTCGTCGAGACCTTCCTCGACAAGCTGGTGAACTGGAAGTTTGCCGAAGCCAACTTCGCCTGATTTCGCCTGATGCGCGATCCGCGCCCCGCGAGTGACCTGTCCTGACGGACTGAAGCCTGCGGGCAACAAAAAACGGCCTTTGGGCCGTTTTTTGTTGGGGATTTTGAGGTTGTTTTTGCCTCTGGCGCTTTCTGGATAAGCGTTGGCAGCTATAAAAAATATAGTAATCCGCACTCCCGGATCATGGGGGGCTAGGTCCAAAACGACAGCGATCAGGCAAGCGGCAGGGCCAAAGCCAAGGCCAAAGCCTATGGGGCTGTGGCATCTCGATCTGCGCAAGTCCCTGGGTGGTCCGGCGTCACTTGCGGCTGAACAGCGCTCCACCCAGCCTGGTGCCTGCCTTGATGTTTTTCTTGGCAAACCAACCCTGGTTCATCTCCAGCACGTAGCGCACCGGTTTTGCCGAGCAGTGCGAATCCAGCGTCTGGGGCTTCATGTCCGCCAGGTTCACGATGGTGCCGTCGTCATCCACAAACGCGGCCGTCAGCGGCAGCAGCGTGTTCTTCATCCAGAAGCATTGCTGAGCGGGTTGTTCAAACACGAAGAGCATGCCCTCGTGCTGGGGCATCTCCTTGCGGTGCATGAGCCCGGTCTGACGCTCCTGGGGCGTGGCGGCCACCTGGGCGTCAATGCGGTGCATGCCAGCGGTCAGTTCCACGCGCTGCAAGTTCAGCTGGGGCTTGTCCTGGGCCGGTGCGGCGGTGGATTGCAGACCGAGGGCAACGGTCATCAGTGCGGCGGCCAGGGGGCGTCGCGCGGCAGGGCCAAAAGGCAGGGCAAGTGCAAAAGCGGTCATGGGCAAGGCTTTCAGGACAAGAGGGTGCAGAACCGGCAGGCGCAAGGGCGGGACAAGAAATCGCCCGCAACTGCGGGCGATTTTGAGGCATTCAGGACCTGCGCGAAACGGGCCCGGGCAACTGGTTTGCCGCGCAGCGAAGGGTAGGCTGCGTCCCGGTTTGCGCAAGACTGACAAGGTGCCCGGCAACGAGTCTGGCAACGTGCGCAGCCCGCGAGCTGCGGGGCAAGTCAGCCTCAGGCGGTTTTGTGGGGGGTCTTCTTCTTGGCGACTTTTTTGGTGGTCTTCTTGGTGGTTTTCTTTTTGGCCGTTTTGGAGGCCTTGGCCTTGTTTTTGGCTACCGCCTTGTTCTTGGCAGCGGGCGTAGGGGCCGCAGAGGCGGGTGCCGCTGGCGCAGCCATGGGCGCGGGGGCTGCAGGGGCGGGGGCTGGTGGGGCAGCAGGCGCTTGCGCCAAAGCACTTGCACCGAGCAGACCAGCCACCAGGACAGCGAGGAGTTTTTTCATATATGCCGTTTCCAGGGATGGGTTTGAACGAGGGGTTCTGAAGCCGTGCCGATGTGCAGGGCTTCGCCTGCAACGATAGCAGCGGCGTGCGGGTCGGCAGGGGTTTCTTCTAAAAAATTGTCATTAGAATCGTTTGGCTTTTCATCGCTTGGCCCGAACGGCTGAAACCGCATCAGACTTCACAGGAGACACCCCTTCCATGACCACCTACCAGCACATCCGGGTGCCCGCCGAAGGCCAGAAAATCACGGTCAACGCCGACATGTCGCTGAATGTGCCCGACCAGCCGATCATTCCCTTTATCGAAGGTGACGGCACGGGACTCGACATCACGCCGGTGATGATCAAGGTGGTGGACGCCGCAGTGGCCAAGGCCTATGGCGGCAAGAAGAAGATCCACTGGATGGAGGTGTACGCGGGCGAGAAATCCACCAAGGTCTATGGTCCTGACGTATGGCTGCCCGACGAAACCCTGCAGGTGCTGCGCGAGTACGTGGTATCGATCAAGGGCCCATTGACCACTCCGGTGGGCGGCGGCATTCGTTCCTTGAACGTGGCACTGCGCCAGGAGCTGGACCTGTACGTGTGCCTGCGCCCTGTGCAGTACTTCAAGGGCGTGCCGTCGCCACTGAAAGAGCCCGAAAAAACCAATATGGTCATCTTCCGCGAGAACTCGGAAGATATCTATGCGGGCATCGAGTTCGAGGCACAGTCGGACAAGGCCAAGAAGCTCATCCAGTTCCTGCAGGACGAGATGGGAGTGAAGAAGATCCGCTTCCCCAACACGTCCGGCCTGGGCGTGAAGCCCGTGTCCATCGAGGGCACCGAGCGCTTGGTGCGCAAGGCCATCCAGTACGCCATCGACAACGACAAGCCCAGCGTGACCATAGTGCACAAGGGCAACATCATGAAGTACACCGAAGGCGGCTTCCGTGATTGGGCCTATGCGTTGGCCCAGAAGGAATTCGGTGCCCAGCTGATCGACGGCGGGCCATGGTGCAAGCTCAAGAATCCCAAGACGGGCAAGGACATCACCGTCAAGGACAGTATTGCCGATGCCTTCCTGCAGCAGATCCTGCTGCGCCCCGCTGAGTATTCGGTGGTGGCCACGCTCAACCTCAATGGCGATTACATCTCGGATGCGCTGGCAGCCCAAGTCGGCGGCATTGGCATTGCCCCTGGCGCCAACATGTCCGATTCAGTGGCCTGCTTTGAAGCCACGCACGGCACGGCGCCCAAATATGCGGGCAAGGACTACGTGAACCCCGGCTCCGAAATCCTGTCGGCCGAGATGATGCTGCGTCACATGGGCTGGATCGATGCCGCCAACCTGATCATCAGCTCGCTGGAGAAGTCGATTGCCTCCAAGAAAGTGACCTACGACTTCGCCCGCCTGATGGAAGGCGCCACCCAGGTCAGTTGTTCCGGTTTCGGGCAGGTCATGATCGACAACATGTAACGACGTTGTGCACGATTCGCTGCAACGCTGAAAAACAGCCCGCCCTTTGCCCGGCGGGCTTTTTTGTCCCTGAGCGGGCTATGGGCTTGGCAGGTTGTGTCACTTTGTATTTGGTGTTTCAGGGGCACAACGCCTAAGATGACGCCAGCCAGTGCGCAAGGCGTTCGGCCTTGCGCCGCCATAGAAACGCATTGGAGCATTGCCCCTGCGACCCCCGTCTGGGCGGGTGCTGCGGCTTCCCGGGTGCTCGCACGCCGTGCGTGGGCTCGACCAGCCGCCTACAGAGAGGACTGCATGGCGTCTGACTTTCCTGCCGCTTACTGGGAGCAAAACCCAGATGCGCTGCTGGTTCTGTCCCGTGAGGGTTTGGTGCAGGAGTGGAACCCCGCTGCCGAACTGATCTTCGGGTACACCCAGGCAGAGGCACAGGGCCGCTCGCTGCTGGAGCTCATTGTTCCTGCTGACCGTGCACACGAAGAGCAAAGCATTCGTGCCGAAGCGTTGCGTGCGGGGACATCGGTGCACGAATCTGTGCGCCGCCGCAAGGATGGGTCGCTGCTGCACGTCAATGTCTCCACCAATGCTGTGCGGGACGCATCGGGCGAAGTCCTGTACTTTCTGTCGAGCAAGAAGGATGTCACCCAGCTCAAGGTGCAGCGCGATGCCAAGCTGCTGGAGGCGCGTTTTCGCGACCTGCTGGAATCCACCCCCGATGCCATCGTGATGATCAACGTCACCGGTCGCATCGTCATGGTCAACTCCCAGGCAGAGCGCCTGTTCGGCTACCAGCGCGCAGACCTGCTAGGCCAGCCCGTGGAGATGCTGCTGCCCCAGCGCTACCGGGGGGCGCACCTGGGGCACCGTGGCGGCTTCGTCGCGCAGCCCCGCACACGCACCATGGGCGCAGGGCTGGAGCTGTATGGCCTGCGCCAGGACGGTGTGGAGTTCCCTGTCGAGGTCAGCCTCAGTCCCATCGAGACCGAGGAAGGGCCTATGGTGATGAGCGCCATTCGCGACACCACCGACCGCAAGCGGGCCGACCAGAAATTCAAGGACTTGCTCGAAGCAGCCCCCGACGCCATGGTGATCGTCAACCGCCAGGGGCGCATCGTGCTGGTCAACTCGCAGGCCGTCAAATTGTTCGGCTGGAGCCGCGATGAACTGCTGAGCCAACCCATCGAGCTGCTGATCCCTGCGCGATTTGGTGGCGCTCACCCCCAGCATCGCAACCAGTTCTTCTCCGAGCCCCGCAGCCGCGCCATGGGGGCAGGGCTGGAGCTGCATGGCCTGCGCAAGGACGGCAGCGAGTTCCCCGTAGAGATCAGCCTGAGCCCGCTGGAGACCGAGGAAGGGCTGTTCGTCTCCAGTGCCATTCGGGATGTCACTGAGCGCAAGCGCATTGAGCAGGCGGTGCGCGACAAGAACCTGGAGCTGGAAAACGCAGCCCTCGTCAAAGACCGCTTTCTGGCCAGCATGTCCCATGAACTGCGCACCCCGCTGAATGCAGTCATCGGTTTTACGGGGACACTGCTGATGAAGCTGCCTGGCCCTTTGAACGCCGAGCAGGAGAAGCAGCTTCGCATCGTGCAGACGGGTGCGCGGCATCTGCTGTCGCTGATCAACGACCTGCTGGACGTTGCCAAGTTGGGCGCCAGCAAACTCAATCTGAACCTGGAAACGGTGGACTGCCGCGCTGTGGTCGAGGAAGTCGCAGCCACCTTGGGGCCCGACGCCGTGCGCAAAGCCCTCGCATTTGCCACCCACGTGCCGCCCGACAGCGTCATGCTGCGTACCGACCGGCGCGCACTGAGCCAGATTCTCATCAACTTGCTGGGCAACGCCATCAAGTTCACACAGCGCGGCGGCGTGCAGCTGACGCTGGTGAACGATCTGTCCCATCCCGAGGGCCGCAGGGTGGTGGTGCTTGTGCAGGATACGGGGCCGGGCATTCCGGCCGAAGACCAGCCCCGGCTGTTCGAGGCCTTCTCGCGGATAGAAAGCGCTGATCGGCGCTACCACGAGGGTACCGGCCTGGGCTTGCACCTCAGCCGCAAACTGGCCGAGGCGCTGGGCGGGCGCCTGACCTTCGAGAGCACCGAAGGGCAGGGCACCACGTTCAGCCTGGAGATCCCGGAGGCCACCGCATGACGGCAGCCACCATTCTGGTCATCGAAGACGACGACGCCAGCCGCCAGCTCGTCACCTACCTGCTGGAGACCTCGGGCTACACCGTGCTGTCTGCCGACAACGGCGCTGCCGGGCTGGAGCTGGCACTTTCGCAACCGCACGACCTGATTCTTTGCGATCTCCAGATGCCGATCATGAACGGCTACCAGGTGGCCCAGACCTTGCGCTCCCACCCTTTGTGGCGCGCGGTGCCGCTGGTGGCTGTGACCGCGTTTTCGATGCCCGGAGACCGCGAAAAAGCGCTGGAAGTGGGGTTCAACGACCACCTTACCAAACCCATCACCCCCGAAACCTTTGTGCGGCAGCTTCAGGCTTTCCTGACTGGCGGCGGCGGTGGTAGCAGTAGTAGTGCTGCTGCGCCTTGATTGGCCGGGCAGCAAGCACTTTTTGCAGACCCACACAGCATGGCAAAGATACTTGTTGTCGATGATCAGCCTGCCAACCGGGAGCTTGTGGCGACCCTGATTGGCCACGGCGGCCACCAGGCGCTGCTGGCGTCCGACGGCGCGCAAGCCCTGGCGCTGGTGCGCGCAGAGCGGCCATCGCTGGTCATCTCCGACATCCTCATGCCCACGATGGATGGCTATGAGTTTGTGCGCCAGCTGCGGGCGGATGCTGCCATTGCCCAGACCCAGGTGGTGTTTTACAGCGCTTACTACCTGGAGAAGGAGGCTCGCAACCTGGCTGCAGCCTGTGGCGTGACCCAGGTGCTCACCAAGCCCTGCGAGCCGCAGGAGATTCTGGAGGCCATCGAGCGTGGGCTGGCCCAGGCGTCCGCGGCCCCAGCTTCCATGATGGAGCACAGCTTTCAGACCCAGCACCTTCGTCTGATGACCGACAAACTCACGGGCAATGTGGCACAGCTGGATGCCATGAACCTGCGCCTGACCGCACTGACGGAGCTGAACCTGCAGCTGGCTTCAGAGCGCGAACCGCAGACCTTGCTGGCCAAGCTGTGCCGTGGCGCACGCGATCTGGTAGGCGCCCAGTACGCCGTGCTGTGTGTTGCGCGCACGGACGGCGGGGCGCCTCTTGTAAGCACCAGCGGGCTGGATGCCGAGCGCTGGGGCGCGATGGCTGCGCCAGAGGTCACACATGGGCTGCTGGGGACGGTGCGGGCCGAGCGGCGGGCCGCGCGCTGGTCCGATCCGGCAGGTAGGCCCGAGGCCGTGGGCCTGCCTGCCGGCTATCCGCCACTGTTCACGGCGTTGATCGTGCCGGTCAGCTCGTTGTCGTACTCGTATGGCTGGGTCTGTCTTGCCAACAAGCTAGGCGCCCAGGGTTTTACGGCCGAGGACGAGAAGATCGTGGCGGTACTGGGGGCACAGGTCGGCCGCATCTACGAGAACGGCAGCCTGTACCTGCAAGTGCAGGCGCACGCTGAAGCGCTGCAGACGGAGGTGCTGGAGCGGCAGCGCGCCTTGGATGCATTGCGTGCCAGCAAAGTCAGCCTGCGCCGCGCCCAGGCATTGGCGCGCGTCGCGCATGTGATCAGCGGGCCGGAGGGCGTGTTTGACAGCTGGCTGGACACCTTGCCGCAGCTGCTGGGCGTGCAGGAAGACGCCATGCCGCAGTCTGCGCGGGAGTGGCTTGCCATGGTGCATCCTGACGACCGGGAACTGTTTCGCCGCCATGCGCGCCAGGCCGCCGCGCAGTGCGCGCGGCTGGACTTCACCTACCGCGTGATCCGCCCCGACGGCCAGCCCATGCACCTGCGCCAGGTGATGGAGCCCTTGGAGGACGAAGACGGGCGGGGGGGCGTGGGGCGATGGTTCAACACCATCCAGGACATCACCCGTGAAAAACGGGCTGAGGAAGAGCTGCACGAAAGCGATCGCCGCTTCAATGACCTGCTCGACAAGGTCGAGATGATCTCGGTGATGCTCGACTGCGAGGGCCGCATCACCTATTGCAACGACTACCTGCTTCGTCTGACGGGCTGGGAGCGCGAGGAGATCGCTGGCGGCAACTGGTTTGACGTGTTTGTGCCGCCTGATATGTGCAATGTGCGCAGCATGTTTGCCGATGTGCTGGCGGACCGGCCTTCGGCCTGGCACTACGAAAGCGAGATCCTCACCCGCTCCGGCGCTCGGCGCCTGGTGCACTGGAACAACACCGCATTGCGTTCAGTCGGTGGCCAGGTGACCGGCGTGGCTGCGCTGGGCGAAGACATCACCGAGCGCCGCGAGGCTGAGCGCAAGATCAAGCGGCTTAACCGCGTGTATGCGATGCTCAGCGGCATCAACACCCTGATCGTGCGGGTGCGCGAGCGCGAAGAACTGTTCCGCGAGGCCTGTGGTATTGCGGTGAGCCATGGCCATTTCCGCATTGCCTGGATAGGCCGTGTGGACCGCGCAGCGCGGCGGGTGGTTCCGGTCGGGGCATCTGGTGTGGAGGCGGATTTTGTGTACAACATCCGCGATCGGTTGGGTCTGTTCGATGTGCCCACGCCTGGCGAGAGCCTTGCCGCCGCAGTGGTGCGTACTGGCAAGGTGGTACTGTGCGACGACATCAGCGGCGATCCGCGCGTGATCCTGAGGGACCAGCTGCGCGAGCGCGGTGTGGCCAGTATTGCGGTGCTGCCCATCGTGGTGGGGCAAGAGGTGGTTGCCACGCTCGCGCTGCTGGCGGATGAGGTCGGGTTTTTCGATGAGGCCGAAATGCAGTTGTTGACGGAGCTTTCCGGCGACATCGGCTTTGCCCTGGATCACCTGAACAAGGAAGACCGGCTGAGCTACCTGGCGTATTACGACGAAATCACGGGGCTACCCAACCGCACGCTGTTTCTGGAGCGCACCGGCCAGCACCTGCGCCAGCGCGATGGCGTGCGGCCCCTGCTGGGCATCGCACTGATGGACATCAGCCGCTTTCGCTTCGTCAACGACACGCTGGGGCGGCAGATGGGCGATGAGTTGCTCAAGCAGGTTGCACAGCGCTTGCTTCAAGCCAGCCGTGACATGTTCGACGTGGCGCGCATCGGCATCAACAGTTTTGGCATTGCCGTGACCGACGCCCGTGATGCGGGGGCCGTAGCGGTGGCGGTAGACCACCTTCTGCGCACCTGCTTTGGGGCACCCTTTGTGCTGGGGGGCACCGAGTTGCGCATGGCCGCCAAGGCGGGTGTGGCCCTGTACCCCATGGACGGCGCCGATGCCGAAACGCTGCTGCGCAACGCAGAGGCTGCCGTCAACAAGGCCAAGGCATCGGCAGACAGCCTGCTGTTCTACACCTCTGAAATGAACACGCGCGTGGCCGAGGCCCTGGGTCTCGAAGGGCGCCTGCGCGAGGCCCTGGAGCGGGGGCAGTTTGTGTTGCACTACCAGCCCAAGCGGTGCCTGGCCACCGGCGCCCTGGCTGGTGCCGAAGCATTGATCCGCTGGAACGACCCCGATCGCGGCCTTGTGCCGCCAGGGCTGTTTATCCCCATCCTGGAGGAAACCGGTCTCATCTACGACGTGGGCCGCTGGGCGCTGAGGCAGGCACTGGCAGACAACCACCGCTGGCGGCAGGCTGGCTACGCGCCACAGCGGGTGGCGGTCAACGTGTCGTTTCTGCAACTGCACCACCGCAGCTTTGTGTTCGAGGTGCGCGAGGCGCTGGCCTTTGACCCGGCGGCCGGGGCCGGACTGGAGCTGGAGATCACCGAGAGCATGGTCATGGAGAACGTGGAGCACAGCCGCAGCAGTCTGCACGCTCTGCGCGAGATGGGCATCTCCATTGCCATCGATGACTTTGGCACTGGTTTCTCATCCCTCAGCTACCTGGCCACGTTGCCTGCAGACACCCTCAAGATCGACCGGTCCTTCATCATGGGGATGGA
This sequence comes from Acidovorax facilis, assembly GCA_964031875.1. Lineage (GTDB taxonomy): Bacteria > Pseudomonadota > Gammaproteobacteria > Burkholderiales > Burkholderiaceae_C > Acidovorax > Acidovorax facilis_A. The sequence continues at coordinate 123,268 of CAXIRU010000089.1, forward strand.
CACCGGCCCGCAGGGCCAGGCGCTGGTCTCGGCCATCATCAACATGGGGCATTCGCTGGGGCTCAAGGTGATTGCCGAAGGCGTTGAAACGAACGAACAATGCAGCCGGCTTGCCCTGTTGGGGTGTGACGAAATCCAGGGCTACCTGCTCAGCAGGCCTGTGGCTGCCGAGGTGTTTGAAGCGCGCTTTCTGCTTCCTTTTGCGCAGGGCAGTGCCATAGATTCTGGCTCATGAGCCCGGCACCTTGGGCTCCTGCGGCCCGAACTGCAGGGTGCGCGTGGAGACAGCCTGGGCGATGTGCTCGTCATGCGTCACCAGCATCAGCGCGGCCCCGGTCTCCTGCGTGGCGCTCAGCAAAATCTGGATGGCCTCTTGCTGTGTGATCGGGTCCAGGCGCGACGTGGGTTCGTCGGCAAACAGCAGGGCAGGCTGCGCCACCAGCACGCGGGCCAGGGCAATGCGCTGCAGCTCGCCGCCAGAGACTTGCTCGGGCTTGCGCTCCAGCAGGCTCTCAGGCACGCGCAACTGCTCCAGCCGCCGTTGCACCGCCTTCCAGTCGCAGCGGTGCAGCCGGGCGGCATCGCGCAGCGATTGGGCCAGGCTGATGTGCGGGGCAAACGAGCCGACCGGATCCTGGTACAGCTTTTGGAACGCATGCGGGCGCAGGCCTGCACTGCGTGCCACGCTGCCCGTGTCGGGCGGCAGCAGGCCCAGCAGCACATTGCCCAGCGTGCTCTTGCCCGTGCCGCTGGGGCCTTGCACGGCCACGCGTTCGCCGCTGCGGATTTGCAGGTCCATGGGCGCAAACAGTTGCTGCGCGCCGTAGGTTTTGGAAATGCCCCGCGCCTCCACCACCGGCTCGCCCGTCTGCGGTGCTGCAAACGGCAGCCAGCGGGCCGGGTCGGCATTCATGAGCTGGCGGGTGAAGGGGTGCTGGGGCTGCGCCGCCACCTTGCCAATGGCCCCTTGCTCCACCGCCTGTCCATGCCGCAGCACGATGACCTGGCCGCCCAGTGCCTGCGCCACCGCCATGTCGTGCGTGATGGCCAGCAGGCAGCCGCCCGCCTGCAGCACGCCGCGGAACACCTCCACCGTGCGGTCGCGCCAGTGGTTGTCCAGGCCCTTGGTGGGCTCGTCCACCATCAGCACCGGCGCGCCGCCTGCCAGGGTGATGGCGGCCACCGCCCGCTGTGCCATGCCGCCTGACAGTTGCCACGGGTAATGCGCCGTGGCCTGGCCCAGCCCGGCGCGGGCCAGCTCTTGCTGCGCGCGGGCTGCCGCCTCGCCCTGGGGCTGGCCGTGCAGCAGGGTGTAGACCTCGGCCAGTTGCGGGGCCACGCGCTGCAGGGGGTTGAGCGCCACGGTGGGCTCCTGCGGCAGCAGGGCCAGCTTGCGGCCCCACAGGGCGCGGCGGCTGGCGGCGTCTTCGGCACGGGTGGTCACGCCATCAATCGTGATGGCACCACTGGCCCGCAGCGCAGGCGGCAGGTTGCCCATGATGGCCTGGGCCAGCAGCGACTTGCCCGCGCCGCTTTCGCCCACCAGGCTCAGCGCCTCGCCCGCATGCAGTTGGAAGGAAATGCCTTGCAGCAGGGCGCGCCCGCCCACATGGATGGCCAGGTCATCCACCGCCAGCAGGGCGGTGGATGAAGCGGTGGTTGGAGAAGTCGTGTGGGTCATGCGGCCTCCCGCTCGGGTTGGATGAGCATCATGGCGGCCACCAGCCACACCAGCCACAGCAGCACGGCGGTGGGGGCGGCAATCAGCCACGGGGCTTCTTCGTAATAAGGCATGGCCTCGGTGATCATCAGGCCCAGCTCGGCGGTGGGGGCCTGCGCGCCCACGCCCACAAAGCCCAGCGCGGCCAGCGCCAGCACCGCCTGCGCGGTGGTAAAGGCCAGCAGCGTGCCCAGCGTGGGGGCCAGCGCAGGCAGCAGGTGGCGGCGCAGCACATAGGCGCGGCCAAAGCCCAGCAGGCGCGATGCCTGCACCGCATCACCCACCAGCACGGGCCGCGCCATGGCCCGGCACACGCGAAAGTACTCCACCCACATCGCAGTGGCCATGCCCACATACAGCGCCCACAACTGGCCGGGGGCCAGCGCCGCAATCAGCAGCACCAACAGCAGGCCGGGGATGGCCAGCACTGCATCGGCCAGCATGACCAAGGTGCGCTCCACCCGCCCGCCGCGCCACGCCGCCAGCACGCCCAGCAGGGTGCCGGGCACCGCTGCACTCAGCGCCGCCAGCACTGCCATGCCCAGCGATAACTGCGTGGCATGCGCCAGCCGCGCCAGCCACGAGCGGCCCAGCACATCGGTGCCCAGCCAGTGCTCCGCGCCAGGGCGGGCCAACTGGTTGCGCAGGTTCTGCTCAATCGGGCTGGCATCCACCAGCCAGGGGCCCAGCAGCGCCCACAGGGCCAGCAAGCCCATCAGCACCAGCCCCGTGCGTTGCTGCCACGACCAGCGGGGGGCAGACAGCGCAAGATACGGCACGGGGGCCTGCGCTGTGCAGGGCATCGTGGTTGTGGTTGGGTTGGGGTTCGTCGCCGGTGTGGTGGGTGTCAATGTCATCTCTTGCGCGTTCATGCCGCCACCTTTCGTTGCTGGCGTGGGTCCAGCGCCACGCAGGCTGCATCCAGCAGCAGGTTGAACAGCACAAACATCAGCGCCATGGCCAGCGCCGTGCCTTGCACCACCGGAATATCCCGCCCAAAGATGGCGTGCACCAGCGCGTGGCCAATGCCGGGCCAGGCAAACAGCGTCTCTACCACCAGCGCGCCTTCCACCAAAAACAGCGTTTGCACGCCCAGGTAGGCCACCACGGGCACGGCGGCGGCGCGCAGGCCGTGGCGCAGCATGGCTTGCATATCTGTCAGCCCCTTGGTGCGCGCAAATTCAAACGCGGGCGACTGGGCCACCTCTTGCATGGCGCTGCGCGTCACGCGGGCCAGCCCGGCCCCCAGGCCCAGGCCCAGCGCCAGGGCGGGCAGCACCAGGCTGGCGCTTTCGTCATCGCCCGCCACGGGCAAAAAGCCCCAGTGCACTGCCACCAGCAGCATCAGCAGCACCGACAGCAAAAACGGTGGCGTGCCGCGCAGCACCACGGCCAGCGCCCAACTGGCGCGGTCTGCCCAGCTGCCGGGGCGCAGCCCGGCCCACAGCCCCAGCGGCAGGCCCACGGCCAGGGCCACCGCCAGCGCGGCGGCAGACAGGCGCAGCGTGGCGCCCAGGTGGTGGGCCACCTCCACCCACACGGGGCGCTGGGTGATGAGCGACTGGCCCAGGTTCAGCGTGGCCATGTCGCGCCACCAGCCCAGCAGGCCTTGCAGGGCGCTCTGGTTCAAACCCAGCTCGGCGCGCACCGCATCGGCTGCCGCGCCGCTGACCAAATCCAGCCCATAGCGGCTGGCCGCCACGCGCATGGCCAGGTCGCCCGGCAGGGCGCGCACCATGAAAAAGCACAGCGTGCCGATGATGAGCGCCAGCGCCACCACCTGCAGGCCGCGCCGCCCCAGCATGTGCAGCCAGGGGTTGCGAAGGGAAAGGTTCATGCGTTGCTCCAGTGCATGTCGGTCAATCGGTAGCTGCGCTCCAGCGGGTCCAGCGACACGCCTTGCAGGCGGCGGTTCACCGCCACGTGCTGGCGGTACCAGGCGATGGGGATGACGGGCAGCTCGTCTTGCAGCGTTTGCGTCACAGTGGCGCGCAGCGCCTGGGCGCGGCGCGCATCGGGCGTGCTGCGCATGAGCTGGGCCAGCGCCTGCACCACGGCATCGTTGTGCCAGCCCATCGCGCCCCAGTCGCCGCCCTTGGCAGAAAAGTCACCCGCCAGCGTGCCAGCCGGGTCGGGCACATTGGCGTAGTTGCGGGCGGCCAGGGCCAGTTGCAGCGTGCCGTCGCGGTGGCCCATGGGGATGTCGCCCGAGTTGCCGATGTTCACCTTGACGGCAATGCCCGCCAGCCGCCACTGCTCTTGCAGCGCCGTGGCAATCAGCGGCAGCTCGGGCCGGTCTAAAAAGGTGTGAATGCTCAGCACCAGCGGCTGCCCATCCGGCCCGCGCAGGCCGTCGCTGTGGCGCTGCCAGCCCGCTTCACGCAGCAGGCGCTGGGCGGCTTCCGGGTCGTGGCGCAGCGGGGGCAGGGCGGGGTTGTGCCAGTCGGCCAGGGTGGGGGGCAGCAGCTGCGTGGCGGCCAGGGCTTCGTCGCCCATCAGCGCATGCGCAATGCCTGCGCGGTCAATGCTCAGGCTCAGCGCCTGGCGCACCCGCACGTCTTGCAGGCCGGGCAGCGTGGCGTTGAGCTTGACGATCACCGTGCGCGGCAGCGTGACCGATGTGATGCCCACCTTGGCGTGGCGGCGCAGCCGCCGCAGGCTGGCCGGGTCCAGCCCATAGGCCAGATGGGCCTGCCCGCCTTCCACCATCAGCGCCCGGGTCTCGGCCCGTGTGACGGCCATGTAGGCCACGCTGCGTATCGCCGGGGCGGGTGTGGATGTGGGGCGGTCATAGTCGTCAAACGCCTCGGTCTCCACCTGCTGCGGCGGCACCAGCTTGGTGATGCGGTAGGGGCCGGTGCCGATGATGCGCTGCACCTTGCCATCCGCCCCCAAGCTGCCGGGGGCCAGCACCAGTGTGCTGTAGTGCGCCAGTTGCGCCGCCAGCGTGTTGTGCGGGCGGCTCAGGCGGATCAGTACCTCGCCATCGCCCTCTGCCGTGATGGACGCAATGGGCGCGTTGCTGAGCAGGGCTGGGGCCTTTTGGGCGCGCTGCAGGCTTTGCACCACCACGGCCGCCGTCGCGCGGCCGCCATCATGAAACCGCGCAACGGGCCGCAGCGTGAAGTGCCACGCCAGCCCATCGGCAGACACCTTCCACCGCTGCGCCAGCGCGGGCTGGGGGCGGCCATGGTCATCCGCACCCAGCAGGGTTTCGCACACCTGCAGGTTCAGCAGCATGTAGCCGCTGCTGGCCGGGGCCAGGCTGGTGAACTCCCACGGGCCTACGATTTGCAAGGTGGTGGGGGGCGGGGCCGCACTGCCCTGGGCCAGCGCCCAGGGGGCCGCGCCTGCGGCCACTGACACCGCTGCAGTTTGCAGCGCAGCCCGGCGTGTGCAGCCCTGCGGCACAGGGGCGGGCGTGAAGCCGTGTTTCTTCCAAGACAACATCGTGTGTAAGGCCGCGATGCGGCCACCGTAAAAGACCAAAGACCGGCTGCGGGCCGCCCCCCGGGGGCGCCCCTTGAAACCACCCCGCATCACCAGGAGCCAGCGCCCGGCAGGCGCGTGCGCACAAGCTCGCGTGGCCACATCCACCCTGGCAGGGGGATGCATGGCCCAAACCAACAAAGAGGTGCGCCCATGGGCGCTGGCTGGCTAGCGAAGGCCTGACGTCAGTCAAGCCCGCTGGGCTGGCGGAGAATCGCGCGCAGAAAACGGCCAGCGCATGGGCTGGGCCGCAAAGGGCGCCGCACCCTGCGGTGCGATGGCGCTGGGTGCTGCGGCGAATTGCGGCGGGCGAGCCGGTACATGCGCCAGCCCCGCCTCCAGCGCGTGGGTCAGGCACCAGGCGCAGGTGGTGTGTGCCTCTTCGCTGTGCTCGTCGCGGGCTGCGGAGCGGGTTGCCGCGTAGGCATCCCCATCGCCTGCGGCTGCCGAGGCTGTGGCGCTGCGTACCAGCTCCTGAATGTGCTGCGCCTCATGCAGGGGCGCACCCGCCAGTGCGTTGAACAACGCCACCAGCAGAAGCACGATGTGGAAAGGCAGGGCGGGGATGGTGCGGCGCAGCATGAGGGATGCGAATCATACTCAAGTGCGGGAGGCGGGTTGTGATGGTGCTTGGAGGGGGGGGATAGCCGCCATACCGGAAGGCGGCTCTCCAGATCGCGGGTGAAATAGGTGTTTGAAACGAGGTTGTACTGTGGCGTGACTCGCTGGTTCTGACGAAGAATCCGTGCCACAGATAAGCTTTGCTCGGAGGCTATGCTTTTGCCATTGGCCCAAGTCGTTGCTCATCGCAATATCATCCGCAGGCCAAAGCGGGGCGGCGCGTCTAGTAGATGGGCGGTTCGTGCAAGCGTTGAGCCACGCCATTCAATTCATAGAACAGAGGCGAGATGAGGACAGATTTCAAGCAGAAGCAGCTCACATTAATGGTGTCATCCACTGTGTATGGCATCGAAGAATTGCTGGAGAAAATTTACGCCACGCTCACGGCCTTCGGCTATGAGGTGTGGATGTCGCATAAGGGCACGCTGCCAGTGAGTTCCACGCGCACGGCATTCGAGAACTGCCTGCATGGTGTGGAGCATTGCGACCTGTTCCTCAGCCTGATAACGCCGCAGTACGGCCCTGGCCTGGCGGGCAAGGGGGAGATGTCCATCACTCATCAGGAGCTACTCAGGGCCATCGATCTGAATAAGCCGCGTTGGGTATTGGCTCACAGCGATGTGGTGTTTGCGCGTACCTTGTTGATGAACCTGGGTCACGACTCGGCAGAGAAGCGAGCTGCGCTGGCGCTGAAGAAGAACAAGGTCATCGACGATTTGCGTGTTGTTGACATGTACGAGGCAGCAATTCGCCACGATGTGCATGTGCCGGATCGCAAGGGCAACTGGGTGCAAAAGTATGTGAACCCTGACGACGCATTGTTGTATGCGTCTTCGCAGTTCTTCCGCTACCAGGAGGCGGAGAGCTTCGTCGCAGAGCACTTGCGTGGTCCGCAAGCCGTGGCCCACAAGCTCAAGGAAGGGAAGAAGCCATGATCAGCGGAGTGTTGCTGCAGCAGATCGCCCAGGGAGAGGGGCTGCATTCAGAGTTCCGGCGCGGCCTGGACAACATGGAGTCGCTGGCGCAAGTGGTGTGCGCCTTTTTGAATACTCAGGGTGGCACTGTCTTCTGCGGCGTGAGTGAAGATGGGAACATTGTGGGCTTGCCGCTGACCGAGCAAGACCCGCAACGCATACGTGGCGTGCATCAGGCCGTGGCTGACAGATTGACACCGTCGGCATTGTTCACGGTGAGTCTGGACAACCTCGACGGCAAGGCCGTGCTCACCATAGAGGTGCCGGAAGGGAAGGACAGGCCCTACGTTTGCAATGACCGGGTCTTTTTGCGCCAGGGCGGCAGCACCGTGGTGGCAGATGCGATCGCGCTGCGCGAGATGGTGCAGACGAAGGCAGTGAGTGCTGATCGCTGGGAGCGAAGGCCGTCCACGGCGATGGAGGAAGGCGATCTTGACCATGACGAGGTGCATGCCATGGTCAACGAGGCGGGAAGGTCTGAGCGGCACCGCTTTGCCAGACCCGACGACGACGAGGCCGTGTTGGCCGAACTGGGATTAGCGGGCGCCCGGGGCTACACGCAAGGGGCCGACGTGCTGTTTGCACACAACCCTGCCTTGCGTCACCCACAGACGCGCGTTCGATTGATTCGTTACGCAGCTGGGAAGACGGCCAACGAGTACCTGGACGACAAGCAGCTGCGGGGACCGTTGGTGCGGGTGCTGAATCAGGCGTTCGACTGGTTGCGCGGCCAGCTGCCGATGGAGCAGCTTTTCGAGGCAAATACCAAGGCTCCGCTCGTCCGTCAGGCTCGAATGGCCTACCCTGAGGCGGCTTTGCGCGAGGGCCTCGTAAATGCATTCGCTCACCGTGACTACGCAGGCTTCTCTGGAGGGCTAACGGTTAGTGTGTATGCTGATCGCATAGAAATCTGGAATGCTGGACGTCTGCCTGCCGGATTGAAGCCAGCCGATCTGAAGCGCAATCATCCGTCGTTGCCAGCCAACCCCGACATTGCTCAGGTGTTGTACCTGCGCGGGTTGATGGAGCGCATCGGCCGGGGCACGCAGAAAATTATCCAGTCGTGTGTGGAACAGGGACTGCGTTCGCCCCAGTGGGAAGACCGAGAGACGGGAGTGACGCTCACTCTCTGGGGGCCGGGCGGTGCTCTTGACGGACTAGCCTCGCTCAACGCTCGGCAACAGGCACTGCTGGATGCGATAAAGGTCGATGAACGTATTCGGCCTGCGGAGTATCGCGAGCGGTTTGCGGCCGAGGTTTCCGAGCGGCAGGCTCGTCGTGATTTGGCCGCACTGGAAGAACTGGGCCTATTGCGGGTGGATGGTGCGGGTGCGTCCACTGCTTATGTGCGGACGAACCGGACATAAGGGGCTCTAGGTCGGACATTATCCGGACATTGAGATCGCGTCTTCGGTGCGTCTGAGCTCGCCTAAGTGCTTGATTTGTATTAATTTACCTAGTTATCGCTACCGGGGAATTTGGGCTTTTACGCTAAAAAGCGGACACTATCCGGACATTGTTCGCTTCTTGGCGTCTATCAACTCCGGTCAGCTCGAGCAAAACGCCAGCATTCGCTGGCGTTTTGCTCGATACAGGATGACTCAATTACCCCTTCTGCACCATCTTAATAATGCTGGAAAAATCCAGCCCCCCATGCCCCGCCAGGCTGTGCGCCGCATACAAATTACGGGCCATGCCCCCCAGAGGCGTGGCAGCCTTCACCGCCATCGCGTTCTCTTGCGCCAGGCCTAAATCCTTGAGCATCAGGTCCGTGCCAAAGCCGCCTGCATAGCCTTTGCTGGCAGGCGCGGTTTCCATCACGCCGGGGAAGGGGTTGTACTTCTCCAGCGCCCAGTTGCCGCCCGAGCTGCGGCGCATGATTTCGCTCAGCACCTTGGGGTCCAGGCCGTTGGCTACGCCCAGGGCAATGGCTTCGCTGGTGCCTGCCATCAAGATGCCCAGCAGCATGTTGTTGCAGATCTTGGCCGTTTGGCCTGCGCCCACGCTGCCGGCGTGGAAGATGTTGGCGCCCATTTTTTCGAGCACAGGGCGGGCGCGTTCCAGGTCGGCGGTGTCGCCGCCCACCATGAAGGTGAGGGTGCCAGCAATGGCGCCGCCGGTGCCGCCCGACACGGGCGCGTCGATGAAGGCCACGCCCTTGGCTTGGGCGGCCTCGGCCACTTTGCGGGAGGTGGCGGCTGCGATGGTGGAGCAGTCAATCACCAGCGTGCCTGCGGGCAACTGGGCCAGCAGGTCGCCCGCTCCGAGGAACAGGCCTTCCACATGCTGGCTGGCGGGCAGCATGCTGATGACGACTTCGGCGCCTGCGACTGCTGCCTTGGCGTCGGTGGCGATGGGCACGCCATCTGCTGCCAGCTTGTCGCGCGCGGGTTGCGAGAGGTCAAACGCGCGCACTTCGTGGCCTGCCTTGTGCAGGTTGTGTGCCATGGGGCCGCCCATGTTGCCGAGGCCGATGAATGCGATTTTCATGTGTTGTCTCCTGTGGTCGGTCTGAGGTGAAAGGTGTTTTGCTATTAAATTGATAGCTGCTTGCGCTTTATGGATAAGCGCTAGGGGCTGATTTGGCTTTGATGTTTGGGCATCAGCCGTCCTCGTCAAAGATGCTGTGCCGTTTGCCTGCTTTGGCAGTTTTTCCTGATGGCCCCTTCGGCGTGGTGGCTGTCTTTTTGGCCGTTGCTTTGGACGGTGTTTTGGGCGCGGTTTTGCCTGCAGCGGGCTTGCGGCGCGGCGATGCCTTGGCCTGCGGGTTATAGGCCAGGGCTTCATCCAGCCAAAAGCGCCACTGTGCTCGGGTGGCGTAGCCGTTGGGCTCTACCCAAAAGTAGCCCTGCATGCCGCCGCCGGGCGAGAGTTCGCGGGTGTTCTGCATCTCTTGAAACTCGCCATGCCGATCAGGCGGCAGGCGCACCAGCAGGTCTTCGCCCTTGACGGCGATGCACATCTTGCCGTCCACAAAAAAGGCGTAGGTGCCGAACAGCGGGCGCTCTTCCACGTCGCTGCGGTGCGCGAGCGCCGTGCGAATGGCGTCGATGAGGTGCAGGGTTTCGTCGCTGAGGGGGCGGGCGGGCATGGCGTGCTCAGGTTTTGGCGTTGCGGTCTATGTAGTCTTGAAGCGCACGAGGGTCTTCGTGTCGGAAAAGCAGGCCACAGTCTTTGCACATCTGGAATTGGCATGAATGAACCGCCATGCCATAGGACGCCCGAAAGAATTTCCACTTGTACCCCGCGGGGATGAATTGGCCGGCGCTCGGGCCTTCGCCGATGTCGAGGTGTCCCGCTTGCAGGCGCTCCGATTGGCACCCGGGACATCGCGGCAGAGTGGTTTCCTCAAAGCGTGGAAAGTGGGTGGAGCGAACGGGGCTGTGTGTCATGGCGCAGTATTTTCAGCACCTATCGAATAGCTTCCGTCGCATCCCCATCCAGCATGCGCCGTGCAATGATCACGCGCATGATTTCGTTGGTGCCTTCCAGAATCTGGTGCACGCGGGCGTCGCGTAGCAGGCGTTCCAGCGGGTATTCGCGGATGTAGCCGTAGCCGCCATGCAGTTGCAGGGCTTCGTTCACCACGTTAAAGCCTGCGTCGGTGGCAAAGCGTTTGGCCATGGCGCAGTAGGTGCTGGCGTCGCGCGCACCGGCGTCGAGCTTGGCTGCGGCCAGGCGCACCATCTGGCGGGCGGCGACGAGGTCAGTCGCCATGTCGGCCAGCTTGAACTGCAGGGCCTGGAAGCTGGCGATGGGTTTGCCGAACTGCTTGCGGTCTTGCATGTATTGCTGCGCCTGGGTGAGTGCGCCCTGGGCTGCGCCGACGGAGCAGGTGGCGATGTTGATGCGCCCGCCGTCCAGCCCTTTCATGGCGATCTTGAAGCCTTCACCTTCTTGCCCCAGCAGGTGGTTGGCGGGGATGCGCACGTTGTCAAAGCTGATGGTGCGGGTGGGCTGGCTGTTCCAGCCCATCTTGTGTTCCTTCTTGCCGTAGGTGATGCCGGGCGTGTCGGCAGGCACTGCAAAGGCGCTGATGCCGCTGGCGCCCGATGCGGCATCGCCCGTGCGGGCCATCAGGATCAGCACATCCGTAGCCCCTGCGCCGCTGATGAAGGCCTTGCTGCCGTTGATGACGTATTCAGTGCCCACCCGCTCGGCCCGGGTTTTGAGCGAGGCGGCGTCCGAGCCTGCGCCGGGCTCGGTCAGGCAGTAGCTGGCCAGCTTTTGGCCGGTGGTGAGCAGCGGGCCCCAGTGGTCGCGCACGGCGGGTTGCGCCCAGGTGCCCAGCATCCAGGTCGCCATGTTGTGGATGGTGATGAAGGCGGTGGTGCTGGGGTCGATGGCTGCCATTTCCTCGAACACCAGCGTGGCGTCCAGGCGGGGCAGGGCGAGGCCGCCTGCGGCTTCGGGCGCATACAGGCCGCAAAAGCCCAGCTCGCCTGCCTTGGCGATGGCTTCTTTCGGGAAGATGCCTTCCTCGTCCCAGTGCGCGGCGTGGGGGGCGAACTCAGCTTGTGCAAAGTCGCGGGCCGTTTGGGCAAAGGCGCGTTGTTCTTCGGTGAGTTCAAAGTCCATGGTGTGTCTCGATGTCGCTCGTTGTTGTGCTTTTCTTACTGACTCGGCATGAATCCGCTTGAACCGTTCACGCTGAGCTTGTCGAAGCGCTGCGCGAGGCTTCGACAGGCTCAGCCCGAACGGGTGTTTCAGGTTCAAAGGGGCTGATTCCATCCTGTTCATGGCTTGGCGGACGGGTGGTCCAGCGTCAGCCAGCGCATCAGGCCCTTGCGGCGCGCCTGGGTTTCGGCCGTGAGGCACTCGTGGTACAGGCGCGGCCATTGGGGTTGCGATTCGTTGCTGCGCTGGGCCTGTTTGCAGCGGGTGGTGCGCTCGCGCTGCCAGGTGGTGTGCTCCTGGCGCAACTGGGGCCGCTCGTGGGCCGACAGGGCGCGCATCACGTCGCCGTAGAGGACGGCGATCTCGGTATCTGCCACCTGGAAGGCTTGCACTGCGCAGGCGTTGGTTTCTTCGACGGTGCCGCCGGGTTTGCAGGCGGCACCGGCCTGGGCGTGGGCACGAGCGCCCATCAACACTGCGCAAGCCGCACCGAAGACCATGGCCCATCTCCGCATCGTTGTCTTGGAAATTTGCATGCCCCGCTTTTACCACCGTACGCTACCGCCGAAACCGGCGCGGCCCAAGCCAGTGCCACCGCGCAAGGGCCGTCAGTCCCCGGTTCAGGCGCTGGCTGCGCCCCCTTCCGCATCGCGCAGCGATGCAGAGAAAGGGGGAAGCGGCGCAGCCGCTCAGGGGGTTACTTCAAACTAATCGTCGTGTTGACACCCTGCGAGACGGTGCTGTCATCAAACCAGCGCGCCGTCACGGTCTTGGTCTGCGTGTAGAACAGCACGACCTGCTTGCCGTAGGGGCCCAGGTCGCCCAGCTTGGACGCGCGCGAGCCGGAGAACGAGAACAGCGGCACGGGCACCGGGATGGGCACGTTGATGCCGACCTGGCCCACGTCGATCTCTTCCTGGAACTTGCGGGCCGCGGCGCCGCTTTGCGTGAAGATGGCGGTGCCGTTGCCGTTGGGGTTGCTGTTGATGAATTCGATGGCTTCGTCAATGTCGGCAGCGGCCGACAGGCACAGCACGGGGCCAAAGATTTCCTGGTCGTAGATGGTCATGCCAGGCTTGACGCCGCTGAACACGGTGGGGCCCACGAAGTTGCCCTTTTCGTAGCCGGGCACCAAGGGTTTGCGGCCGTCCAGTTCCAGCGTGGCGCCGTCGGCAATGCCGCGTTCGATCAGGCCTTCCACACGCGACAGTGCTGCGCACGATACGACCGGGCCCACATCTGTGCCTTTCTCTACACCGGCGCTCACCTTGAGCGTCTTGGCCTTGGCGACCAGCTCGGGAATCCACTTTTGCGCTTCGCCCACCAGCACCACCACCGAGAGCGCCATGCAGCGCTGGCCTGCGGCGCCAAAGGCGGCACCGGCCAGGGCGTTCAGGGTTTGTTCCTTGTTGGCATCGGGCAGCACGATGGCGTGGTTCTTGGCGCCCATCATGCACTGCACGCGCTTGCCGTTCAGGCTGGCGCGGTTGTACACGTGCGTGCCCACCTTGGTGGAGCCCACAAAGCTGATCGCTTTGATGTCCTTGTGGTCGCAGATGGCGTTCACGGCCATTTCGCCGCCGTGGATCACGTTGAGCACGCCGGGGGGAATGCCTGCTTGGAGTGCCAGCTCCACCAGGCGCATGGTCACCATGGGGTCTTGCTCGGAGGGCTTGAGCACGAAGGTGTTGCCGGTGGCAATGGCCATGGGGAACATCCACAGCGGAATCATGGCCGGGAAGTTGAAGGGGGTGATGCCTGCGCACACACCCAGCGGTTGCAGCAGGGTGTAGGTATCGACCCCCCCAGCCACGTTGTTGGCCAGCTCGCCCAGTTGCAAGTTGCCGATGCTGGCAGCGTGTTCGACCACTTCGAGGCCACGGAACACGTCACCTTCGGCGTCGGGCAGGGTCTTGCCTTGCTCGGCCGTCAGGATGGCGGCCAGCTCGGCCATGTTTTCTCGGATGAGCTGCTGGTACTTGAGGAAGATGCGGGCGCGGGTGCCGATAGGCGTCTTCTTCCAGGTCTTGAAGGCCTCTTTGGCCGATGCCACGGCGGCTTCGATTTCTTCAGCGGTGGCAAACGGCACGCGGGCCAGCACCTCTTGCGTGGCGGGGTTGACCACGTCGCGCCACTCGGTGGTCTTGGATTCGACGAACTGGCCGCCGATCAACAGCTTGACGGTGGGGGCCAGCACGGCCTGGGAAGTGGGTGCGTTCATGGGTTTGTCTCCGGGGTGGTGAAGGGCCTGCAATGGGGCCAACCTGTGCATGGTATGCGTGCAAATATGTAATTGCAATGCGTCAAATTGCACTTTGGATGTGCTTTTACGCACGGTCTTGACGCACGATCTCTCTTGACTGTGCCCTTGTTCTTCATGGGCTCATGGGGCGGGATAGATCTCAGGGGGCGTTCTTGGCCGGTTGGGCTGTAGGGACACTCAAAAAAATGGGGCAGGCCCTGTACGGCCTGCCCCATTTTTGGGTGTTTGCCAGTGTTTGCTGGCGCAGCACGGTCTGCTCAATTTCGGGAGGGAAAAATGCCTTGCAGGGCGATGATGAAGTTAACAGCCACAGACGGTTGCATTACGGAAACGGGCGAGTTGTTTCCAGCGCTTCCGGTGTTGCCATTGCTCACCGGAAGTTGCGTATTGGCGCTGGCACTGGGCGCGTACTGTGCATTGCGCTGGTTGGACGCTGCCGGGATGGAACCTGGGCCTGGTTCCATCACCGTGCCAAGGCTGGTGGTTGCGGGTGAGGAGAGAGAGACGGTGTGGGTATGTGCCGGCAAATTGGTGGATAGCAACGTCACATTTTCAGTACCCTCAATCTCACCCAGGACGCGGGGTGTAAGTCCCGGAGCATTGCCAAAACCCATGGGAACTCGACCTCGCAGATCGGGCAAAGCAAAGGTGGTTGTTCCGTTGCCGCCATAGGCAGTGCCAAGCAGGGCAAACAATGCAGTGTTTTGGGAAATCGCGAGAGACTGGCCATTGCAAAACGCCCAGCCGGCGGGGGCGTAGTTGCTTCCGATCATTCGTATTTCGCCGAGAAATGGATTGGACATAGGTGTACTCCTTAAGTCAAAAGATAGCCAGTGGTCCAGCCGCGCTGTGCAACGACTGCCGCTGGTGTGGGGTGTGAGGTAGGGTGTTGTCGTCGGGCGCTGACGCCCAGGAAGGTGTTTTCCCACAGAGGGCCTGCGCTGTCGGTGGCTGCATTCGCCCATTGGCGCTCCCCGCGGGGGCCTACAAGGGGGGTGTGGTGCAGGTCGGCCCAAAGGTCGCGCATGTGGGTGCCCTGGGGGGCTGCAACCAGGGCTGTTCCGAGGGTGGCGCCTGCCTCGGCACCTAGCAGTGCAGCCGCCGTCCAGCCCAGGCCCGCTTGGGCCAAGCGGGCCCTCCAGCCAGCGTCGGCCGATTGAGCCTGGGGCCAGGTGGCAACCGTGTGCGCATGAACACCTGGGTTGTGTTCAGGCAGCCACGGCAAGCCCGCCAGATGGGTGTGCAACGCCGCAGAGTGCTTTTGCCACCATTGCGCAAAGCGATGCGACTGGGGGCCCGAATACAGTGCAATCACCGCATCAGGCTGGTGCGAAATGATGGACTGCTTCAGTCCCCCAAATTCGGAAGCATTGTTCGGCATGTCGGCAATGTGGCGGCCCACCACCTGCCCACCCAACGCCTGCCAGCGCTGCTGAAAAGACTGCAGGAAGTCAAAACCCGACTCGTGCCGCCCCATGCTGAGAAAGGCGCGCGGGCCGCACTGCGCGTACACCCGGTCGGCGAGGGCTGTGGCCATGGCACACAGTTCCAGGCTGTGGCGCACGGTCAGCGGGTGGGTATCAGACTGCGAAACCATGTCTGCGCCCGTGTCGCTGATCCACAGTGGCACGCCTGCCGACTCTGTCAAGGGCGACACCTTGTTTGCCAGCGCAGGGGGCATCCATCCCATCACGGCGTCAAACTGCGTGGCTTGAAGCGCCGCACCCACTGCCTTGGCAGGCGCTGACGGCAGCAAGCCTGCAGTCAGCCAGGTCAGGGCGACATGGGAAGATGCACCAGCCTGGGCCAGCCCCACCTCCACGCCGTGTTGGTAGTCACGAGTCAGCTCCGGCAGTTTTGCAGAGCTGGGGGCGATGGCCAAGATGCGCCAACGTGGGCTGGCTGTGCCCAGCGAATTCAGAAGGGGGGCTGACGCCTGAACGCCGGTGGCCGCTACAGCCCCGCCGGTGGCCAAAAAGTGGCGTCGATGCAGTGCTGCGATCATTGCAGTGCTTCCTCAGACTGGGTGGTAACTGCCGCAGGGTGGCTGCGCCGCTTGGCGTGGAGCCTCTCGTAGTGAGGGGTGATCCACTGCGCAGTCAAGGATTGGAGAAGGTCGCTTGCCATGCTGTGTTTGGTGTGTGTATCGGGTTCGAAGACTTCATGGGGTTGCTTTCCATGCCGTGTGGCGCGCTCGCGCATTCTTGCCAGATCCTCTGGCGAGACCTGCCAGCGCATGTGGGGGAGCACCTGGGTTTCGATGGCACTGGGTAGCTGGGCGTAGTCGAGCAACAGCGCGCGTGTGGGGTCGAACTGCTGCGCCATGGCTGCGTAAATACAGCCGAGCACCTGTGCGCAGTGCTGCTCAGCAGACATGGCGGGCATTTCGCCAGGATTGAACCCACCAAAGTTCAGGCCCAATGCGCCCGGGATCATAAAAAACGCTCGTTCGCGCATCTGGGACACCAGCACAGACAGCGGCTCGCGGGTGAGGAAGACCCAAGGTGCATCCGGCCAGGCCTTTGCAAACAGCGGTGCCTTGTCGGTGTTCCAGGCGTCCTGCTTGAGGCTCATGGTCTGCAGCGGTGGGCTTGCGCTGTCGCAGCGTTGCGCCCAGGCGCTGGTCCACGCGCGCAACGCACGGACCACCTGGGCTTCGTCGATCAGCCCACTGGCCAGCGCCTGTCGCACCAGGAAGTCCACGGGGCCGGGTTCAGACAGTTGCAGGTGGTGCGGGCTTTCTGCCAGCGTTTGTGTGATCAGGGTGGACCCGCAGCGCGACACATGGAAGATGACGAGCGAAGGATCGAGACCTGGGGATTGCTCATGCCAGGCCAGCAGGTCGTGAAGCGGCGTCTGGCGCCGAAACGCCAGGTGGAACGGATGCCTCAGCTGGTTCTGGATGCCATGCTGGAAGAACGGTTCGCGCAGCGGCGCGTCCAGCAGGCGAGCCCAGTCCACCATCACCTGGCCCTGGGCGATGTAGAAGCGAATGGGGCGCCAGCCGCTGAAGTTCACAGTACCCATTGCTCAGTCCATGCGCGGCGCCCGGCCTTCATGGCCGACTCCACGTCTGATGCGTCAAATTGAAAGCCCGCAGCCTGCCCCATGTGCACCGACTCGCGCACGAAGTCGGCCGTGTCGGTGATGGTGCTGAGTCGCTCTGCGTAGTCTGCGTTGGTCCCCACCAGGTCGCGGAACTGGATGAACTGGCGCCACGGGTCATCCGCGTCGGGCAGGGGGTCGCCACGGTCGCTGGCCCGCAGGGCATCGACCAGGCGCATGTCCACCGAGGTGTCTGCCACCAGGTGGACCCGGCTCAGGGTGCCACGGTTGCGCACCCGGTGCGGGCGCGACACATCCACATACCAGCATTCGCCAGCGCGCAGCGGAATGCGCTCTCCATCCACATGGAAGAACACCCGTTCGCCAGTTTGTAGCGGCACATGCAAGCGTGCTTCACCGCGCCCCGCACACAGGTCGGCGTCGGTGTGCTCCTTGATCTCGCAGCCCGGCAGCAATTGCATCAGCCGCACGGACTTCCAGGGCAGCGCCATGGTGTCCAGCATGGCGCGAATCGCGGGGCATTGGTCCAGGGCCGGTGTGTCGGCATAACACGATGCCGCCACATCCACGGGCACCACATCGATGGGGGCCTGCGGGGCAGAGCGCAGCGCGAGCGCCTGCCATCCACCGTCGTGCCGCCCATCGTTGAAATGGCTGCGCCAGAGCGACGCTGGCAGCGCATTCACCTCTGCCAGGGCTGCAGCGGTGTCAAACCGCCAGGGCAGCCGTGCTGTCTGCGCGCCCTGCACCCACAGGCCAGATGGCGGCCGTTCAGCGTGCGATGGTTCCGGATGCGTCATTGCGTGCAGATGGCGTAGGCACTGCAGGATGTGGTCAGACTGGGCGTTCGGTAGGAGTTCAGGAGGCGGACCGACCAGCCTTGGACGCCCGCCGCACACGCACCGCCTTCGACAGGGCGGTTCGCCGCCATATAGATGGCATCTGCGTCGGCCCCCGCTGCGCCGCTCGCCCCTTCATAGCCGCCACCGACAACCTTCTCCCCTGCGTTGCAGCAGGAGGTCACGGCACAGCTTTCTGCTGTGCCTGTGGCGCTGTTTGTTCGGATGTTGACCGTGATCGAGTTGCTTCCTGCAGGGCCCTGCGGGCCGGTAGCTCCTGTAGGCCCGGAGGGGCCCGCTGCGCCGGTGGCACCTGTTGCACCGGTGGCGCCTGGTGTGCCTGCTGTGCCGGGGGTTCCCGCTGGCCCGGTGGCGCCCGTCGCACCGGTGGCACCCGCTGGCCCGGTGGCACCCGTGGCGCCTGTTGCACCCGTGGATACGTTAGGGGCGCACTGGCCCAGTCGCCCCGATGGGCCATCAAAACACAGCAAATTGGCATTGTTGTTGGCGGTTCCCGACAGGCCGGGAATCAGCACTTCGCCAGAGCCCTGTACACGCAAGCGCTCGGTATTGGCCGGCCCCTTGATCACGAATCCACCGCCCGCAGGGGGCGTGAAGCTAATGTCCGCAGCGTGGACGGACACAGTGGCCAGTGCCAGGCAGGCTTGGCCAGCCCACAGGGCCTTGTAGGGGAAAGTGGTGCGTTTCATAGGTGTCAATGGCTAAGGATTCGGGTGGGCAAAGAAGGGCAGGGGCTTGCCCACGGTGGGTGAAAGGAGCGGGGGGCGACGGGTCAGTGGCTGCGGGGCGAGCCATCGCCAGCCACTGCAGGCGGCTCGGCCCACGGTCCGGCATCGGTATGCCTGTGGGCAGCCGGACGGGCTGCGCGAATGCATGCGTTCATGGGTTCTCCCTTGCACTGAGCGGTTGCTGGTGGCCATTGCGGTGGTGCATCCGGCATGGCTCTTGTGGTGGCACGCTGTTCCCTTGTGTCGGATTTCAGCGCGGGCGGAGTGTGCAATAAAAAGCATACAGTGTAAATTTCTAAATGACTTGTATCGCGTGGTGCGTGTGCGACAGGTGCCTGGGGCAAGGCGCAGGCATCGGTGTTGTTCGGTCTTGTTCGCGCTGACCGCCACAATCGGGCCATGGATTGGGACCATTTCCGCTATTTTCTGGAGCTGGCACGCGCTGGCACGCTGGTGGGCGCAGCCCGCCGCCTGGGGGTGGAGCACACCACGGTATCGCGCCGATTGCAGGCACTGGAAAAGCAGATCGGCTCAACCCTGTTCGCCCGCGAGGCTGGGGGGCATCGGCTGACGGAAGCCGGTCGGCAGCTGATGCCCAAGGTGGAGGCGATGGAAGCGGCTTTCCTTGCGGTGGAGAGTGCTTCCCCAGCGGGGCGCCAGGGGCTGCATGGCCTGGTGCGCATTGGCACCACGGAGGGGTTCGGCAACCTCATCCTGGCGCCGCAGCTGGCCCGCTTTGCACAGGGCCACCCGGGCCTGGTGGTAGACCTGCTGGCGCTGCCCCGGCTGGTGCACCTGTCGCGGCGCGAGGCGGACATTGTGATCTCGCTGGAGCGACCGGCGCGCGGCGCGGTGCTGGTGGTCAAACTCACCGACTATGTGCTGCAGCTTTATGGTGCGCGCGGCTACCTGGCGGGCCATGCGCCCATTCACACAACGGAAGACCTGCGCGGCCATACCTTTATCAGTTACGTGGACGATCTGTTGTTCAGCAAGGAGCTGCAGATCCTGGACGAGCTGTACCGCCCCGCCCAGTTTGTGTTGCGCAGCACGAGCATCCTGGCGCAGTACGAGGCTGTGCGTGCCGGTGCCGGGCTAGCGGTGCTGCCCGCCTTTGTTGCGGCGCAAGACCCATCGCTGGCGCCGGTGCTGCCCGGGGTGGCACGGTTTCAGCGCACATTCTGGATGTCGATGCCTGCCGAAAACAAACACGTGGCGCGCATGCAGGCGACCTGGGCCTTTGTGCGCGAAACCGTGGCTGCGCAGCAGGATCTGCTGCTGTCGGCGGATGATGCTATCGAATCAGGAGCTGGTGGCGCTTGATGACAGGGCAATCGCATCTAATCAGCGATGCCCAATAGCTGCCCCAAGTAAGCCAGATTCCAGCCAGCGCGCTTGCGCTTAGCTTGCACGCCGATCTTCACC
>CAXIRU010000090.1:0-28089 GCA_964031875.1 Acidovorax facilis
GGGCCATGACGGCGGGCCTGTGCGTGCGCCGCTCACCGACCTCAAGCCTGCCGAGATGGAAGAACTCAAGGCGCTGATCGACAAGCTCGGCCCGCAATAGGCCGCGCCTCGTTTTCTACTTCGCCCACACCCGCGCCCAGGTTTTATGGCGTGGGTGGCAGAGCCACCCTGGACGATGAAATTTGTTTCACATTGAGGCCCCGCAGAGGGCCATCGACCATCACCTTCGGAGACGCATTCATGTTCCTTGTCAAGCAACTCCTGACCATCGCCAGCGCCTGCGGTTTGGCCTTTGCCACATCGGCCCAGACGTCCACGCCCTCTGCAACTGCAAGTGCCGCAGCCTGGCCCGAGAAGCCCGTGACCATCGTCGTCCCGTTTCCGGCCGGTGGTTCTACCGATATGGTGGCCCGCGCCATGGCTCAGCACATGGGCGACAAACTGGGTCAGAACTTCGTGGTCGACAACCGCCCTGGTGCCGCGGGAACGCTGGGCGCCGGCTCGGTCAAGCGCTCTGCGCCGGATGGGTACACGCTGCTGGTGTCGTCGCTCGGTGCCTTCGTTGTGGCGCCGCACCTGCTCAAGAGCGTGCCGTACGACGCACTCAAGGACTTCGACTACATCACTGTGCCTGTGCAGGCTCCGAACGTGCTGGTGGCCTCCGCTGGTCAAAAGGCCCGCACCGTGAAAGAGGTGATCGCCCAGTTGAAAGCCAACCCCGGCAAGGTGAGCTTTGCAACATCTGGCAATGGCTCTTCTGATCACCTTTCGGCTGAGGTTTTCTGGCAGCAAACCGGCACCGAAGGCCTGCATATTCCCTACAAGGGTGGCGCACCAGCCATCAACGACCTGCTGGGCGGTCAGGTGGACTTCTCTTTCCAAAACGTGAATGCGGTGCTGCAGCACATCCGTGCAGGCAAGCTGCATGCAGTAGCCGTTACTGGCGACAAGCGCAGCCCTGTGCTGCCCGAGGTACCTACCCTGGCCGAAGCCGGCGTGGCTGGTGCGGAGGTGTATTCCTGGCAAGGCATGGCTGCGCCCAAGGGGCTGCCCGCCGCCGTGAAGCAAAAGCTGGCAGACGCCGCCATCGCAGCGATCAATGACCCCGCTGTGAAGAAACGCATGGTGGACCAGGGCCTGGAGATCGTGGCAAGCACTCCCGAGGCCTTCACTGCCTACCAGGCGCGCGAGTTCGCGCGCTGGAAAACGGTGATCGAAACCCGAAAGATCACCGCCGATTGAGACCTATCCCGAGGCGCCCTTGCGGGCCCCATCCTCACTGCTTGAACACCATGACTACCCCTTCCATCCCCTCTGCCACCAGCACCCCCGTTGTCACCGAATTGCGCGTGGTGCCCGTGGCGGGCCATGACAGCATGCTCATGAACCTGAGCGGCGCGCACGGTCCTTTCTTCACACGCAATCTGCTCATCCTGCGCGACAGCGCGGGTAACACCGGGTTGGGTGAGGTACCGGGCGGAGAGAAGATCCGTCAGACCATCGAGGATGCCCGCCCGTTGATCGTAGGCCGACCTGTAGGCGACCACAACGCCGCGCTCAACGCCATGCGCGCCCACTTTGCCGACCGTGATGCGGGCGGGCGCGGCCTGCAGACGTTTGACTTGCGCGTCACCATCCATGCCGTGACGGCGGTGGAGTCTGCCTTTCTGGACCTGCTCGGCCAGTACCTGAATGTACCCGTGGCCGCACTCCTGGGCGACGGCGTACAGCGAGAGTCGGTACAGATGCTGGGTTACCTGTTCTACGTGGGCGACCGCGCCAAAACCGATCTGGACTACCGCACCGAGCCTGGTGCCGACAACGACTGGTTTCGCCTGCGCAATGAAAAGGCTATGACGGCCGATGCCATCGTGCGCCTGGCCGAGGCCGCCCATGAGCGGTACGGCTTTGCCGATTTCAAGCTCAAGGGGGGTGTGCTGCGCGGCGAGGAGGAGGTCGAGGCCGTGCGCGCACTGCATGATCGCTTTCCCGAAGCGCGTGTGACACTGGACCCCAACGGCGGCTGGTTGCTCAAGGATGCCATCCGCCTCACCCGAGACCTGCACGGGGTGATGGCGTATGCCGAAGACCCCTGTGGCGCCGAAGGTGTGTTCTCGGGCCGCGAGGTAATGGCTGAATTTCGCCGCGCCACCGGCCTGCCCACTGCCACCAATATGGTGGCCACCGACTGGCGTGAAATGGCGCACAGCCTGGCCTTGCAGTCGGTGGATATCCCGCTGGCGGATCCGCACTTCTGGACGATGGCTGGCTCGGTGCGCGTGGCACAAATGTGCCAGGCCTTCGGCCTGACCTGGGGCTCGCACTCCAACAACCATTTCGACGTGTCGCTGGCCATGTTCACCCACGTGGGCGCTGCCGCTCCAGGCCGGGTGACGGCGATCGACACGCACTGGATCTGGCAGGACGGCGAGCGACTGACGAAAGAGCCGTTTCAGATCAAGGACGGCTTCATCGCGCTCCCCCAAAAACCCGGTCTGGGCGTGGAACTGGACATGGATGAGGTGGAGCGTGCTCACCGCCTGTACCTGCAGCATGGCCTGGGCGCGCGCGATGACGCTGCCGCCATGCAGTTTTTGATCCCGGGCTGGACGTTCAACAACAAGGCGCCGTGCATGGTGCGCTGAGGACTATTGCGGTCTGGTCCGAGCCATCATCCATCGGTACCGAGACAATGCGCCAAAAAAAGCCCTCAGGTGAGGGCTTTGTTGATGGGGCAAGCCATGGCGATCAAGCCATCCGGTCTTCTGCACGGCGCCGTGGCAACTGGCGCTTAACAGACGGGCGCTGCAGCCGCTGTTTGGGGTCTGCGCCCTCGGGCAGATCCGTGGCCCGTTGCAACTGCAGGTGGGCTACCAGGCCGCCCGTGCTGGAGTTGGCCAGCGCAAAGATGCCGCCCATGCGCTGCACGGTCTTATCCACGATGGAAAGTCCCAGCCCCGCGCCTGCTGCTGCGGTGCGAGCAGAGTCACCGCGAAAGAAGGGCTTGGTGAGATTCGACAACTGCTCGGGCGGAACGCCAGGACCATGGTCACGCAGTTTGATCAGCACCCAGTTCTCGCGGCCTTTGGCTGCAATGTCCACGTTGGTGATGCCGGTGTCCTCGGCCTTGCCATAGCGCCGCGCGTTTTCGAGCAGGTTCGAGATCACGCGTGCGAGTTCCACTTCGTCGGCCAGCACATTCAGGTCTTCCG
Organism: Acidovorax facilis; assembly: GCA_964031875.1. Taxonomy (GTDB): domain Bacteria; phylum Pseudomonadota; class Gammaproteobacteria; order Burkholderiales; family Burkholderiaceae_C; genus Acidovorax; species Acidovorax facilis_A. The sequence goes on from CAXIRU010000090.1 coordinate 3,213, forward strand.
GCACGGACATCGTGATCTGCAGTTCGCGGTGGTCTTGCACGGCATAGACGCAGGACGACACCACAGCATGCAGGTTGATGGGGGTCAGCGTGACGTGGTCGGGGCGGGCGTAGTCCAGGAACTTGTCGATCGTGGCATCCAGCTGCACGATATCTGCCACCATGTGCTCGCGGGCCACTTCGTCGGTCACACTCATCTCGGTCTCCAGTCGCAGGCGCGCGAGTGGCGTGCGCAGGTCGTGGGAAATGCCCGCCAGCATCACGGCCCGGTCCTGCTCCAGCTTGGCAAGCTTTTGTGCCATGCGGTTAAAGCCGATGTTCACTTCGCGGATTTCGCTGGTCACTACTTCTTCGTCGAGATGGCTGGCTGCGAAGTCGCCGTCCTTCACGCGGTTGGCTGCGTAAGAGAGCTGCTTGAGAGGCCGGTTGATCAGCCGCGCAATGGCCGCCGCACCTGCCAATGACAACGCTCCGGCCGTGATCAGCCAGATCAGCCAGGTACGGCCACCTGCCGGGCTGAAGCGAGAGCGGTCCATCAGCAGCCAGTTGGGGTCGCCATTGATGTTGAAGCCAACCCACAGGCCGGTTTCCCCATTCACGTTCTGCGCCACGATGGTGTCGGGCCCCAGGCGCTGGGTGAGTTCGTCGGTGAGGCGGTTGCCCAGGGCCGTGCCTTCCAGCAGCTCGAACTTGTCGCGTGGCTCGCGCGGCAGGATGCGTACGCCCTCCTGATCGGCCATGGTCTTGATGAGCGACACGCGCGCGATGGCGTCGGAATGCACCAACGCCGCGCGGCTCAGGTTCACCAGCGAAGCAATCTGCTGCGCGGTGTGCAGCGTGCGCGGTTCGAACTCCAGTGCCCGCAAGGTCTGCAACCACGCAAGGATGCTGCCTACCAGCAGCAGCGCCAGCAGAAAGAAGGTGCGCCAAAAGAGATTGAGCCCCACGCGCGCCCGCTGCTCCCGGGCTTGTCTCAAGGACTCCAGAGGGGCGGGGCTGGTGGCGTCGTGCGCAGCGGTCGCGGACTGCCGGACCGATGACGATGCTCGCGGTCTCGAATTGCCGTCGGAATTGTGCATACAGGCAAGGAGCGAGGGCTCAGCTCGTTCCGTCCGGTACGAACACGTAGCCTACCCCCCATACCGTCTGGATGTAGCGTGGCGCTGCGGCGTCCACCTCCACCAGCTTGCGCAGACGCGAGACCTGAACATCCAGGCTGCGGTCAAAGGGTTCGAACTCGCGGCCACGGGCCAGCAGGGCCAGTTTTTCGCGTGACAACGGCTGGCGCGGGTGGCGTACCAGTGCCTTGAGCATCGCAAATTCGCCGGTGGTCAGCGGCAACTCCTCGCCATTGCGCTGCAGCGCGCGGGTGCCCAGGTCGAAGGTGAAGGGGCCAAAAGTCACGACCTCGTTGTCGCCGGAGGGCGCTCCGGGCGCTTCTTGCGCGGGGCGGCGGCGCAGCACGGCGTGGATGCGGGCCAACAGTTCGCGAGGATTGAAGGGCTTGCCCAGGTAGTCGTCGGCGCCCACTTCCAGGCCCACGATGCGGTCCACGTCCTCGCCTTTGGCGGTGAGCATGATGATGGGGGTGCGGTCATTGGCGGCACGCAGGCGGCGGCAGATGGAAAGCCCGTCTTCGCCCGGCATCATCAGGTCGAGCACGATGATGTCCACGGTTTCGCGCAGCAGAAGGCGGTTGAGCGCCTTGCCGTCTTCGGCGACCATGACTTCAAAGCCTTCCTGCGTGAGGTAGCGGCGCAGCAGATCACGGATTCGTGCATCGTCGTCCACCACCAGAACTTTGTCGGTGCGATTGGTTGTTGTGGCCATCTTGATCCCAAGTCCAATTTGTAACAGAGCCGATTCTGACCACTTGGAGCGCCGAAGTTCGGGTTTTAGGGGCAGGTTTGACCAACTGTTACAAGTTTTGCCGAGCTTCGTACGGGCGCCAGAGGGGCTTCGTGGCGGTGGGCTGGCTCTGCGGTTAAGGTGGTGTCCTGCGAGGTCCGGCCCCGGGCCATGCATCCATGTCAAGGACACCTTTGTGATGAAAAATGCTACTAAATTGATAGCTTTTGGCGCTTTTATAGCTTGCGCTGGGGCCTCTTTTTCCCAAAATTCAGTGCCTGTGGAGCCGCGCAATATCGTCCAGCTGTCAGCCACGGGCACGGTGGAGGTGCAGCAGGATTTGCTGGTGCTCAACCTGGCCACCAGCAAGGAGGCTGCCGACGCCGCCACGGTGCAGGCACAGCTCAAGCAGGCGCTGGACGCAGCCCTGACCGAAGCCAAGCGCAACGCCCAGCCGGGCCAGCTGGACGTGCGTACCGGTCCGTTCGGGCTGTACCCGCGCTACGGCAAAGACGGGAAGATCAACGGCTGGCAGGGCCGCGCCGAACTGGTGCTGGAGGGCCGCGACTTCGCGCGCATCACGGCCACGGCCGGCAAGATCCAGACTCTGTCCATCAGCAACGTCGCTTTCGGCTTGTCGCGCGAGGCCCAGGCCAAGGTGGAGGGCGAGGCCCAGACCCAGGCCATCGAGCAATTCAAGGCCCGCGCTTCCGAACTGGCCAAGGGCTTTGGCTTTAGCAACTACAGCCTGCGCGAGGTGGCGGTCAATAGCAACGAGATGGTGCCCGGGCCGCGTCCGCGCATGATGGCCATGGAGGCCAAGGCAGGTTCGTTCTCTGATTCCGCCGTGCCTGTCGAGGCGGGCAAGGCCCAGGTCACTGTGAACGTGTCGGGTTCAGTGCAGATGCGATAGTTGTTAAGAAAAAATCGCTTCCAGCGCTTATGCAGTAAGCAATGGAAGCTATAAATATTATAGCATTCACGGCGTCTGGGCTGGCAGGGTTCCAGCGATCAGAAGATGCTCGTGGAGGCGCTTGCTCACTGCGCTGCCCAGCCGCCGTCCATGTTCCACGCCACGCCACGCACATTGTTGGCAGCGGGGGAGCAGAAGAAAACGGCCAGCTCGCCCAGCTCTTCGGGGGTGGTGAACTGCATGGACGGCTCCTTTTCACCCAGCAGTAGCTTCTTGGCGTCCTCGTTCGACAGGCCGTGTTCGGCCGCCTTGGCATCCACCTGTTTTTGTACCAGGGGCGTCAGCACCCAGCCGGGGCAGATGGCGTTGCAAGTCACGCCGCTGGTGGCGTTCTCCAGCGCGGTCACCTTGGTCAGGCCCACGATGCCGTGTTTGGCCGCCACGTACGCCGATTTCTGTGCCGAACCCACCAGGCCGTGAACCGATGCCACGTTGATGATGCGGCCCCAGTTGGCGCTTTTCATGGCTGGCAATGCCAGGCGCGAGGTGTGAAAGGCGCTTGTGAGGTTGATGGCGATCACCGCATCCCAGCGCTCCACGGGGAAGTCTTCCACATTGGCCACATGCTGGATACCTGCGTTGTTCACCAGGATGTCCACGCGCCCGAACTGCGCGGCGCTGTACTTCATCATGTCTTCGATGTCTGCCACGCGGCTCATGTCTGCCCCGTGGTAGCCCACGTTGGCGCCGACAGCTTCTCCGGCTGCCAGCACCTCGGCGCGGGGGCCATCCACATCGCCGAAGCCATTGAGCACGATGTTGGCGCCCTGGCGGGCCAGCGCCTTGGCGATGCCAAGGCCAATACCGCTGGTGGAGCCGGTGACGAGTGCAGTTTTGCCTTTCAGCATGAGAGTCTCTCCGAATGAATTACGATGCCACGCAAGGAAAAAGTCGGCACGCAGGAATGAACAAATCGTGCCGACCGCCCTTGCATTATCGAGCGCTGCTCCCGGATTTCGCACCCATGAATGAACCTACGCTGAACTACGTACTGTGCCCTGGCCCTGGGGCGCCTGTGGTGTCTTCCGGTAACGCTGCTGCCTCAGCGGCGACACATCACCGCATGGCGTACTGGGAGTGGAACGCCACGGGCGATTCAGCGCATCCCCATGTGGTGGTTTGCGTGCATGGACTCTCCCGCCAGGGACGCGATTTCGACACCCTGGCCCGTGCGTTGAGTCAGCACGCCCGCGTGATCTGCCCCGATGTGGTCGGGCGCGGCCAGAGCGATTGGCTGGCCGACCCCATGGGCTACCAGATTCCCCAATACGCCGCCGACATGCTGGCCATGCTGGCCCAGGTGCACCAGCAGGCACCTATCGCCACACTGGACTGGGTGGGCACCAGCATGGGCGGTCTCATCGGCATGGGCATAGCGGGCCAGCCAGGGTTGCCTTTGCCGGTGCCTGTGCGCAGGCTGGTGCTCAATGATGTCGGCCCCGTCATCCAGTGGGAGGCCCTGCAACGCATTGGCTTGTACCTGGGGCAACAGGCACGGTTTGAATCGCTGCAGCAGGCCGCCGACGCCATGTGGGCCATTTCCACCAGCTTTGGTCCCCACACGCCCGCGCAGTGGCTGGAACTGTCACGCGCCATGGTGCGCAGCGTGCCGGAATCTGCTGGTGGTGGCATCACGCTGCACTACGACCCCGCCATCGCGGTGCCGTTCAAGGCATTGACGCAGGAGTCTGCCGTGGCGGGCGAGGCCATGCTGTGGCAGCTGTATGACCACATCACGGCCCGAACCTTGCTCCTGCGCGGTGCGCAGTCGGACCTTCTTTCGCGTGCCACTGCGGATGCCATGGCGCTGCGCGGGCCCTGCGCGCAGCGGGTCGAGTTCGAAGGGGTGGGGCATGCGCCCACGCTGGTGGCAGTCGATCAGGTGGCTGCGGTCACGGGCTTCCTGCTCGCGGCGGAAAGTGTTGTGGCCGGATGAAAACCTACCCTCCCGCACAGGCGTCTCCTGCCCCTCAGGCGGACGCCGTTCCCCAGCTCATTGCCGCCACGGCCAACACGCTGTCTGACCAGGTCAACGCGCTCGCGCGTGCACGCGCCTTCGCAGAGCCTTTGATGGCGGGCGAAGCGCTGCATTCGGGCGAAGACACGCTGGCCCACGCCGATGCTGTCGCTGCCATCCTGAAGGGCATTGGCGGGTCTGAGGCCATGCAGGCCGCCAGCTATCTGGTGCATGCGTGCATCCATCTCAACAAGCCTGAAGAGGTGATTGCCAAGGCTTTTGGCGCGAACTTTGCGGCACTGGCGGTGGAAACCACCAAGCTCATGCGCGTGCAGCAACAGGCCCGCACCGCAGAGCATCTGGAAGACCCTGCCGTGCAGACCGAGAACGTGCGCAAGATGCTGCTCGCTTTCTCGCGTGACCTGCGTGTGGTGATGCTGCGCCTGGCCTCGCGCTTGCAAACGCTGCGCTTTCATGCCGCCAGCAAACGTCCGGTGTCCCCGAGTCTGGCGCGCGAGTCACTGCAGGTGTTTGCGCCGCTGGCCAACCGCCTCGGTATCTGGCAGGTGAAGTGGGAGCTGGAGGACTTGTCCTTCCGTTTCCTGGAGCCTGACACCTACAAGGAAGTGGCCCGCCTGCTTGATGAAAAGCGGGGAGAGCGCGAGGTGTACATGGAGCAGTTGCGTGCGCGGCTCGAATCTGACCTGCGCGCGCGCAGCATCAGTGCCAGCGTGCAAGGGCGTCCGAAGCACATCTACAGCATCGTCAAGAAGATGCGTGGCAAGTCACTCAACTTCGACCAGGTGTTTGACATCCGCGCGCTGCGCGTGGTGGTGCCCACAGTGAAGGACTGCTACGCCGCCCTGAGCTGGGTGCACGAGCAGTTCAAACCCATCGTGGAGGAGTTTGACGACTACATCGCCAAGCCCAAGCCCAACGGCTACCAGTCGCTGCACACCATCGTGCGCGACGACAGTGGCAAACCTATCGAAATACAGATTCGCACCCAGGCCATGCACGACCACGCGGAGCATGGTGTGGCCGCGCACTGGGCTTATAAGGAGGCGGGTAGCAAGGGCTACGCGGGCGTCTCTGCCACGGGCGAATACGACGCAAAGATTGCGGTGCTGCGCCAACTCCTGGCGTGGGAGCGGGATCTGGCAGGTGCGCTGCCCAACCGGGGGCTGTTTGAGGACCGAATTTATGTGTTGACCCCAGATGCCGCCGTGGTCGAACTGCCGCAGGGTGCTACGCCTGTGGACTTTGCCTACGCTGTGCATACCAGCCTGGGTCATCGTTGCCGGGGGGCCAAGGTGGATGGCGCCATGGTGCCACTCAACACCTCATTGCAGAACGGGCAGACGGTGGAGATATCCACGGTCAAGGAAGGCCGCCCCTCGCGGGATTGGCTCAATGCCGAACTGGGCTACCTCACCAGCAACCGGGCGAAGGCCAAGGTACGCGCTTGGTTTAACGCCCAAGCCACGCATGAAACCGTGGCCCGTGGCCGTGAGGCTGTCGAAAAGCTGCTGCAACGCGAGGGCAAGACCGCCATCAAGCTCGACGATCTGGCGGTGCAACTGGGCTTCAAGTCTGCCGACGCTTTGTTCGAAGTGGTGGGCAAGGATGAATTCTCGCTGCGCAGCATCGAGGCAGTGCTGCGCCCGCCCGAGCCAGTGTTGCAGTCCGATGAGTATTTGCTGCTCAAAAAGACACGTACCAATGATGCAGCGCCCAAGGGCGGCGTGCTGGTGGTGGGCATTGATTCGCTGATGACGCAACTTGCCAAGTGCTGCAAGCCTGCTCCACCGGATCCGATTCGTGGTTTTGTGACACGTGGGAAGGGTGTCAGCGTGCACCGGGCTGACTGCAGCAATTTTCGCGAGATGGCGGCGCGCAGTGCCGAGCGCGTGATCGATGTGGAGTGGGGGGCGCCCAAGCCTTCAGCAACCACCGCTGTCTACCCGGTAGACGTCGCTGTGGAGGCCGCCGACCGGCAGGGCCTGCTGCGTGACATCTCGGAAGTGTTTGCACGTGAAAAAACCAATGTCATCGGTGTCCAGACCCAGTCCGTCAAAGGCACGGCCTGGATGACTTTCACGGTGGAGGTGTCGGACTCAGGCCGGCTGAACAAGGTGCTGGGTATCGTGGCCGGGGTCCAGGGCGTTCGCTCGGCCCGACGCCGCTGAGGGACTGGCTGACCGGACCCGAGGGTGCTTGCCCTGGCGGGTTCTGCGATTTATCGCGCACAGTGCCAGAAAGGCACATTTTTATGGCTATAATCGTGGTCTTGATAACGACAGGCGCGTAGCTCAGCTGGTTAGAGCACCACCTTGACATGGTGGGGGTCGTTGGTTCGAGTCCAATCGCGCCTACCAAGTTTTTCACTGAAAGAAACCAGCTTTCAGGCCACCAAAAAACTTGATAACAAACACCTTTCAGAGGTGTTTACACAGCAAGCCACCGCAAGGTGGCTTTTTTGTTGCTGTGTTGCCTGCGCACAGGGTTATCGGGCTGCGCGGAATGCCCACTGCACACAGTGTTTTGCACATCAGTCACCTGCGCGACATTTCCTCACCCGCCTCCATCAGGGTAATCCTTTGCCGTTGTGGCGCAGCAGTCTCCCTAGAATGTGTTGCACTGCAATACATGGGTTTTCAGCCCGAGGAGTTTGTTGTGTCCGAACAGAAAAGTGCCGCGTCCAAGTCGGCGCAACGTGTGATCAAGAAGTATCCCAACCGCCGTCTGTACGACACAGATACCTCCACGTACATCACTTTGGCCGAGGTGCGCCAGCTGGTGATGGACCACCAGAACGTGGTGGTCCGCGATGCCAAGACGGGCGAAGACCTCACGCGCAGCATCCTGCTGCAGATCATTTTGGAAGAAGAGGCTGGGGGTGCTCCGATGTTCACCGAGGCCGTCTTGGCGAACATCATCCGTTTTTACGGCCATGCCATGCAAGGCTTCATGGGCGCCTATCTGGAGAAGAATGTCCAGGCCTTTACCGATGTGCAAACCAAGCTGGCGGAGCAGTCGCAGAGCGTGACGCCGGAGATGTGGGCACAGTTCATGAGCCTGCAGTCGCCCATGCTCAAGGGCATGATGGGTAACTACGTGGAGCAGTCGCAGACCATGCTGGCGCAGATGCAGGAGCAGATGCAAAAGCAGACCGAGCAAATGCTGGGCGCGTTCGGTCTCAAACGCTAGCGCCTGAGCCGCTTCGCGGCTTGCCATCTTGGGTGTCTGCACCACGGCCATTGCTGTTTGCCGCACCCGCTGCGCGGGGCCTGGGGAGTCGCAAACCCTGCATTGAATCGGCAACACCGCCGTTTCAGCGCCGGAACTGGGACAATACGGGGATATGAGCGAAGCAATTGCCCCCACCAAAACACCCAAAGTCGGATTTGTCAGCCTGGGCTGCCCCAAGGCGCTGACAGACTCCGAGCTGATCCTCACACAATTGAGCGCAGAGGGTTACGAAACCTCCAAGACCTTCCAGGGCGCGGACCTGGTCATCGTCAACACCTGCGGCTTCATTGACGACGCCGTCAAGGAAAGCCTGGACACCATTGGCGAAGCCTTGGCCGAGAACGGCAAGGTCATCGTCACCGGCTGCCTGGGTGCCCGCACGGGCGACGACGGCGGCAACATGGTGCGGCAGATGCATCCCAGCGTGCTGGCCGTGACCGGCCCGCATGCCACGCAAGAGGTGATGGACGCCGTCCACCTGAACCTGCCCAAGCCGCACGACCCGTTCGTGGACCTGGTGCCGGGCAGCTTCGGTATTGCGGGCATCAAGCTCACGCCCAAGCACTATGCGTACCTCAAGATCAGCGAAGGCTGCAACCACCGCTGTACCTTCTGCATCATCCCGTCCATGCGCGGCGACCTGGTGTCGCGGCCCATTGGCGATGTGCTCAGCGAGGCCAAGGCCCTGTTTGAAGGTGGCGTGAAGGAGTTGCTGGTCATCAGCCAGGACACGTCGGCCTATGGTGTCGATGTGAAGTACCGTACCGGCTTCTGGGACGGAAAGCCGGTCAAGACGCGCATGCTGGAGCTGGTGCAGACGCTGGGCGAGATCGCCGAGCCCTACGGCGCCTGGGTGCGGCTGCACTACGTCTACCCGTACCCCAGCGTGGACGAGGTGATCCCGCTCATGGCCACGGGCCGTGTGCTGCCCTATCTGGATGTGCCTTTTCAGCACAGCCACCCCGATGTGCTCAAGCGCATGAAGCGCCCCGCCAGTGGTGAGCGCAACCTGGAGCGCATCCTGCGCTGGCGCGAGGCCTGCCCCGAGCTGGTGATTCGCAGTACCTTCATTGCGGGCTTTCCGGGCGAGACCGAAGAAGAGTTCCAGCACCTCCTGGACTTTGTACGCGAGGCACAGATCGACCGTGCGGGTTGCTTCGCCTACAGCGATGTGACGGGCGCCGCCGCCAACGAGTTGCCCGGCATGTTGCCTCTGGAAGTGCGCGAAGAGCGCCGGGCCCGCTTCATGGCGGTGGCCGAAGAGGTGTCGATTGCCAAGCTGCAGCGCCGCGTGGGCGCCACCATGCAGGTCCTGGTGGATTCGGCTCCCGGCTTGGGTCGCAAGGGCGGTGTGGGTCGCACCTATGCGGATGCGCCCGAGATCGACGGCACCGTGCAGCTGCTGCCGCCCGAGAAGATCAGCAAGACGATGAAGGTGGGTGAGTTCACCAAGGCGCGCATCGTTGGTGTGCGCGGGCACGATCTGGTGGCGCAGCCCATCTGATTGCTATTTATTTGATAGCTGCTAGCGCTTCGTGAATAAGCGCTAGCGGCTAAAAATGCCATGAAAAAAGGCTTCCCTGGGGAAGCCTTTTTTGTGGTCGTTCTCCCGCAAGGGAGAACTGCGCAGGGCAGCTTACACGCGCTTGCGGTATTCGCCGGTGCGGGTGTCGATTTCGATCTTGTCGCCTTGGCTCACAAACAGGGGCACGGGCACTTCAAAGCCGGTGGCGATCTTGGCGGGCTTCATGACCTTGCCGGAGGTGTCGCCCTTGACGGCGGGTTCCGTCCAGGTGATTTCACGCTCGACGCTGGTGGGCAGTTCGACCGAGATGGCCTTGCCGTCGTAGAACACCACTTCCACGGTCATGCCGTCTTCCAGGTAGTTCAGCGAGTCGCCCATGTTTTCGGCTTCCACTTCGTACTGGTTGTACTCGGTGTCCATGCACACGTACATGGGGTCGGCGAAGTAGGAGTAGGTGCACTCCTTCTTGTCCAGGATCACGTTGTCGATCTTGTCGTCGGCCTTGAACACGACTTCGGTGCCGAAGTTGCCGATCAGGCTCTTGAGCTTCATACGCACGGTGGCTGCACCGCGGCCGCCGCGGGCGTATTCGGTCTTCAGGACCACCATGGGGTCCTTGCCGTGCATGATGACGTTGCCGGCGCGGATTTCTTGAGCGATTTTCATAGCAAGTTGCTTGGGTTGGGGCCGCTCAACGCGCGGGCTGGCAAACCGCCTGGTTTGCGCGCCGGTGCATGTTCTGCGGCGAAAGTGCGCGGGGTGGTGGCACTGCTGTGCCGTACCTGATTTGCGCAAAGCCTCGGATTTTACCGTTTTTCGGCGACAAAGCCCAAAAGTTGTGCGACGAGGTTGTCCTGCCTCAGCAGGCGCACACGGGCGGCCTGGGTGCAGGCCGTCCACTCGGCCAGGGTGTCGTCGCCGGGCCATTGCAGCGGCGCGGCGTCCAGCCCGTTCCAGGTCGCGTGAAACTGCCGCAGCGATGCGGGCGCCTGCAGCCAGTCCAAAAAAGCCCAGAGCTTGTCGTGGTGGGCGTTGTCGTGCTGCGGGTAGATCTGCCACACAAACGCCTGGCCCGCCCACAGCGCCCGCACCAGCGAGTCCTCGCCGCGCACTGCGTTGAAGTCACAGGCCCAGAGCATCTCGTCAAACGCAGGCTGGGGGCAGGGGGGGAGATATGAAATTGATAGCTGCTCGCGCTTGTCAGATAAGCGCTGGAGGCCTATCTGACCAATATCTTGATCACAGACTTCAGCCAATGCAGCCCGCACGGCGGCCGTGGGGCGGCCCGGTGTCACCAGCAACTGCGTGGGCCGAATCTGGCTGTGCCGCAGCAGTTCCGGCAAGGCGGCGGGTTCGTAGCAGAACAGCGAAACCCAGCTCTGCTCGGCGCAACCATCGCCCAGCCCGAAGGCGGCGGCGTGTGCTGCACGCCAGGCGCTGCGGTCAAACGCCTCGCGCCGCGCCATCAGGTCGGGTTCGCGCAGCAAGCCGCCGGTGGCGGGCGTGAAGCCGGGGTAGAAGAACCAGCGTGTCCATCCTGCGGCGGGGCCGGACAGGATGGGTGACGGCAGCCTGTGGTTGCGCTCTACGTAAGCTTCTGCCGACAGGTACTCCAGGTTGATCCAGACTGGTTTGGAGGATTTTTGGCCTCTGGCGCTTGATGGATAAGCGCTATAAGCTATGAATTCAGGAGCGATATCGCAGCCGAAGGCCTCCACCATCACATCGGGGGCGGGTTCCTCAGGGCTCGGTGGTGGCGAACCCCAGGCGCGCAACTCCACGCCGGGGCAGCCTTGGGGCGCCATCCACTGCAGGGCCGAGGCGTCGTCCACCCACAGGCGCACGCGGTGGCCCAGCGCGGCCAGTTGCGCCACGAGGCGCCAGCACACGCCGATGTCGCCAAAGTTGTCGATCACGCGGCAAAACACATCCCACTGGAGCGGGGGCAGGGGGCGGCTCATGGTGATGGCCCCGTTGGCTGCGCGCGCAGGTGCTCCACCAGCAGCCTGGCAACGCTGGAGAGTGATTCTTCAGACCGCACACACAGCGCCAGCCGCCGCTGCGCCCAGGGCTCGTTCAGCGTGACGGTGCGGATGGCCAGCGTGCCCCGGTACAGCGCGGCGCTGCCGCGCGGCATCACGCCCACGCCCAGGCCCGCGTTGACCATGAGGCACAGCGCGTCGTAGCTCGTCACTTGCATGCGCAGGCGCAGCGGCAGGCCCGCCTCGGCGGCCGCGCGGGTCAGCTGGTTGTTGATGGCGCTGCCCGGGTGCGCGCCCACGAAGTCAAAGGGCAGGGCGTCTGCCAGGCGCACGGACTTGCGCCGCACCAGCGCGTGGCCGGTGGGCACCACCAGCACCAGTTCGTCGTTGCGGTAGGGCAGCAGCGTCACGCGTTCGCCGTAGCTGCCTTCGTTGAGGATGCCCACGTCGGCTGCGTTCTCGGCCACGGAATGGGCAATCGCGCTGCTGATCTGCTCCTGCAGTCGCACATCCACCTGCGGGTGTTGCGCCAAAAAGCTCTGCAACTCGGCGGGTAAAAACTGTGTGATGGCCGAAATATTGGCCACCACACGCACATGGCCGCGCACGCCCGTGCCGTATTCGCGCATCTGCGTGGCGATGCCGTCCAGATCATTCAGCACACCGCGCGCCAGGTTCAGCAGTGCAAATGCGGCGGCGGTGGGCTCGGTGCCCTTGTTGCTGCGGGTGAACAAGGCCACCTGCAGCGCGTTTTCCAGGTCGGCCAGGCGGCGGCTGACAGCCGATGCGGCCAGGTGCTCGCGCGCGGCGGCAGCGGCGATGGTGTTTTCTTCCATCACGGCCACAAAGAGGCGCAGGGAGACGGGGTCGAGTTTCATGGGGCACCGATGGTAGCAAGCCGCTTGCTTGCCATGCCAGATTGCGATGGTGGCTTGTTGCTTGAGCGTTTTGCAGGCGGGCCGCAGGTGCGCATCATCTCCGCCCAGCAACATCGCATGCAGGAGACACACATTTCCATGGATTCCATTGCATCCCCCGCCGCACTGCAAGGATTGCGCGTCATCGAAATGGGCCAGCTGATTGCCGGCCCCTTCTGCGGCAAGACGCTGGGCGAGTTTGGCGCCGACGTGATCAAGATCGAGGCCCCCGCAGACCCGAACCGACCTGGTGCGTCGGGCGGTGACCCGCTGCGCAACTGGCGCCTGATCAAGGAAGGCACCTCCGTCTGGTGGCAGGTGCAGTCGCGCAACAAGCGCTCGGTGGCGCTGGACCTGCGGCAAAAGGAGGGGCAGGACATCGCTCGCCAGCTGATTGCCGAGGCCGACGTCCTGGTCGAGAACTTCCGCCCCGGCACGCTCGAAGGCTGGGGCATGTCGCCCGAAGAACTGCATGCGCTCAACCCCGGCCTGGTCATGCTGCGCATCTCAGGCTACGGCCAGACCGGGCCCTACCGCGACCTGCCGGGGTTTGGCGCCATCGGCGAGGCCATGGGCGGCCTGCGGCACCTGACGGGTGAGCCTGGCCGCGTGCCAGTGCGCGTGGGGGTATCGATTGGGGACACGCTGGCGGCGCTGCACGGCACCATCGGCGTGCTCACGGCGCTGTACCACCGCAAGGTCAACGGCGGCCAGGGCCAGGTGATTGACGTGGCGCTGCACGAGGCAGTGTTCAACGTGATGGAAAGCCTGATCCCCGAATACAGCGCCTTCGGCGCCGTGCGCGAGGCAGCAGGCAGCGCGCTGCCGGGCATTGCACCGAGCAACGCCTACCCCTGCCAGGACGGCTGGGTGCTGGTGGCGGGCAATGGCGACAGCATCTTCAAGCGGTTGATGGACGCGATTGGCAGGCCCGACCTGGGCGCCGCGCCTGACCTGGCCAACAACACCGGCCGTGTGGCGCGTGTGGAAGAGATCGACGCTGCGATTGGCGCCTGGAGCGCGCAGCGCACCGTGCAGCAGGTGCTGGATGCATTGGGCGCCGCCCGCGTGCCTGCGGGCAAGGTCTACACCGCCAAAGACATTGCCGAAGACCCGCACTACCGCGCCCGCGACATGCTGCTGACGCAGCAGACGCGCGACGGCTACAGCGTGGAAGTGCCCGGCATCGTGCCCAAGCTCTCGGCCACGCCCGGCACCATCCGCAGCAGTGCGCCGCACCTGGGCGATGACACCGATGCGGTGCTGGCCGAGGTCGGGCTCACGGCCGAACAGATTGCGCTGCTGCGCAGCAAGGGGGTGATTCAATGAGCGCATCCAACACCGTGTGGCAAGGCGCGAACCGCCGCATCCACATGCAGGAGGTCGGCCTGCGCGACGGCCTGCAGATGGAAAAGGCCTTTGTGCCCACGGCCGACAAGATCGCGCTGTGCAATGCGCTGTCGGCAGCGGGCCTGGCGAAGATCGAGGTGACTTCGTTCACATCGCCCACCGCCATTCCCGCGCTGAAAGACGCCGAGGTCGTCATGTGCGAGATCACGCGCCGCCCTGGCACGGTCTACACCGCGCTGGTGCCCAACCTGCGCGGTGCCGAGCGCGCCATCGAGTCGCGCACGGACGAGTTGAACCTGGTCATGTCGGTCAGCGCCACGCACAACCTGGCCAATCTGCGCATGGCGCAGGAGCAGTCATTCGCGGCGCTGGCGCAGGTGGTGGCGCTGGCGCAGGGCGACAACGTGGCGGTGAATGTGTCGCTGTCCTGTGTGTTTGGCTGCCCCATGGAAGGCGATGTAACCCAGGCCGATGTGTTCGGCTGGGTGCAGCGTTTTGTGGATCGTGGGGTGCGTGGCATTACGCTGTGCGACACCACGGGCATGGCCTACCCCACGCAGGTGCACCGGCTCACGGCGGCGGCCCGCGCGCGCTGGCCGGATGTGGAGTTCACGCTGCACTTTCACAACACGCGCGGCATGGGTCTTGCCAACGTGCTGGCGGCCATCGACGCGGGTGCGGACCGGTTCGATGCCTCGCTGGGCGGCCTGGGCGGCTGCCCGTATGCGCCCGGCGCCAGCGGCAATGTGTGCAGCGAAGAGATCGTGCATGCGCTGGCGTTGATGGGCTACGACACGGGCGTGGACCTGGCCCGGCTGGTGGCAGCGGCGCAGCAGTTGCCTGTGCTCATCGGCCACGACATTCCGAGTCAGATCGCCAAGGCGGGTCCGCGCCTGGCGCTGCATTCGGTACCTGCGGATTTCGACGCCATCCGCGAAAGAGCGCTTTCGCGTTGAATGCGGGCGAGCCTGCATTCATTCACAACAACAGGAGACAAAAGCCATGACATTTCAAACGATGCTGTCCCGCCGTATCTTCACGGCTGCTATGTTGTGCTCTGCTGCCTTGGCTGCAGGCGCGCAGGACAAGTACCCGTCCAAGCCCATCACCGTGGTCGTGCCCCAGGCCGCTGGCGGTGCCAACGACGCCATTGCGCGCGTGCTGGCGCAAAAGCTGGGCGAGCAACTGGGCCAGAGCGTGATCGTGGAAAACCGCCCTGGTGCAGGTGGCACCCTGGCCACGGGCACCACGGCCCGCGCGCGCAACGATGGCTACACCCTGCTGCTGACGGCCGACAGCGCCCATGTGATTGGCCCCGCGCTGTACAAGAACCCCGGCTTTGACCCGGTGAAGGACTTTGCACCCGTGGCCCCTGTGGCCACGGCCGGTTATGTGTTGGTGGCACATCCGTCTTTTCCCGCCAACAACGTGGCCGAGCTGGTGAACTTGGCCAAGGCCAGCCCCGGCAAGTATTCGATTGCCTCGGCAGGTAATGGCACGCTGAACCATTTGATTGGCGAGATGTTGCAAAAGGCCGCAGGCATCCAGCTGCAGCACATCCCGTACAAGGGCTCCGCCGCTGCCGCCACCGACGTGGTGGGTGGGCAGGTGCCGCTGTCGGTGCAAAGCCTGCCCTCGGCCATTGCGTTCATCAAGGCGGGCAAGCTCAAGGTGCTGGGCGTGGTCAATGAAAAACGTGTGGCCGCGCTGCCCGATGCGCCCACCATTGGCGAAACCATCAAGGGCTTTGGCCAGGCGCCCTGGTACGCGCTGTTTGCACCGGCGGGCACACCCGCGCCCATCGTCGCGCAACTGCAGGCCGAGGTGGCCCGGGCGCTGGAGCACAAGGACGTGGTCGAGAAACTGGCCACCGTGGGCTGTGAACCCTTCAAGGGCACGGCGGCCCAACTGGCGGCGCTGGTGCAGTCCGACCTGCCCAAGTGGAGCCGCGTGGTCAAGGACACCGGTGCCACCGTAGATTGAGCGCCTGAGAGAGCTATGGCGGGTGATGGCTGCCCAGCCGCCGCCCCGGAACGATATTCAACAACAGAGAAAGCGGAGACATCGCATGAGCAAACTGCATCGCAAGCAATTCACGTCCCTGGCCCTGGCGGCCATCGCCACCGGCTTTTGGGGTTCTGCCCTGGCGCAAGGCGCCTACCCTACCAAGACCGTGACCATGGTGGTGCCCACCGCCGCAGGTGGCACCACTGACCTGTCGGCCCGCATGCTGGCCCAGGCCCTGGCGCCGGTGCTGGGCCAGTCGGTCATCGTGGACAACAAGGGCGGTGGCAACGGCAATATTGCCGCCAGCATCGTCAAACGCGCCGAGCCCGATGGCTACACCGTGTTTATGCAGTACTCGGGCTACCACGTCATCTCGCCCCACATCACCAAACAAAAGCAGTGGGACCAAGCCGACTTTCAGCCCGTGGCCAACGTGATCTCGGCCCCGCAGATCATCGTGGTGCGCAACGACCTGCCCGTGAAGACGCTGCCTGAGCTGATGGCCTATGCCAAGGCCAACCCCGGCAAGCTCAATTACGCCTCATCGGGCAATGGCTCGCTGCAGCATGTCACGGGCGCCATGCTGGAGCAGCAGGGCGGTATCAAGATGGTCCACGTGCCCTACAAAGGAACGGGCCCCGCGCTGCAAGACCTGCTCGGCGGCCAGGTGGACCTGACCTTTGGCACCGCGCCTCCGTTCATGCCCCACATCGCCAGCGGCAAGCTGCGCGTGCTGGCCGTGACGGGCAAGCAGAGGCTGCCCAGCCTGCCCGATGTGCCCACCACGGCCGAGGCGGGTTACCCCAAGGTCGATGCCACGTCGTGGTTCGCGTTGTTTGTACCCGCTGCGGTGCCCAAGCCGGTGGTGGACAAGCTCACGGCCGACATCCGCACCGTGGTGCAGAGCGCGGCCTTCCAGCAAAAGGCGCAGGAGCAGGGCGCCACGGCCGACTACCAGACCCCGGCGCAGCTGGGTGACAAGGTCAAGGCGGACCTTGCCAACTGGGCGCAGGTGGTGAAAAGCTCGAAGATCGAAGCGGAGTGAATGGCATTGGGAGCACCGGCTGTTCTGCAAGGTTGCCTCGCAAGTTGGCTATGGTTCGATTTCCCATCAGGCATATTGCAGTTTCAACGAGTGATGCGAGCAGCTCTGCAGTCGTGACGTGCCGTTGAGAAGTCTATGTCTGGCATCCCTGGTGGATGGGGCGCTGCCGCTTGTACTCGAGCACTGCGAGACGCTGTCATGCGGGTACGGGTTGCCCATACGCCCATGTTTTGCAACGTTGGTAGAACGGATCGCCCCCCCATGAGCGCCATATTGCGGTACTGATGCCCTTGGGTTCAGGTAGTCCGGTTAACAGTTCGACTGCCCGTCTCCGGTCCTGGGCTAGGCAAGCCAGCGCGGCATGATGAACTTGGTTGATTGAGTCCGGGCGGCGGTTGCTGAGGTCGGTGAGGGATGTGTCTATCGTTCTCCAGTCTGTCAGCCCGGGTTTGAATGGGTTGAGTCGCAGCGCCGGCCAGTGGTGGAGGGCTGCGAGGTAGATCACGGCATGCATTCCCATGCCTCGTGTTTTGGCCGTACGTTGCACTGCGAGGGTAGATAGCTCCCTTAGCTGGGGAAGGGCATCGGTACTTTTGAGGTTCAGTGCGGCCACCACTTCTTCAAAGAACATCTCGCCTGGCTCCGACATGGCGGGCAGATGGGCCTTGACCAGTGCCAACGTCTGCGCGGGCGTTGCTCCGCCCAAGGACTTCAGGGCGATGTACGTGGCACTCCACATCGGGTCCATGCGACCTTGCTCTTTGACCTCTTCCAGTGCCCTGGTGGCGTCTGCGGTCTGATGTTCTTGGGCTACCCAGTCGGGGTTGGCGGGGGCATCACGTATCGCCAGTCGGCCCAGGAAGATGGCGGCTGGCACGCTACGCGGTGAAGCCTGTATCCATTGCTGCGCTAGGTTCCAGGCGGCTGCAGTTTTGGGCGTGTTGCCACCCTTGCCACCGCTGCCTGCTCGCAGGGCGCTGAAGAAGGATTCGGCCCCATTGCGGCTGGAGTTGGTGGCAGGCTGTTGTGATGCGATGGCATACAAGCGCTCCACCTCTGCGAATTCCTGGCGCTCCAGGCTTTGGTAGGCATCTAAGTAATCGCGAAAGGTCGGTTGAGCTAAGCACGTACCGACCATTCCGCCAAAGAGTGCAGCCACAGCCAGCGGTGAGCGCCACATTACGAAGCTCCATCCTGCGACCAGCTTTTGCAGCGCGCATACTCATTGCGACCTTCCCAGGCGTCTGGTACGACGTCTTGACCGATTCTCTGCAGTACCGCTGCGGTGGTCTTCTTGTCCTGGGCTGCCACGCAGGCTAGGCGGGCGTATGAGTTGAGGTTGTAGCTGTCGGGGTAGCGTTTGATCAGGTCCTCGAAGCCCGCCCGGATGCGAGTCCAGTCCACGTCCGGACGAGTGAAGACGGCGGCGCCCTGGTGGGCCAGACTGCCGTAGACGTTCCAGTAGATGCGAGCGTAAAAGGTCTGCCCTTCTTCTGTCTTTGTGTTCGCCACGGCCTGTGCCGCTAGGTCAGCAATCGCCTTGTAGCTGCCGCCCCACTGCGGCAGCAGGCTTTGCGAGATGGTGAAGTAGATGTCGTGGTTTCTGGGAAAGGCGGCGATGGCGTCCTGGGCCAGCTTGGCATAGTCATGGCGGCTGACTTGGCCATACTGCGCGTAGGTCAGTAATTGGGTCCACCAGTTTGGATCCTTGCGACCGTACTCGGCGCTCGCAAACAGGGCGCGTAGGGCCTCATGGTTGAGTTCCTGGAACTTCTTCATGTCCTCATCGCGCACGGTGTTGGCATAGCCTCCGCCCCGATAGGCCCACGCCTGCTTGCTGTAGGCGCTGGCCAGGGTCATTGCGGCCAGAGTGGACTGGGGGTTCTGTGCGAGCCAAGCCTGAGCCCGTTGCTGGTGTTCGACCCAGAAAGTGTCGTTCACGCGCGGGCAAGGCTCTTTGGCGCAAGGCGGCAGGGGCGAAACCCCGCCGAACCCTATGGATCGAACCAACCGGTTGGCGCGGTAAACGCCGGAGGGCATGCGTGCGTCTTCCCGCAGTGCCTTGGTGTACCAAGCGTCCAATTTGGCGTAGTCGCCCGAAGAATAGTTTTTGATGAACAGAACGGCGATTTCGCCGCGCTCTTCGGCATCGCCCGCCTGGGCGTTGCCAAATGGGGCAACTAACAGTGGCAAAGCCAGTGCCGTGGCGATTACCCTGTATGTGGTGAGATTCCTCATTTATCCCTCTCTTTTTGAGGAGGTTAATTTACACGGATACCGGGGCTATGGATTGGTCACCGTAGCGGAAACTGCCCTCCCTCGAGGGCTTCTAAGGAGCGGTGTCGGCTCTTGAGCGCATTGGCCGCGCAGGTCCTGCGGCGCTAGGTTGCTCCAGTTGACCTCGGTCAGGCCTTTGCTGGCTTGGAAGTTGTTCAGTTGGACCTGGTGTCTTGGCTCTGCGTACCCTTCCATGCCGAGGCTCCTACCTTGGCAAAACGTGTCCTTAGAAAGAAGCACAGCGTTGCCATGACAATAGCACCCATGTCTGAAGAAGTGCATGCCGAAGAACTCCTGGCCCAGGTGGCTGCGCTGCCCGCGCTGCCGGGCGTGTACCGCTATTTCGACGCGCAGGGCGCGCTGCTGTATGTAGGCAAGGCGCGTCACCTCAAGCGGCGCGTGTCGAGCTACTTCACCAAGAACCATGGCGGCACGCGCATCGGCCACATGGTCAGCAAGATCGTGCGCATGGAGACCACGGTGGTGCGCTCCGAGGCCGAGGCGCTGCTGCTGGAAAACAACCTCATCAAGACGTTGAACCCCAAGTTCAACATCTTGTTTCGCGACGACAAGAGCTACCCCTATCTCAAGATCACCGGCACGCCGGGCGCCCACACGCGGGGCGACGCGCCGGGGCAAGTGTTTCCGCGCATGGCGTACTACCGGGGCTCGGTGGACAAGAAGCACCGCTACTTTGGCCCGTACCCCAGCGCCTGGGCGGTGAAGGAAACCATCCAGCTACTGCAGAAGGTCTTCCGGCTGCGCACCTGCGAAGACACGGTGTTTGCCAACCGCACACGGCCCTGCCTGCTCTATCAGATCAAGCGCTGCACCGGGCCTTGTGTGGACCTGATTTCGCCCGAAGCCTATGCCGCCGACGTGTCGCATGCCGAGGCGCTGCTGCGTGGCGAAACGCAGGAGCTGCTGCAGGCGCTGGAGGTGCGCATGATGGCGCACTCCGACGAGCTCGAATTCGAGCAGGCGGCCGAGGTGCGCAACCAGATCCAGGCGCTGTCGCGCGTGCTGCACCAGCAATCCATCGAAACGGTGGATGACAAGGATGTGGACATCCTCGCCGTGCGCGTGCTGGGCGGCCGCGCGTGCGTCAACCTGGCCATGGTGCGCGGTGGCCGTCATCTGGGCGACCGGCCGTACTTTCCGGTGCATGTCGAAGATGCGGCGGCGGTGTTTGAGGAAGAGGGCGGCGATGGCGCAGACGAGGCGTTAGCTACCCCGGCTCGCCCCGCGCGCCCGGTGGAGGCCCTGGTGCTCGAAGCCTTCATCGCCCAGCACTACATCGGCGTGCCGGTGCCACCATTGCTGGTGACCAGCGTGCCGGTGGACAAAGCCTTGCTGGACGCACTGACTGAACAAAGCGGGCTGCGCGTGAACGCCATCCACCAGCCCCGCGAACAGCGCCGTGCCTGGCTCGACATGGCGCAGAAGAACGCCGACTTGCAGCTGGCGCGGCTGCTGGCGGAAGAGGGCTCGCAACAGGCCCGCACACGGGCGCTGGCCGAGGCGTTGGACTTGCCGCCCGAAGACCTGGACCAGCTCACCATCGAGTGTTTTGACATCTCGCACACGGCGGGCGAATCCACGCAGGCATCGTGCGTGGTCTTCCACCACCACAAGATGCAGAGCAGCGAATACCGCCGCTACAAGATCGAAGGCATCACCGGGGGCGACGACTATGCCGCCATGCGCCAGGTGCTCACGCGTCGCTACAGCAAGGTGGTGGAGGCGCAGCGCGAGGAGGGGGGCATCGACTTTGCTGCCCCAGGCGCCGAGGCTGGCGCGCCCACCCGCAAAGGGGTTGCCCGCCTGCCCGACCTGGTGTTGATCGATGGCGGTAAGGGCCAGGTGGGCGTGGCACGCGAGGTGTTCACTGCGTTGGGACTGGACCTGACCCGCATTGTGGGCGTGGAGAAGGGCGAGGGCCGCAAGGTGGGCCTGGAAGAGCTGGTGTTTGCCGATGGGCGCGAGAAGGTCTACCTTGGCAAGGACTCGGCGGCACTCATGCTGGTGGCGCAGATTCGCGACGAGGCGCACCGCTTTGCCATCACGGGCATGCGCGCGGCGCGGGCCAAGGTGCGTGTGGGCGGCGGGCAGCTCGAAGAAATTGCGGGCGTGGGCCCCAAGAAGCGGGCGCGGCTGCTGCAACGTTTTGGTGGGGTGCGTGGGGTGGCCTCGGCCAGTGTGGAGGATCTGGCCACGGTGGATGGCATTTCTCGTGAGCTGGCCGAAGAGATCTACCGCGCTTTGCGATAACTCCCCCGTCGGACTGCTCGCCTGCCGTGACACAATCGCCCCATGTTCTGGACTATCCCCACCTTGATGACCTGGACGCGCATCGTCGCGATACCTCTGATCGTGGGGGTGTTCTATGCACCGCTGGACCCGGCCACGCGCAATCTGATTGCCACCGTGATGTTCGTGGTGTTCGCAGCCACCGACTGGCTCGACGGCTACCTCGCCCGCAAGCTCAATCAGACCTCGTCCTTCGGCGCCTTCCTTGATCCGGTGGCCGACAAGTTTTTGGTCTGTGCATCGCTGCTGGTGCTGGTGCATCTGCAACGTGCCGATGTGTTCGTGGCGCTCATCATCATCGGCCGCGAGATTGCGATCTCGGCCTTGCGCGAGTGGATGGCGCAGATCGGCGCGAGCAAGAGCGTGGCTGTGCACATGATCGGCAAAGTGAAGACCACGGTGCAGATGTTGGCCATCCCCTTCCTACTGTACGACGGACGCCTGTTCGGCGTGATCGACACGGGCGTGTGGGGCACTTGGCTCATCTGGGCCTCAGCCGTGCTTACCGTTTGGTCGATGGTCTACTACCTGCAGAAGGCGTTGCCGGAAATCCGGGCGCGCGTGAAGTAGCGAGGGCGGGAGTTGGCGTCCTGTCGCTGTTTGGATGGATCGGCCCAGGGTGCTACCGCCTCCCGTGCCTTGTCAGGACGAGGGTGTCAATACGGAGTGCTGCCCATACGGCGTGTTTAAGACAAAAACGCCCACAAGCCCTGTCCAGGCTTGAAATACGACTAGAATTCAGGACAGCGCTGCGCCAAATCAGCGTGTTGTATTGACACCCGGAACTCGATGGCTTTAATCTGATGCAGCAGCCACTGCTGTGTACGCCAGTCATTCCCCCGTCTGTTTTCAACCAGCCTCCGGCTGTGCTTTCGGACGTGTGAAGACCAGATATCCGCGAGACATTCCACCAACTCTTTTCCGAGAGGCTTCTTGTGAACAAAACCGAACTGATTGAGCACATCGCTACCAACGCCGACATCTCCAAGGCCGCCGCTGCACGTGCCCTGGAATCCACGATCGAGGCCGTCAAGAAGACCCTGAAGAAGGGCGGCACTGTTTCGCTCGTCGGTTTCGGTACTTTTGCGGTTGGCAAACGCGCTGCTCGCACGGGTCGCAATCCCCGTACCGGCGCTACGATTAAAATCAAAGCTGCTAAAGTTCCAAAGTTCCGTCCTGGCAAGGCATTGAAAGATGCCTTGAACTGAGGATCAGTTTAGGTGGGGTCCTTAGCTCAGTTGGTAGAGCGGCTCCTTTACACGGAGTAGGTCGGCGGTTCGAGACCGTCAGGACCCACCACCACCGAACAAAGGCGAACGCAAGTTCGCCTTTTGTTTTTTGCCATCTGAAAGATCGACCATGTTTGAATCCATCCGCAAGCACTCCAAGATCGTGATGATCTTCTTGTTCTTGCTGATCATTCCATCGTTTGTGCTGGTGGGCATTGACAGCAACTACTTCTCTGAAAAGAGCCCTGTGGTAGCGCGAGTCGATGGCGACAAGATCAACCAGACTGACTGGGACAATGCGCATCGCATGGAGACTGACCGCATTCGCGCGCAGTCTCCCTCGGTCGATCCCAAGCTGCTGGACTCTCCGCAGGCTCGCTATGCCACCCTGGAGCGTCTGGTGCGCGACCGGGTGCTGGCTGCCGCGGCCAAGGAGATGCACTTGGTGACGAGTGATGCGCGCCTGGCACGCAGCCTGCAAGAGATACCTGCCATCGCGGGGCTCAAGCGTGCTGACGGCACGCTGGACGCCGAAGCCTATCGTGCCTTGGTGGCGACGCAGGGTTTGACGCCTGAAGGCTTCGAAGCCAACGTGCGCCGCGACTTGTCCATCAACCAGGTCATCGGTGGTGTGATGGGCACCGCGTTCAGTACCAATGCGCAGGTCAAGCTCGCATTGGACCCGCTCTATGAGCAGCGGGAAATCCAGGTGGTGCGCTTCAAGGCGGCAGATTTCTCTGCCAAGGTTGTGCCTACGGACGCAGATCTTGAGTCCTACTACAAGGCAAATCCTGCAAAGTTCCTCCAGATGGAGCAGGCTTCGGTCGAGTATGTGGTTCTGGACCTCGACAGTGTGCGTTCGGGCATTGCGCTCAATGAGGACGACTTGCGCACCTATTACAAGGAAAACGTGGCACGCATGGCAGGCAAGGAGGAGCGCCGTGCAAGCCACATCCTGATCAATGCCGCCAAAGATGCATCATCTGCCGACCGTG
The DNA here is from genome assembly GCA_964031875.1 of Acidovorax facilis. Classification (GTDB taxonomy): domain Bacteria; phylum Pseudomonadota; class Gammaproteobacteria; order Burkholderiales; family Burkholderiaceae_C; genus Acidovorax; species Acidovorax facilis_A. Next base: position 26,879 of record CAXIRU010000090.1, read on the forward strand.
AGAAGGCCAAGGCACGTGCCACGGAACTGCTGGCCCAGGTGCGCAAGGCACCCGCCACGTTTGCGGATGTGGCCAAGAAGGCCTCGGACGACAAAGGCTCAGCCACCGCCGGTGGCGATCTGAATTTCTTCGGACGGGGCGCCATGGTCAAGCCTTTTGAAGACGCGGCGTTCGCGCTACAGAAGGGTGAGATCAGTGATTTGGTGGAAACCGACTTCGGCTACCACATCATTCAGTTGACCGATGTCAAGGCGCCCCGCCAGCCCTCCTTTGAAGAGCTGCGCCCCACCATGGAAGCGGAGCTCAAGCAGCAGCAGGCACAGCGCAAGTTTGCCGAGGTTGCGGAAGCATTTACGAACAGCGTCTACGAACAGGCAGACAGCCTCAAGCCAGTGGCGGACAAGCTCAAGCTCAAAGTGCACACCATGTCCGGCCTCACCCGCACGCCAGCGCCTGGTGCAGCGGGGCCATTGGCCAATCCCAAGTTTCTGGAAGCAATCTTCTCGTCGGATTCGTTGCAGAACAAGCGCAACACGGAAGCCGTGGAAATAGGCCCCAACCAACTGGCCGCTGGTCGTGTGGTCCAGTACACCCCCGCCAAAACACTTCCGCTGGACGAAGTGCGTGCCCGCGTTCGCGAGCTCTATGTGGCGCAGAAAGCCTCTGAGCTGGCGCGCAAGGATGGTGAAGCCAAGCTGGCTGCTTGGAAGGCGGCACCCGCAACTGCCAGCGGCCTGGGTGCTCCTATCCAGGTTTCACGCGAGCAGACGCAAAACTTGCCTCGACCCCTGATTGATGCGGCGCTGCACGCGCCAACCGCTGATGCGCTTCCAGCCTGGGTTGGGGTGGATCTGGCGGGCGAAGGCTATGCCGTGGCTAAAGTGAACCGCATAGTGCCCCGGCCTGCACCAGAGGGGCCGCGTGCTCAACAGGAGCAGCAACAATATATGCAGTGGTGGGCTTCAGCCGAAGGCCAGGCGTATTACGAGATGCTCAAAAAGCGTTTCAAGGCCGAGATCAAAGCGCCGCGACCTTCGACGACTTTGCAAGCTGCTGCAGAAAATTAAGAAAATTGAGCTTGGGGCTCAAAATACCAAGCTATAATACAAAGCTACGGTGGCTGTAGCTCAGTTGGTAGAGTCCAGGATTGTGATTCCTGTTGTCGTGGGTTCGAGCCCCATCAGCCACCCCAAATCATAAAAAGCGCCGCA
>CAXIRU010000091.1:0-26340 GCA_964031875.1 Acidovorax facilis
CATGCCGTACACGCTGGCGATCAGCGTGGGCGGCAGCAGCGCCACGCTGGCCACCGAGAAGATCTTGATGATCTTGTTCTGGTTGATGTTGATGAAACCAACCGTGGCGTCCATCAAGAAGTTGATCTTGTCGAACAAAAACGCCGTGTGGTTGTCCAGCGATTCGATGTCGCGCAGGATCTGGCGGGCTTCTTCGAACTGCTCGGAGTTGAGCATCTTGCTGCGCATCATGAAGCTCACGGCGCGGCGGGTGTCCATCACGTTGCGGCGGATGCGGCCGTTCAAGTCTTCCTGGCGCGCGATGGCGGCCAGCACTTCACCGGCGCGGGTGTCAGTCACGTCGCCTGCCAGCACCTGCTTGCTCACGGCCTCCAGTTCGTCGTAGATGTTCTCCAGCGTATCCGCCGAATACTCGGCATCGGCGTCGAACAGCTTGAGCAGCACTTCCTTGGCATCTTCGATGAGACCGGGCGCGCGGCGCGCGCGCATGCGCAGCAGGCGAAACACGGGCACATCTTCGTCGTGGATGGAAAACAGCACGCCCCGGCTCTTGAGGTTGGCGTTGTGCTGGTTCAGGATGAAGGCCACGCGCACCGAGCGGGGGTCTTCATCGTCGTCGATCAAAAAGTCGCTGCGAATGTGCAGCTCGCCGTTGTCTTCTTCGTAGAAGCGGGCGGATTCCTCGATGTCCTCGTCCATCGCATCCTCGGGGATGGACAGGCCGTAGTGCTGCTTGATCCAGCGTTTTTCTTCGAGCGTGGGGGCTTCGAGGTCCACCCAGATCGGCTGGAACTTGGTCAGCTCTTCCAGCGATTCGATCTCTTCCTGGAAAAGCCGGCCATTGGCAAGCGTGAAGATGTTGAGCATGGGCTCACTCCCTTGTTGTGTGGCATCTGCGGTGTGGGGGATCGGGTGCTTTCAACCCCACAGCAGGCCGGGGAGCTGAAAGCTACCAACTCGGGTAGGTTTCCAAGGAGCTTTCTCCGTAAAAATGAACAGGCGGCGGATTATGGCACTCCAGCCGCCGTGGAATCGCTGCAAATGTCCGAACCCGCCGTGGTCAGCCCGGCGAGGCCTGGCGCACGATGGCCAGCGCCCGGCACAGATCGGCCCAGGCAGCGGCCTTGACATCCTGTGAACGCAAGAGAAACGCGGGGTCGTAGGTCACCACGGCGGGGCATCCCGCCAGCTGGTGCGGGCCCGCGCGCAGGCGGCCCAGCGGCTCGGTGCGCCCCAGCGCCGCCCGCGCCGCCACATGGCCCAGCACCAGGACCAGGGCGGGTTGCAGTGCCGCCACGGCGTCGGCCAGCGCGGCGGGCGTGGGGTTGTCACCCCCGGTTTCCGCGCCGGGGGCGGTGCGCTCCAGCGCAGCCAGGAACACGCGCGGGTGTTTGTGCAGTTGCATGGCGCGCAGCATGTTGTCCAGCAGCCGGCCTGCGTCGCCACCCAGCGGCTCGCCCGGCGTGAGGCTTTCGGTCACGATCAGCCAGCCCGCTCCCAGCCCGGCCGGGGTTTGCGAGGGGTCGGCGCTGGGGTATAGCACCTGGGGCGCATGCAGCCGCAAGCTGGGGATGGCCGGTGCTGCGCCTGCGTTCTCTACCGCGGGTGCCGGTGCAGGTGCAGGTTCCATTCCACGCGGGGCCGCTGGCTGGGTCGCTCGCGCCGCAGGAGGGCTTGCCACGGCGGGTGCCTGGGGCGTGGGGGGCGCCATGTGGGCGGCAGGGGCGGGCGCCCACATGGCGACGACGGGGGCCTCCGCTTTGGTGCGTGCTACCGGTGCCTCCGGCTGCACCCACACGGTGACGCCCATTTCTTGCAGCATGGCGCGCTGCCGCGCATCGAGGTGAAGGCTCATGGAAAAAAGGGCCTGTTGAAGGTGTTGCTCACAGTGCCAGGCTCATGACCACGGCATCTTCGCGCTGGCCCAGGTCGGCGGGGTAGTAGCGCTTGCGTTCACCCACGCGGCGGAACCCGTGTGTCTGGTAAATGTGCTGGGCGCGCAGGTTGCTCAGGCGCACCTCCAGCCACAGCCACTGTGCGCCGCGCCCGCGTGACCATAGGGCCAGCGCATCGAGCAGCACCCGCGCCCAGCCCTGGCGCTGGAACTCGGGGGTGACGGTGATGTTGAGCAGGTGCACCTCGTCCACCCCCATCATGGCCACGAAGTAGCCGAGCAGGTGTTCGTCCGCCATCAGCACCTGTGCCTGGTAGCCCGAGGCCATGGCATCGGTGAAGTTGCCGCGTGTCCAGGGGTGCGAATAGGCACGTTGTTCCACCGCCAGCACGGCATCCAGCCGTGCAAGTGTGAGGGGTTCAAAGCGCGCCTCGGGCGCGCCGGCAGAAGACGGGGTGGGCAGGGCGCTCATGGGGTCTGGCAGAAAGGATTCACAAAGGAGCGGGCACCGCCTGGGCGGCGCGCAGCGCAGCCCGCTCGGCGGTGGTTTGTGCCACTTTATCGCGGATGTAGCGCGGCAGCGCGTCGCTGGCTGGCACACCTTCGCCCGCTGCCAGCAAGGCCGGTGCCAGGCGCAGCAGCGCCGTGGCTGTGGGCAGGGCGGCCACATGGGTGGCCGTGGGCGCCAGCCGCTCGCCATAGGGCGTGCGCGCATTGCCCGCCACCGACCACCCTGCGGGGGCAAGGACGGATTCCGGTGCGCCCAGGCCAAAGTCGGCCTCGGTGTGCCAACGGCCCTGGGCGGCGACCCATTCGCAGCGCGCGTGGTAGACCTCATCCATGCGCGCGTCCAGCACCGCCACCACCTGCGTGAAGCTGTGTGCATGGCGCGCTTCCTCGGCCACGGCCAGCAGGGTGTCCACGGGCAGCACCGGCACACCCTGGCCCCCGCGCGCGCCAAATGCCAGCCCCTGGGCCACGGCGCAGGCGGTGCGCAAGCCGGTGAAGGAGCCCGGTCCCCGACCGAAAACGATGGCCTCCAGCGTGTCGAACGACAGGCCCGCCTGTGCCATCAGGCTGCGCACTGTCGGAATCAGGGTGGCCGACGCTTGCGCGCCCCCAGGACCCGTGTGCTGCCACACGGCATCCCCGTGCTGTACGGCGATGGAGAGGGTGTCGGTGCTGGTGTCGAAGGCGAGCAGATTCATGGGGCCAAAAGGGTTTGCGCGGCAAAAGGGGTCAGGGGGCGGTGCGGCCAGAGGCGGGCGTGGACGGGATGGCGGCCATGCCCGCCTGGCTCTTGCGCAGCACGCCCAGCAGGATACCGACTGTCACCAGCAACAGACCGGCGACGAGGTTCCAGTACATCGGCTCGCCCAGAAAAATCACCGCGCCAATGGCAGAGAGGCCGGGCACCAGGGCCGTGATCATGGTGGAGCGCACCGGGCCATAGTGCTGGATCATGCGGGTGAAGCCAATGCCCGAGATCACCACCGAGCCCCCGCCCTGGAACACCAGTTGAAAGGCGATCTCGCTCCATGGTGCCTGCGCCAGGTGGCTGGTGACAGCCCCCAGCGCAATCAGCAGGGCATAGCTGGGCACATAGACCAGGCAGGCAAACGCGGTGATGGCGATGGTGGCCTGCACGGCATCCACCGCATGGCGCCGGGCCAGCACGCTGTAGGTGGCCCAGCAGGAGGCGGCCAGCATGAACAGCACGTCGCCCTTCCACACATCACCGCCCGAAAACGCTGCCAGCAGGCTGCTCCCCCCCACCAGCAGGTCGCCTGCCACGATCAGTGCCAGGCCCGCCGCGCGCAGGGGCGTGATGTGGTCGCGCAGCAGCCAGGCAGCCAACAATGCTGTCCACAGCGGCAGGCTGCCAGGCATGAGCACCGCCGCGTGGGTCGCGGGTGCATGGAAGAACCCCGCATAGGCCAGCATGGCGTAGAGCAGGCCCCCAAAGCTGCCCAGCAGCACCGTGGTGCGCAGCGGCAATGGCGATAGGCCTGCCAGGCTGGAGGGCGGGGCATCAGCGCCCAGGGCTGCGGTGCGCCTCCGCACCATCCACCAGCCCCAGGGCAGCAGGACCAGGCTGGCGCCCACGATGCGCAGCAGTGCAATGTCGAACGGGGTGAGCGTGCGCTGGGCCGAAGCGCGGGCAATGACGATGAAGCCTGTCCAGATGGTGACCGTCACGACCGCCGCCAGCAAGCCGATGGCACGAGGAGAAAAACGCATCGGGGGATTATCGGTGGGTGGGTGTGGTGCTGTGCGGCCTGTGGCGGCGGGATGCCGGACGATAGACTCGCGCCATGTTTTTGCTTCCTGATTTCCTGCGCTGCACAGCGCTGCGTGGTGCCCGGGGTGTTGTTGCTGCGGCCGGGTTGGTGTTGGCCGGGGCGGCGGGTACGGCCCAGGCCCAGGCGACGGCAACCGCGTTGCCGCCCGAGGTGGAGGCCGCCCTGGGGCGCGCCAAGTTGCCGCGCGAGGCACTGTCAGTGATGGTGGTGGATGCCCAAGGGGGCAAGACTGCGCCAGCACGCCTGGCGCACCGTGCACAGTTGCCGGTGAATCCGGCATCGGTGATGAAGCTGGTGACCACTTACGCCGCGCTGGAGCAACTGGGCCCCGCCTATGTGTGGAACACCCCGGTCTATGTGCAAGGCACGGTGCAGGACGGCAGCTTGCGGGGTAACGTCTATGTCCAGGGGCAGGGAGACCCCAAGCTGGTCATGGAGCGCCTGTGGCTGCTGATGCGCCGCCTGCAGGCCCAGGGCATCCAGGTCATTGTGGGTGACATCGTGCTCGACCGCACCGCCTTTGACGTGCCCGACCTCGACCCGGCGCGATTCGACGGCGAGCCCCTGCGTCCCTACAACGCTGCCCCCGACGCGCTGCTGATCAACTACAAATCGTCAGTGATGACCTTTGTACCTGACCCGGTGGCGGGGCTGGCACGCATCCAGTACGACCCGCCCCTGGCGGGCGTGGCACGCCAGACCACCGTGGCGCTGGCTGCGCCGGGCACCGAGTGTGGCGACTGGCGCGGCGCCCTGCGCGCCGAACTGGCCGACCCTGCCAAGGTGAGCTTCCAGGGGGTGTACCCGGCCACCTGCGGCGAACGGGTGTGGCCCGTGGCAGCGCCGGACCCGCGCGGCTTTGCGGCGCGCGCCGTGGAGGGCATGTGGCGCGAACTGGGGGGCAAGCTCACGGGCAGCGTGCGCGAGGGCAAGGTGCCGACAGGCCTGAAGCCAGCCTTCGCCGTTACTTCGCCCGCGCTGTCCGAGGTGGTGCGCGACGTCAATAAGTACAGCAACAACGTGATGGCGCAGCAGGTGTTTCTGACGCTGGCGCTGCAGAAAAACGGTGTGGCTACGTTCGATGGTGCGCGCGAAGCGCTGCGCCAGTGGTGGCTGGCGCGCATCGGCGACGCTGAACTGCCCCTGGCCGACAACGGCGCGGGCCTGAGCCGTGATGCCCGACTGACGGCGCAGGCACTGGCGCGCATGCTGCAGGTGGCTTGGGGGTCTCCGGTGATGCCGGAACTGGTGGCGTCGCTGCCCATCTCGGGGGTGGACGGCACGCTGCGCCGCAGCCAGAGCCGTGCCGGAACAGCCCACCTCAAGACGGGCAGCCTGCGCGATGTGATGGCCGTGGCGGGCTATGTGCATGCAGCCAGCGGGCGGCGCTATGTGCTGGTGGCTGTCGTCAACCACGCCAACGCTGGAGGTGCCCGGCCGGTATTGGACAGCCTGATCGACTGGACCGCACGCGATCAGTGAAAATGCCGGCTCGCGCGGCCTCCCGCCGCGCAGCCACCCGCCCCCCAGCTCCCACCATGTCCCTCACCGAGTTGATCGGCTATATCGCCGCATTCCTGACCACCTGTAGTTTTGTTCCGCAGGCCCTGCACACCTTCCGTACCCGGGATGTCCAGGGCATCTCTCTGGGCATGTACAGCGCGTTCACGGCCGGGGTGGCGCTGTGGCTGGTGTATGGAGTTGTCCTGGCGGCATGGCCCATCGTGGTAGCCAATGCCATCACGCTCGCGCTGGCGGGGACGATTTTGGGCATGAAGCTGGTGTACGGCGCGCGCGGGCCGCGCTGAGTGCCCGCACGCTGCGGGCCGCTGCCTGGCGGGTGCCGTGCAAGGGGCGCACAGGTGTCGCGCAGGTGTCTGTGGGGTGGGGCGGTCCGCGTTATCCCCTATGGATGGTGCAGTGCAGGTGCGCGCACGATGCGTCGTCCTTTCTAGACCCGAGGTACCCACCCATGACGTATTTCCGCCTTACCTGTGTCGCAGCCGCTGCCGTCCTGCTTGTAGCCTGCGGTGGCTCCGACGATCCGGCCCGTGGTTCGCTGATCGATCCCCCTGCCGTGCTGACCACGCTGACCGCTGCGCAGATTGATGCGGGCACCTCCAGCAGCGGCTTGCAAGCGATCACGGGCAAGGCGAAGTGCGATGTCAAGGTGGTGGCGCTCAACTACGCCACCGTGGGTGCCAAGGCGGGAGAGAACACCAATGCTTCAGGCGTGATGCTGGTGCCCGCAGGCAGCTGCAGCACGGCCGCGCCGCTGGTCGCCTACGCCAAGGGCACCGATGTGCAAAAGCCCCGCACCCTGGCCAACCCCCAGGACAGCGAAACCTTCCTGATCGCTGCCATGTACGCCGCCCAGGGCTATGCGGTGGTGGCCACCGACTACCTGGGCTTTGCCAAGTCGGGCTACAACTACCACCCCTACCTGCATGCCGACTCGGAAGCCACCTCGGTCATCGACTCGGTGCGGGCCGCGCGCAATGCTGCGGGTACTGTGGGGGCCAACCTGTCGGGCAAGGTCATGTTCACGGGCTATTCGCAGGGCGGACACTCGTCGATGGCCGCCCACCGCGCCGCAGAACGCGACTACGGCACGGAATTCAATGTGGTTGCAGGGGCGCATCTGGCGGGCCCCTACAACCTGTCGGGCTCGCTGCGGATTCCGGATGCGATTGCCGGTGTGCAGTTCTTCGTGCCCTATCTGGTAACGGCTTGGCAGAAGGTCTATGGCGATGTCTACACGGACGTCAAGCAGGTCTTCAAGGCCCCGTACTCGGCCTACATCGAGACCCTGCTGCCCAATCCCACGCTGAACTACACCACGCTGCTCACCTCGGGCACGCTGCCTGCTGGCACGCCCAACCAGGCGCGGGCCGCCCTGTTCCAGCCAGAGTTCATCACGGGCTCGCAAACCAGCGCCACCCATCCCCTGTACCTCACGGCCAAGAAGAACGACCTGCTGGGCTGGAGCCCCAAGGCCCGCGTGCTGCTGTGTGGCGGCGCGGGCGATCCCACGGTGCCGCCCGCCATCCACCAGCGCGTCATGAAAGCCGACTTCGACAGCCGGGGCCTGACCAACGTGACTTCGGTCGACGTCGATGCCGCCATCCAGGCCGCCTTCGGCCCCGGTGGCAAGGCCCCTACCGACCCCACGTCGGCTGCGTTTGCCACCTACTATGCCGCCTACCACGGCACCTACGAACCCCCGTTCTGCCACGCCCAGGCACGCGCTGTGTTCGACATGGTCAAGTAAGCCAGCTGGCTTGCCACAGCAAGCCGCACAGCAAAAAGCCGACCCAAGGGTCGGCTTTTTTGTGGCCCGCTACCCGGCACCTGCATGGCGAACGGGTCGGCGGTGGCTGGGGACTGGCAGCGGCCGTCGGCAGCCTTTTACCAGCGGGCGCGCAGGCGGTCGTAGGCGTAGGTGCCGAACTGGCGCTGCGCCGAGGGCGTGAGGTACACCGGGTCGGCAAACACGTAGGAGGTCTGGCTGGCGCCCGACAGCAGCGTGGAGGCAGTGCACAGGGCCGAGTTGACCTGTCCGGCACCGATGCCGATGCCGTTGGTGGCATCCACCGAGGTGCACACCGCTGTGGTGGCGTTGTTGAAGCCGTAGTTGGCGGGCACGCCGGTGTACAGATTCACGTAGTAGGCCAGGTCCACATACAGCACGTTGGAACCCAGGTCCACAATGCCCACCAGCAGGCCGTCGTTGAAACGGCTGCTGGCGTCGGCCAACAGGGCTTCGCGGCCAATGGTCTTGGCCCAGGGGGTCTTGCTCAGGTCGTAGGTGCCGGTCACAACCACGTATTTGGCGCCTGCGTTGACCAGGCGGCGCACCTGTGCGGCCATGTCTTCACCGGCCTGGCGGGCTGCGGCCACCATGGCGGCTTCGGTCTGGGTGCCCGCCTGCACGGCGGCCATACCTGCAATCACGTCACTGATGCCGCCACTCAGAAACACCACGTCACTGGCGCCAAAGCTGCCGCTGGCCAGAAAGGTGTCGATTTGCTCGGCGATGGTGGGGGTGCTGGCATTGCCGACTGCGTCGGGCTTGATCTTGACGCGGGCATTGCCCACAGCGTAGCTCTTGCCACCGGCAGAGGCGGCTGCGAGGGGCTTGCCGTAGTTGGCTGCCACCTGCAGGGTCCAGTTGTTCACACTGCCGTCGTTGACGGTGTAGCGCGTTCCTTTTTGTCCCACGTCGGTGTTGGCATCGCCAAACGCGATGAAGCGCTCGGGCACGATGGCCGATTCGGTGGTGCTGGAACCGCAGGCCGCGAGCAACGCGGCCGACGCACATGCGGCGACCATGAAGGTGCGGCGCATCCAATTTGCTGCCATGTATTTCTCCAGAAAAGTGGGGGGTAGTTTAGCGGTGCTGCGTCAACGCATGTAAAGCGGCCGCCCCGGTGGGGCTCATGCTGCAGCTGCGCGCTGAAGGCGGTCGCGCACACCTTCCCATTCGGGGCTGGCGGGCGGTGTCTCGATCCAGATCAGTTTCACGCCATCGTCGTCAAAGCTGCGCAAAACGGCGAACAATTGCTGGGCCGTGGCGGTGGCGTCGTCGGGCATGCGGCGCATCACGAGCTTGGAGGATTGGGTGCGCAGCGCAGCCCGGGAATACACCGCGATGTGGGCGGCATCGGCGCCGAGCAAGTCCAGCCCGGTTTGCAGGGCCTTGGCGTCCATCAGCCGCACCTTGGCGGCGGGGGCGTAGTGGGCCTCCAGCGTGCCAGAGGCGCGGGGGGTGTGGCTGGGCAGGTCGTCCTTGGACAGCGGCGCAATGCCGCAGGCGGCCTGAATCTGCCTGCGCGTGATGGCGCCGGGGCGCAGCAGCACGGGCACGCCGCGCGTGCAGTCCACGATGGTGCTTTCGATGCCGACCTCGCACGGGCCGCCATCGAGCACCAGCAGCTCTGCGCCCAGCTCATCCTGCACATGCCGTGCGGTGGTGGGACTCACGCGGCCAAAACGGTTGGCGCTGGGGGCAGCCACGCCCCATACGGGCGGGCCGCCCTGGGCATCGCCGTCGCCCGGCGCGGCGCAGGCCAGCAGCAGGGCATGGGCCACGGGGTGGGCGGGGCAGCGCAGGCCCACACTGTCCTGCCCGCCCGTGGCAGCGCTGGCCACGCCGGGCAGGCGCGGCAGGATGAGCGTGAGCGGGCCGGGCCAGAAGGCATCGACCAGCTTCTGCGCAAAGCCCGGCACCTCGCTGGCGAAGTGCGCAATGCCCTCGGCGTTGGCCACATGCACGATCAGGGGATGGTCGCTGGGGCGCCCCTTGGCCGCAAAGATCTGCGCTACGGCGGCGTCGCTGCTGGCATCGGCCGCCAGGCCATACACCGTTTCGGTGGGCAGGCCAAGCAGCGCGCCGCTGCGCACGGCCCGCGCTGCGGCGGCGATGGATGCGGGCTGGGTGCCGTCAAGAATCATGGTCAGAACGGTGCGATACCCAGCAGGGCCGCCGCCTGCAGGGCTGTGGCACGCGCTGCTTCGGGGGTGGCTGCGGTGATGTTGAGGTGCCCCATCTTGCGGCCGCGCTTGGCGTCGCGCTTGCCATACAGGTGCAGGTGGGTGCCGGGCAGGGCCAGCACTTCAGCCCACGGGGGCGTCTGCTCGGCATCGCCGTGCGCAAACCACAGGTCGCCCAGCAGGTTGAGCATGACGGCGGGGCTGTGCTGGCGCGGCTGCGTGAGCGGCAGGCGGGCCATGGTGCGCACCTGCAGCTCGAACTGCGACACATCGCAGGCGTTCTGGCTGTAGTGGCCGCTGTTGTGCGGGCGCGGGGCGATCTCGTTGACCACCAGGCTGCCGTCTTGCAGCACAAAGAACTCTACGCAGAGCACGCCCACGTACTGCAAACCGTTTGCTATCGAAATTGCAGCTGCTACCGCTTGCTGTATAAGCGCTGGGGGCAGATTTTGTTCAAAAACCTCCGTCACCGCCAGAATGCCGTCGCGGTGCAGGTTGCGCTGCACGGGCAGGTGCACGGTGGCGCCATCGTGGCCACGCGCCACAATCACCGAGCATTCCAGCGCCAGCGGCAGCATCTTCTCCAGCACGCAGGGCACTTGGCCGACAGAGTCCCAGGCGGAAGCGAGTTCAGCTGCGGTCCTCACCCGTACCTGGCCTTTGCCGTCGTAACCCATGCGGGCCGTTTTCAGGATGCCTGGCAACAGATCAGAAGAAACGGCAGCCAGTTGCTCAGCCGTTTCGATCACCGCATACGGCGCGCAGGGCACGCCGCAGGCCACAAAGTGGGCCTTTTCGCGGGCCCTGTCCTGCGCCACGGACACAGCACTGGCGGCAGGCGACACGGGGCGCTGCGCAGCCAGTGCAGCCAGCGCGGCAGCGGGCACGTTTTCGAATTCGGTGGTCACCGCATCCGACAGGCGGGCCAACTCGGCCAGGCCTTGCGGGTCTTCATAGCCGGTCTGGATGTGGTGGTGGCTCACCAGCCCGGCCGGGCTGGTGGGGTCGGCGTCGAGCACGGCCGTGAAGTAGCCCATGGCCTGCGCCTGGTGCACAAACATGCGGCCCAGCTGGCCGCCGCCCAGCACGCCCAGCGTGGCGCCAGGCAGCAGCGGTGCCAAAGTGTTGTCGGCGCTCATGCAGCAGGCGGCAAGGTCATGTTGCGGGCCACTTCCGTCTGCTCGGCGCGGAAGGCTTCGAGCCGCTGGCGTAGCTCGGGGTTTTCATTGGCCAGCAGGGCCACGGCAAACAGGGCGGCGTTGGCAGCGCCCGCCGTGCCAATGGCAAACGTCGCCACAGGGATGCCCTTGGGCATTTGCACGATGCTGTGCAGCGAATCCACGCCTTGCAGGTGGCGGCTGGCCACGGGCACGCCCAGCACGGGCACGGTGGTCTTGGCGGCGATCATGCCGGGCAGGTGGGCGGCGCCGCCGGCGCCCGCGATGATGGCTTTGAGGCCCCGGCCTGCAGCGGCCTCGGCGTAGGCAAACATGTCGTCGGGCATGCGGTGGGCCGAGACCACACGGGCCTCGTGTGCAATGCCGAACTGTTCAAGGATTTGCACTGCGTGCTGCATGGTGTCCCAGTCGCTGCTGGAACCCATGACCACGCCGATCTGGATGGGTTTCATGGTGTGGAGGGCGCTGGCGGGCAGGTTGCGCCTGCTCGGCCGCTGTAGGTGGAACCCGCGATTTTACTTTTTGCGCCTCCCTGGCGGGCGTGGGGCTGTTTCGATGGGCCAAAATAGCGCGCAAACCGCTCTACAGGCCCCTGGCCACCACACCAATCATGATCGACGTCACCGTAGAAAATTTTGAAGCCGAGGTGGTTGCTGCCTCGATGAACGTGCCCGTGCTGGTGGACTTCTGGGCGCCCTGGTGTGGCCCTTGCAAGTCGCTGGGGCCCGTGCTGGAAAAGCTGGAGACTGAATACGCTGGCCGCTTCAAGCTCGTCAAGATCGACTCGGACCAGGAGCAGCAGCTGGCGGGCATGTTCGGCATCCGCAGCATTCCCACCTGCGTGCTGCTCATGAACGGCCAGCCCGTGGACGGCTTCATGGGCGCCCTGCCCGAGGGCCAGGTGCGCGCCTTCCTGGACAAGCATGTGCCCACGGCCGAAGAGCTGGTCGCAGAAATCGAGGAAGAAGAGGCCCAGGACGCGCTGGCCCAGGGCGACACCAGCACCGCGCTGGAGAAGCTGCAGCACGCTGTGGTGACCGATCCCTCCAACGACGATGCGCGCTTTGACTACGTGAAGCTGCTGCTGCAGTTGCGCCGCGACGACGACGCCAAGGTCGCCTTCGCCCCCGTCATCGCCAAGGCCGCAGCCTCGCGCAAGCTGGGGGCGTTGAAAGCCTGGATGGATGCTATTGATTTTGTAGCTGTTGGCGCTTATGGAGAAGGCGCTGGGGCCGATTTTGATGCAAAAATTGCCGCCAACAAGCGCGACTTTGACACCCGCTTTGCCCGCGCCCGCTGGCTCATGGCCGACCAGCGCTGGACGGATGCCATGGACGAGTTGCTCGAAATCCTCATGCGTGACAAGGCCTGGAGCGAAGAGGCCGCCCGCAAGACCTACGTGGCCATCCTGGAAATCATCGACCCCCCCAAGGTCAAGGTGGCCGACGGCCAGATCCCGCCTGACGACCCGGTGGTCGCCACCTACCGCCGCCGACTCTCCAGCGTGGTGCTGAGTTAGGGTCTTGTTGCACGTTGACTTGTACCGTGCGAGCTGCGATGGCACGGTGCGGTGGCACACCACAAAAAAAGGCTCCCGGTCGGGAGCCTTTTTTGTTGGGCTAGGCAGGTCGCCTTTTAGCCGACCAAACGCTCCAGCGCTTCGCGGTACTTGGCGGCGGTTTTTTCGATGACTTCGCGCGGCAGGCGGGGTGCGGGTGCGGTCTTGTCCCAGGGCTTGCCGTTCACCTGGGCTTGCTCCAGCCAGTCGCGCACAAACTGCTTGTCGTAGCTGGGGGGGTTCTGGCCAGCGGCCAGGGCGGCCTCGTAGCCTTCCACGGGCCAGTAGCGCGAGCTGTCGGGCGTGAGCACTTCGTCCATCAGCACCAGCGTGCCATCGGGCGCCAGGCCAAATTCGAACTTGGTGTCGGCAATGATCATGCCTTTGGTGAGTGCGATCTCGGCAGCCGCCTGGTAGATGGCGATGCTCAGGTCGCGGATGCGGGTGGCCAGGTCCAGGCCGATCATCTCCACCGTGCGCTCAAAGGTGATGTTCTCGTCGTGCTCGCCCACGGCCGCCTTGGCGGCGGGCGTGTAGATGGGCTCGGGCAGCTTGGCGGCGTTGGTCAGCCCTGTGGGCAGGGGCACGCCGCACACGGCTTGCGATTCCTGGTATTCCTTCCAGCCGCTGCCGGCCAGGTAGCCGCGCACTACAGCTTCGACCGGGATGGGCCTCAGGCGCTGCACCAGCATTGAGCGGCCGCGCACCTGCTCGACCTCGGTGGGGCTCACCACGCTCTCGGGGGCATCGCCCGTCAGGTGGTTGGGGCAGATGTGGCCGAGCTTGTCGAACCAGAACAGCGCCATCTGCGTGAGCAGCTCGCCCTTGCCGGGGATGGGTTCACCCATGATCACGTCGAAGGCGGAAAGGCGGTCGCTGGCCACCATCAGGATGCGGTCGTCGCCCACGGCGTAGTTGTCGCGCACCTTGCCGCGTGCCAGCAGGGGCAGCGACGTGAGGGCAGAGGTGTGCAGGGCGTTGGAGCTGGGCTGGGTCATGGTGTCGGTGTGGGCGATCGGAATATGCGCTGCAGGCAGGCCGCAAAACGGGGGGTGAAGCGCGGGAGCGGGTGAACGCATCGTGACCTTCGCAAACGGGGGCTCGGCAAGCGGCCTGCTCCATGGCAAGGCGGCTGTCGCATCCCGGTTTTGTGGAGGCCCACGTCATTGTGCAGCGCGCGCAACCCGACGATTTTACGCGCGACCCCGCTGCAGGCGCGCCCTTGCGGCACACTGTGTGGCCCTGAAGCTGACCGGGCCATTGTTGGCCACACACTCCCCGTGCCTTCCTCCTCCGCGCTCACTCCCCGCCGCGAACTCTGGCTGTTGCTCACCCTCGCAGGCATCCAGTTCACCCACATCCTCGACTTCATGATCATGATGCCGCTGGGGCCTCAGTTCACGCGGCTGTTCGCCATCAGCGACGCGCAGTTCGGCCTGCTGGTGTCGGCCTACACGCTCTCGGCAGGGGCGTCGGGTTTGCTGGCGTCCACCTACATCGACCGGTTTGGCCGCAAGCGGCTACTGCTGGTGCTCTACACCCTGTTCGGGCTGGCCACGCTGGCCTGCGGCATTGCCCCCACCTACGGCACGCTCATGGGCGCGCGCATTCTGGCGGGCGTGTTCGGGGGCGTCTTGTCGGCCTTGTCGCAAACCATCGTGGCCGATGTGATTCCGTTCGAGCGGCGAGGCCGTGCCATGGCCATCGTGATGACTTCGTTCTCGGTGTCGACCGTGGCCGGTGTTCCGCTGGGACTGATCCTGGCCGAGATGGGCGGCTGGCACATGCCGTTCATTGCAATCGCCGCCATGGTGGCTGTGCTGGCTGTACTGGCGGCGCGCACCATGCCAGCGATGACGGCCCATGTACAGGCGGCCAGCGGCAGAACGGCACTTGGCGGCATCGGGCAAGTGCTGGCGGATGCGAACCACCGCTGGGCGTTTCTGTTCTCCGCGTTGCTCATGTTTACAGGTTTTACGGTGATTCCCTACATCACCATCTACATGCAGACCAACGCTGGTGTGCGGGCCGATCAGGTTCCTCTGGTTTATCTGTGTGGGGGCGTGACCACCCTGTTCACTGCGCGCCTTTTTGGCCGGTTGACGGACCTGCGCGGCAAGGTGCGCATGTTTCGTTGGTTGGCCCTGGCTGCAGCGCCCTGCCTGCTGGGCATCACGCTGGTGCAGGGGCTTCCGCTGTGGGGTGTGCTTGTCGTGTCCACCCTGATGTTTGCCTTCGTGAGCGGCCGGATGATTCCCGGTATGGCCATCGTGACTTCGGCGGCGCAGGCGCCGCTGCGCGGCACCTTCATGACCTTGAACGCCTCGGTGCAGTCTGCGGCCATGGGGGCGGCATCATTGGTGGGCGGGGTGCTGATCAGCCGCGACGCGCAGGGGTTGGTGCAGAACTACTGGATGGCGGCGCTGGTGGGCATTGCCGCGAGCCTGCTGTCGATGGTGGTGGCAGGGCGGCTGACGCTGCATGGCGCAACGCCTACAGCACACTGACTGGTGACCCTCTGACAGGGGCGTGGCCGCCACCTGCCAACTCGGCCATTGTGCGCCCTTTTTGGAGGCTTGGCACCTTGCTGGGCATAACCCAGCGGCCTGCGGCGGTATGGGATTGCATTTCGGGAAGGGCGGGGGCATAGTGAACCCACGACGTCAACAGATGCATCCAAGTTCGCCGGGCCGCTCCTCTGATCCAGGGCGGCGTTTCTTCCACAGAGCGTGTTACAGGAGACTTATTTATGAACTTGACGATCAGCGGTCACCACCTCGAAGTTACCCCAGCCTTGCGCAACTACGTCACCACCAAGCTGGACCGGATCACCCGCCATTTTGACCAGGTTGTCGACGTCAAGGTACTGCTGACGGTAGAGAAGCAAAAGGAGAAGGAAAAGAGGCAGCGAGCGGAATGCAACATCCACGTGAAGGGCAACGACCTGTTTGCTGAAAGCTCCCACGCTGACCTGTACGCTGCCGTGGACGATTTGGTCGATAAGATGGACCGCCAAGTGGTGCGCCACAAGGATCGCTTGCAAGACCACCACCACGAAGCCGCCAAGCGCGAAATGCACGCTTGATGCGCCAGCCCTGAGCCTGGCACAGCAGCCGCCCCGTTCGGGCGGTTTTTTTGTTGCCCACACCGCCGTGCTCAGGGTTTTCGCCAATATGTGCATAATTGTTACCATTGACCATGAACCGACTCGCCTCCATCCTGCCCTCCGCTCAAGTGCTCGTGAGCGTCGATGCCACCAGCAAGAAGCGTGCTTTTGAAGAAGCGGGTCTGCTGTTTGAGAGCCAGCACGGCCTCTCGCGTGCGTTGATCACTGACAGCCTGTTTGCGCGTGAACGCCTGGGTTCCACCGGCCTGGGCCATGGCGTGGCCATTCCCCACGGACGCATCAAGGGCCTCAAGGCACCGATGGCCGCCGTATTTCAACTGCTGAACCCCATCGGCTTCGATGCGCCAGACGAATTGCCTGTGGGCCTGCTCATCTTTCTGCTGGTGCCCGAAGCCGCCACACAGAAGCACCTCGAAATCCTCTCCGAGATTGCCGAACTGCTCAGCGATTCGGCATTGCGTGAAAGGCTCAAGGCCTGCACCGATGCCGCCGAACTGCATGGCATGATTGCTGGCTGGCAGTCCACGCAAACGGCCTGAGCCCGTCTCGCGCTGCGCACTTTCGCTGATTCGCCGTGAAACCCAATGTTGTCAGCGCCGATGTTCTGTTTGAAGAATTTCGCGGCCCCCTGAAGTGGGAGTGGGTGGCCGGTCTGGGGGCTTCCGAGCGGCGCTTTGATGAAGTGGCCGTGCGTTCGGCGCGGTCTGGGGCCGATCTGGTCGGCTACCTCAATTACATCCATCCCTACCGCGTCCAGATCCTGGGCGAGCGCGAGATTGCTTACCTCAGCAGCGCGTCGCCCGACGATTGCAAGCGCCGCATTGCCCGCATCGTGACGCTGGAGCCGCCCGTGCTGGTGCTGGCCGACAACCAGACCGCGCCCGATGCGCTGGTGTCCATGTGCGAGCGCGCTCAGATCCCGATGTTCTCCACGCACGAGTCTTCGGCCTTTGTCATCGATGTGCTGCGCGCCTACCTGTCCAAGCACTTTGCCGACCGCACCACCATGCACGGCGTGTTCATGGACATCCTGGGCCTGGGCGTGCTGATCACCGGCGAGTCGGGCCTGGGCAAAAGCGAACTGGGCCTGGAACTGATCTCGCGGGGCAACGGCCTGGTGGCCGACGATGCTGTGGATTTTTTCCGTATCAATCAGACCACCATCGAGGGCAAATGCCCCGAACTGCTGCAGAACCTGCTGGAAGTGCGCGGCATCGGCCTCTTGGACATCCGCGCCATCTTTGGCGAGACGGCGGTGCGCCGCAAGATGCGCCTCAAGCTCATCGTGCACCTCGTGCGCAAAGAAACCCTGGAGCGCGACTACGAGCGCCTGCCCTACGAGCCGCTCACCCAGGACGTGCTGGGCGTGCCCGTGCTCAAGGTGGTGATCCAGGTGGTGGCCGGCCGCAACATCGCTGTGCTTGTCGAGGCCGCCGTGCGCAACACCATCCTGCAGCTGCGTGGCATCGATACCTACCAGGAATTTGTCGAGCGTCACCGCCGCGCCATGGAGCGCGACACCGGCGGCTGAGTTCGCCAATGTCGGGTTGCCAGGAATCCAGCCCCAAAACAAGCTGGGGCGCACTGTGGGCACCACCCCGCCCGATGCCAGCGCCCCCGTGCAAGGGCCGCCCCGCCGCACCGGGGGCGTCCCCCTCAGGGGGAAGGCGCGAAGCGACTCAGGGGGTTACCCTTTTTTTGCGCAGGCTGCGCATTGGCCATACAGGGCCATGGTGTGGTCTTGCACCACCCAACCTTTGGCCTTGGCCACGGCTTGCTGGCGCTTTTCGATTTCAGCGTCGTAGAACTCCTCCACCTTGCCGCAAGAGGTGCAGATGAAGTGGTCGTGGTGCTGCCCCTCGTTGAGCTCGTACACCGCCTTGCCGCTTTCGAAATTGCTGCGGATCAGGATGCTGGCCTGTTCGAACTGCGTAAGCACGCGGTAGACCGTGGCCAGGCCGATGTCCGAGCGCTCTTCCAGCAGCACGCGGAACACGTCTTCGGCCGTCATATGGCGTTGTCCGCCTTTCTGAAAAATTTCCAGAATCTTCAGGCGGGGCAGCGTGGCCTTGAGTCCCGTGCTTTTGAGTTCGTCGATGTTGGTCATGGCATGGTCTTTCGGGATGCGGACCTCGGACTCAACGCCGGAGGCCCTGCCGCTACAATGCGGCGATCATATCCTCAGCCCTTTTACCCATGCCCGTCAAAGCCCGTTGCAGCGCCCGCCTGGGCTTGGTCCTTTTGGTCGGTGCCAGCGTGGCCGCCCTGGCCGGTTGCAGTAGCCTGGATGGAGCCAGTGCCCGCATCGCCAGCGTTGTCACTCCCTACAGAGTCGACGTGGTGCAGGGAAATTTTGTGTCGCGTGAGCAGGTCGAGGCCCTTCAGCCCGGCATGAGCCGCCAGCAGGTGCGTGAAATCCTTGGCACGCCGCTGGTTACCAGCCTGTTCCATGCAGACCGCTGGGAATACGTGTTCACGCTCAAACGCCCGGGCGAAGAAGCCCAGACCCGCAAACTGACCGTGTATTTCAAGGGCGATGCGCTGGAGCGCTCCGAAGGCGACCCCATGCCCACCGAGACCGAGTTCGTGGCCACGCTGGGTTCGCGGGGGGCCAAAAAGAAGGCTCCCGTGCTGGAGGCCACACCAGAGCAACTGGCCCGCTTTCCGGCATCGTCACGGCCGGCTTCCACCCCGACCGCGCCGCCGCTGGAGCCTGCTTCGGTCAGCTACCCGCCGCTGGAAGCGCCCGCCCGCTGATTTTTTTGTGACCTGGCCGGTCTGGCCAGACTGGCAGGGCACAGATCAATGCCCGCCGCACCTCAACGCCATTGCCAACGTACAGGACACTCATGACCGGGACCTCTTCGCCTGCCTCCGCATCTACCCCCTCGCGCCCCCTCCGTGTCGCCGTTGCCGGTGCATCGGGTCGCATGGGGCGCATGCTGATCGAAGCCCTTTGCGCCAGTGACGACTGTGTGCTGGCAGGCGCGCTGGACGTGCCTTCCAGCCCAGGCATCGGTTCGGATGCCACCGCGTTTCTGGGCCACGCCAGCGGAGTTGCCATCACAGCCGACATTGCTGCGGGCCTGAAAAACGCCGACGTTCTGATTGATTTCACGCGCCCCGAAGGCACCCTGGCCCACCTGGCCGTGTGCTGCGAACTGGGGGTCAAGGCCGTGGTGGGCACCACAGGCTTCAGCGATGCGCAGAAGTCTGAGATCGACGCCTTCGCTCAGCGTACGGCCATTGTCATGGCGCCCAACATGAGCGTGGGCGTGAACGTCACCCTCAAGCTGCTGCAGATGGCGGCCAAGGCCATGGCCACGGGCTACGACATCGAAATCATCGAGGCCCACCACCGCCACAAGGTGGATGCGCCCTCGGGCACCGCGCTCAAGATGGGCGAGGTGATTGCCGACGCCATGGGGCGCGACCTCAAGGAATGCGCCGTGTACGCCCGCGAAGGCGTGACGGGCGAACGCGATCCGTCGAGCATCGGCTTCGCCACCATCCGGGGCGGTGACATCGTGGGCGACCACACCGTGCTGTTCGCGGGCATCGGCGAGCGCATCGAGATCACGCACAAGTCCTCCAGCCGCGCCACCTATGCCCAGGGCAGCCTGCGGGCCGTGCGTTTCCTGGCCGGGCACACGACGGGCATGTTCGACATGTTCGACGTGCTCGGCCTGCAATGAGAACCCCCCTGAGATGCTTCGCATCTTCCCCCTGCAGGGGGACGCCATCCGTGGCCTGGCGAAGCCAGTTCCACGGTGGCACTGGCTTCGGGCGCGCCAGTTGCGGGCGATGCGCCAAATAACGAGGTATTGATGGACGCTCTCCACTGGTGGCGCCAGGGCGATGCCGTGACGCAGGGCGCTGCCCTGGTGTTGCTGGCCATGTCGGTGGCCAGCTGGGTGGTCATCGTCTGGAAGCTGCGGCTCATGCGCCAGGCCAGCGCCGACGTGGCCCGCAGCACTGCGGCGTTCTGGCAGGCGCCGTCCATGGAGGTGGCAACCCAGCGTTTACAGTCTTTTGACCGCTCTGCGCTTGTCCTGCCTTTGGTGATTGCTGCAAATTCGATAGCAAATCCGTCTGACCCCGATACACCGGCCTCTTTGGCCACGGCGGGCAGCCTGTCCCAGCAGCTTACCCGCGTGCTGCGCGACGCCCTGCATGCCGTGCTGGGGCGTCTGCAGTTCGGCCAGGTACTGCTTGCCACGGTGGGCTCCACCGCACCCTTTGTGGGTTTGCTGGGCACCGTCTGGGGCATCTACCATGCACTCACTGCCATGGCGGGCGCGGGTCAGATCACCATCGACCGTGTCTCTGGCCCCGTGGGCGAGGCGCTGGTCATGACCGCTGCCGGGCTGGCCGTGGCCATCCCCGCCGTGCTGGCCTACAACGTGTTTGGGCGGCTGATCGGCCGCATTGAGGCCGATCTGGAGGGGTTTGCGCGCGATTTGCGCGAACTGGTCATTGACACGGCGGCACTCCAGAGTTTTGCTGGCACCACAGAAGGTCTGAGCAATGCGAGCCGACCCGCCGCCGGGCCGCCCCAAGGCGGGTCAGCCCCCATGGGGGGCAGCGAACCACGCGCAGCGGGGAGCGTGGGGGCATGAGTTTCGGACGACTCGAACGCACCACGGGGCCTCAGCCCATGAGCGACATCAACATGACGCCGCTGGTGGACGTGATGCTGGTGCTGGTGGTCATCTTCATCCTCACGGCGCCGCTGCTGGCCAGCTCCATCCGGCTCGACCTGCCGCGCACCGAGGGTGCCACGCCCGGCGCGGCATCGCAGTTCGTCACGCTGGTGGTGGATGCGACCGGCCAGGCCTTTCTCGACGATCAACCGCTGTCCCAGCCCGCCCTGGCCGAACGCCTGCGTCGCATCGGCGCAGAACGACCCGATACCGAAATCCAGCTGCGCGCCGACGCTGCAGTGCCCTATGGGCGCGTGGTCGAGGTCATGGGCGCAGCGCATCTGGCCGGGCTGCAGCGCATTGGTTTTGTGGCCGAGCCACCGGCCGCAGGCGCGCCGTCTGCCCCTGCCAAGGCCCCCTGAAGCCTCCGTGCGCCGCCGCGCCGACCGGCCTGCGCAGGCTGCTGGCGGCGGCAGGCGTGGAAGGTGGGGCCTGACAGCCTAAAATCTGCGCAGCGCGGCCCTGCGGCTGCACCTCCCTCTCATCCCCGAGTCCCCATGCAAGACAAATACTCTCCCCAAGACGTCGAGCGCGCCGCGCACAGCCACTGGACTGCCCGCGACGCCTACCGCGTGACGGAAGACACCAGCAAGAAGAAGTTCTACGCCTGCTCCATGCTGCCGTACCCCAGCGGCAAGCTGCACATGGGCCATGTGCGCAACTACACCATCAACGACATGCTCACGCGCTACCTGCGCATGAACGGCCACAACGTCTTGATGCCCATGGGCTGGGACGCCTTCGGCCTGCCCGCCGAAAACGCGGCGCTGAAAAACGGGGTGCCCCCCGCCAAGTGGACGTACGAAAACATCGCGTACATGAAAAAGCAGATGCAGGCCATGGGCCTGGCCATTGACTGGAGCCGCGAAGTCGCCACCTGCGACCCCGAGTACTACCAATGGAACCAGTGGCTCTTTTTGAAGATGCTGGAAAAGGGCATTGCCTACCGCAAGACCCAGGTGGTGAACTGGGACCCGGTGGACCAGACCGTGCTGGCCAACGAGCAGGTGATTGACGGCAAGGGCTGGCGCACCGGGGCTACGGTGGAAAAGCGCGAGATCCCCGGTTACTACCTCAAGATCACCGACTACGCCGAAGAACTGCTGGGCTTTGTGACCGGCGACAAGCTGCCCGGCTGGCCTGAGCGCGTGAAGCTGATGCAGGAAAACTGGATCGGCAAGTCTGAGGGCGTGCGCTTTGCCTTCACGCACGACATTGCAGGCGAAGACGGCGCGCTGATCGGCGACGGCAAGATGTACGTGTTCACCACGCGCGCCGACACCATCATGGGCGTGACGTTTTGCGCCGTGGCGCCCGAGCACCCGCTGGCCGCCCACGCTGCCAAGACCAACCCCGCGCTCAAGGCCTTCATCGAAGAATGCAAGAGCGGCGGCACCACCGAGGCCGAGCTGGCCACGCAAGAGAAGAAGGGCGTGCCCACGGGCCTGTTCGTCACCCACCCGCTCACCGAAGAAAAGGTCGAGGTCTGGGTCGGCAACTATGTGCTGATGGGCTACGGCGACGGCGCCGTGATGGGCGTGCCCGCGCACGACGAGCGCGACTTTGCGTTTGCGCTCAAGTACGGCATTGAGATCAAGCAGGTCGTGCTGGTGGATGGTGAAACGTTCAACTACCACCAGTGGAATGATTGGTATGGCGACAAGCAGCGCGGCGTCACCATCAACTCCGACAGCTTCAGCGGCCTCTCTTACAAGGACGCGGTGAACGCCGTGGCCCACGCTCTGGAGCAAAAGGGCCTGGGCGAGAAGAAGACCACCTGGCGCCTGCGCGACTGGGGCATCAGCCGCCAGCGCTACTGGGGCACGCCGATCCCGATCATCCACTGCGAAGAGCACGGCGCCGTGCCCGTGCCCGAAAAAGACCTGCCCGTGGTGCTGCCGCAAGACTGCATCCCCGACGGCTCGGGCAACCCGCTGCACAAGCACGAAGGCTTCCACGCAGGCGTGACCTGCCCCGTGTGCGGCAAGGCGGCCCGCCGCGAGACGGACACCATGGACACCTTCGTGGACAGCTCGTGGTACTTCATGCGGTATTGCGACCCCAAGAACAGTGAAGCCATGGTCGCTGGCGGCGCTGATTACTGGATGCCGATGGACCAATACATCGGCGGCATCGAACACGCCATCCTGCACTTGCTGTACGCCCGCTTCTGGACCAAGGTCATGCGCGACCTGGGGCTGGTCAAGGTCGATGAGCCCTTCACCAAGCTGCTCACGCAGGGCATGGTGCTCAACCACATCTACAGCCGCCGCACCGCCAAGGGCGGCAAGGATTACTTCTGGCCGCACGATGTGGAGCATGTGCTCGATGAAGGCGGCAAGATCATCGGCGCCAAGCTCAAGAACGAAGCCACCAGCGGCGATGGCCTGCTGCCGGTGGGCACGCCCATCGACTACGAGGGCGTGGGCACCATGTCCAAGTCCAAGAACAACGGCGTGGACCCGCAAGACCTGATCGAAAAGTACGGCGCCGACACCGCCCGCCTGTACACCATGTTCACCGCCCCACCCGAAGCCACGCTGGAGTGGAACGACGCGGCCGTGGAAGGCAGCTACCGCTTCCTGCGCCGGGTGTGGAACTTCGGTCTCAAGCTGTCTGCTATGGATATGGGAGCTGCTACCGCAAGCGTGGCAAGCGCTAGCAGCCTGAAAGATGTTGAATTTGGCAAGGAAGCCAAGGCGCTGCGCCTGGAGATCCACACCGTGCTCAAGCAGGTGGATTACGACTACCAGCGCATGCAATACAACACCGTGGTGTCGGGCGCGATGAAGATGATCAACGCGCTCGAAGACTTCAAGGCCACCGACTCAGCTGGTGCCCAGGTGGCGCTGATCGAAGGCTTTGGCATCTTGCTGCGCTGCCTGTACCCTGCCACGCCCCACATCGCCCACGGCCTGTGGGAAAGCCTGGGCTATGCGGGCGCCCTGGGCGACCTGCTGGACGCCGCCTGGCCCCAGGTGGACCCCAGCGCGCTGGTGCAGGACGAGATCGAGCTCATGCTGCAGGTCAACGGCAAACTGCGCGGCTCCATCCATGTGCCCGCGCAGGCCGACAAGGCCGAGATCGAGCGCATCGCCCTGGCCAGCGAGGCGTTTGTGGCCCAGGCTGCCGGTGCCGCGCCCAAGCGCGTGATCGTGGTGCCCGGTCGTCTGGTGAACGTGGTGGTCTGACCCCATGAACAAACGCACCCTGCTCAGCCTGGCCCCGGTGGCCCTGTTGTCGGCCTGCGGATTCCGGCTGCGCGGCGTGCCGGAGTTCGGGTTTGGCTCGCTCTACATCGCAGCCCCTGCCAGCTCACCCCTGGCGCGGGAGCTGCAGCGCACCCTGGAGGGCTCGGGCGGCAAGCTGCAACTGCTGCGCGACCCCGCGTCCATGCCCACGGCAGAGGCCATTCTGGATGTGCTGCAGGAGCAGCAGGAGCGCGCCGTGGTGGGGCTCAATGCGTCTGGCCAGGTGCGGGAGCTGCAGCTGCGGCTGCGCGTCCGCTTCAAGCTGCGCACCCCGGCAGGCACAGAGCTGATCCCCGAAACCGAAATCCTGCAGCAGCGCGACATCAGCTACAACGAAACCATCGCCCTGGCCAAAGAGGCAGAGGAAGCGCTGCTCTACCGCAACATGCGCACGGACATCGTCCAGCAGCTGATGCGGCGACTTGCGGTCGTGCGGCTGTGATCAAGGCCAGGATGGCAGCGGCGCGTTGAGCGCTGCCGGGTGGGTGCACTTTCCGTGTCGCACCCGTCCGCAAAAACTGGCGCGCCCCCGATGTGAGAGAAGGGGGAAG
The DNA here is from genome assembly GCA_964031875.1 of Acidovorax facilis. Lineage (GTDB taxonomy): Bacteria > Pseudomonadota > Gammaproteobacteria > Burkholderiales > Burkholderiaceae_C > Acidovorax > Acidovorax facilis_A. Next base: position 24,059 of record CAXIRU010000091.1, read on the forward strand.
CGGCACCACCGCTGCGGGGGATCGCCCTATGCCGATCGCCTCATCAGCGTGCTCTTGCCAAACAGCGACTCGACCAGGTCCACCGCCAGCATGGCCGTGCGGTTGCGCACGTCGAGTGCGGGGTTGAGCTCCACGATGTCCAGCGAGGCCAGGCGCCCGCTGTCGGCAATCATCTCCATGCACAACTGCGCCTCGCGGTAGGTGGGGCCGCCGGGTACGGTCGTGCCCACGCCGGGCGCAATGTCGGGGTCCAGAAAATCCACATCAAAGCTCACATGCAAGTGGGTGTGGGCATCCAGCCCGGCCAGCGCCTGCTGCATGGTCTGGCGCATGCCCACCTCGTCGATGTAGCGCATGTCGAACACCTCCAGCCCTTGCTCGTGCACAAAGCGCTTTTCGCCCGCATCCACGCTGCGGATGCCGATCTGCCGGATCTGTGAGGGGTGCAGCGCCGGGCCGCCGCCCGGCATGCGGGCCAGTCCGGTCAGTGCCTCGGGGCCGAACCCGCACAGGCAGGCCACAGGCATGCCATGCACATTGCCGCTGGGCGTCAGGGCGCTGGTGTTGAAGTCGGCATGGGCATCGAGCCACAGCACCCGGAGTTTTTTACCCACCTGCGCGCAGTGGCGGGCCACCGCGCTGATGCTGCCCAGACCCAGGCTGTGGTCGCCGCCCAGCAAGATGGGCAGATGGCCCAATTGCAGCTCGGCATACACGGCGTCGTACACCAGCCGGTTCCACTGCACCACCTCGGGCAGGTGGCGGTAGCCGTCCAGCGGGGGTTGCCAAGGGTTGGCGGGGCCGCTCAGATTGCCCCGGTCAAACACCTGCAGCCCGTGCGACTCCAGCGCCGCCTGCAAGCCCGCCACACGCAGGGCCTCGGGGCCCATCGACGCGCCGCGTGCACCCGCGCCAATGTCGGTGGGTGCGCCAATCAGGCTGGTCGGGTGCGCGGTGCGCAGGGCTGCGTGGAGGGGGGGGGTCTGGGAGTTCATGGGCAGCAGGGGGATGTAGGGCGTGTGCAGGGCGTGTGGGGGGATGTCTGGCCGTACCGAGGGCCGCAGGCACAGCCCCCACCTGGCACGGATTGTCCTGCACGGCCGCGCCAAGGAACAGCGCCCATGCTGTGCATTTGGCGTGCGCAGCCGGTCAGTCTGCGGGGGCCGGATGGGCAGATTGCTCGGCAGGTTTCAAAAGGCGTCGTCTGCGGGTTTATCCCGGTGGCTGGCTACTGCATCGAGGCGGCCGTCTGACTTAGGCTAGTGCTATTCTGAAACAACATGTTTTTGACGAGGTGCCTCGCCTGGCAAGCGGGCAGCGAGGCGCCGCACACCGCAGGAGAACCTATGCAACTCGACAATATTCGTGTGTCACGCAAGCTGTGGTTTGCGTTTTTGGGGCTCATGGTAGCCATGGCCGTGGTCTCGGGTATTGCGCAGAACCGGGCCAACACCGTGATGTCGAACGCCCTGGACGCTGTGGCTGACATCGATGGGCGTCTGGTCGAACTCGTCCGTTGGCGCGGTGCCACCGGTACAGCCAATCTGATGGTGTACGGCATTGCTGTCACCACGGACGAGGCCCTGGAGAAGCAATTGGGCGCGCAGCTCAAAGACGCCATTGCCGGGATCAACAAGATCCAGGAGGGCATCATGGCGGGCATCTCAGACCCTGAGGACAAGGCCGCCATGGACAAGATCCAGGAGATTCGCAAACGCGTGTTGGCCGGGGTCGGCAAGATTCGTGAGCTGCGGGGCGCAGGAGACGTCGCGGCCTCGCAGCGCTTTGTGAAGGAAGAATTCACGCCACTGATCAGTCAGTACGAAGGGGCGCAGGAGGAGTTCATTGCCCAGCTGGATCGCCGCCGTGGCGCCGTGCGTGCAGAGGCCACGGCACAGCGTATCCGTTCCGGGGTGCTCAGCTCCATCACGGCCCTGGTGGTGTTTGGCGTGGGGGCTCTGCTGGCCGGTTGGCTGGTGCGCTCCATCACAACGCCATTGCAGCAGGCGGTCGACACGGCCAACGCCATCGCTGCAGGCGACCTCACCCGCGAACTGCAATCCACCCGCAAGGACGAACTCGGCCAGATGCTGCGCGCCCTGAACGACATGTCCGCCCGGCTGCGCGGCGTGGTGAGTGAAGTGCGCCAAGGGGTGGATTCCGTCTCCAGCGCCTCCATCCAGATCGCCAACGGCAACCACGACCTCTCGGCCCGCACCGAGCAAACGGCGGCCAACCTTGAAGAAACCGCCTCCAGCATGGAGGAACTCACCGCCACCGTC
>CAXIRU010000092.1:0-80837 GCA_964031875.1 Acidovorax facilis
CGGTATGTGGTGCAACAGTCAACTCGTTCCTCAAATGCAGGAGTGGGCCCGCGAGCTGGGATTTTCCCAAATCGGCGTGGCGGGGGTGGATTTGTCTGCAGCCGAGCCGGGTCTTGCGGCCTGGCTGGCGCAGGGCTTTCATGGTGACATGCATTACATGGCATCCCACGGCATGAAGCGCGCACGCCCGGCCGAGCTGGTGCCCGGCACCGTGAGCGTGATCACGGCACGCATGGATTATTTGCCGCGCGAGACCCTCCTGGATGCCCCAGGGGGCTGGCAGGCGGTGGAGTTTTCACGCCTGGCCCGCCCGCAGGAAGGCATCGTCTCGGTCTACGCCCGGGGCCGGGACTATCACAAGGTGCTGCGTGCGCGCCTGCAAAAGCTGAGCGACCGCATTGCCGAGGCGATTGGCCCGTTCGGCCACCGCGTGTTCACCGACTCGGCCCCGGTGCTGGAGGCCGAGCTGGCCGCGCGCAGCGGCCAGGGTTGGCGCGGCAAGCACACGCTGGTGCTCCACCGGGAAGCGGGGTCGATGTTCTTCCTGGGCGAGATCTATGTGGACATGGCCTTGCCCGAGAGCGCACCCGTCACGGCACACTGCGGCAGTTGCAGCGCCTGCATCGATGTGTGCCCCACGCAGGCCATCGTTGCGCCGCACCGGGTGGACGCGCGGCGCTGCATCTCGTACCTCACCATCGAGCACGCGGGGCCCATCCCCGCAGAGCTGCGTCCGCTGATGGGCAACCGCATCTACGGCTGCGACGACTGTCAGCTGATCTGCCCCTGGAACAAGTTTGCCCAGGTCAGCCGCCTGCCCGACTTTGACGAGCGCAAGGGCCTGGTGGGTCAGCAGCTGGCGCACCTGTTTGCGTGGGACGAGCCCACCTTTTTGCGCATGACCGAAGGCGGCCCCATTCGCCGCATTGGCCATGAGCGCTGGCTGCGCAATGTGGCCGTGGCGCTAGGCAATGCGCTGCGGGCGACGGGCGATGGTGCAGTGCGCGCCGCGTTGCAGTCCCGCGCTGAAGACCCCAGCCTTCTGGTGCGCGAGCATGTGGCCTGGGCGCTGGCTTGTGAATGAAATTGGTGCCGAATGCAGTGTTTCAGGCTATCTGGCACATAAAAAGGCGTCTTTTCGCTTCTGGCAGCGTTGCAAATCCTCGCGATACACCCGGTATCGCTCCGGTTTGCGTCTTGCCAGTGCCAACAATCCATCCTTTTTATTTGTGCCTTCAAGCATGAAAAACAGCACTAGCGCTTTACAGGAAAGCGCTAACAGCTATTAAATTGATAGCAATTTGGTGCCAAAGATGCTGCAGCTTTGCGGCTACCGCGCCAGCAGCCCGGTGGCTGTGAGGGTCTCCACCAGCCCCTGCGCAAACTGTTCGTAGCCCGCTGCATTCGCATGGATCGGGTCGGACCGCAGCCGGTCTTGCGCCAACACGCCCGCCCAGCCTTTGCTGTGCAGCGGCACTTTCAGCGCGCTGGCGATTTCTTCGTACATCGCGTGGTCGCTCAGGCGGCCCACGGCCGCCATCATCGTCAGCTCGGGCACGGCCACCAGCAGCACCTGGGCACCGCTGGCCTGTGCATCGGTGCAGATCTGGCGGATATTGGCGCGGGTGGTGGCAGCGCTCTGGCGGCGCAAAAAGTCGTTGCCGCCAATGCTCACGATCACCAGTGTCGGCTTGTGCGTTTGCAGCAGTCCGTGCAGCCGCTCCAGCGCCTGGGCCGAGGTGTCACCCGAGATGCCACCATTGACCACCTTCCAGCCTGTCAGGCGTGCCAGGACGGCCGGGTAGGCGGTGTCGGCCGAGGCCCCCACGCCCGAGGTCAGCGAGTCCCCCAGCGCCAGCACGGTGGCACCCGGTGGCACGGCCTGAGCGTGCGGGGCCTTGCGTCCGCAGCCTGCCAGCGGTGTGAGCGCCACCGCCAGCAGCCCGGCCACTACGGTGCGGCGCTGTGCCTGTGCCGAGGAGGTAGGGCGCAGTGCAACGCGAGGCCCGGTCATCGGAGAAATCCCAGCGCAAAAGGCAGGCTGACGATGCCCAGCAAGGTGGAGAGGGTGACCAGCCCGGCTACATACGGCCCGTTGTAGCCCATGCGCGCGGCCAGCACATAGCAGGTGGAGGCGGTGGGCAGGGCCGAAAATGCGAGCAGCATGGTGGTTTGCACGGCATTGAGCCCGAACAGCCGGGCCATCGCAAAAGCCAGCAGTGGCTGCACCAGGTGGCGAATGGACAACACCGCCACGCTCAGCGCCTTGCCCCGGGCGAGCAGGCCAAACTGCAGGCCCGCGCCCGCAGCCATCAGCCCCAGCGCCAGCGATGCGGCACTGATGCGGCTGACCGTGGGGCTGGCCCATTCCGGAATCTGAAAGCCCAGCAGGTTGGCCGCCAGCCCCGATACCGTGGCAACAATGAGCGGGTTGCGCACCAATTCGCGCGCAAAGCTGTGCTGGCCGTGGCGCGCCATCGGCCACACAGCCGCTACGTTGAACAAGGGTACGCACACGCCGATCAACACGGCAATCATCAGCAGGCCTTCGGCCCCCGCCAGGCGCTCGGCAATCGCCAGGCCAATGAAGGAGTTGAAGCGGAACGCAATCTGCGCGCTGGCAGCGTGGTCGCGCGCGTCGATGTGTTTGCCCAGCCACGGCCAGTGCGGCAGGCTGTAGGCCAGCGCGATGCCGGTGACGCCCATGGTCAGCCCTGCAGCGATCAGGCCCGACGCGGCACCAATGTCCACCGGGCTCTTCACGATGGACTGGAACAGCAGCACCGGGAAGAGCAGGTAATACACCAGGCTCTCCACGGGTTGCCATACCGAGCGGTTGAGGGCGGTGTAGCGGCAGATCAGGTAGCCGCACAGAATGAGGGAGAAATCCGGTAGCAGGAGCTGGGCGTAGTTCACCCTGCCGAGAATACCGGAAGGCGGGGCTGCTCCGTGCGCACCAGGTGGCAAGCGGGCGCCGCAGGCCGCCCAGTGCGGCAGGCACCGCCGGTGCGCTCGGCGCGGTCCTCCAGGTGCAAAGACTTTCACGGTTCCGGGAGGGGGCTGCCACCGAATCCCTCCCGCTTTGTGTGGCGAAAACCTTGGGGTTAGCCCTTATGTGGAATCCGCAGAGCGCCACGGCGCTGGTTGCGCATACCATCAGCGCTGTTTGTCACCCCTCACGAAGGAGAACTCCATGCATCGTCGTCAATGGCTCGCCCTGACCGTATTGGCTGCCGCCGCAGGGTCCGCAGCCGCCCAGGGCTACCCCAACAAGGTGATCAAGCTGCAGGTGCCGTTTGCACCCGGTGGCACCACCGACATCATTGCGCGCGTGATCGCAGACCCGCTGGGCAAAGCCCTGGGTCAGAATGTGATCGTGGAGAACAAGGCCGGTGGTGGTGGCATCGTGGGTGCGGCCGAAACCGCCCGCTCGGCCCCAGACGGCTACACGCTGGGCATTGCCACGGTGTCCACCACGGCGGCCAATCCAGCGATCAACCCCAAGACGCCCTACAACCCGCTGACGGACTTCACGCCCATCATCAACATCGCAGCCACGCCCAACATCATTGCGGTGCACCCGAGCTTCCCGGCCAAGGACTACAAGGCCTTTGTGGCCGAGCTCAAGAAGTCGCCCGGCAAGTATTCGTACGCGTCGTCCGGCACGGGCGGCATCGGCCACCTGCAGATGGAGCTGTACAAGAACCTCTCGGGCACCTTCGTCACGCACATTCCCTACCGCGGTGCGGGCCCTGCCCTCAACGACACGGTGGCGGGCCAGGTGCCCATGATTTTCGACAACCTGCCCTCGGCACTGCCCTTCATCAAGGAAAACCGCCTGGTGCCCATCGTGGTGGCAGCGCCCCAGCGCGTTGCAGCTTTGCCCAATGTGCCCACCTTCAAGGAGGTGGGGCTGGAGCCCGTGAACCGCATGGCCTACTACGGCATTCTGGGCCCCAAGGGCCTGCCCAAGGAAGTGGTGGACAAGGTGAATGCCGCCGTGCGCAAGGTGCTGGAAGACCCGGCCGTCAAGAAGCGCATCGAAGACACTGGCTCCATCGTGCTGGGCAACACCCCCGAGCAATTTGCCGAGCAGATCAAGGCAGAGTTCGCCGTGTACAAGGATGTGGTGGCCAAGCAGAAGCTGACGCTGGAATAAACCAGCGTTCCTTTCTTTCCCACCCAAGCCGCCCGTTGCCACGGGCGGCTTTTTTACGTGCTATCGTTTTTGCATGCTTGCAATCAGCCTGACCGCCATCGACACCTTTGTGGACGCCCTGTGGCTGGAGGACGGGCTCTCGCGCAACACGCTGGCCGCCTACCGGCGTGACCTGACGCTGTACGCGCAGTGGCTGGCCGACCAACAACCCCCACTGGCGCTGGACAGCACGGCCGAGCACCACCTGCAGGGCTATTTTGCTGCCCGGCATGCGCAGACCCGCGCTACGTCTGCCAACCGGCGCCTCACGGTGCTGCGCCGCTACTTTCACTGGGCGCTGCGGGAGCGGCGCATCACGGTCGACCCCACCGTGCGGCTGCAAGCCGCGCGCCAGCCCTTGCGTGTGCCCAAGACCTTGTCGCAGGCGCAGGTGGAGGCCCTGCTGAACGCGCCCGATCTGGGCAACCCGCTGGGCCTGCGCGACCGCACCATGCTGGAGCTGATGTATGCCAGCGGCCTGCGCGTGACGGAGCTGGTCACGCTCAAGACCTTCCAGCTGGGCCTGAACGAGGGCGTACTGCGGGTGATGGGCAAGGGCAGCAAGGAGCGGCTCGTGCCGTTTGGCGAAGTGGCCCGCCAGTGGCTGGACCGCTATCTGCAGGAGGGCCGCAGCGCCATCCTGGCCGGGCAGCAGACGGACGACCTTTTTGTGACCCAGCGCGGCAGCGGCATGACACGTGTCATGTTCTGGGTCATCGTGAAGAAATGGGCGCAGGTGGCGGGCATTACTGCACCCCTGTCACCCCACACGCTGCGGCACGCGTTTGCCACGCATTTGCTGAACCACGGCGCGGACCTGCGGGTGGTGCAGCTGCTGCTGGGCCACGCCGATATATCCACTACCACCATCTACACCCACGTGGCGCGAGAGCGGCTCAAATCGCTCCATGCGCAACACCATCCCCGCGGATAGCGCAGGCGCCCCGGTCACGGTGCCCTTGCGCAGATTCGCCAATTCGCTCAAGGAAATTCTCATGAAAAAACTGTTTGCTGGTGCGTTGCTGCTGAGCGCAGCCACCCTGGCCATGGCACAGGCCTGGCCCACGGCCAAACCCATTCGCATCGTGGTCGCCTACCCCGCCGGCGGCGTGAGCGACACGGTGGCCCGGGCGCTGGCCGATAAGCTGGCTGTGCAGCTGGGCACTCCCGTGGTCATCGAGAACAAGGCCGGTGCCAGTGGCAGCCTGGGGGTGGATGCAGTGGCCAAGGCGGCACCCGATGGCTACACCCTGGGTTTTGCAGCAGTCAGCCCGCTGGCGCTCAACCCGCACCTGGGCAAATCGCCGTTCGATCCCCACAAGGACATTGCGCCGGTCGTGAGCGTGATGTACTCGCCCGTGTTGCTACTCGGAACGCCCGCCAGCAAGGCCGTAGATTTCAAAGACCTTATTGCCACTGCGCAAGCCCAACCCGGGGCCGTGCGCTGGGCGACCTCGGGGCAGGCCTCGCTGGGCCACATCATGCTGGAGCAGATTGCAGGCAAAAGCCGGGTGCAGATCACCCATGTGCCCTACAAGGGGGGTGGCCAGCAAATGAACGATGCGCTGGGTGGGCAGTACGAGGTGTTGTCCACCAACGCGGGTCCCGCCGTGCTGCAACACATCAAAGCGGGCAAGCTCAAGCCGCTGGCGGTGGGCGCGCCTGCACGCCTGGATTCGCTGCCCCAGGTACCCACGCTGGCAGAGCTGGGCCAGCCTGCTGCCAACCTGTCATCGTTGTTTGGCATCTATGCGCCAGCGCAGACGCCTGCGACCGTGCTGGAGCGCATCAATGCCGAGGTGAACAAGGCGCTGGCCCTGCCCGATATCCGAAGCAAGCTCGACGCAACAGACAACGTACCCACGGGCGGCACCGTGGCGGAGTTCGCGCGCCAGATTGCGCAGGAGTCGGAGAACAACGCTCGCATCATCCGCGCGGCAGGCATCCAGGCCAGCCAATGACCGCCTGAAAGACGACGGGCCCTGGATGACCAGGGCCCGCGCGGGCAAAGATGTTTGTGGAACGAATCAGTCTTCGTTCAGGCTCTCGGCCCAGGTCAGTGCCTGCAGGTGTGCCCAGTTGACCTGGCGGTTGGACAGGTGCAGCGCATCGGCGTTCTTGGCAAAGGCCACTTCGTCGCCGCTTTCGCAGGCCTTGGTCAATTCCAGGAAGGGCGCGAACACACCGGTGCCGCGCAGCAGGGCGTCCATCACGGGCTCGGGCAGGGCCACGGATTCGAGCGCTTTTTCAATCGGAACCCCCAGCATGGTGTCGAGCAGGGAGAACACGCCCACTACAAATGCGTTGTCGCACTCCTCGGGAGGCAGCAGCTCGGCGGCCAGCAGCTCCATGAGGCGCCCGCGTACCACGGCGGTCTGGCCCACGGCGGGGGGGGCTCCGCCTGCGCGGGAGGTGGTCATGAGGAGGGCGGCCCAGCGGAACAGTTTCTTGAGGCCCAGGATCATCACCGCATGGCGGAACGATGTGATCTCGCACGACAGGCCAAACCCAGAGGAGTTGATGAAGCGCAGCAGGTTGAAAGACAGCGTGGGGTCTTTCTTTAGCAGCTCCTCGATTTCTGCCGTGCTGGCCTGTTTGCGCACCAGGTTGATGAGCTGGATGATCGTGGCCTGCGAGGGGCGGATGGTGGTGGCCTTCACCAGCGAGGGCTGGGCAAACCAGTAGCCCTGGAAGAGCTTGACGCCCAAGCCGCGCATCAGCTCATACTGCTCGGCGGTTTCCACCTTTTCAGCCACCAGCGTGGCTTTGCTGTGGGTGGTGGAGAACTTGACCAGTGGCCCCGCCAGTTCGGGCTTGAAGGCCTGCATGTCCAGCTTGATGAAGGAAGCCAAGGGCAGCCAACTGGTGTAGGCGCGTTTGAGGGCCTGCTGGTCGAGTGCCAGACGAAACCCGCGTGTGCGAAGGGCTTCCAGCGTGGGGATGCGGCCTTCGATCTCTTCGGCTGTGGCGCCCTCGGACAGGGGGGGGACTTCCAGAACCACCTTTTCGGGGTGAATCAGTTCAAGGTGGCCGCCCGAGAGGCTGTCGTGCGTGCAGTTGATGAAAACCGTTTTTTTGCCGACCAGGGCCTCGGTGCCGGCATAGGACAAGGCGTTGAAAAGCAGGGCGGCATCGCTGGCGGCCGTGTGCGAGTCGGAGGCCGTGGATCTGTCAAACAGCTCGTAGCCATAGACAGTACGGGATTCATCCACGATGGCCTGGCGCGCGATGATGGCAATGTTTTCGTCCACAGGTTCAACCGCAGGCGATTCAGCTTCGGGGGCGTCTTGTTCGGGTGTGATCGACATGGGGTCCAGAGTGTGAAGTGCTTGGCGCTGCGATGATTCTAGACCCGCATTGGGTGCATGCCCAGGAATCGATGCCGTGCTCAGTCGGTCAGCTGGTCGGCCCAGGCCAGGGCTTGCAGGTGGGCGAAGTTGATCTGCTGGCTGGTCAGGTGCAGCAACCCCGCCGTGCGGTCAAACACCACATCGTCGCTGGACTCGCAGGCTTCGGCCAGGGTGAGCAGGTCGCCCAGAAAACCTTCGCGGCGCAGCAAGGCCGCTTTCACAGGCTCGGGCACATGGAGCAGGCCCAGCGCAGATTCCATGGGCATGGACAGCATCACATCCAGGAGTGAGAAGATGCCCACGACGAAGGCTTGGTCGGCCTCTTCAGGCGGCAGCGTTTCCAGCGCCAGCAGTTCCATCAGGCGACCTCGCACCACGGCGGTCTGGCCCACGGAAGAGGGCGTACCGCTGTTGCGAGAGGCGGTCAGAAGCAGCGCGGCCCAGCGGAACAGCTTTTTGAGCCCCATCAACATCACGGCCTGGCGGAAGGATGTGATCTCGCGCGAAAGGCCAAAGCCCGCCGAGTTGATCAGGCGCATCAGATTGAAGGCCAGGCCTGCGTCTTTCTTGAGCACCTGCTCGATGTCGTCGGTACTGGCCTGTTGGCGAACCTGGTTGATGAGTTCGATGATGCTGGCCTGCGAAGGCGTGAGCAGTTTGGTCTCGACCAGCGCGGGCCGGGCGAACCAGTAGCCCTGGAACATCTGCACGCCCTGGCTGGAAACCATGTCGTACTGTTGGGCGGTCTCCACCTTTTCCGCAATCAGTTCGGCCTGCGAGTGGCGCCCGGCATAACTGATGAGGACCGCCAACTGGTCGGCAGCCAGCACCGAGAGATCCAGCTTGATGTAGTCCGCCAGCGGCAGCCAGGGTGCATAGGCCGATTGCAGCACCGTGTGGTTGAACGCCAGGTGAAAGCCCCGTTCGCGCAATTCGGTCAGGATGGGCAGGCGCGTAGCGACTTCTTCAGCGGCTGCATGGCCCAGCGGAGGGATCTCCAGCACCACCTTGTCGGGCTCTACGAGTTCGAGGTGGCCGCCTGAGAGGCTCTCGTGTGTGCAGTTGACGAAGATGAGCTTCTTGCCCACCAGTTCTTCGGTGCCTGCGTGTGAGAGGGCGGTGAAGACCAGGATCACGTCGGTGGCGGCCGTGTGTGCGGCACCACTGCGCGAGCGATTGAACAACTCGTAGCCAACCACCACCTGCTGCGCATTCACGATGGCCTGCCGCGCGATCATGGCGACCGAGGACTGGTTGCTCGAGGGCGGTGCGGTGGGACTGCCGGGGGTGGTGGGTGAGGTCATGGAGGGAGTATCGAAGAATGAGGGGGCCGTGTCAGCGGTGGCTGGCGCGGCGAATTGTAGGAGTCGCTGCGGGTGCGTGTCGTAACCAGTCATTCAGACCGTACTTGGAGCCTGCCCGGGGTCTCGTCAATGTCCTTGCAAAGAAGATATTTAGAGAATTCTTGAATCGGTTCCTGAGCCAGACGGGGTGACAAAGTGGCTGTCTTCTCGCTCTGGGGATGGCCGCTTTTCGAGGCCCCGTCTTGCACAAGCCGAATCAGATCTGCTGGAGCCAGCGCAGCTCGTTGTCGGTGAACCCGGCCTTGCGGCGGGCAGTCTCGTTGAATGGTGGCTTGAGGCGGGGCGCTTCATACTGCTTGACCAGCGTGCCATAGTGGGCTTCAGGGTCAATCCCCTGGCGCTCGCACAACCATCGGTACCAATGGTTGCCGATGGCCACGTGGCCTACCTCGTCGCGCAGGATGATGTCGAGAATGCCCACGGCAGCCAGCGCATCGGGCGTGCCCACTTGGCGCAGCTTGGCTTGAATCTGCGGCGTGGCGTCCAGGCCGCGCGCCTCCAGGGTGCGCGGTACCAGCGCCATGCGGGCCAGGATGTCGTGCTGGGTCTTCTCGCACATCGTCCACAGGCCCTGGTGGGCAGGGAAATCGCCATAGTCGTGGCCCTGGCTGCGCAGGTGGTCGCGCAGTAGGCGAAAGTGCCGAGCCTCTTCGCCAGCGACCAGCATCCAGTCGGTGTAGTAGCTGCGGGGCATGCCGTCAAAACGCCATACCGCGTCGAGCGCCAGGTTGATGGCGTTGAACTCGATGTGAGCGATGGCGTGGATCAGAATGGCACGGCCCTGCAGGGTGGCGGGAGAACGGCGGGCGACGTCGGTGTGGCGAAGCAGCTCCGGCCGCTCGGGACGGCCAGGCAGTGCATGGGCGTCGGATGGGGGAGTGGGGGATTGTTCTGCTATCGAAAGCGTAGCTGCTTGCGCTTGCAGATCAAGCGCTGCAGCCGCTTTTTGTTCAGGGTCTGCAAGGCACAAGACCTGCAGTGCACGTTGGCGAAGCTCCATCCTTACAATTCTAGGCCCTGCCATGCGGAACACGGCGCACGCTGTGTAACGTCTGGCGACTTCCCTGGGCCTGTGCAAACGCTGGCCTTTCCTTTTTTTCGGAGTGGTGCATGGCGATTTACGAACTCGATGGCATGGTGCCCCGGCTGGCTGCGTCGGCCTGGGTGGCCGACAGTGCCCAGGTGATGGGTAACGTGGTGCTGGGTGAAGACGCCAGCGTGTGGTTCGGCACGGTGATCCGCGGCGATACCGAGACGATTACCATCGGCGCCGGCTCCAATATCCAGGACGCGAGCGTGCTGCACGCCGACCTGGGCAAGCCCCTGGTGGTGGGCGAGCGCGTGACGGTCGGTCACCAGGTCATGCTGCATGGCTGCACCATTGGTGATGAGTCGCTGATCGGCATTGGCGCCGTGGTGCTCAATGGCGCCAAGATCGGCAAGCACTGCCTGGTAGGCGCGGGCGCGTTGGTGACCGAAGGCAAGGAGTTTCCCGATGGCTCCATGATCATCGGCAGCCCCGCCAAGGCGGTGCGCGAACTGACCCCTGAACAGATCGAAGGCCTGCGCCAGAGCGCCCAACATTACATTGACAACGCACGCCGCTTTCAAACCGGCTTGCACAAGATCGGCTGAGCCGCGGCAGCCTCTTCCTTTGGGTGCTGCCGTCCACTTTTCTCCTGGAACCCCTGCGTGTCTGAACTCCACAAGTTTCTTTTCGACGGCCTGCCCGTGCGCGGCATGATCGTGCGCCTGACCGATGCCTGGACCGAAATCCTGCGCCGCCGCGCTGGCAACACCAGCACGGGTGCCTACCCTGCGCCCGTGAGCGAGCTGCTGGGCGAGATGGCCGCCGCCGGTGTGCTCATGCAGTCCAACATCAAGTTCAATGGAGCCTTGGTGCTGCAGGTGTTTGGGGATGGGCCTGTCAAGCTTGCCGTGGCCGAAGTGCAGTCGGATCTCAGCCTGCGTGCCACCGCCACCGTGAACAGCGCAGTGCCCGACGGCGCAACCCTGAGCCAGATGGTCAATGTGGGCGGCGGCGGCCGCTGCGCGATCACGCTCGACCCCAAAGACCGCCACCCGGGTCAGCAGCCCTACCAGGGTGTGGTGCCGCTGCATGGCGACAGGCACGAAAAGCTGGAGCGCCTGTCTGACGTGCTGCAGCACTACATGCTGCAGTCCGAGCAGCTGGACACCATCCTGGTGCTGGGCGCCAATGACCAGGTGGCTGCAGGCCTGCTGATCCAGCGCATGCCGGTCAAGGGTGAGGGCAACCTGGCCGCCAGTCTCACGCACCGTGAGAACGAAGACCAGATTGGCCACAACGAGGACTACAACCGCATCGCCCACCTGGCTGCCAGCCTCACGCGTGAAGAGCTGCTGACACTGGATGTGGACACCATCCTGCGGCGTCTGTTCTGGGAGGAGAAACTGCTGCGCTTTGAGCCCCAGCAGGGCGCCAGTGGCCCCCGGTTTGCCTGCACCTGCAGCCGTGAGCGCGTCAGCAATATGCTGCGCAACCTGGGCATTGAAGAGGCTGAGAGCATCCTGGCCGAGCGCGAAGACATCGAGGTGGGCTGCGAGTTCTGCGGACAACAATATCGCTTTGACGCCGTCGACGCTGCGCAGATTTTTGTGCCCGCCACGGCCAGCCAGCCCCCGGGGCCTACTGGTATCCAATAGGTGTGTGTGCGTGGCCTGAGGCCGCCACGCGCTTTCTCGGTCGGCGCAAGGCGCTGGCCGGGCCGTTGTTGACCATCGGGCGCCTTTTTCCCGGCGCAGCGCGCCTGAGGTCTCCTTCATCCCTCCATCTTCCGCGCCCACCTTCGCCCACCTCACAAGCCTTGTGGGGGGGCGGCGGCTTGGGTTGTCGGTTTCAGGCGGAACCTGCATCCCGCCCCATCAGTGCTGTGAAGAGGCGGTGTTCGCACTCAGGGTCACTGCACTTTTCGCAGTTCCAGGCACGGAGGCGGGCGGCATGCTGGGGTGGCATGCCGGAGTATGAGTCAAAAAGGCCTCTGGCGCTTTTGAGGTCTGGGTTTATTGCTATTGTTTTAATAGCGTTCAATGCGTTTTTAATGCGCTGCTCGCCGTGGCCGTACACAACGCGGTAGCTGAGCCCCGCCTGGGTCAGATCCGCACGCAAGCGCGCATCGGCTGCTTCCTGCACGGCTCGCTCGTCGGCAGGGCAGGGCAGATCCAGCCCCATGAGCAGAACCAGGCTGGCCGCGACCGCCCCGGCTGGCTGCTGCCCGTCCAGGTCAGTCGCGCAAAGAATGTGTGCGGCGCCAGGGGGAATGCGCGCATTCAACGTATCGCGCAGCGCCTGGGCTCCGGTGCCTGGTGCTCCGAGCAGAATGATGGTGGTCGGTGGAGGCACAGTGCAGTGTGTCAGAAGGTAGTGCGCAAACCCCAGTCGCCATCAAAGCATCTGACGGGCCGTGAGAGCGGCTGGGCTTGGTGCAGCCCGGAGGCGCACCGGCTCAGTGCGGCGTGAACTGCACGTAGATTTCGTTGGGCTTGACCATGCCCAGTTCACTGCGCGCTTTTTCTTCCACCATATCAAGCCCCTCCCGGAGGTCATGTACCTCCGAAGACAAGCGTTCGTTGGCCTGTCGGGCCTGGTCATTGGCCGCCTTTTGCACGTCGATCTGCCGCTGCATCTCGTTGACGCGCGGCACACTGCCCCGTCCCAGCCAAAGCTGGGCATGCAGCGATACCAGCAGGGCCAGTAGGACCAAAGGTACAAGACGGGTGCCCATGGCTTACCCCTTGGCGTGGGGTTTTGCCACCGGGTCGCCCCAAGACAATACACGGCCCCCTTGGGGGGCCGAGAACCACACGCAGTGGGCGACCGTGGGTGCCATTACTTCAGGTTGTAGAACGCAGCGCGGCCGGGGTAGTGAGCGATTTCGCCCAGGTCTTCCTCGATGCGCAGCAGCTGGTTGTACTTGGCGATGCGGTCGGAGCGGCTCAGCGAGCCGGTCTTGATCTGGCCCGCATTCGTGCCCACGGCAATGTCGGCAATGGTGCTGTCTTCGGTCTCGCCCGAGCGGTGCGAGATCACGGCGGTGTAACCTGCGCGCTTGGCCATCTCGATGGCGGCAAACGTTTCGGTCAGCGTGCCGATCTGGTTGATCTTGATGAGGATCGAGTTGGCGATGCGCTTGTCGATGCCTTCCTTCAGGATCTTGGTGTTGGTCACGAACAGGTCGTCGCCCACCAGCTGCACCTTGTCGCCCAGGCGTTCGGTCAGGTGTTTCCAGCCGTCCCAGTCGCCTTCGTGCATGCCGTCTTCAATGCTGATGATGGGGTATTTGTCCACCCAGGCCGCCAGCATGTCGGTCCATTGCTGGGCGGTGAGCTTGAGGCCGCCTTCCCCTTCCAGCACGTAGTGGCCGTCCTTGTAGAACTCGCTCGCGGCGCAGTCCAGGCCCAGGGCGATTTGCTCGCCCGCCGTGTAGCCTGCAGCTTCGATGGCTTGCAGGATCAGGCGGATGGCGGCTTCGTGGTTTTCCACGCTGGGGGCAAAGCCGCCTTCGTCGCCCACGGCGGTGCTGATGCCTTTGTCGTGCAGGATTTTCTTCAGGGCGTGGAACACTTCAGCGCCCCAGCGAACGGCCTCGCGGAACGTGGGAGCGCCCACGGGGATGATCATGAACTCTTGCAGGTCCAGGCTGTTGTTGGCGTGTGCGCCGCCGTTGATCACGTTCATCATGGGCACGGGCAGTTGCACGCTGCCCATGCCGCCCAGGTAGCGGTACAGGGGCAGGCCAGATTCTTCGGCGGCAGCGCGCGCCACGGCCATGGAGACGGCCAGCATGGCGTTGGCGCCAAGTCGGCTCTTGTTCTCGGTGCCATCGAGGTCGATCAGGGTCTTGTCCAGGAAGGCCTGCTCGGAGGCATCGAGGCCCAGCACGGCTTCGCTGATCTCGGTGTTGATGAATTCCACGGCCTTGAGCACGCCCTTGCCCAGATAACGACCCTTGTCGCCGTCGCGCATTTCAATGGCTTCGCGGCTGCCGGTGGATGCGCCCGACGGCACAGCGGCCCGGCCCATCACGCCCGATTCGAGCAGCACGTCGCATTCGACGGTGGGGTTGCCGCGGCTGTCCAGAATTTCGCGACCGACGATGTCAACGATGGCACTCATGGTTTTCCTTTTTGCAGAAGTTTTAAATCAAATAAGGCTTTAGCGCCTGATAGATAAGCGCAAGCAGCTATCAATTAGTGAGCAAATGTCGCGTGCACGTTCAGCTCATACGCCTTCGACGCACACCATGCGCATGACGGCGGCGCCTTCGCGCGCGGCCTTGGCTTTCTGGTATTCGGGCGTGTCGTAGAAGGCGCGGGCAGCTTCGAAGCTCGGAAACTTGAGGATCACAGTACGGCCGGGGTTCCAGTCGCCCTCCAGCACTTCAACCTTGCCGCCGCGCACGCACACCTCAGCGCCATGGGCTTGCATGGCCAATGTGCTCCACTTGCGGTACTCGTCGTACTGCGTGGGGTTGGTGACGGTGACGGATGCGATGACGTAACCACTGCTCATGTCTCAAGCTCCAAAGTTGTTTTCGAGGAATCCGTTTTTCTTGGTGACATCGTCCAGGGCCACCAAGGTCTCCAGCAGTGCCTTCATGTGTTTGAGTGGCACGGCGTTGGGGCCGTCGCACAAAGCGCGCTCAGGATCAGGGTGCGTTTCCATGAAAAGGCCTGCGACGCCCACGGCCACTGCAGCGCGCGCCAGCACTGGCACAAACTCGCGCGCCCCACCACTGCTGGTGCCTAGCCCTCCGGGTAGCTGCACACTATGGGTGGCATCGAACACCACTGGTGCTTCGGTGTCGCGCATGATGGCCAGCGAACGCATGTCGCTTACCAGGTTGTTGTATCCGAAGCTCACACCACGCTCGCAGGCCATGAAGACGTCAGTAGGAAGCCCGGCCTCTTTCGCTGCAGCACGCGCTTTGGCTATCACATTCTTCATGTCGCCTGGCGCCATGAATTGGCCCTTCTTGATGTTCACCGGCTTTCCGCTGCGAGCGACGGCCTTGATGAAGTCGGTTTGTCGCGCTAGCAGCGCAGGTGTCTGAAGCACATCGACAATGTTGGCCACTGTGGCGACTTCATCTTCTCGATGCACGTCAGTTAGTACCGGTATATCGAGTTCACTCCGCACCTTCGCAAGGATTTCCAAACCCTTTTCCATACCCAATCCGCGAAACCCCGAATCGCTGGAACGGTTGGCCTTGTCGAAACTGCTTTTGAAGATGAAGGGTATGCCAAGAGACGCGGTCATCTCCTTGAGCTGACCTGCGGTGTCTATCTGCAGCTGCTCGGACTCGATCACGCAGGGGCCCGCAATTAGGAAAAAGCGTTTGTCTAGTCCGACATCGAATCCGCACAGTTGCATGGCATTTTCCTCAGGCTTTCGCCGCTTGCTTTTGGTGTTCCACCGCAGCCTTGATAAAGGCGTTGAACAGCGGGTGGCCGTTCCAGGGCGTGGACTTGAACTCGGGGTGGAACTGCACGCCGATGTACCAGGGATGCACGGTTTGCGGCAGCTCCACAATTTCGGTGAGCTGCTCGCGCTGCGTCAGTGCAGAGATCACGAGGCCTGCCTTGCGCAGCTCATCCAGGTAGTTCACATTGGCTTCGTAGCGGTGGCGGTGGCGCTCGGTGACCACATCGCCATAGATGCTGTGCGCCAGCGTGTCCTTGGCCACGTCCGAGCTTTGCGCGCCCAGGCGCATGGTGCCGCCCAGGTCGGAGTTTTCATCGCGCTTCTTGATGGTGCCGTCCGCGTCCTTCCACTCGGTGATCAGTGCGATCACGGGGTGAGGCGTGGTGGGGTCGAACTCAGTGCTGTTGGCGTGGGCGAGGCCTGCCACGTGGCGTGCGTATTCGATGGTGGCCACCTGCATGCCCAGGCAGATCCCCAGGTAGGGCACCTTGCGCTCGCGCGCAAACTGGGCCGTGGCGATCTTGCCTTCCACGCCGCGCTGGCCGAAGCCGCCGGGCACCAGGATGGCGTCGTACTTGGCGAGCTTGGCGGCTGCGTCGGCGCTGTCGATGGTTTCGGAATCGACATGGTCGATCTTCACGCGCACATGGTTGCGCATGCCGGCGTGGCGCAGAGCTTCATTGACGGACTTGTAGCTGTCCGACAGGTCCACGTACTTGCCGACCATGGCGATGGTGACTTCGCCTTGCGGGTGTTCGGTTTCATGCACCAAGTCGTCCCAGCGCTTGAGGCTGGTGGGCGGGGTGTTCAGGCGCAGCTTGTCGCAGATCAGGCCATCGAGGCCCTGCTCGTGCAGCATGCGCGGCACCTTGTAGATGGTGTCCACGTCCCACATGCTGATCACGCCCCATTCGGGCACGTTGGTGAACAGCGAGATTTTGGCGCGTTCTTCTTCGGGAATGCGGCGGTCCGCGCGGCACAGCAGAGCGTCGGCCTGGATGCCGATCTCGCGCAGCTTCTGCACGGTGTGCTGGGTGGGCTTGGTCTTGAGTTCGCCCGCTGCCGCAATCCAGGGCAGGTAGGTCAGGTGCACGAAGGCCGCGTTGTTGGGCCCCATGCGCAGGCTCATCTGGCGCACGGCTTCCAGGAACGGCAGCGATTCGATGTCGCCAACGGTGCCGCCGATTTCGACGATGGCCACATCCACGGCATCGGGCGTGCCAATGCCGGCGCCGCGCTTGATGAATTCCTGGATTTCGTTGGTGACGTGGGGAATGACCTGTACGGTCTTGCCCAGGTAGTCGCCACGGCGTTCCTTCTCCAGCACGGACTGGTAAATCTTGCCCGTGGTGAAGTTGTTGGTTTTCTTCATGCGCGTTTCGATGAAACGCTCATAGTGGCCCAGATCCAGGTCGGTTTCTGCGCCGTCATCGGTCACGAACACCTCGCCGTGCTGGAACGGCGACATGGTGCCCGGGTCTACGTTGATGTAGGGGTCAAGCTTGATGAGGGTGACTTTGAGTCCCCGCGATTCGAGGATCGCGGCAAGGGAGGCTGAGGCGATTCCCTTACCGAGGGAAGACACCACACCGCCGGTGACGAAGACAAATTTGGTCATGTCTTTTTTGGTGGTGGGAAATTGGGATTATAGATGGCACCCCGGCGACACCCCCTGGGGCAGGGTCACCCCCGTCTGCTAAATTCGCCCCATGAATGAGCTTGCTGGGAAACACATTGTTCTGGGTCTGAGTGGGGGCGTGGCTTGCTACAAGGCAGCCGATCTGTGCCGCCAGCTCATCAAGGAGGGCGCCACGGTGCAGGTGGTGATGACCGAGGCGGCTGAACAATTCATCACCCCGGTCACCATGCAGGCCCTGTCGGGCCGCACGGTGTACGGCTCGCAATGGGATGCTCGCGAGCCCAACAACATGCCCCACATCAACCTCAGCCGTGAGGCGGATGCCATCCTGATTGCCCCCTGCAGTGCGGACTTCATTGCGCGTCTGGTGCAGGGCAGGGCGGACGAGTTGCTCAGCCTGCTGTGCCTGGCGCGGCCCGCGCAGCGCGTTCCGTTGTTGTTAGCCCCTGCCATGAACCGCGAAATGTGGGCCCACCCGGCCACGCAGCGCAATCTGGCCCACGTGGCGCAGGATGGTGCGGTAGTGCTGGGCGTGGGCAATGGCGACCAGGCTTGTGGCGAGACGGGTGACGGCCGCATGCTGGAGCCCGCAGAGTTGCTGGAAGAGTTGGTTGCATTTTTTGCACCCAAGGTCCTGGCTGGGCGCAAGGTGCTGGTGACAGCAGGTCCTACTTTTGAGGCGATGGACCCTGTGCGTGGCATTACTAATCTTTCAAGCGGAAAAATGGGCTTTGCCATCGCCCGCGCGGCCCGCGAAGCCGGGGCTGAGGTCACACTGGTCGCTGGGCCGGTGCATGTGCCCACCCCACGTGGTGTGCGCCGCGTGAACGTGCAGTCGGCGCAGGAAATGCTGGCAGCCGTGGAGCGGCATGTGCAGTCGGCTTCAGTGTTCATTGCAACTGCTGCTGTGGCGGACTGGAGACCCGCGAATCAGTCCACTCAGAAAATCAAGAAGGACGGATCGGGTCAGACGCCCACCTTGGGCTTTGTGGAGAACCCCGACATCCTCGCCAAGGTGGCGAAGTCACCACATGCCCTGGAGGGGGGGCTTTTCTGTGTCGGCTTTGCGGCGGAGAGCCATGACCTGCTCGCCCATGCCACTTCCAAGCGCTTGCGCAAGGGTGTGCCGCTGCTGGTGGGTAATATCGGTCCAGCTACTTTTGGGCAAGATGACAACGCCTTGCTGCTGGTGGATGCTGCAGGCCATCGTGAGTTGCCCCGAGCTTCCAAGCGCGTGCTGGCGCAGCAATTGATCGAGCATATCGCGACCCGTTTGCCACCTCTGGTTGCGTGACTCTCGTGTTTCGGGAGGTCGTATGAGAACGGGCCCTACCAAGCTTGAATGGGATACGCCGCCTGGCGGCGATTTCGCCCGCTATGTGGAGCGGCTGACTGCGCCAGCGTCCGCTGCAAGGGGGCCGCAGCCACCACCGTGTTCCACCGTCGCCGCCCCGCTGTCCACAACGCCAACAGTGGCAGTCAGCGCGCGCATTGCTGCCCGAAGCACTTCGCCGGACCTGGCTGAGGTGCTGATGCCATTGTTTCGCGTGTTACGACCAGCGCGTGCAGTGCTTCTGGCGCTGATGGCGCTGCATGTCGCAACTCTGTTTGTGTTCAGCCAGGGCTCTATAGCAGGGCTTGTTGTCATGGCTGTTCTCTGGTGGATGCTCGGCTGGCTCATGGAGGCGGCTCCCAAGGCCCTATCATCTGCGCGCCCTGGTGGCTTGCCGGGGATGCAGCCTCTGCACGAACGCCTGCGGCAACTGGCCGAGCAGCGCACAACAGGAAAGAAGAAATAGCCGTGAAGATTGATGTGAAGATTCTGGATCCGCGCATGGCGGACCAACTGCCAGCCTATGCGACCCCTGGCAGCGCTGGCCTGGACCTGCGCGCGTGTCTGGATGCTCCGCTCACCCTCCAGCCAAATGCCTGGCAACTGGTGCCCACGGGCATTGCTGTTTACCTCAAGGATCCTGGCTATGCAGCCCTGATCCTTCCGCGCTCTGGCCTGGGCCACAAGCATGGCATCGTGCTGGGTAATCTTGTCGGTTTGATCGACAGCGATTACCAGGGGCAACTTATGGTGAGTGCCTGGAACCGCAGCAGTACTGCATTCACGCTGGAGCCCATGGAGCGCCTGGCCCAGCTGGTGATCGTCCCGGTGGTGCAGGCGCAGTTCAATGTGGTGACAGAGTTTGCAGCGACAGAGCGTGGCGAGGGGGGCTACGGATCTACGGGGAAAGCCTGAGTGCAAGGCTGGCCTAAGGCTAGGGTGGGCTAGGGTGGTGCTGTAAGACGCCACTTACCTTTGGACGGGTTTGTTACTGACGCAGGTGCAGCCCCTGCGTCTACGGAGTGGGGGGCTGGAGCGTTGTTCCAATCAATGAATGTGCACCAAGGCCTGATTCTCACTGGCCCGTGGCGCAGCCTCTTGAATTTAGGAGTACGAAAATGCTGCAAGTTACCCGTTCTTTCGCCATTGTTGGTGCTGTGGTCCTCATGGGCTCCCTGGCCGCTTGCGGACACAATCGATCAGCCCCTCCACCCCAATATTCCGGGGGGTATTCAGGCGGCTACCAGACGGCGCCTGCTTACCCGAACCATCCCGCGGGAACGGAATATGGCCGGGTTTCCAATATCGAAGTGCTGCAAACCCGGTCACAAGGCCAGACCTCGGGTGCTGGTGCTGTGATTGGTGCTGTGGTGGGTGGTGTTCTGGGCAATCAGATTGGCAAGGGCTCCGGCCGTGCCGCGGCGACAGGCGTAGGCATCCTCGGCGGCGCCGTGGCAGGCAATGCTATCGAAGGTCGAAACAATAGCCAGGAGATTCAGGGCTACCGCCTGTCGGTGCAGCTGTATCAGGGGGGTTACCGCGTCTACGACGTGAGCAGCCCAGGCGACCTGCGCATTGGTGACCGTGTACGCTTGTACAACGGTCAGATTTCTCGACTCTGAGCGCGCGGGTGGCTCGGTGGGCCTGCACAACGGTGCGGGCCCTGCCTTTCGTGCGGATCAGTGGAGCAGATTGTTGCCCGGTGCTTGCGGCTGCACCCGAAAAAAGCCTGTGCCTGCGCTGCCTCGGCCAATTTCTTCTTCGGTGGCCTCCCGCACAGCCTGTACGGTCAACTGCAGGCGCAGTGCTATCCCTGCGAGCGGGTGGTTGCCATCGAGCACGATATGTTCCGGATAGATTTCGGCCACGGTGTACAGGACCGTGCGGGGGGCATCGGGGTTGCAGCCCTCGGGCAGTGCCATGCCGTCGAAGGTCATGCCTTCTTCAATCTCGGCGGGGAAAAGCGTGCGGGGTTCTAAAAACAGCAACTGGTCGTTGAAGTCGCCGAAAGCGTCCTCGGGTTCGAGGTGTAGTGACAGCGTGGCGCCGGGGCTGTGGCCTTGCAGGGCCTCTTCGATGCGGGGCAGAAGATCATCACCGCCCACCAGAAACTCCACAGGCTCGTCGAGTACGTCGAGTTCTTCGCCCAGGGTGTCTTTCAGGGTCCAGGTCAGTGCGACCACACATTGTTGGGTAATTTCCATAGGAGAATTGTCGCAGTTTGACCAATGGCCCCGCGAAACGGGCAGACCAGATCCCATGGATATTCAGCAACCCCTTACCCTGCTCGGCGGCCTGACCCCCGCGCAATTCATGCGCCGCCACTGGCAGAAAAAGCCCTTGCTGCTCCGTCAGGCCATACCGCAGTTTGCGCCCCCTGTACTGCGGTCCGAGCTATTTGCACTGGCTTCTCAGGAAGGTGTGGAGTCCCGCCTGGTGCAACTGGCCAAAGGCGTTTGGAAGCTGCGTCACGGCCCCTTTCAAAGGCGCGCCCTGCCTGCGCTCCAGAAGCCAGACTGGACTTTGCTGGTGCAAGGTGTGGATTTGCACAATGATGCTGTGCATGCGCTCATGCAGCAATTCCGGTTCGTGCCGGAGGCGCGGCTCGATGACATCATGATCAGCTATGCGTCCGATGGCGGTGGCGTGGGGCCGCATTTCGACAGTTACGACGTCTTTTTGCTGCAGGCCCACGGCAAGCGCCGTTGGCGCATCGGCCGCCAGAAGGATCTCACGTTGCGCGAAGGCATTCCACTCAAGGTGTTGGCGCAGTTTGAACCTGAAGAGGAGTACGTGCTGGAGCCGGGCGATATGTTGTACCTGCCTCCCCGCTACGCCCACGATGGTATCGCTGAGGGCGAGTGCATGACTTATTCCATCGGCTTCAAGGTGCCTTCCCGCGCCGAGTTGGGCCAGGAGTTGTTGGTGCGCCTGGCTGAGGACGCCGCTGATCAGGACAAACCGCTGCTGTACCGTGACGCGCAGCAGGACGCTGTGCCTCAGCCTGCTGCCATTCCGGGGGAATTGCTGGACTTTGCGCGGAGTGCTCTGAGCCGTGTGCTGGAGCAGCCCCTTGTTCTGGAGCGCGCCCTGGGCGAATATCTGACGGAACCCAAGTCCAATGTGTGGTTCGAGCCTGGTGATGCTCGTGTGATGCTGGAGGGTGTACGTCTGGATCGTCGCAGTCGCATGATGTACGACGCACACCATGTGTTCATCAACGGCGAGAGCTACCGTGCCGCAGGCCGCGACGCAACGCTGATGCGCCGCTTGGCTGACGAACGCCAGCTGACCGCCCGCGAACTGGCGCGTGCCAGCGATGACGCGCTGGAGTTGCTGTCATCGTGGTGTGATGCGGGTTGGGCGCACGTATGGGCTGGATAGCTTGAGTCACCCACAGGAGACACCGCATGATCGAAGCTTCCTCCTCGGCTCCAGATTCGCTGCCCGACCTCCCGCGGGGGCGATTCAGTGGTCGTGATGCGTTTCAGCAAATGGTGCGCGATGCGATTGCCACGGCTGCCCGTGATGGCTGGAAGGAGATCGTGATCAGCGATGCGAATTTCCACGACTGGCCGCTGGGCGAACGCAGTGTGGCCGAAGCCTTGCAAGACTGGGCCCATGGAAGCCGACGCTTCACGATGCTGGCGTGCAGCTACGATGATGTGCTCCGCCGGCACGCACGTTTTGTGCGTTGGAGGGGCACGTGGGACCACATCATCACCTGCCGACGCAGCCCGGCGGCGGATCCCCTGGATATTCCCAGCGCTTTGTGGTCTCCACATTGGGTGATGCAGCGGCTGGACCCGGAGCGGTGCGTGGGCGTTGCAGGCATCGAGCCAGATCGCCGCGTGCTGCTGCGCGAGACCCTCAACGAGTGGGTGCGCAGCAAAAGCACCCCCGGCTTTCCTGCTTCGACGCTGGGTTTGTGACCCTTCTGAATTCTTTGCCCCTTGTCAATGAGGTGTAAAGGTTCCGTCAGTGTTAGTCTGTATTGACTAAATGCCAATATAATCAGTGGCTGCGCCTAAACGGTGCATGCCAAGCGCATTGTGCCAAAGCGTACCGGGGCTTCCACAAAGCCTGACGCCGTGGCTTCTCAAGATTCTGTCTGTCCAACTAGGAAAATCGAAATGAAGAACTCTCTCGTTCTGGCCGCCCTGATCGCTGCTGCTGCACTCGCCGCTTGTGGCAAGAAGGAAGAGCCAGCTCCTACGCCAGCACCCGCTGCCGTGGAAGCCCCAGCTCCAGCGCCCGCACCAGCTCCCGCCGCTTCTGAAGCCGCTCCTGCCGCTTCCGACGCTGCCTCGGCTGCCGCTGCCCCCGCCGCTGACGCAGCCAAGGCTGCTGCTGATGCTGCTGCAACTGCTGCAACCGGCGCTTCCGCAGCCAAGTAATTTGCTACAGGCTCTGGCGGGTTGCAAGGCCCGCCACTGCACCAAAGCCCCGCACTGCAAGGTCGGGGCTTTTTTTATGGTGCCGCGTTTCTTCTGTGCAGGTAATTTGCGATAGGGCGGTTCCATTCACCATGGCTGCGCAAATCAGGGGTCAGGCAAGCGGTTTGCTCCAAGGCCAAGGCGTTTGCTGTCTCTCGATGGATGGCGTAAGTCCTGCTCATCATCCAACAGCCAGCCAGGGGGTACCTGCCGTGGGGCTGGCAACGGCAATTTCCTCGGTGGGCCACTCCAGCGCAAGGCCCAATGCTTGTTGCGCGAGTATTGGGATATTGTTTTGCGCGCTCAGGTGGGCTGCTACCACCCGATGCAGGCCAGGGTGTCGTACGCTGCGCAGGATATCTGCTGTTGCGAAGTTCGCAAGGTGCCCATACGGCCCTGCGACGCGGCGTTTCAGGAAGGCTGGATACCGGGATGCTTCGAGCATCTCGGGGTCGTGGTTGGCTTCGATCATCAGCGCATGGCAGCCCTTTAGCTGCTGCAAAACATGGTCGCTGGCGTGGCCTAGATCGGTGAGCACGCCCAGGTGGGATGCTCCGTCCGAGCAGCGCAGCTGCAGTGGTTCGCGCGCATCGTGTGGCACTGTAAAGGGCAGGGCCCAGAAGCTGCCCAGATCCAGGGCTTGCATGTCATGTGCAATGCGCAGCATGCCATCCAGGTCGGGCGAGCCCAGGGCGGCGTAGGTTCCCTGGCTCATCCACACCGGGATGCGGTAGCGCAGCGCGAGGGTCAGTGCACAGCCGATGTGGTCCGAGTGCTCGTGGGTGATGAAGACGGCGTCCAGGTCATCCACCAGCAGCTGCGCTAGCGCCAGGCGGGCCTGCAGTTGCCGGATTCCGAATCCGCAATCGACGAGCAGCCGGCGGACTTGAGTTCCGTCGCTGCCCTCCACCACCGTCGCATTTCCGGTGCTGCCGC
Source organism: Acidovorax facilis (assembly GCA_964031875.1). GTDB lineage: Bacteria > Pseudomonadota > Gammaproteobacteria > Burkholderiales > Burkholderiaceae_C > Acidovorax > Acidovorax facilis_A. Next base: position 23,720 of record CAXIRU010000092.1, read on the forward strand.
TTCCCAGGTTCTTGAAGCGCAGCATGTTGTGGTGGAGTGCAATTGCCTGGGCGTTGCCCCGGGCCCAGGCGGGGCAATGGAGCGCCCAAGTCGCGCCGCTTACTTCAGGTCGTCGGCAATCACACGCACGATGCGTTCTGCATTGGCGGAAGATTCGGGGACACCAGATTCGTTGAGCACCGATACGGTGGTCGAGTCACCCTGGCTGCGGACCAGGATGCGGTACTTGAGCGGAGGCGTGGCGTTGGAAGAGCTGAAGAGCTTGCCGAAGAACCCCGGGTCCTTCTTCTCGGCATTGGGGGCCACGTAGCGCACGAAGTAGGTGCCTTCATTGCGGTTACGGTCTTCTACTGTGAAGCCTGTACGGTCCAGCGCCAAGCCGACGCGGCGCCATGCACGGTCAAAACCCTCATCAAGCTGGACCACGGGCTTGTTGTCCACCGTGGCCATGCGGGCCGACTGTGCGCGGGGGGCAGGAGCCGCAGCCACTGCCTTGGACTGCTCTTGGCTCACGCCCAGCTTGACCATCAGGCGGCGCAGGAATTCGGTTTCGAGTTCCGGGTCGGAGGGGCGGGGTTGCCACACGGTGCTGTCTTTGGAGACGTTGCCGTAGACCTCAATCATTCCGCGGTGGGTGATGTAGATCTCGGTGCCGCCATTGGCGTTGCGCTCCAGGCGCGTGCGGAACTTGTCGCGTTCACCGGTGGAGTACAGCGAGTCGAGAAGCTTGCCGATGGTGGAGCGGATGAAGTCCTGGGGCAGCTTGGCGCGGTTTTCGGCCCAGTCGGTTTCCATGATGCCCACATTGGGCTCTGCCTGCGCCAGGTTGAAGCCGCTTTCCTGCCAGAAGTCACGCACAGGTTCCCAGAGCTTGTCGGCGGGGCGATTGACCACCAGCCAGCGCTGGTTGCCATCGCGCTCGATACGCACATCACCCAGTTGCAGAGCTGCAGCGTTGGCGGTGCTCGATGGCTGCGCAGCCTGGCCGGCCTGCATGGCGGCGGCTGAGACGGCGCCGCCAGGGACGTTGTAGCGTGAATCACGCGACAGCTGGGTCAGGTCTGGCGGGACTGCCAGGGTCGAGCCTTTGGTCGCACTCTTGTAGTCGATCTTGTCGCCTTCCAGGGCGGCACAGGCGGACAGGGCCATGGCGAGGGCCAGCAGACTCAGGCGGGTGGTAGCAGCTTTCACGCGGAAATCCTTGGAGTGTGTCTCGGGGAGCGGGCACAGCCCGGATTAGATCAGGCCGCTGGTGCGCAGCGCGGATTCGACCACAGCCTCGTTGCTGTGGGTCAGAGGTGTCATGGGCAGGCGCATGGTGCCACCACACAGGCCCATGCGTGCCATGGCCCACTTGACCGGGATGGGGTTGGCTTCAACGAACAGGTTTTTGTGCACCGGCATCAGCTTGAACTGGATTTCCATGGCGCGGCGTGCATCGCCCGCCAGGGCTGCGACACACAACTCGTGCATCAGGCGCGGGGCGACGTTGGCCGTCACGCTGATGTTGCCGTGGCCTCCGCACAGCATCAGCGCCACGGCGGTCGGGTCGTCGCCTGAATACACGCCAAAGCCCTTGGGCACATCGCGGATGAGCCACTGGGCGCGTTCGATGTTGCCGGTGGCTTCCTTGATGCCGATGATGCCGGGCACCTGGGTCAGGCGCAGCACGGTGTCGTGCTGCATATCGGCCACCGAGCGGCCGGGCACGTTGTACAGCACGATGGGCAGGTCGCCCGTGGCTTCGGCAATCGCCTTGAAATGCTGGAACTGGCCCTCTTGCGTGGGCTTGTTGTAGTAGGGCACGACCTGCAACTGGCTGTCGGCCCCCACGCCGCGCGCGAACTTGGCCAGCTCGATGGCTTCGGCGGTGGAGTTGGCTCCACAGCCCGCCATGATGGGTACGCGCTTGACAGATTGCTCCACAGCCACGCGGATGATCTCGCAGTGTTCTTCAACGTTGACAGTGGGCGATTCGCCCGTGGTGCCCACTACGCCGATGCAGTCGGTGCCTTCGGCAATGTGCCAGTCGATCAGTTTGCGCAGGGCTGGATAGTCCACGCTACCGTCCTCGTGCATGGGAGTGACGAGGGCGACGATGCTGCCGGTGAGAGCGACGGAGGAAGAGGTCATGTCCGCAGTGGTAAACGGTAAAAGAGCATTCTAACTAGGCCACATGGGCAGAAGATGTCGTGAGGGTCCCCCAGGCGGCGGGAGTTCCCGCACGGCCGTGATGCGTTGCACGAAACGGTCGGGGTTTTTCAGGAAGCCATCTTCATAGGCCACGGTGCGCAGCCCCTTGCAGGCGGTCAGCAGTTCCCCGGGCTGCAACAGGAATTCTGGACGTGCCGGGCGGCCTACGGTTTCGTGGCCGTGTGCAAAGGTCTCGTAGATCAGCACGCCGCCTGGGGCCACGCTCTCCACCAGCGTGCCCAGCAGGGGCCGCCACAGGTAGTTGGTGACCACCACGGCACCAAACTGGCGGCCTGCAAAGGGCCATGGGCCGCTCTCGATGTCGGCCAGTACCAGTTCACCCAGCCCGTCGCAGGCGGCCAGGGCCTCGGCAGAGCGGTCCACACCCACCACGGAATGCCCCAGGCCGCGCAGCCAGCGCAGGTGGCGCCCGGCGCCACAGGCCACGTCAAGCGCCGTGCTGTCCGGCGCGATCAGGTGGGACCAACGGCGAACCCAGCTGGAAGCAGCTTCGTTACCATGCATAGTGCTATTAAAAATATAGCTTATTGCGCTTGCTGGATAAGCGCTAGAAGCTAATATTGCTTGAAATGAGAGGGCGTTGACTCAGAAGCACGCCCACATTTGGTCGGCCAGCATCACCATGAAGGCTGGCTCCATGTACAGGCCCAAAACCGCCAGGCACAGCGCCACCGCAGCAATCCAGCCCAGCCAGCGCCACGCCGGTTGCATGCTGCGGGCGGGCGGGTTGGTGGATGCGCTGACGGTGGACATGAGCGTTCTTTTTGCCAAATAGAGATCAGGCGGGTTGGGCCGCGCCGCGCCGGATGGGGCTTTCCTTGACGGGCAGGTTGACCAACCCGGCAAACACGCCCAGGCCGATGGCGATGTACCAGACGATATCGTAGTTGCCCGTGGCGTCATACAGATAGCCGCCCAGCCACACGCCCAGAAAGCTGCCGATCTGGTGGCTGAAGAACACAAAGCCGCCCAGCATCGACAAATGCTGCACGCCAAAAATCTGCGCGATGGTCGCGTTGGTGGGCGGGATGGTCGACAGCCACAGTGTGCCCATCACCGCCGAGAACACATACACCGACAGCGGCGATAGCGGCACGATCAAGAACACGGTGATGGCCGCCGCCCGCGCAAAGTAGATGAACGCCAGGATGAAGCGCTTGGGCATGCGCTGGCCCAGCGCGCCTGCGATGTAGGTGCCAAATACATTGAACAGCCCGATCAACGCCAGCGCATAACTGGCAACCTGGGGCGACAGGCCGTGGTCCTTGAGGTAGCTGGGCATGTGCACGCCAATGAACACCACCTGGAAACCGCATACAAAATAGCCCGCCATCAACAGGTTGAAGCTGGGGTAGCGGAAGGCCTCGCCCAGCGCCTGCACGATGGTTTGCTCGCGCTTCACAGGGGCCGCGCCCTTGAAGCCGGGTTCCCGCAGGCCAAAGGCCAGCGGCACGATCAGCAGCACGGCCATCGACAGCGCCAGCAGCGCCTGCTGCCAGCCCAGCCCTGCAATCAGCCAGCCCTCGACAGGCACCATGAGGAACTGCCCGAACGAGCCCGCCGCCGCCGCCACGCCCATCGCCCAGGATCGCTTCTCGGGCGCAATCTGCCGCCCCAGCACGCCATAGATCACGGCATAGGTGGTGCCCGCCTGCGCCGCGCCAATCAGCACGCCTGCCGTCAGCGCAAACAGCGTGGGCGTGGGCGACAGCGCCATGCCTGCCAGGCCCAGGCCGTACAGAACGGCGCCGCCCATCAGCACGCGAAACGCGCCAAACCGGTCGGCCACCATGCCTGCAAAAATCCCGATCAGGCCCCAGGACAGGTTCTGGATGGCGATGGCCAGCGCGAACGACTGGCGTGTCCAGCCCATCTCTTGCGTAATGGGCAAAAGCCACAGGCCGAAGCCGTGGCGGATGCCCATGGACAGGGTCACGATGGCCGCACCGCAGGCGAGCACCTGGAACATGGACAGTTTGGGAGGATTCGTATGCATGCGCAGGAATGTAGCCAGATTGCGTGAAACGTGCTGGTACACCTGTGACCGATACAGTTGCCAGCAGGGCCGACGGTTTACTGGTTTTTCATCCAGCTATGCCGCGCCTGCCGCACTACAATCCGCCGCTATGTCTGCCAAACCGTCTTCTGCATCCGCCAGCGAATATTCCGAAGGTTCGATCCGCGTGCTCAAGGGCCTGGAGCCCGTCAAGCAGCGCCCGGGCATGTACACCCGCACCGACAACCCCCTGCACATCATTCAGGAAGTGCTGGACAACGCCGCCGACGAGGCGCTGGCCGGGCACGGCAAGAAGATCCGCGTCACGCTGCATGCCGACGGCTCGGTGAGTGTCGAAGACGACGGCCGGGGCATCCCCTACGGCATGCACCCCGAGGAAAACGCGCCGGTGATCGAGCTGGTGTTCACCCGCCTGCATGCGGGCGGCAAGTTCGACAAGGGCAAGGGCGGGGCTTACAGCTTCTCGGGCGGTCTGCATGGTGTGGGCGTGAGTGTGACCAACGCCCTGGCCACCCGGCTCGAAGCCACCAGCTACCGCGAAGGCAAGGTGGCACGCCTGGTGTTCTCGGCGGGCGACGTGATCGAACCCCTGGTGGCCCGCCCGCTGGAGGCGGGTGAGCGAAAGCAGGGCACCTCGGTGCGCGTGTGGCCCGACGCCAAGTACTTTGAATCCAGCGCCTTGCCCATGGGCGAGCTGACCCACTTGCTGCGCAGCAAGGCCGTGCTCATGCCCGGCGTGACGGTGCAGCTGGTCAATGAGAAAACCCGCGACACGCAAACCTGGCAGTACAAGGGCGGCCTGCGTGACTACCTGATGCAGACGCTGAACGGCGACCCGGTGATCCCGCTGTTTGAAGGCGAGGGTTTTGCCGACCGCAACAACGAAAGCTTTGCCGAAGGCGAGGGCGCCGCCTGGGCCGTGGCCTTCACCGAAGACGGCCAGCCGGTGCGCGAGAGCTACGTCAACCTGATCCCCACCAGCGCAGGCGGCACGCACGAGAGCGGCCTGCGCGACGGCCTGTTCAATGCGGTCAAGAGCTTCATCGAGCTGCACAGCCTGCTGCCCAAGGGCGTCAAGCTGCTGCCCGAAGACGTGTTTGCGCGTGCCAGTTATGTGCTGTCGGCCAAGGTGCTCGACCCGCAGTTCCAGGGCCAGATCAAAGAGCGCCTGAACTCGCGCGACGCGGTGCGGCTGGTCAGCGGCTTTGTGCGCCCGGCGCTCGAGCTGTGGCTGAACCAGCACGTCGAATACGGTAAGAAGCTCGCCGAGCTGGCCATCAAGGCTGCGCAAACGCGCCAGAAGGCCGGCCAGAAGGTCGAAAAACGCAAGGGCTCTGGCGTGGCCGTGTTGCCCGGCAAGCTTACCGACTGCGAAAGCAAAGACATCGCCCACAACGAAGTCTTCCTGGTCGAAGGCGACTCGGCCGGTGGCAGCGCCAAGATGGGCCGCGACAAGGAAAGCCAGGCCATCCTGCCGCTGCGCGGCAAGGTGCTCAATACGTGGGAGGTCGAGCGCGACCGCCTGTTTGCCAACAACGAAATCCACGACATCTCGGTGGCTATTGGCGTAGACCCGCACGGCCCCAACGACACGCCGGATTTGAGCGGCCTGCGCTACGGCAAGGTCTGCATCTTGAGCGACGCCGACGTGGACGGCTCGCACATCCAGGTGCTGCTGCTCACGCTGTTCTTCCGCCACTTTCCCAAGCTCATCGAGGCCGGGCACATCTATGTGGCGCGCCCGCCGCTGTTCCGGGTGGACGTGCCCGCCCGTGGCAAGAAGCCTGCGGCCAAGATGTATGCGCTGGACGATGGCGAGCTGGCCGCCATCCTGGACAAGGCCGAAAAAGACGGCGTACCGCGCGAGAAATGCCAGATCAGCCGCTTCAAGGGCTTGGGCGAGATGAATGCCGAGCAGCTGTGGGAAACCACGCTCAACCCCGACACCCGCCGCCTGCTGCCCGTGCAGCTGGGCGACATGGACTTTGCCGCCACCGAAGGCCTCATCACCAAGCTCATGGGCAAGGGCGAAGCCGCCGCGCGCCGCGAGCTGATGGAGCTGCATGGCGATGCGGTCGAGATCGACATCTGACCGCATCGACGCGATCCGCCCGGTGTTTGTGATCAAGATATGAGTAAAAACAGTGCCCTGCGCTTGTCTGTATTGGGTTTGCTGCTATGTTTTGTGCAGCAAATGGCCCATGCGGACCTGTGGGCGCATGTGGACGAGCGCGGCGTGACGCACTTTGCGGCCGAGCAGGTCGATGCGCGCGACCAGCTGTTTTTTCGTGGCAACGACTTTGACTCGACCCGCGACGCACCGGCCACTGCGTCGCCCATGCCCTACGCGCTGCCTGCAGCGGGCGCACGCCTGCTGGCGTTTTTCGACATTGCGCCCGACTACAAGCGCGTCAAACACCACCTGCGCGCGGCGTCTAACCAACACGGCGTGGACTACGAGCTGCTGCAGGCCGTGATCGCCACCGAGTCCGGTTTTGACGCCACCGCCGTGTCGCCCAAGGGCGCCGTGGGCCTGATGCAGGTGATGCCCGCCACGGCCAGCCGCTTTGGCGTGAGTGCGGACAAGAGACGCACGGTGGAGCAAAAACTGGCCGACCCCGCCGTGAATGTGCCCACTGGCACGCGTTACCTGCGCCACCTGCTCGACCTGTTCCCCGGCCGCATGGACTTGGCTGTGGCCGCTTACAACGCGGGCGAAGGCGCCGTGCAAAAGGCGGGTAACCAGGTGCCAGCCTTCAAGGAAACCCAAAACTATGTGCGCACCGTGCTGGGCCTCTACGCCCAGCTCAAACCGCCCGCCCCCGTGTTGACACAGCGCGCCCTGCCAGGCCGTGTGCGCATGGAGCTGACGGGCGGCGCGCAGAACCGGGGCAACCTGCCGCCCACCCAGGTGGCACAGACCCGCAGCGCGCCGCAGACGGCGTTTGAACCCTTACCGACGATTCCGAACGAATGAGCGCTAACGCATGAGCGACCAACCCACTCTTGATTTCACCATCGCAGGCGACGACGGGGGCGACTCCCTGGGCCTGGCGGGCTACGCCCAGCGCGCCTACCTGGAATACGCGCTCTCGGTCGTCAAGGGCCGTGCGCTGCCCGATGTGTGCGACGGCTTGAAGCCCGTGCAGCGGCGCATTCTGTATTCGATGGACCGCATGGGCCTGGGCTACAGCGGCCCCACGCGCAACATGGCCGCCAAGCCCGTCAAGAGCGCCCGTGTGGTGGGCGATGTGCTGGGCCGCTTCCATCCCCACGGTGACCAGTCGGCCTACGACGCGCTGGTGCGCATGGCGCAGGACTTTGCCCAGCGCTACCCGCTGATCGACGGCCAGGGCAACTTCGGCAGCCGCGACGGCGACGGCGCTGCGGCCATGCGCTACACCGAGGCCCGCCTGTCGCGCATCACCAGCCTGCTGCTCGATGAAATCGACGAAGGCACGGTCGATTTCATGCCCAACTACGACGGCTCTACCTCCGAGCCGCGCCAGTTGCCCGCCCGCCTGCCGTTTGCGCTGCTCAACGGTGCCAGCGGCATTGCCGTGGGCCTGGCCACCGAGATCCCCAGCCACAACCTGCGCGAGATTGCCGACGCTTGCATCGCACTCATCAAGACGCCAACGCTCAGCCAGGACGAGCTGCTGACCATTGTGCCCGGCCCGGACTACCCCGGCGGCGGCCAGATCATCAGCAGCGCGGGCGACATCGCCGATGCTTACCGCACAGGCCGGGGCAGCCTCAAGGTGCGCGCGCGCTGGAAGATCGAGGACATGGCGCGCGGCCAGTGGCAGCTGGTGGTCAACGAACTGCCGCCCGGCGTCAGCACCCAGCGCGTGCTGGAAGAGATCGAAGAGATCACCAACCCCAAGGTCAAGGCCGGCAAGAAGGCGCTGACGCAGGAGCAGACGCAACTCAAAGCCAGCATGCTGGCCGTGCTGGACGTGGTGCGCGACGAGTCGAGCAAGGACGCGCCCGTGCGTTTGGTGTTCGAGCCCAAAACCGGCAAGATCCCGCAGCAGGAGCTGATTACCGCGCTGCTGGCCCACACCAGCCTGGAAACCTCGGCCCCCATCAACCTCACCATGGTGGGTTTGGACGGCAAGCCCGTGCAGAAGTCGCTGCGCGTGATGCTGGAAGAGTGGATCGCCTTCCGCCAGACCACCATCACCCGCCGCAGTCAGCACCGGCTGAACAAGGTGCTGGACCGTATCCACATCCTCGAAGGGCGGCAGCTGGTGCTGCTCAATATCGACGAGGTGATCGCCATCATCCGTCAGGCCGAAGACCCCAAGGCCGCGCTGATTGCACGTTTCAACCTCAGCGACCGGCAGGCCGAGGACATCCTTGAAATCCGCCTGCGCCAGCTCGCACGGCTCGAAGCTATCAAGATCGAGCAAGAGCTGAAAGACCTGCGCGACAGCCAGGGCAAGCTCGAAGACATCCTGAACAACCCCGGCTCGCTGCGCCGCACCATGGTCAAGGAGATCGAGGCGGACGCCAAGACCTTTGCCGACGCGCGCCGCACGCTGATCCAGGCCGAGAAAAAGGCCGTGGCCGAAGTGAAGGTGGTGGACGAGCCTGTGACGGTGGTCGTCTCGGAAAAAGGCTGGGTGCGCGCCCGCACCGGCCATGGCCACGAGGCCGCCAGCTTTGCCTTCAAGGCGGGCGACGGGCTGTACGGCACGTTCGAATGTCGCACGGTCGATACCCTGCTGGCCTTTGGCAGCAATGGCCGTGTGTACTCGGTGGCCGTGTCGCTGCTGCCGGGCGCCCGCGGCGATGGCCAGCCGGTGACCACGCTGATTGAGCTGGAAGCAGGCACGCAGCTGCTGCACTACTTTGCAGGCCCTGCCAATGCCACGCTGCTGCTGTCCAACTCGGGCGGCTACGGCTTTTTGGCAGCGGTGGAGAACATGGTCTCGCGCCAAAAGGGCGGCAAGGCCTTCATCACCCTGGGCGAGGGCGAAACCGTGTGCGTGCCCTCGCACGCAGCAGGCGGCACAGGCAGCAAACCGGTGGTGCCCGCCACGCATGTGGCCTGCGCCTCCACCGGCGGGCGCATCCTCACGTTTGAGATCACCGAGCTGAAAACCATGGCCAATGGCGGCCGGGGGCTGATGCTGATTGACCTGGAAGACAAGGACCAGCTCGCAGGCGCGGCGGCCTACACCCGCAGCATTCGCCTCGATGGCATTGGCCGGGGGGGCAAGCAGCGGGACGAGACGCTGGAAATCCGCAGCCTGAACAACGCACGGGCCGCGCGCGGCCGCAAGGGCAAGGCAGCGGATCTGGGGTTCAAGCCCAATGCGGTGACCCGGGTGGAATAGCCAATAGGTCGTCGGTCATCGTACAGGTCTGTGGGGCCGTGAACGCGCAAAGCCAACCGCATGCGGTTGGCTTTTTTTTGTCGGCGCCTGCCGAGGTTCCATCGAAGATTGAGCGAATGTACGGTGAGCGGTCGCTACGCAGAAAGCGATGCCATGGCGTGTCGCCCCTCTACACAAGGATCCGGAGAAACCCCAGGAGGTATGACGAGATTGGCTGATAGGCTCAATTGTTGACTTCTCATAACTGGATGTATCTCGTGTCTTTTTCAATGTCTTTGCAGCCCACCAAGATAGCCCACCGCATGGTTTTGAGTTTTGGCCTTGTGCTTGCCATTTTGGTGGGGCTCACGGCATTGGCGCTGCAACGCATTGGTGGATTGGGGGATACCTTGGTGCAGGTGGCGGGCTCTGGGGCCCAGCGCAGCCAGGCCATTCGCAGCATGGAGCGTGAAATGGAGACCGTGGCCCAGATGCTCCCCGGTTTGCAGTCCAGTCCCTCAGATCGGTTGGCGGACAACCTGCGTTTGATCGAAACCTCGGGCAAAAAGTACCTGGAGCTCAGCGATGTGGCGCGCTCGTTGACCCCAGAACAGGATGGACAGGCGCTCAATGACAAGGCACGTGCTGCAGCCCAGGCCAGCCTTGAAATCATTGCCATGGGTCGCAAGGAGGCGGGGGACAGTGGCGAGGGGGCTGCCGCCCTTATGGTGCGGTTGAGCTTTGCTGCCGACAATGCCAAGTGGCAAGAGCGCCTGAGTGCGTGGCGCACCGGCGTGCGGGCTTTGGGCGCTTGGGATGATGTGCAGGTCAATCAGACCGCTGCAGCGGCGGGTGGCATGGTGTCGTCTGCGCGCTGGATGCTGGCGGCAGGCGCTGCGCTGGCTTTGGCATTGGCCGCATTCATGGGCTGGCGACTGACGCGAGATGTGGTGAGTGGGTTGGACAGCGCGGTGCAGGCTGCGCACCACATGGCCCGGCATGATTTGTCTTCCGCTGTGGTGGTGCGCCGCAATGACGAAATCGGCGGCTTGCTGCAGGCCCAGGAGTTGATGCGCAGCAACCTCAATGGGCTGGTGCTGGGGGTGTCGGATGCCGCGCATGCCATCTACCAGACCTGCACGGAAATCAGCGAGGGCAGCCTGAACCTGAGCAATCGCGCAGAAACCACCGCCGCCACATTGCAGCGTACCCAGTCGGTGGTGGATGGGCTGTCGGATTCCGTGCGCCACAGTGGCCAGTCGGCCAACGATGCCAATGCATTGGCGACGCAGGCCCGTGAGGCCGCCCGAGCAGGCGAACGCAAGGTTACCCAGGCCATGTCGACCATGCAGGACATTGAACAAGCCTCGCGCAAAATTGGCGACATCATTGGCCTGATTGACAGCATCGCCTTTCAGACCAACATCCTGGCGCTCAACGCCGCAGTGGAGGCGGCCCGTGCCGGTGAGCAAGGGCGAGGATTTGCCGTGGTGGCCAGTGAAGTGCGCAGCCTGGCGCAGCGCAGTGCGGGGGCCGCCAAGGAGATCAAGGCGCTGATTGAAAACTCGCTGGACCGGGTGTCTGCGGGCGTGCAAGAGGTGCGCCAGACGGGCGATGCCACGGTGTCGATCCGAGAGTCTGTGGAGCGTGTGGCCCAGCTGATTGAGGGCATTTCGCGCGACGCTCAAAGCCAGTTTGATTTGATTACCCAGGTGAACCGCGATGCGCTGGAGCTGGAGAGCTCGGTACAGCAAAACGCCAGCTTGTCAGAGCAATCGGCCGCTGCGGCCCAGTCGCTGAACGACCAGGCCGCCCGATTGACCCAACTGGTGGAGCGCTTCAAGCTGCAGGGTTGACCCGTGCGGCACGGGTTCAGCACCTGAGCCCTGGGTCATTGCCACGCGCTTCCGCTAGAAAAAGGGCGTGGCACCCTTCTTTTGCTCAGGCCAGTTCTGCAATCAGCTCAATCTCCACGCACGCACCCAGGGGGATCTGTGCCACGCCAAATGCGCTGCGGGCGTGCACGCCCTTTTCACCAAAGACCTGGCCCAGCAGTTCACTGGCGCCGTTGGTGACCAGGTGCTGCTCGGTGAAATCACCCGTGGAATTCACCAGGCTCATGACCTTGACGATGCGCTTGACGCGGTTCAGGTCGCCGCCGCAGGCCGCCTGCAGTGTGCCCATCAGGTCAATGGCCACTGCGCGTGCGGCCAGCTTGCCTTCTTCGGTGCCGATATCGCGGCCCAACTGCGCGGCCCAGGGCTTGCCGTCCTTGCGGGCGATGTGGCCCGACAGGAATACCAGGTTGCCGGTCTGCACATAGGGCACGTAGGCGGCAGCGGGTACCGACACCGGGGGCAGGGTGATGTTGAGTTCTTTCAGCTTGTCGTAAACGCTCATGGTCTTCCTCGGTGCGAAGTGATGGTGGATGGCGGCGGTGGCGGGTGCTCGGTGCCTGAGGCTGGTTGCCAGATGTCTGGCGTGCGCAAAGTTGGCGGGGTTCGCCGACGTTGCGGTATGGCTTTGTGGCTGGGCGCCCCAGCCGCGCCCCGGTGCCCGCAAGTGTTACACAGCCCGGTGTGCAGAATCCAGCGGTCAGGCGCACGCAGCCACATTAGCATCAGCCCATGCCCGCCATAAGTGCCCCTAATGCCGTATCCCCTGCTGAGGCGAGTGGGCATGGCGGCGTGGCCGATCCCAACCCCGCGATGTCCTCCGCTGCGCCCTGGCGGCTGCCCGCTGGTCTCTTGGGCGCGGTGCTGGGTGCCGCGCTGCAACTGCAGCAACCGCAGTTGTGGCCTGGGCTGGTGTATGGGGCGGTTCTTGCAGCTGGGGTGGTGCTGTTCGGGTGCATGCGGGCTGCATCCAGGCGCCGCCGCTGGGGTGGCCCTGCTGCCACCGCGCAGGCCGTCTTCGCGGGTGTCCTGGCGATGTTCGCCCTGTGTGGGCTGCGCTCTGTGGACTTTGCGGCCCAGGGCCTCGCGCCTGCTCTGGAAGGCCAGGACCTTCGCGTGACGGGCGTGGTGGCTGCCATGCCACAGACCAACGAGGCCGGTACCCGCATTCGCATGGAGGTAGAGGTTGCGCGCCTGGATGGCGCTGCGGTGACGCTGCCCCCACGCATCGACCTGGCCTGGTATGGCGGCCCCTTCCGCGATGCGGCAGGGGGAATGGAGCTGCAGCGCACGCCGCCCGCTCTGAAAGCGGGAGACCGCTGGACGCTGACAGTGCGCCTGAAGGCGCCGCACGGGCTGCGCAACCCGCACGGGTTTGACTACGAGCTGTGGATGTGGGAGCAGGGGGTGCAGGCCACAGGCTATGTGCGCGCAGGGCCTAAGGATGAACCGCCGGAGTTTGTGGCTACAACCTGGCGCCATCCTGTGGAGCGTGCGCGACAGTTGGTGCGCGATGCGATCTTTGACCGCCTGGCCCGCGACCCGGAGGGGGGTGATCCGGCCCGCGCGCGCATTGCGGGTGTGGTGGCGGCTTTGGTGACGGGGGACCAGCGCGCCATCGATCGGGCGGACTGGGATGTTTTCCGCGCCACGGGCGTGGCGCACTTGATGAGTATTTCCGGGCTGCACATCACCCTGTTTGCCTGGCTGGCCGCGCTTGTGGTGGGCGCCCTGTGGCGGCGTTCTTCCCGGTTGTGCCTGGCAGTGCCTGCGCCCTCCGCAGCGCTGGCCGCAGGGGTGGTGCTGGCAGCGGCCTACGCGCTGTTCAGCGGCTGGGGCGTGCCCGCGCAGCGCACGGTGACCATGCTGGCCGCGATTGCAGTGCTGCAGCTCAGCGGCCGCCGCTGGCCCTGGCCGCACGTGTGGCTGTGGGCGTGTGCGGCGGTGGTGATCGCAGACCCGTGGGCGCTGGCACAGGCGGGTTTTTGGCTGAGTTTTGTGGCCGTCGGTATTCTTTTTGCTACTAATTCAATAGCTGGTAGCGCTTATCCATTAAGCGCTAGGCAACATTTTTATGCATTAGTTCGCGAGCAGTGGGTGGTGACGCTGGCGCTGACGCCTCTGACCTTGCTCCTGTTTGGCCAGGTCTCTCTGGTGGGTTTTGCCGCGAATCTGGTGGCGATCCCCTGGGTCACCCTGGTGGTCACGCCGCTGGCCCTGGGGGGCGTGCTGTGGTCGCCCTTGTGGAGCTTGGCCGCGCTCAGTCTGCAGCCGCTGTCGGCCCTGCTGCACTGGTGGGCGCAGTGGCCCTGGGCCGTGCTCTTCCTGCCGGTTGCGCCCTTGTGGGCGGGCATGTTGGCTGTGGCCGGAGGTGCGCTACTGGCCGCGCGCCTGCCCTGGCGGCTGCGGATGTTGGCATTTTCGCTGCTCTGGCCCGCGTTGTGCTGGCAGCCGGTGCGTCCGGCGCCGGGGCAGTTTGAACTGCTGGCGGCCGACATCGGCCAAGGCAATGCTGTGTTGGTGCGTACGGCCACGCACACGCTGCTGTACGACGCGGGGCCCCGTTTCAGCCGTGAGAGCGACGCGGGCCACCGCGTGCTGGTGCCGCTGCTGCGGGCGCTGGGGGAGCGGGTGGACACCCTCATGCTGAGCCATCGCGATGCCGACCACACGGGCGGAGCGGCGGCGGTGCTGGCGCAGCAGCCGCACGCAGAGCTGGTGGGGTCGCTGGAGGCAGACCACGCCTTGCAGGGCCTGCGCCCGGTGCGTCCTTGTCTGGCGGGCCAGCGCTGGGCGTGGGATGGCGTCGCCTTCGAAGTGCTGCACCCGCAGCCGGACGATGCTGCGGCGCGCACGGTGCGCCCCAATGCGCTGAGCTGCGTGTTGCGCGTCACTTCCGCAGGCCCGCAGGGCGTGTCAGCCTTGCTGGTGGGCGACATCGAAGCCCCGCAGGAGCAGGCCCTGCTGGCACGGGGCGCTACTCTGCGGGCTGAGCTGCTGCTGGTGCCCCACCATGGCAGCAAGACCTCTTCATCGTCAGCGTTTCTGGATGCCGTCCAGCCGCGCACCGCTTTGGTGCAGGCTGGATACCGCAACCGATTTGGCCATCCCGCTCCCGAAGTCCTGCAGCGCTATCGCCTTCGCGACACCCCAGTGGTGGAGTCATCGCGCTGCGGTGCCGCGACCTGGACCTCGGCAAAACCCGCGTGGATACGGTGTGAGCGCGACACCGTGCGGCGCTATTGGCAACACCCGATGGAGCCCAGGGCGGATTGAGCAGCGCGATGCCAGAGTGCCATCAGGGGCCGTTTTCCCGCCGTGGGCGCGCAACTTGCTATCCTGTCTGCAGGAGGCCAGTTCATGCAGAAATTTGACGAGATGTACGCCATGCTGCCTTTTGATGGCAGCGACGTGCGAGAACACTACAAGCGCTATGCGCAGTGGTTGAGCAAACAGCCCCCTGATGTGATGCAGGCCCGCAGGGCCGAAGCCGAGATGATCTTTCGGCGCGTGGGCATTACCTTCGCCGTTTACGGCGCGAAGGACGAGGGCGGTGCGGGCAACGAGCGGTTGATTCCGTTTGACTTGATCCCGCGCATCATTCCATCCCATGAGTGGAGCAGCATGCAGCAGGGGCTGGTGCAGCGGGTCACGGCGCTCAACCGTTTCATCCACGATGTGTACCACGCTCAGGACATCATCCGCGCCGGCATCGTGCCCGCCGACCTGATACTCAACAACGCGCAGTACCGCCCCGAGATGGCAGGCCTGCATGTGCCGCAGAACATCTACGCGCACATTGCGGGCATCGACATCGTGCGCGCCCCCGACGCGCAGGGCAAGGGCGAGTACTACGTGCTCGAGGACAACCTGCGCGTGCCCAGCGGCGTGAGCTACATGCTCGAAAACCGCAAGATGATGATGCGCCTGTTCCCTGAGCTGTTCAGCCAGCACAAGGTCGCGCCCGTGGCCCATTACCCTGACATGCTGCTGGAGACCCTGCGTGCCAGCGCCCCTGCCACGGCCGATGAGCCCACTGTGGTGGTGCTGACCCCCGGCATGCACAATAGCGCCTACTTCGAGCACGCCTTCCTGGCCCAGCAGATGGGTGTGGAACTGGTCGAGGGGCAGGACCTTGTGGTCAAGGACAAGTTTGTGTACATGCGCACCACGCGCGGCTTGCAGCGGGTGGACGTGATCTACCGCCGCGTGGACGACGACTTCCTCGACCCGCAGGTCTTCCGCCGCAATTCCACCTTGGGCTGCTACGGCCTGATGGAGGCCTACCGGGCGGGCAACGTCGGCATCTGCAATGCCGTGGGCACGGGCGTGGCCGACGACAAATCGGTGTATCCCTACGTGCCCGAGATGATCCGCTTCTACCTGGGCGAGGAGCCCATTCTCAAGAACGTGCCCACCTGGATGTGCCGCAAGCAGGACGACCTGCAGCATGTGCTGGCCAACCTGAAGGACCTGGTGGTCAAGGAAGTGCACGGCGCAGGTGGCTACGGCATGCTGATCGGCCCTGCGGCCACGCAGGCCGAGATCGAGGACTTCCGCCGCGCGCTCATTGCCAACCCTGCGGGGTACATCGCGCAGCCCACGCTCAGCCTGTCGAGCTGCCCTACCTATGTGGAAAGCGGCATTGCCCCGCGCCACATCGACCTGCGCCCCTTTGTGCTCAGTGGACGCGAGGTGCAGATGGTCGCAGGCGGCCTCACGCGCGTGGCGCTGCAAGAGGGATCGCTGGTGGTGAATTCGTCGCAAGGCGGCGGCACCAAGGACACCTGGGTGCTGGGCGAGGGCGCGCCTGCCGCACTACCCAAGTCCGTGCAATCGCAGTCGCAATCGCAGTCCCTGGGGCAGGGTCAGTCGCAAAGCCAATCGCAAGGGAGCCTTTGAACATGCAGAGCCGTACCGCTGACCACTTGTTCTGGATGTCACGCTACACCGAGCGGGCTGAAAAGCCCCATGCCATGGGGCTTTCGACACAACACCGCGTGCGTGCGCAGCACGTGCGGGGTTCTCAGCCCTGTTCGATGAAGGAGGCTGCATGCTGAGCCGTACCGCCGACCATTTGTTCTGGATGTCCCGCTACACCGAGCGGGCTGAGAACACCGCACGCATGCTCAACGTGAGCTACGAAATGTCCCTGCTGCCGCAGTCTGCCGACGCAGCGCAGGTCGGTTGGGAGGGGCTGCTGTCCATCAGCGAGTTGATCCCCGCCTATACCGCCAAACATGGTGAAGTGACGCCCGCCAACGTGCTGGCATTCATGGTGCGCGATGGCACCAACCCTTCATCCATCCTGTCCTGCCTGCGCGCTGCGCGCGAAAATGCGCGGGCCGTGCGCGGTGCGCTGACCACCGAAGTGTGGGAAACGCAGAACCAGACCTGGCTGGAACTGCACCGACAGCTGGAGGGTGATGCCTTCGAGCGCGATCCGGGCCAGTTCTTTGAGTGGGTGAAGTACCGTTCGCACCTCTCACGGGGCGTGGTGCTCGGCACCATGCTGCAGGACGAGGCCTTTCACTTTTTGCGCATGGGGACCTTCCTGGAGCGCGCCGACAACACGGCGCGCCTGCTGGATGTGAAGTTCCACGCGGTCAAGAACGACTTTTTTGGCCGTGCCAGCGACCGCAACCAGGAGAGCGACTTCTACCACTGGAGCGCCATTTTGCGCAGCGTGTCGGCGTTTGAGGTGTACCGCAAGGTCTACCGTGATGTGATAACACCCGGGCGTGTGGCCGATCTGTTGATCCTGAGCCGTGACATGCCTCGCTCGCTGCATGCGTGCCTGCGCGAGGTGGTGGACAACCTGGCCGTGCTCGCCAACCAGCAGTCCGCAGAAACACGCCGCAGGGCAGGGCGGCTGCTGGCTGACCTGCAGTACGGCCGCATTGACGAGATCCTGGCCACGGGCCTGCACGCGTTCCTGACGCAGTTTCTGGATCGGGTCAACGACCTGGGTGGTGGTATCAGTCGCGACTTTTTGGTGACGTCGGGCGATTGAAGGGTCTCAAGAAAGGGGCGCTGCGCGGGGTGTTGGTCATTCCTGCGCATTGCGCCGCTGGTCGCGCAGCATGAAGAGGTACAGGCTCTCGACCTTCTCACGCGCCCAGGGGGTCTTGCGCAAAAACTTGAGGCTGGAGCCCACGCTGGGGTCTATCTGAAAGCAGCGGATGGGGATCTGCCGGCCCAGTTCGTCCCAGCCAAAATAATCGGCCAAGCCCACCACCATGGCCTCCAGTGTTACGCCGTGCAAGGGATTGCGCGGCTGGGTGGGTTTGCTGGCTGGCGGGGCGGGTGGTGGTGTCTCTGGGGTGCTCATGGCGCCAAGCATACAGACTGAAGGCAGCCACGTCGTTTGCGACGGGCATGAGTCCAAGCAGCGTCAACGTGGATCAGCTCGGGGCGAGTCAGGTGGTGCGCTGCAGATGGGACTCGCGTTGGAAAAGCTCGGCCGCCCAGTCCACAAAAGCTCGGACCTTGGCACTCAGGTGGCGGTTGGGCGGGTACACCACGTACACGGGCAGCAGGGGCTGGGTCCACTCGGGCAACAGTTGCACCAGGGCTCCGCTGGCAAGATGGCGCTGGGCCTGCCAGCTGGAGATCTGGCCAATGCCCAGGCCCGCCACGATGGAGGTCAGGTAGGCATTGCTCTCGTTCACGCTCAGTTGGTAGGGGCCGGTGAGATCGATGGACTCTGCGCCTTTGCGAAATTCCAGCGGGTAGTGCCGGCCACTTTGCGGAGAAAAGTAGATCACGCTGCTGTGTTTTTCCTCGATCTCCAGCGGATGGGTGGGCGTGCCTTTGCGCGCCAGATAGTCAGGTGATGCCACCGTGATGAACTCCAGGCTGCCCACCCGCCGTGCCACCAGAGACTGGTCGCTCAGCTCGCCACCGCGAATCACGCAGTCCACGTTGTCGCCAATCAAGTCCACGATGCGGTCGCTCACGCCCAGATCCACCTGAATGTCCGGATAGCGCGCATGGAACTCCGCCAGGTTGGGAATGATGAGCAATTGCGCCGCCGATGTGCCGACATCGATGCGCAGGCGCCCGCGTGGGTTGGCCCGCGCATTGGTCATGCTGGCCTCGATGTCGTCCAGATCGGTCAGCAGCCGCACCGTACGATCGTAGTAGGCCGCGCCGTCGGGCGTTACCGTCACGCGGCGTGTGGTGCGGTTGAGCAGCTTCACGCGCAGTCGTTCCTCCAGTGCCTGCACATGCTTGGTCACCGTGGCTTTGGGCAGGTTCAGCGAATCCGCTGCCCGGGTAAACGTGCCGGCCTCCACCACCCGCACGAATATGCGCATGGCCTGAATCTGGTCCATGGCTTCTCCTTGAATCATCAGCACCCAGATTGGGTGCTGAAGAATTCTCACATGGGCACCACGGTTTGATTGTTGAACTTTTGGAAACAGTGCTGTGGTGTTTGGCCTGTTTATCAGAAAGTCCCAAGCCACTACATTTCATCCATCGTCCACCGACCCTCCACCTACTTACTGGGTACCTGCCATGCAGCCCGACCACCCGTCATCGTCATCTTCGCCATCGCAGACTGCTGCGGCGCCTGCCAAGGCATCCGTGGCGGTTACATCCACCTGTACCGATTCCACCATTGAGGTGGCCCAGGGGCAGGATGTGGCGGTGCGCATGTATGGCCGAAAGAAGACTGGCCAAGCATCGCCGGTGGTTGTGCACTTCCACGGTGGGGCCTTCATGTCCGGTGACCTGGACAATGGCTGCACGGTGGCCTCGCTGCTGGAGGGGGCCGGGGCCGTGGTGGTGTCGGTTGCATATCCGCTCACACCCTTTCCGCAGCCGGTGGACACGGGTTATGGCGTTCTCAAGTGGGTGCACAAGCACCGCACCAAGCTCGGCGGGCAGGGCGCAGCCGTGTACTTGGCAGGCGAAGAGGCTGGCGGCAACCTGGCAGCTGCCGTGGCATTGGTGGCGCGCGACCAGTCTCACCCCCCGCTGGCGGGACAGATTCTGTTGTCGCCCATGCTGGACCCCTGTGTCGGCACGGCATCGCTGCGCGAAGCGACGGGCAATTCCACAGGATGCAAGTGGGCTGAAGGCTGGCGCAACTTTCTGCGCTGCCCGCGCGATGCCGAGCACCCCTATGCCGTGCCTGCAGGCGCGCAACGCCTGGCGGGGCTGCCCCCCACGCTGATCCTGGTGGGCGACACCGACGCCATGCACGACGAAGCCCTGGCCTATGCGGCCCGGCTGGAGTCGGCAGGCCTGTCTGTCACCCGCCATGTGTTCTCCAAGAACCCGCAGTGGCCCGATGCCCTGCTGCAGACGGGCCCGCAAGAATGCCCGTGTGCGGCGGGTGCGCAGGAACAGTTCCGGCACTTCTTCGCGGCCACACGAAGTCCTGTGCCGTCCTGACGGCCCTTGACACCCTCTCATACCCCTGGCTGACCTTCACCCTGGTGAAGGCAAACAACGCGGGCTCTGCGCGAGCTCCGTACCCTTTTTTTACCTTGATTTTCCGGCCTGGCGTGCCGGAGGGGTAGCGCTTGCCCGGTGTTGTCGTGCCTGCATGTTCCAGCGACAACGCCACCCATTCAAACGACACGGAGGACTGAACCAACCATGAATGCATCCCTGATCCCGCTGGCTTGCGGGCGCTGTCACAGCGCGCCCGGTCGCAGCGTCTTGTAACGGTGACGCGCAGGCCACCCAGGTGTTGATTGCCAGGGTATCGACCTTTCCACCGTGTCATTGCCGAGACGTTGATCCCGCCTCGTCGCATTGACGCCTGCCGAGCGTAGCCCACAGGCGTCAGCGCACGGCAGACAAGCTTTACAGCGTGCTCCACAAGAGCCCCCCTGACTGATCCAAACTGACCATGAACTTCCCTTCCTTCTCCAAGTTTTCCCAACGCCGCCCACTGGGCCTGGCCACCCTGGCCACGGCCGTGACGGCCACTGTGGCCGCCGTCATCCTGGTGTTCCAGGCGCCTTCAGCCCAAGCAGATGGCGCCCCTGCTGCGCCGCCCGCCATGCCGGTGTCGGTGGCTGCCGTGCTGCAAAAAGACATCGCCCTGTGGGACGAGTTCTCCGGCCGGCTGGAAGCCGTGCAGCGTGTGGATGTGCGCCCCCGCGTCTCGGGCGCCGTGCAGGCCGTGCACTTCCGCGAAGGCTCGCTGGTCAAGCAGGGCGATCTGCTGGTCACGGTGGACCCGGCCCCTTACGCCGCCGAAGTGGACCGCGCCGAAGCCCAGGTGGCGGCCGCGCACGCCCGACTGTCGTACACCCGCAGCGAACTGGAGCGCGCCACGCGCCTGCTCGAAGAAAAAGCCATTGCCCAGCGTGAACACGACGAGCGCCTGAACGCCCAGCGCGAGGCCGATGCCAACCTGCGTGCCGCCCAGGCTGCGTTGCAGACCGCCAAGCTGAACCTGGGTTACACCCAGGTGCGCGCCCCGGTGGCAGGCCGTGTGGGCCGCATCGAAGTCACCGTGGGCAACCTGGTGGCGGCTGGTGCGGGCGCCCCCGTGCTGACTACGCTGGTGTCGGTGAGCCCCATCTACGCCAGCTTTGACACCGACGAGCAGATCGTGGTGAAGGCGCTGGCCGATCTGCAAAGCGGCCAGCGCGGCCACAGCGCGCGCCAGCTCATCGAGCGCATTCCCGTGCAGATGGGCACCGGCACTGCGGGCAGCACGCCGCATGTGGGCAAGTTGCAGCTCATCGACAACCAGGTGGACGCCCGGAGCGGCACGGTGCGCGTGCGCGCCGTGTTCGACAACGAAGACGGTGCTCTCATGCCCGGCCAGTTCGCCCGCATCCGCATGGGCCAGGCCCGCAACACCCAGGCGCTGCTCATCAACGAGCGTGCCGTCGGCACCGACCAGAACAAGAAGTTCGTGATGGTGGTGGGCGAGGGCAACAAGGCTGAGTACCGCGAGGTCACCCTAGGCGCGCCGATTGACGGCCTACGCGTGGTCACCTCGGGCCTCAAAGCAGGCGAGAACATCGTCGTCAACGGCCTGCAGCGCGTGCGCCCCGGTGCCGTGGTGGCCCCCCAGCCCGTGCCCATGACCGCCAAGGCCGAGTTGGTGAGCGACCCCAAGGAAGCCAAGAACAACAGCAAGTCGCCCGCTGCTTGAGCGAGAGTGACTCACGGAATCTGAAGCTATGAACCTCTCCCGATTTTTCATCGACCGCCCCATCTTTGCCGGGGTGCTGTCGGTGCTCATCTTCCTCGGGGGGCTCATCGCATTGCGCGGTCTGCCCATCTCCGAATACCCTGAAGTCGCGCCGCCCTCCGTGGTGGTGCGCGCCCAGTACCCGGGCGCCAACCCCAAGGTGATCGCTGAGACCGTGGCCACGCCGCTGGAGGAATCCATCAACGGCGTGGAAGGCATGCTCTACATGGGCAGCCAGGCCACCACCGACGGCGTGATGACGCTGACGGTGACGTTTGCCCTGGGCACCGACCCCGACAAGGCCCAGCAGCTGGTGCAGAACCGCGTCTCGCAGGCCGAGCCGCGCCTGCCCGAGGAAGTGCGCCGCCTGGGCGTCACCACCGTCAAGAGCGCGCCAGACCTGACCATGGTGGTCCACCTGGTCTCGCCCAACAACCGCTACGACATCGACTACCTGCGCAACTACGCGGTGCTCAATGTGAAAGACCGCCTCGCCCGCATTGGCGGCGTGGGCCAGGTGCAGATCTTCGGCGGTGGCGACTACTCCATGCGTGTGTGGCTCGACCCGCAAAAGGTCGCGCAGCGCGGCCTCTCGGCCAGCGACGTGGTGGCCGCCATCCGCGGCCAGAACGTGCAGGCCGCTGCGGGTGTGGTGGGCGCATCGCCCGGCCTGCCCGGCGTGGACTTGCAACTGTCCATCAACGCGCAGGGCCGCCTGCAGACCGAGGAAGAGTTCGGCGACATCATCGTCAAGACCGGTACTGATGGTGCGGTCACTCGCCTGCGCGACATCGCCCGCCTGGAGCTTGGTGCGGCCGACTACTCGCTGCGCTCGCTGCTCAACAACGACCCGGCCGTGGGCATGGGCGTGTTCCAGGCGCCGGGCTCCAACGCGCTCGACATCTCGGCCAACGTGCGCAAGACCATGGACGAGATCCAGAAGAACATGCCCGAAGGCGTGGAGTACCGCATTGCGTACGACCCCACACAGTTCGTGCGTGCCTCGATCCAATCGGTGATCCACACGCTGCTCGAAGCCGTTGCGCTGGTGGTCTTGGTGGTGATCCTTTTCCTGCAGACCTGGCGCGCGTCCATCATCCCGCTGCTGGCTGTGCCGGTGTCGGTGGTGGGCACGTTTGCCGTGCTGCACCTGCTGGGCTTTTCGATCAACGCTTTGAGCCTGTTCGGCCTGGTGCTGGCCATTGGCATCGTGGTGGACGACGCCATCGTGGTGGTAGAGAACGTCGAGCGCAACATCGAGGCGGGCCTGACCCCGCGCGAGGCCACCTACCGCGCCATGCGCGAGGTGTCCGGCCCCATCATCGCCATTGCGCTGGTGCTGGTGGCCGTGTTCGTGCCGCTGGCGTTCATCAGTGGCCTCACAGGCCAGTTCTACAAGCAGTTCGCGGTGACCATCGCGATCTCCACGGTGATCTCGGCGATCAACTCGCTGACTCTGTCGCCCGCGCTGTCGGCACTGCTGCTCAAGGGCCATGACGAGCCCAAGGACGCACTCACACGCGGCATGGACAAGGTGTTTGGTGGCTTTTTTCGCGGCTTCAACCGTTTGTTCCACCGCGGCTCCGAGGCCTACAGTGGCGGCGTCAAGCGCGTTGTCGGCCGCAAGGCGCTGATGTTCGTGATCTACCTCGCGCTGGTGGGTGCCACGGTGGGCTTGTTCAAGATCGTGCCCGGCGGCTTCGTGCCCGCGCAGGACAAGCAGTACCTGATCGGCTTTGCGCAGTTGCCCGACGGCGCCACACTGGACCGCACCGAGAACGTGATCCGCCGTATGGGCGAGATCATGAAGGAGAACCCGAACGTCGAAGACGCGATTGCCTTCCCCGGCCTGTCGATCAACGGCTTCACCAACAGCTCCAACTCCGGCATCGTGTTCGCCACGCTCAAGCCCTTTGCCGAGCGCACGCGCGCCGACCAGAGCGGTGGGGCTGTGGCGGGCCAGCTGAACCAGGCCTTCGGCAGCATCCAGGACGCATTCATCGCCATGTTCCCGCCGCCCCCCGTGGCGGGCTTGGGCACCACGGGCGGCTTCAAGCTGCAGATCGAAGACCGCGCATCGCTGGGCTACGAAGCCATGGACAACGCAGTGAAGGCCTTCATGGGCAAGGCCTACCAGACGCCCGAACTGGCGGGGTTGTTCACGAGCTGGCAGGTCAACGTGCCGCAGCTGTACGCCAACATCGACCGCACCAAGGCGCGCCAGCTGGGCGTGCCGGTGACGGACATCTTCGACACGCTCCAGATCTACCTGGGCAGCCTCTACGCCAACGACTTCAACCAGTTCGGCCGCACCTACAGCGTGCGCGTGCAGGCCGATGCGGCCTACCGGGCGCGGGCGGAAGACGT
The DNA here is from genome assembly GCA_964031875.1 of Acidovorax facilis. Classification (GTDB taxonomy): domain Bacteria; phylum Pseudomonadota; class Gammaproteobacteria; order Burkholderiales; family Burkholderiaceae_C; genus Acidovorax; species Acidovorax facilis_A. The sequence goes on from CAXIRU010000092.1 coordinate 47,705, forward strand.
GGGCCTGCTCAAGGTGCGTTCCACAACGGGTGAGATGGTGCCGCTGTCGGCCCTGATGAAGATGGAGCCGAGCTTCGGCCCCGAGCGTGCCATGCGCTACAACGGCTACCTCGCGGCGGACGTGAATGGCGGCCCTGCGCCCGGTTATTCCTCCGGCCAGGCACAGGCGGCCATCGAGCGCATCGCCAAGGAGACGCTGCCCCAGGGCATCACCTTCGAATGGACCGAGCTGACGTACCAGGAAATACTGGCGGGCAACTCGGCCGTGCTGGTGTTTCCGCTGGCCATCCTGCTGGTGTTCCTGGTGCTGGCCGCGCAGTACGAAAGCCTCACGCTGCCCATCGCCATCATCCTGATCGTGCCCATGGGCATCCTGGCCGCCATGACCGGCGTGTGGCTCACCAAGGGCGACAACAACGTGTTCACGCAGATCGGGCTCATCGTGCTGGTGGGGCTGTCGGCCAAGAACGCGATCCTGATCGTGGAGTTCGCCCGCGAGCTGGAGTTTGCCGGGCGCACTCCCGTGCAGGCCGCCATCGAGGCCAGCCGCCTGCGGCTGCGCCCCATCCTGATGACCTCGCTGGCCTTTGTGATGGGTGTGCTGCCCCTGGTGCTGTCCACCGGCGCGGGCGCCGAGATGCGCAGCGCCATGGGCGTAGCGGTGTTCTCCGGGATGATCGGGGTGACGGCTTTTGGCCTGTTCCTCACGCCCGTGTTCTACGTGCTGCTGCGCAAGCTGGCGGGCAACCGCCCTCTGGTGGAGCATGGCGCGCACGTGGCGCCCATCTCGCAGGCGCCCCACGGGGGTGGCATGGGCCAGCCGGTGCTGGCTGCGCCCCGCAAGGAGCACGAATGATGCTCACGACCACAACCACCTTTGTGGCCCTGAATGCTCGCTCCACGAAGTCCACGCTGCCGGTTGCAGCGGGAGCATCGGCTGGGGCAGGAGATCAACCATGACCGATTTGCTATTGAAGAAAAACTCCACCGACGGTGCCCTTGCGGCGCGCAAGCGCAGCCTGCTGGCGCCCCTGGCCGCCGCCCTGGTGCTGGCCGGTTGCATGACCCAGCCCGTGGCCCCCGCCCCGCATGCGGGCGTGCCGGTGCCCACCAGCTTCACGGCAGGTGGCGACGCGCTGCCCGCCGCCCCCTGGACGGTGGCCGCCCCCGCCGAGGCACAGCCGCGCGGCGAGTGGTGGCTGGGCTTTCAAGACCCGGTGCTGGCCGACCTGGTGCAGCGTGCGGGCCAGGCCAACACCAGCATCCAGCAGGCCGCCGCACGCCTGGCCGAGGCGCGCACGCTGCTGCGCTCTGCCGACGCCGCGCGCTCGGTGCAAGTGGGTGCCTCGGCGGGCGTGACGCGCCAGGCAGGCGCTGCCACCACGGGCAGCGCAGCACCCGCCACGCTGGGCACAGCGGGGCTCAATGCATCGTACGAGCTGGACTTGTTCGGCCGTCTCTCGCAAACCAGCGACGCCGCACGCCTGGACGCCGACGCACGCGAAGCCCTGCTGCAAAGCACGCGCCTGATGGTGCAGGCCGACGTAGCGCAAACCTATCTGCAACTGCGCTCCGTGCAGGCCGAGCAGGTGCTGGTGCAAGAGAGCCTGGCCGCGTACCAAGACACCCTGCGCCTGACGCAGCGCCGTCTGCAGGCGGGCGACGTGGCCGAGCTGGACGTAGCCCGTGTGCAGACCGAAGTGGCCGCTACCGAGTCCGACGCATTGGCCTTGCAACGCCAGCAGGCCTTGCTCACCAACGCGCTGGCCGTGCTGGCGGGCGAGGTGGCCAGTGGCTTTGTGCTGCCGCCCGTGACGGGCGACGCCGCGTTGCCGGTGATCCCGCCTGGCGTGCCCGGCACGGTGCTGGCGCGCCGGCCCGATGTATCGGCCGCGCAAGCCGCCGTGCTGGCCGCGCAAGCCCGTGTGGGTGTGGCGCAGAAGGCGTGGTTCCCTGCGGTCACGCTCACGGGCAATGCGGGGCATGCGTCGCCCGAGCTGGGTGATCTGTTCAAGTGGTCCGCCCGTGCCTGGGGCGTGAGCGCACTGCTGTCGCTGCCGATCTTTGACGGCGGCCAGCGCGATGCGCAGATCGAGGGTGCGAAGGCCCGCCTGGAGGCTGCGTTGGCGGACCACCGAGGACAGGTGCTGAACGCGTTTCGTGACGTGGAGGATCAGCTGACCTCGCTGCGTTTGCTCTCCGGCCAAGCCGAAGCGCAGGGGCGGGCGGTGACGGCTGCACGGCGGGCCACGCAGTTGTCGGATGTGCGGTATCGCAATGGCTTGGTGAGCCAGCTCGAATTGCTGGACGCGCGGCGCAGCGAGTTGCGCAACCGGCGGCAGGAACTGCAGGTGCGGACGGCGCAGTATGTGGCGACGGTGGGGTTGATTCGGGCGCTGGGGGGCGGGTGGGGAGATCAACCTGCTGTGAAGTTGGCGCAGGTATCGCAGTAGTTTTTTTAGGTGATTTTGGCTGCTAGCGCTTGTCTATCAGGCGCTAGCAGCTATTGTTTTGATAGTGTTTTTTCTGTCGTCCGTTTGGGATGGGCTTGTCGGAGTCTTTGTTGGTCATGGTTGCCGCATGCCTGGGTGGAGGGCGGAGCCCGGGCGCACACCCCGGCCTCCGCCCTCAACCCAAGCACGCCGCACAGCATAGAGCGCGAGCCTTCAAACCCAGGCTTCGACAAACTCAGCTCGGCACGCCAGTGACGTCAAAAAAATTCAAAAACAATAGCTGCTAGCGCTTATCCAGTAAGCGCTAAAGCCGTTTTTTGCTAGAACTTTCAGAATGGGTAGTGCCGAGGCGTCGTCTGCACCGTCACCCAGCGCAGCTCTGTGAACTCCCGCACCCCCGCCATGCCACCAAACCGCCCATACCCCGAACTCTTCACGCCCCCAAACGGCATCTGCCCTTCGTCGTGCACGGTCGGCCCGTTCACATGGCAAATGCCTGACTCGATGCGCGCCGCCACGTTCCAGGCCTTGGCCACGTCGCGGCTGAACACGGCGGATGACAGGCCGAATTCGTTGTCGTTGGCGCAGGCAATCGCTTCATCCACGCCGTTCACGCGCACCACGGGCTTCACGGGGCCGAACGACTCCTCGCGGTAGATGTCCATCTCGGCCGTCACATGGTCGAGCACCGTGGCCTGGACCAGCGTGCTGTCGCTCTTGCCGCCGCAGACCAGCGTGGCGCCCTTGGCCAGTGCGTCGTCGATCAGCGCGTTGCAGCGGTGTACGGTGGCCATGTCCACCACCGAGCCGAGTACGACGGGGCCCTTGCGTGGGTCGCCCAAAGGCAATGCCTTGGCGCGCGCGCCCAGCTTGGCCACGAACTCATCGGCCACGGCGTTGTCCACGATGATGCGTTCGGTGGACATGCAGATCTGGCCCGAGTTGGCGAACGCGCCAAACACGGTGCCCGCCACAGCGGCGTCGATGTCGGCATCGTCCAGCACCAGCAGCGGCGCCTTGCCGCCCAGTTCCAGCACCACGGGCTTGAGGTACTTGGCGCAAGTCTGCGCAATGATGCGGCCCACTTTGGTCGAGCCGGTAAAGTTGATGCGGCGCACGGCTGGGTGGGCCACGATGGCCTCGACCACGGCACCCGCGTCGGCGGGGGCGTTGGTCACAAAGTTCACCACACCGGCGGGCAAGCCGGCTTCCTGCAGCGCCTCGATGATGAGGCCGTGCGTGGCGGGGCACAGCTCCGAGCCTTTCAGGATCACCGTGTTGCCGCAGGCCAGCGGCGTCGCAATGGCACGCACACCCAGGATGACGGGCGCGTTCCACGGGGCAATGCCCAGCACCACGCCTGCCGCCTGGCGCACGCCCATGGCCAGGTTGCCGGGCACGTCGGAGGGGATCACTTCACCGGCGATTTGTGTGGTCAGCGCGGCGGCCTCCTGCAGCAGTCCTGCAGCCAGGTGCACGTTGAAGCCCGCCCACATGCCGGATGCTCCGGTTTCCGCCGCCATGGCCGCAGCGAAGTCGGCCGTGCGGGCTTCGAGTGCGTGTGCCGCCTTGAGCAGCAGCGCGCGGCGGGCGTTGGGGCCCAGGGCCGACCAGGCCGGGAAGGCCTTGGCGGCTGCGTCGGCGGCGGCCTTGGCATCGGCCACGCTGGCGGCAGGGGCGGTGGTGGCGATGGAACCGTCGAGCGGGTTGCGGCGCTCAAACGTGGCCCCGCCGGTGGCTTGCACACGCTCGCCGTTGATCAGCATGGAAATGGCAGACATGGAATCAATCTCCTGGATGGCAAAAAAAGAAAATGGGAGCAATCGAAATGATGGGAGGCGATAGCGCCGCTCGGTTTTCGCGAAGACCTACGGCCCGCGAAACCGGCGGTGCCCAGGCCAGCGCCCCCGTGCAAGGGCCGCCGCGCCGCGCTGGGGGCGTTCCCCTCCCGAAGGAGAGGGGGACGGCGCGAAGCGACTCAGGGGGTGCTTCATAGATTTCAGGCGACGCCGAGATAGGCCTGGCGCACCACATCGGACTGCAGCAGGTCGGATGCCTCGCCAGACGCCACGATGCGCCCGCGCTCCAGCACGTAGCCGCGCTGCGCAATCTGCAGTGCCTTGCGCACGTTCTGCTCGACCATCAGCACGGTCACGCCTTGTGCGGCAATGCGCTGCACGATGGCCAGCAGCTCATCGACCATGCGCGGCGCCAGGCCGAGCGAGGGCTCGTCCAGCATCAGCAGGCGCGGGCCGCTCATCATGGCGCGGGCCACGGCCACCATTTGCTGCTCGCCGCCGCTCATGGTGCCTGCGAGCTGGGTGGCGCGCTCCTTGAGGCGCGGGAAGTCTTCGAACGCCTGGGCCAGCCGCTCGGCGCGGGTGCGTGATGGCACCAGCCAGCCGCCCAGCTCCAGGTTTTCGGTCACGGTCATTTGCGGGAACAGCTGGCGACCCTCTGCCACCAGGGCCAGGCCGCGTTGCACGCAGGCGGTGGCGTTCATCGCGGGCACGGTCTGGCCGTCGAGTTGCACGGTGCCCTGGCGCGGCAGCAGCCCTGCCAGTGCCTTGAGCAGCGTGGTCTTGCCCGCGCCGTTGGGGCCGACGATCACGGTGATGCCGGGCGCAGCTTCGAGCGACAGGTCCTGCAGCACCTGAAAGCCGTGGTAGCCCGTGGTCAGGTTCTGCATGGTGAGGTGTGCGCCGCTCATGCCGTGGCTCCTTGTTCTTTGCCGCTGGTCATTTCGTCACCCAGATAGGCTTCGATCACCTGTGGGTCGCGCACCACCTCGGCGGGCGTGCCGTCGGCAATCTTGCGGCCCTGGTGCAGCACCAGCACACGCTCCACATACTTGAGCAGCGTGGTCACCGCGTGCTCGATCCACACCACCGTCAGACCCCAGTCGTCGCGCAAGCGGCGGATGCGCTGGGCCATGGCGTCCACCTCGGATTCGGTGAGGCCCGCAGCCACTTCGTCGAGCAGCAGCAGGCGCGGGCGTGTGCCCAGCGCCATGCCGATCTCCAGCAGGCGCTGCTGCGACGGCGTCACGTCGGCGGCAGGGCGGTCGGCCAGGTGGGCCAGGCCCAGCATGGCCAGGATCTCGCCCTCGCTGCGCAGCCCCTCCGGCCCCTGGCGGTGGCGGCCTGCGAACTGCATGCCAAAGCGCACGTTGTCGCGCACCGTCATGTCGGGGAACACGCGCGGCGTTTGGAAGGTGCGTGCAATGCCGTGGGCTGCGTAGTGGTGCGGGCCCTTGCCAGTGAGGTTGTCATTGCCGCTCACCAGCGTGCCCGAGGTGGGCGGCTGCACGCCCGAGATGGCGTTGAAGAACGTGGTCTTGCCCGCGCCGTTGGGGCCGATGATGCCGATGAGCTCGCCTGTGTGCAGCGTGGCGCTCACGCCATCCACGGCAGTCAGGCCGCCAAAGCGCACGGTCACGCTGTCAATGGTCAAAAGGACTTCAGCCATGGTGCGCTCCTGCAGCAGGTTTGCGCCGCTGCCACAGTGTGGCCAGGCCATTGGGCAGGTACATCACGCACAGAATCAGCAGCAGGCCCAGCACCATCATGTAGCCGTAGGGCAACTGCAGGCGCAGCGTTTCGGCCAGCAGGCTGAACACGATGGCTGCCAGGATGGGGCCGCCCAGGCTGGTGGCGCCGCCAATCAGTGCGATCAGCACGGTCTGGAAGCCGATGAAAGGGCTGAACACGGCGGCAGGCTCGATGTACGTCCAGCGCACGGCCATGGCAGCGCCCACGGCGCCTGCAAAGGCGGCGGTGATGCCAAAGCCCGCGATCTTGGCCAGGCGCGTGTCCACGCCCAGGGTTTGCGCACGCTGCTCGTCGGCACCGATGCCCGAGAGCGCCAGGCCAAAACGGCTGCGCTGGATGGCAATGGCCGTGGCGATGGCGCCCGCCGCAATCAGCAGCACCGTGAGGTACACCGTCTCGTTGCTGGGCACCACCGTGAGCACGCGGCCCACGGTGCCGGACACCTGCTTTTCCACAAACGTGATGGCGTGGCGGATCAGCTCCGTCATGCCGAACGTGAGCACCGCAAAGTAGGTGCCGCGCAGGTGCAGCACTGCCGCGCCCATCACCACGGCCACGATGGTGGCAATCAGTGCGCCGCTCAGAATCACGAGCGGCCAGGGCAACACGCCCAGCAGCATCGCGCTGGTGTATGCACCCACCCCAAAGAAGGCTGAAGTGGCCAGCGACAGGTAGCGCGTGGCGCCGCAAAACAGCGACCAGCTGGTGGCCAGCGCGATGTACATCAAGCAGCTGAGCAGCACCGAGGCCATGAAATCGGACACCATCCACGGCAGGGTGGCGACCACCGCCACCCCCGCAGCCAGCGCCAGCCAGGGTCTGGAGGACGGGTTATTCATGAAGTGATCTTTTGTGTTTTGCATCGTGATGAGCGTTGAAATCTGGCGCGGCTCCGCTCCGTGCCACCGTGGAGCTGGCTCTGCCAGGCCACGGGTGGCGTCCCCCTCCCGAAGGAGAGGGGGACGGCGCGAAGCGGCTCAGGGGGTGTCATTTCTTGAACAGTCCGTTGGGGCGCCAGATCAGCACGCCGATGAACACGGCGTAGCTCAGCAGCATCTTGAGAGAGGGGCTGCTGAAGTGCATGCCCAGGGCTTCCACTACGCCCAGCAGCAGGCCCCCGGCCAGGCTGCCCGCCAGGCTGCCAAAGCCGCCCAGCGTGATGACGATGAGCGCGGTGACGGTGTAGGGCTCGCCCATGGATGGCGAAATCTCATACGTCATCGACAGCAGCGCACCCGCCACACCCGACAGGCCCAGGCCAATGCCGAACATCATGGGGTGCAGCCGCCGCGTGTTGATGCCCACCAGTTGCGCGCCCGTGGGCGACTGCATCAGCGCCCGCACGGCCTTGCCCAGCAGCGTGAGCTTGAGCAGTGCGATCAGTGCGGCCGACAGCGCCAGCGCCACGCCAAACAGCATCAGCTTGTTTTCGGTGAAGCGCATGCCCGCAATCTGCACCGGGTCGGCCAGGTATTCGTACCCGCGCAGGTCGCCGCCCCAGATGAGAAGGGCAGTGTTTTGCACCAGGAACATCAGGCCAAAGCCCACCATCAGGCTGCGCGCCTCGAACACGTCCACATTGGGTGCGCGGGCGGCCAGGCGCTTGAAGCACAGCGCATGCACCACCACGCCCAGCGCAAACAGCGCGATGAAAGCCAGCGGCATCAGCAGCAGCGGCGAGATGCCCCACAGGGTGTGCGCCGTCCAGGTGAGGAAGGCGCCCAGCATCAAGAACTCGCCATGCGAGATGTTCATGATGCGCATCAGCCCGTATTGCAGGTTCAGGCCCATGGCCACCAGCGCGTAGATGCCGCCGGTAGTGAGGCCGCTGGCGACCAGTTCGGCCCAGGAGGTCAGGGACATTCCGGGTTACTTCCAGGCGGGCTTGTGGGTGTTGAGCTGCGCCGTGGCACGGTCTTTGGGCCACACGACTTCGAAGTCGTTGCCCTGCCACTGGCTTACGGTGCCGGGAATGGACGCGTTCTCGCTGCCCTGGAAGCGGATGCCGCCCAGAATGGTCTTGAACTCGTTCTTGGCGATGTGCTCGCGCAGTGCCTTGCGGTCCAGGCCCGCCTTTTCCACGGCCTGCTGCAGGATCTGCAGCGCGGCCCACGCGTGGCCGCTGGCCCAGCGGTCGGGCTCCTTGTTGAACTTCTTCACGTGGGCGTCGAAGTAGGCCTTGGCCTCGGGGCTGGTCTTCACGCTCCACGATCCCATGCCGATCACGCCTTCGGTGTTGGCCTGCATCACGTTTTTGTAGAGCTGGAAGGCCGTGCCCACCGAGGCATAGAAGAACTTGGGGTTCAGCCCCACCTCGCGCGCCTGGCGGCTGGCCAGGATGGTGTCGGGCGGGTAGGTGATGCCGATGAAGGCGTCGGGGTTCTGGTCCTTGATGCCGCGCAGCACGGGTGCCAGGTCTTTTACGCCCAGGGGGTAGCTCTTGCGCTCCACCACCTGGATGCTGGTCTTCTTGAGCGCGTTGTTCAGCGCCGCGAAGTTCTCCAGGCCAAACAGGTCGTCCATGTAGACGATGGCAATGGTCTTGACGTTGTTGGCCACCAGCATGTCCACCAGCGCGCCCATCATCTTGTCGGGCTGCTGCAGCAGCGAGAAGAAGTAGGGCAGGTTCATGTCGATGAGCTTGCGCGACAGCGCCGTGGGCGCCAGCAGCGGGTAGCCGAAGCGGTTGGCCAGCGGCGCGATGGCGAAGTTGGCACCCGAGCCCCAGGGCGGCAGGATCAGGTCCACCTTGTCGCTGCCCATGAGCTTTTCGTAGGTGCGCACGCAGGTTTCGGTCTCGCTGCGGTCGTCGTAGCCAATGAGTTCGATGGGGCGCTTGGTGCCCTTCACGTTCAGGCCACCCGCCGCATTGACCTGCTCGGCCCACAGCAGGTAATTGGGCTCCTGGCTGACCTGGGCACCGGCCGCCCAGGGGCCGGTGCGGGCGATGGCGTAGCCAATGCGCACGGGGGCCGCGTTGCTGGCTTGTGCCCACAACTGGGGGGCCACGGCCAGGGTGCCGACCGTGGCGGCGGCGCTTTTGATCCACTGGCGCTTGGAGGGTTGGTGTGCTGTCATTGTGTGTCTCCTCGGATGGGGCCTGCGTGGTGCACGCCGTGCCGTGAATCGTAGGCAGACGCGTTCATGCGCGCTGCGCTCAGCGTGCACAAAGCGCTTGTCTCAGCGTGCAGTCGGCAGCGGGTTTACCCGGATTTCCCCGTGCGGCACGGGATACCTGTGCGTCCGATAATTCAGCGGCATAACGAAATCAATCGCGCAACTCCTTGGAGACACCATGGCCCACCCCCTGACCGAGGTTTCCACCGACGCAGTTCCCGCGCGCGACCGCCTGCACCTGTGGGGCGATGCGGTGTGGCGCTTGATTGGCGGGCTGGAGTCCGACGCCTTTGGCGACGAGGCCTTTGCGGGCCACATCACCTCGGGCCAGGCGGGCTATGTGAACCTGTGTCAGCTGGACGTGAGCCGCCACCGCGTGGTGCGCACCCCGAGCCTCATCCGGGGCAGCGACCGGGCTTACATCAAGGTGGTGGCTCAACTGGAGGGGCGCGCCTGCTTCGAGCAGAACGGGCGCCAGGTGTGGCTCTCGCCCGGCGAGTGGAGCGTGTACGACACCACGCGCGCCTATGCCGTGAGCAACCCCGAGGCCGTGCGCCAGATGGTGCTGATGATCCCCAAGGAACAACTGCCCGAGCGCAAGCTCAAGCTCGACGACCTGATGGTGCAGCGCTTCTCGGGGACCACGGGCGTCTCGCGCCTGGCATGGGACACCATGCGCGCTGCGTTTGCCGAGCTGCCCACCATGTCCGACGCGGCTGCCGATGGCGTTGCCGATGTGATTACGCACCTGGTACAGCTGTCGCTGCTGGAGCGCAACGGCCAGCAAAGTCTGTTGTCGCAGCGCGAGGCCCTGCGTGACCGCATCAGCCAGTACGTCGACAGGCACCTGGGCGACCCCGACCTCACCATCGACCGCATGGCCCAGGCGCTCAATTGCAGCAAGCGGCACCTGTACAACGCGGTGGCGGATGATGAGGAAACCCTGGCCGCCATGATCCAGCGCCGCCGGCTGGAGGCCTGCCTGCGCGACCTGCGCCACCCGGCCCATGCGCAGCGTTCTGTGACCGACATTGCGATGTCCTGGGGTTTTGGCAACAGCGCCCATTTCAGCCGGGCGTTCCGCGCGCATGTGGGGTGCAGTCCCAGCGAGTATCGGCTGCAGGCTGCCCTGCCAGTGGGTTTGGCGCACGCGCACTGACTGCTGCACAGCGAGCACCTCGCCTGTCCGCTGGCGAACCAGTAGCCATGTTTATTGTTATGCAGGACATCCTGAGCGTGGCCCCAGTCGATGGTCACGGCTTTGTGCTGCATCAATTCTTTACCTGGGGTTGACCTTTTCGGTACGTTTTGACTTGAATGGCTGCTCACAATCGGGTTTTCCCTTGAGCGATGCCTTTCCATGAGTCCTATCCATCGGGTCACTGCAGATGTTTTGCGTATCCACCCCAGGTGTAGCGCACTGCGTGTGCAGGTGGCACTCACCCCACTGCTGGCACTGCTGGTCTCGGGTTGTGCAAGCCTGTCGCCCCCGGAAGGGCTTTTGCCGGTAGTGGCCGTGCCGCCTGCGTGGGCCGTATCCAGCGGCAGTGCTGCTACCAGCGGTGCCGCAACGGCCTTGGCCCGGTGGTGGACGCGGTTCGATGACCCTCAGCTCACTGCGCTGGTCGAGCAATCGTTGAACGCGAACACCAGCGTGCGCACCGCCCAGGCGTCTCTGCAGCAAGCGCGCGCCCAGGTGGATGTGCAATTGGCCGGTCTGGCGCCGAGCGTGGGGGGCTCGGGCTCCGCGCAGCGCAGTCGGGCGAACAGCAGCACCGGCAACACCTTCCAGGCAGGCTTTGATGCGAGCTGGGAGCCCGATGTGTTTGGCCGCCTGCGCAGCGGTATGAATGCCAGCGAGGCCGACGCCCTTGCTGCCGAGGCCAGCCTGGCCGATGTGCAGGTGTCGCTGGCGGCTGAAGTCGCTGTCAACTACATCGAGCTGCGCGGGCTGCAGCAGCGCCTGGCCATTGCGCGCAGCAACCTGGCCAGCCAGCAGGAGACCTTGCAAATCACCCAGTGGCGCCTGCAGGCCGGGCTCACTACCTCGCTCGTCACCGAGCAGGCCCGTGCAGCGGCCGAGCAGACCGCCGCGCAGATCCCTTCGCTCGAAGCCAGCCTGGCGCAGTCGCGCTACAGCCTGGCCGTGCTGACAGGCCAGGTGCCTGGCGCGCTCGACGCCACCTTGGCCGCCAGTGCCCCCGTGCCGCAGCCCACGGCAGAGCTCGCCCTGGCAATCCCGGCCGAGACCTTGCGCCAGCGGCCCGATGTGCGTGTGGCCGAGCAGCGCATTGCAGCCGCTCTGGCGCGGGTGTCGCAGGCCGATGCGGCGCGCTACCCCAGCTTCTCCCTCGGCGGTTCGCTGGGCCTGCGCGCCCTCACGCTGGGGGCCTTGTCGGGGGGCGGTGCGGTAACCAGCGCCTTGCTGGGCAGCGTGTCCATCCCGCTGCTGGATGGTGGCGCCGCCCGCGCCCAGGTGCGTGTGCAGTCTGCGGCGCTGGAGCAGGCCCGCGTGGCCTACGAAGCCACCGTGCTCGCGGCCCTGCAGGATGTGGAGAACGCGCTGGTGGCCCTGCGCGGCGACCGCGAAAAGCTGGAGCGACTGACGGCTGCCGCAGACGCCGCCCGCAACGCCGCCCTGCTGGCGCAGCAGCGCTACAGCAGCGGATTGATCGACTTTCAGGCGGTGCTGGAGACGCAGCGCACGCTGCTGTCCACGCAAGAGAGCGTGGCCACCACCACCGCTGCCGTCGCGGCAGACCATGTGCGCCTCTACAAGGCACTCGGGGGCGGCTGGCAGCCGACTCCGTAACCCGGTTGCTCCGTTGCGTGCCCCCATTTTCTGATTCACGTCCCATGCCCAACACCGAAACCTCTGTGACTCCTACCGCCTCCACGTCCGCCAAGGCGGCCCCCTCCGACCTGAGCGCCTTGCTGGGGGCTGACCGTCCGCGCCGCTGGTGGCAGCGCACTACCGTGTGGCTGGGGGCGGCCGCGCTCGTGGTGGTGGGCGGTGGTTTGTACGCCTGGCAATCGCGCCAGAGCGCCAGCACGGCACCCACCTATGTCACCGAAGAGCTGCGCCGGGGCAATCTCACGCTCACCGTGTCGGCCAACGGCACGCTGCAGCCCACGCGCTCGGTCACCATTGGCAGCGAGCTGTCGGGCACCGTGCGCAAGGTGCTGGTGGATGTGAACGACAAGGTGAAGAAGGGGCAACTGCTGGTGGAGCTGGACACCGCCAAACTCGAATCGCAGGTGCTGCGCTCGCGCGCCTCGCTGGCGTCGGCGCAGGCCCGCCTGGCCCAGGCCGTGGCCACCACCAAGGAGGCCATCGCCAACTTTGGCCGGCTCGAAGAAGTCGCCCGCCTGTCTGGCGGCAAGGTGCCCTCGGCCTCCGAGCTGGACGCAGGCCGCGCCACGCTCGACCGTGCTCGCGCTGACGAAACCAGCGCCCGCGCCACGGTCGAGGACGCACGCGCTGCGCTGTCCACCGACGAAACCAACCTGTCCAAGGCCTCCATCCGCTCGCCCATCGACGGCGTGGTGCTGACGCGCACGGTGGAGCCTGGCAACGCGGTGGCCGCATCGCTGCAAGCGGTGACGCTGTTCACCGTGGCCGAAGACCTCACGCGGCTGCGGCTGGATGTGAGTGTGGACGAGGCCGATGTGGGCTCGGTCAAGGTGGGGCAGAGCGCGAGCTTCACGGTCAGCGCCTACCCCTCGCGCCGCTACCCGGCCCAGGTCACGCGCGTGTCGTTCGGCTCCACCAAAACCGACAACGTGGTCACCTACATCACCTGGCTGGAGGTGAACAACAGCGACATGAGCCTGCGCCCCGGCATGACGGCCGCCGCTGCCATTACCTCCACCGAGCGCAAGGACGTGCTGCTGGTGCCCAACACGGCGCTGCGCTTCACGCCTGCGCAGGCTGCTGGCGCGCAGGCCAAGCCGGGTGGCGGTGGTGCCAAGCCTTCTGCATCGGGCAGCAGTGGTGGCAGCGGCATCATGTCGCAGCTCATGCCGCGCATGCCCCGCTCGGGCTCGGGCCCGCGCAAGCCGGGTGCGGGTGCCGAAGCAGGCGATGGCGCGGGTAAAACGCGGCAGGTGTGGGTGCTGCAGGACGGCGCCGCCAAGCCCATCACCGTGCAGGTGGGCATCAGCGACGGGCGCCATACCGAGGTCACTGGCGACGGACTCACGCCCGGCATGGCCGTGATCACTGACCAGCGTGCAGCTGGGGCCAAGCCATGAGCGTGGCGGGCGACACCCCCATCATCCGCCTGCGCGGCGTGACCAAGGTCTATGGCGAAGGGGCGCTGGCCTTTCAGGCGCTGAAGGGCGTGGACCTCGACATTGCGCAGGGCGACTTTGTGGCCATCATGGGCCCCAGCGGCTCGGGCAAGTCCACGGCCATGAACACGCTGGGCTGCCTGGACCGGCCCACCTCGGGCGAATACCTGTTCAAGGGCGTGCATGTGGAGTCGCTCTCGCGCGACGAGCGGGCGCGGCTGCGGCGGCGCTACTTTGGCTTTGTGTTCCAGGGCTTCAACCTGCTGGCGCGCACCTCGGCGCAAGAGAACGTGGAGCTGCCCCTGCTGTACCGGGGCGAGTCCGCAGCGGCGCGCCACGCCGCTGCGGCTCGGGCGCTGGATGCGGTGGGCCTGAAAGGCTGGGAGCACCACACGCCCGCCGAGCTGTCGGGTGGCCAACAGCAGCGCGTGGCGATTGCACGCGCCATCGTCACCGAGCCCGATGTGCTGCTGGCTGACGAGCCCACCGGCAATCTCGATACGCAACGCAGCATCGAGATCATGGAGCTGCTGTGGCGCCTGAACGCCGACCACGGCATCACCGTGCTGATGGTCACGCACGAGCCCGACATGGCGCAGTACGCGCGGCGCATCGTGCGGTTTGTGGATGGGGTGGTGGACAGCGATGCGGCCAACCCGCACCCCAAGGGGCTGGACGCGGATGCGGTATCGGCCGTACCCGTTATGGCCGGTTCTGACGCAGGAGGTCACTGATGCTGCTCAACACACTGCTGCTGGCGCTGCGCTCCATTCGGCGCAACCTCATGCGCTCTTTCCTCACCATCCTGGGCATCGTGATCGGCGTGAGCGCGGTGATCACCATGGTCACGCTGGGCAATGGCGCCACGCTGGCCATCCAGAACCAGATATCGGGCCTGGGCACCAACTTGCTGCAGGTGCGCCCTGGCCAGCGCATGGGGCCCGGTGGCGGCACCAGCGCCCCGGCCTTCAAGGACACCGATGCCGACATGATCGCGCAGCAGATCGGCGGCATCCTGGCCGTGGCGCCCGAGGCACGCGCCGCCGCCACAGCGGTGGTGGGCGGGCGCAACTGGACGACCAGCGTCATCGGCAGCACCAACGCCTGGCTGGAGACTGGCAACTGGACGGTGCGCAATGGCCGCGTGTTCAGCGATGCCGAGCTGCGCGCGGGCGCCGCCGTGTGTCTGATCGGCGAAACCGTGCGGCGCGAGCTCTTTGGCACGGCCGATGCCGTGGGCGGCCAGCTGCGTGTGAAGGCGTTTTCGTGCGAGGTGGTGGGCGTGCTGGCGTCCAAAGGGCAGGGCGCGTTTGGCAACGACCAGGACGACACCGTGCTGGTGCCCCTGCGCACGCTGCAGCGTCGGGTCACGGGCAACACACGAGTGCAGACCCTACTGGTGTCGATGAAGGACGGCAGCGATCCCGAGCGCGTGAAGGCCAGCCTGACGCAACTGCTGCGCGAGCTGCGCAAGCTCTCGGATTCGGACGAAGACAACTTCAATGTGCTGGACACCAAGCAGCTGGCCGACACGCTCTCGGGCACCACCAAGGTGCTGACCACGCTGCTGGGCGCCGTGGCCGCCGTGAGCTTGCTGGTGGGCGGCATCGGCATCATGAACATCATGCTGGTGAGCGTGACCGAGCGCACGCGCGAGATCGGCCTGCGCCTGGCCATTGGCGCGCTGGAGCGCGAGGTGCTGCTGCAGTTTCTGATCGAGGCCGTGGTGCTTGCTGCACTCGGCGGGCTTATCGGCATCGTGCTGGCGACGGGCGCGTCGCTCGCGCTGTCGGGGTTGATGGGGGTGCCCTACATCTTCAACCCCGGCGTGAACCTGCTGTCGTTCGTGTTCTCGGCCGGGATTGGCGTGGTGTTCGGCTACTTCCCGGCGCGGCGTGCGGCGCGCATGGACCCCATCGATGCGCTGCGGCACGAGTGATCGGGGTGACAGGCTCCAGTTCTCAAAAGAAAAACGCCCGTACCGCTTGCGGGACGGGCGCTATCAGCTATCAAATTGATAGTTAGTGAATCGTGATCGTGGTGGCCTTGCTGGCGGGCTCCACCTTGGTCAGGGTCAGCGTCAGCACGCCGTTTTCCAGCTTGGCGCTGCTATTGGCGGTATCGATGTCGGCGGCCAGCTCCCAGGCGCGCTGTACCTGGCGGGGCGCGCCTTCCACACTTTGCAGGCGCACCACGTTGCCTTCGATGCTGATCTGCAACTGCTCACGGGCGAGGCCAGGCACGTCCACTTGCAGCGTGGTGGCTTTGTCGTCCTGCGTCACAGTGCAGCCCGCTGCTGGTGCTGGTGCTGGTGCTGGTGCTGGTGCTGGTGCTGGTGCTGTGGCAGGCTGTGCCAGCGTGCCCATCAGAAAACGCTGCAGCGCCAGGTCGGCGGAACGGGGGGCTTGGGCGTAGGCGGCGCGGCGGATTACGGGGGCGAAGATCATGGGGTACTCCTATACACTGCGCGGCTCTCGACGTGGTCGCCGCATGCCAAGGAGGTGTGTGCGGCCGCGCGGCATTTCAAGGGAAAAATGGCATGAATAAATTGCGCTCCGCGGGCTTGAAAACAGGCGCAGCGGCATTACGTCAATCCGTTTTGGCAGCAGCCACCGCTCTGTGCTGCGTTCTGCTGCCGGTATCCACCAGCCACGCCCAAGCCACACAGGCCGCCGGTGCCCCCCAGGCCCAGGCCAAGCCCGTGAAGATGGCGCTGATCGAAAGCCTGTCAGGCGCGTTTGCCAACACGGGCGAAGCGGTATACCGCAACATTTACTGGGCCATGGAGCGCGTCAATGCGCGGGGCGGCGTGCAGTTGCCCGCAGCGGCGGGTGGCCCCCGCCCGTTGGCGCTGGAGCGCTATGACAGCAAGGGGCAAAACGAAGAGGCCCTGTCGGCCCTGCGCGCGGCCATCGACGACGGTGCGCAAATCATCTTGCAGGGCAATTCATCGGCCACGGCGGCGGTGCTGATCGATGCGATCAACAAACACAACGAGCGCGAGCCGAACAAACGCGTGATCTTTCTGAACTATTCGGCGGTGGACCCCATCCTCACCAACGAGAAGTGCAGCTTCTGGCACTTTCGCTTCGACGCCCATGCCGACATGCGCATGGCCGCGCTCATGGAAGTGATGCGCGAAGACAAGGCCATCAAGAGCGTGTACCTCATCGGCCAGGACTACAGCTTTGGCCAGGCCGTGCTGCGCGAGGCCAAGAAGCAGCTGGCCGCGCAGCGCCCCGACGTGGCGGTGGTGGGCGACGAGCTGCACCCCATTGGCCGCGTGAAGGACTTTGCGCCCTATGCCGTCAAGATCAAGACCAGCGGCGCGCAGGCGGTGGTGACGGGCAACTGGGGCAACGATCTGACCCTGCTGGTGAAGGCCGCGCGGGAAGTGGGCTATGAGGGCAGTTTCTACACCTTCTACGGTAACGCCTTGGGCGCGCCCGCCGCGATGGGCGACGCGGGCATTGGCAAGGTGGTGGCGGTGGCCGACTGGCTGCCCAACGTGCCGGGCGCACAAAGCGATGCGTTCTACCAGTCTTTCCGCACGCGCTTTCCCAAGCCGCAGGACGACTATGTGCACATGCGCATGCAGCTCATGGTGGAGGCGCTGGCCCAGTCCATCGAGCGCGCAGGCAGCACCGATGTGGTGGCCGTCGCGCGCCAGATGGAGTCGGCCAACGTGCAACTGGCAGGCCAGGGCGGCACCATGCGCGCGGCGGATCACCAGTTCCAGCAGGCCCTGGCTGTGGGCGTGATGGACAAGAAGGGTGCTCCGGGCGTGAAGTTCGACGTGGAAGGCTCGGGCTACGGCTTCCGCGTGGTGCGGCAGATACCGGCGGCCAAGGCGCAGCAGCCGCACAGCTGCAATATGCAACGCCCTTGAGCCTTTCTGATCTTCACTGAGAGTCTCCGAGCGTCTCCCGCGAGCCACTGGAGTCTGCTGGCGATGCCTTTGTGCGCTGTTCGCTGGCTCGGCGGCGCCATCCTTGGTGGCCCGCCCCCATCGATGCGCTGCGCGGTCTGAGTCGTGCGGCGGGGGTATCAGCGCCGTTGCATGTCGATTTCAGCAAACCCTCCATATGCGGGGCGACTACCCTCCGGAGTTGGCTGTACAAACCTTCCACGACGGTGCGAGACAGGCGCTGTGGTGAGGCTGCGGTCGGAGCAGTCAATGTCTGCGCGGGCGGCGGTGCTTCAGCACAACGTTCATGGCATGCATGCGCCATGGGCCCACGGCAATGAGGGCGGTCGTGTCCAGACAGGCTTGGCCATAGTTGCTGGCAGCTGGTTGAAGGTGTACGGGACAAGGGCATGCGGGAAGGCTCTCTGACACCAGATTGGTACCGGATTGGCGGGTTGAAAAAGCCACGTAAGCGTTGGCACATCCATGGTCAGGATAGAGCTTTATAGCGTTCGGACCTTGAAGAAACCAGCGATCTCACCCGTCAGATTGCGCACCGGCTTTGAGAAGAATGCGAGGTGCAATGAGCCTGTCTCGGTATGTGCCGCATGGACGCTCCCGGCTTCGCGGATTGCCAGCTCGCCAGCGTACACAGTGCCATCGTGGTCGCTGAGGGAGCCTGCGATGATGTAGGTCTGCTCCAGACCCATATGTTCGTGCGGTGGAGCCTGGGCGCCGGGCGCGAAGTGGAACAAAACGGTTGCGCTGCCGGCTGCCTCGTCTCTGTACAGCACCTTGCAGCGAATGCCGGGCCCGAGTTCCTGCCACGGCAGCTCCTCGGTGCGCACAACGCGTGTCTGCCCGGCGGTGGGGGCACTTCGCTGCCCGATGGCCGTGGGGTTCTCTGACATGGCTCGCTCCTGTGGGATCTGTCAGTCCTCAAACCGCAGTTTGGAGTCTGTAGCGATTTTCCGGTACAGCCCGACGTCGGCGGCGATGGCGTCTGCCAGCCGACTTGCCGGACCACCGTGCGGCTGCAGGCCCAACTCGGCAAAACGTTTTTGGACCCCAGGGTCAGCCACGGCGGCTGCGGCGGCCTTGTTCAAATGGTCGAGCACTGGCTGGGGTGTCTGTGTGGGCACCAAAATGCCTGCCCATGACTGCATCAGCGCAAAGGGGGGGAGACCGTCTTCCGCTGCCGTCGGTGTGTTTGGAAACCGTGCATCACGTTTGGCGCCGGTCACAGCGAGCAGCTTGAGCTTGCCTGCGTCCACCAGCGGTTTGGTCGAACCATCAAAAGCCAGATCCAGTTGACCGCCCACCACGTCGTTCAGCGCTCCCGCCGTGGACTTGTACGGAATGTGAACCAGGTGGGTGCCCGTCAATGACTGGAAGAACTCGCCTGCGAAGTGCGCGCCGCTGCCGACGCCTGCACTGCCGTAGCTCAGCTTGCCGGGGTTTTTCTTCGCGTACGCGATGAACTCGGGCAGCGTGGCCACCGGAACCTTGTTGCTGGTGACGATCTGCAGCCCGTAGCTGGCAGACAGGCTGACAGGCACGAGTGCCTTGACCGGATCAAACCCTGCCTTGGGGTTGACGACCGGATAGATGCTGTAGCTTGTGTTGGTGAACAGCAAGGTGTTGCCGTCAGGGGGTGACTTCGTCACCGCGTCAATGCCCAGACGACCTCCCGCGCCTGGGCGATTGTCGACGATCACCGGCTGGCCGAGCCGCTGCGACATCTGTTCCGCCACGATGCGCGCCACCTGGTCGGTGATGCCGCCGGCCGGAAACGGAACGATCATCTTGATGACGTTTGGCTGCGCGTGGACAAAGCTTGCCGCCGTGCCCAGTGCCGCGACCAGCAGGCCTCGGCGCGCGTGGTCGAAGGGAATTCGCATGGCTGTCTCCGTTTTTTTGTGGTTCAGCTGTATGCCGGTGCAAGGCCATCCCAGCACAGGTACTTCACTTCGAGGAACTCCTCGATCCCGTACTGCGAGCCTTCGCGCCCCAGGCCGCTTTGCTTTACCCCGCCGAAGGGCGCCACCTCGTTGGAGATGAGGCCGCAGTTGATGCCTACCATGCCCGACTCGATAGCAGAAGCTGTTCGCCAGATGCGCGCTGCGTCGCGGCTGTAGAGGTAGGCGGCCAGGCCGAACTCCGTGGCGTTGGCCATCGCTATGGCGTCTTCGTCTCTTTCGAACTTGAATACTGGGGCCACGGGGCCGAAAGTCTCCTCAAACGCCACCGCCATGTCGGGCGTGGCGCCGGTGATCACCGTCGGCTCGAAGAAGCGGCCGCCCAAGGCATGGCGCTTGCCGCCGTGCAGCACGCTGGCCCCTTTGCCGGTCGCGTCGGCAATGTGCTCTTCGACCTTGGCCACGGCGGCATCGTCAATCAGTGGGCCGAGTTGCACGCCCGCGTCCAGCCCGTTGCCCACACGCAGTTTGCCCACGCGCTCTACCAGCTTGGCCGCAAAAGCATCGTAAACGCCCGACTGCACAAGCACGCGGTTCGCACTGATGCAGGCTTGGCCCGTGTTGCGGAACTTCGCTGCCACCACACCATCGGCCGCCGCGTCCAGGTCTGCGTCGTCGAAGATCAGGAACGGTGCGTTGCCGCCCAGCTCCATCGAACACTTCTTGATGGTGGAGGCTGCCTGCGCCAGCAGCACGCGGCCAACTTCCGTTGAGCCCGTGAACGTGATCTTGCGCACCAGGGGGTGGGATGTGAGCTGGTTGCCGATGGCCCGTGTGTCATTGCCCGTCACCACGTTGAACACACCGTCCGGCACACCGGCGCGGCGAGCCAGCTCGGCAAGCGCCAGGGCGGTGAGTGGCGTCTGGCTGGCGGGCTTGACCACCATGCTGCAACCTGCAGCCAACGCAGGCCCTGCCTTGCGGGTGATCATGGCTGCGGGGAAGTTCCACGGCGTGATTGCGGCGCACACGCCGATGGGCTCCTTGAGCACCACAATGCGTGTGGTGTCGCGGGGTGCCGGAATCACGTCGCCGCGCACGCGTTTGGCCTCTTCGGAAAACCACTGCAAAAACGACGCCGCGTAGTCGATCTCGACCTTCGCTTCGGCAACCGGCTTGCCTTCTTCCAGAGTGATCAGTGTGGCGAGGTCGTCGCGGTGCTGCAGCATCAGTTCGTACCAGCGGTGCAGGATCTCCGAGCGAGCCTTCGCCGTGGTTTTCCGCCAGCGTAGAAACGCTTGGTGCGCTGTGTCGATGGCTTTGGCAGTCTCGGCTTCCTGGAAGCGCGGCAGATCTACCAGCACCTCGTTGTTGGCGGGGTTGCGCAGTGCATAGGTTCCATGGGGTGTGGCATGGATCCATTCGCCGCCAACGAAGGCGCCGGTGCGCCAGAGTTCGGGGTCTTTCAACAGGTGACGCATGTCCGGCTCCTTTAGCAGGGATGACGGCCGACGATGAAGGCCGAATCGGGATCGGAAGTGACTTCGCAACCCGATGCCACCAGGCCCTGGCGCAGCGACTTCATGAAGCGGTCCGGGATGCGCAGCGAGGGGGCGCGCATGGGCCCGCCGTTAAAGCCTGCCAGCCAGTCCTGGTACTTCCACTGTGTGCGGTTGAGTGCGCCGATGGCGGGCGCGGAGGCGGCCGATGCCGCCGTATTGGCCTGGCGTGCGGGGTTGACCTTCCAGTACATCTCCATGGCTTCCTCGAAGCGTCCGTTGCGTGCCAGCTCGAAGGCCCGTGGGTAATAGTCGCCCATCCATTGCGTGTTGCTGGTGCCGGAGAACTGCAGTTTCATCAGGCTCATGAGCGGGATTGCATCGGACTCGATCGGGCAGCTGATGACCACCTGATCGCGGAAGTGGTGGTACATCTCGCAGATGCCTGCTGGCAGCGGGAAACCCTGCTCGGATTTGATCGCAACGATATTGGGGCAGTCCTTCAGCAGCCGGGTCACCAACTCCAGCGACATACCGGCAGGGTGCACGCGTTCGAAACCCCAGGTAGGAATCGGAAACAGCATGACGCCAAGGTCGGTGGCATCGCAGAAAGCCTTGGTGTAGTCGTAGATGTCTTTTTCACTGGTCGGCCAGAAATTAGACGGGTAGGACAACAGCACCAGATCCGCACCGGCCTTCTCGGCGAGCTTGACGGCTTCGATGTTGTCGGCCAGCGTACCGAAGGCCGCGTGGAAGAACAGGCCGAACTTATCGCCAGCCGTCTCCCGTGCCCAGGCGGTGAACTGCGCGTTCTCTTGGGCGGTGATCGCGACTTCTGAACATAGCAGCGTGTAGCTGAAGCCAAGTTTTGCGACGCGCTCGATATCGTGGCGAATGCCACGCTCGTTCAAGGACTTGAGATCGGCGCTGTAGCTGGGGATCGTCACGGCGGAGCAGCCGACGAGGTGTTCACGGGCCCAGGCACGGGCGTCTTTGCGTTGGTAGGCGGGCATTGCGAATCTTTCGGAGGGTTGTAGGAGGTTGCTTCGGCTTACTTGGCTACGGGCACGATGCTGTGCGCCAGCTCGGTGCCGATACCACGGGCGCGCGCACGCTCCAGCAGCATTTCGGCGGTGAGGATGTCTTGCAGTCCAGAGCCCACGGACTTGTAAATGACGATGTCTTCGGGCTGTCTTTGGGCATTGCCTGAGACGAAGTCGGACAGAGAGATGAGCTTGGTGGTGAAGCCCACGCCGGCGCGCGTGGCGGCAATCATGTCTCCGGTGTCATGTGCTATTTCTTCGGGCATGTCCGCAACCACGAGTGCAGCGCGGGCAATGACCTGCTCATCGACTTCACGCTGTTCTGGCAGCGTGGAACCAATCGAGACGACGGTCATCCCGGGCTCCAGCCATTCGCCTCGGAGCACGGGGCTTTCGTCCCGGCTGCGGGCCGCGCAGAGCACAACGTCCGCACCGGCAATGGCTTGCAGGGGCGACCCTGCTGTCTCGACGGCCAGACCGTGTTCATCGCGGAAGGCTGCGGCAAACTTTTCGCGGCTGCTGGGTGTCGGGCTGAATACCCTGGCACTGGCGATCACGCGCACCGCTGCCAGTGCGGCGAGCAGTCCACGGGCTTCAAAGCCCGAGCCGATCACACCCACCTTCAACGGTCGGTGCGGTGCGGCGGCGTCCACGGCCACGGCTGCAGTGGCCGCAGTTCGGATACCGGTGATCCGGTTGCCGTCGATGAGTGCGGCTAGCGCCATCGTCTTCTGGTCGAACAGCGATATCAGGTAGCTGGCGCGCCGGGCCTTCATTCCGGCGGCGATGAGCTTGCAGCCCATGTGTCCACCGCCTGGAGAGACGGCCGTGAGGCCGCGCAGCCACATGCCGTCGCCGCGGGCCATGGAGCGCGGTGGCACCATGGCCGGGGCAATCGTGCTGGCGTAGGCGGTACGCAGTGCATCGAAGGCAGCTTTCCAGTCCGCCAGTTGCGCAACGTCGTTGTCGGTGAGGAAAAGGGTCGGCGGGATGTGCTCTGCCGAATCGATGTGATGGGTTCCCAATGCAGTCTCCAGTGATGGGAGTGCATCCTAGGTCGGCATGCCCCTGCGAGGTAGCAGCCGCAGGCGAAAGCAGCTTTCCGATTACCGGATAGCCGCCCACTGGGTCAATTGGATTTCAGCAAACCTGGGCAGATGGAGCGGATCAGATGGGCCACGGAGCGCGTGGCGAGGGTGTGTGGGCGGTGCTTGGTGACGCCGAGCACGATGCTTCGGGACAACGATGGCTCAACGATGCGCACTGCCACCAGGCGGTGCTCGTCTTGTGGTGCCAAAACCCCTGCGGTGATGGCAAAGCCAGCGTTACTGGCCACGATTTCGTGCTGCAGGCGTATGGAATCGGCTTCAACCGTTTGCGTCAGTGGCAGTCCCTTGTCGCGTGCGATTTCGGCGAGCCGAGCTCGCAAAGGGTGTGGTGCGCTGGGTAGGACGAGCGGCAAACTTGCCACCTCCTGGAACGTAATGCTGCTGCGTGTCGCGATGGGGTGCCCCACCGGTACGATGAGAGCCAGCGGCAAGCTCGCAAGCGGCGATTCTTCGGGGGGCGCAGTGTCTCCCTCGCGCAGTAGCAACGCGAGATCAAGGCGCCCTTGCACGATCCACTCTTCCAGTTGCGCACTGGAGCCCTCAGTGAGGTGCATGCGCACCCGAGGCCACTGCCGCTGCATCTCGGAAACTAAGGGACCGGCGACCAGTGGCACTGTAGAGGGGAGCACCCCGACGCGCACATCGCCCATCGGCTGGCCACTGTGGGTTTGAATATCGTCGGCGAGCTGGTCTGATTCGCGCGTCAGCGCCACGATGCGGGGGTACACCAACTCTCCGAACTCGGTCAGCACCACGCCGCGGCCCGTGCGGCGAAACAGGTGCGCACCGGCTTCGGTCTCAAGCTGCGCGATCTGGCGACTCACTACCGATTGCGGCATGTCCAAGGCAACGCACGCGCCAGAGATGCTGCCGTACTCTGCGACGCGGATGAATAGCTGCCAGCGAGGATCTAGGATTTTGATCATCAGAGGTTATCAATATGCAAGGACATCTCGATGAGCCGCCCGCTTGGCCACGGGAGATCCCGGACATGGCGTACATCTTGTCTCGCTGCATCGATTCCTTCATCCTATCGAAAGGGACCAATGCAGCTGCGGGTGCAGATGCCATGCGTTGCCAGGATCGTGCGCACTACGGTGTTGGTAGTTTGCTGCGCACTGCGTGCCCGCCACCAGCAAGGGCAGGGTGAGGGAACGATAGGTTGATGCCGCAGTGCGCCGACAGACTCCGTGGTGTTTTACGACGCTTCCGTAGACGAGTCGGTGATCGTTGGCGGCTTTACTGCATGTTCGGGCGCGCCGCTGCCACTTCGCGCCCCAGCTCGATCACGGCCATCGCGTAGTAACTCGACCAGTTGTAGCGCGTGATGGCATAGAAGTTCTCGGTGCCTGCCACGTAGGTGGGGGCATCGCTGCCGTTTTGCAGTTCCACCAGCGCCAGCGGGCCGGTGTGCTGCGCGCCCTGGGCATCCAGCACGGCACCCTTGGCGGTCATGCTGGCCACGCTGAAGGTGGGCAGGATGTCGGGGGCCAGCAGGTCGTCCAGTTGCAGGCGTGGGGTGTCGAACTGCACGCCGAAATGCGTGGGCATGCCGGGCGTCCAGCCGTGTCCGCGGAAGTAGTTGGCCACCGAGCCAATGGCGTCGGCCGGGCTCTTGAAAAGGTCTATGCGGCCGTCGCCATCAAAATCGATGGCATAGCGCACCCAGCTCGATGGCATGAACTGGCCCAGGCCCATGGCGCCGGCGTAGCTCCCACGCAGCTCGAACGGGTCGGTGTTGCTGCGGTTGGTGAAGCTCAAGAATTGCTCCAGTTCGCGGCGGAAAAATTCGGTGCGCTCCTTGGCGCGCGGGTGGGCTGATGGGAAGTCAAACGCCAGCGTGGCGAGTGCATCCATCACGCGGAAAGTGCCCATCTGCTGGCCATAGATGGTCTCCACGCCAATGATGCCGACGATGATCTCGGCGGGCACGCCGTATTCGCGCTCGGCGCGTTCCAGCGTGGCCTGGTTGTCCTGCCAGAACCGCTGGCCTGCGCGGATGCGGATGGAGTCGATAAAGCGGCTGCGGTACACACGCCAGTTTTTGGCCGTGCCTTTGGGCGGGGGCAGCATCAGCTTGGGCACCTGCGGCAGGAAATGTGCTTGCCCAATGGCTTGTCGCACCCATTCGCGGTCCAGGTCGCGGCGCGCAGCCAGGTCGTCGGCAAACTGCAGTGCCTCGGGGCGCGATGCGTAGAGCACCGCTGGTTTTTGCTTTGCGGCGCTGGACTTAGAGGGTTTTTGAGGGTTGGCGCTTGCTGGTATTGCGCAAAAAGCTATCAAAAAGATAGCGAATGTGGTCCATCGGGCGGTTTTCTGCATGTCAGTGGTTGGTCACGTTGGGTTTCCTGGGGCGTCCGACACCGGCACGGCCCAGGCCAGGGCCGCTGCGCAAGGGCTGTCTCGTCGCGCTGGCGTGGTCCTCCCTTCCCGCGCGCAGCGCGACTGAAGGGGGAAGCGGCGAAGCCGCTCAGGGGGATGAATCATCTCTTCGGCCAGCGCAGTGCGCGAAACTCGCGCCGCAAGGCTCCCAGTTCGGTGTCGGGGTGGGGGGCGTAGCGCAGGCGTTCCAGCCGCAGCAGCCAGTCTGCCAGCCCGGCGGCCTGGGGGCCGAATTGCGTGCGCACCTGTTCGGCTATGGCGCGGGGGGGCAGGTTGTCTGGCAGCGTCAGGCCTGCGCGGGCCAGGCGTTGGCGCGCGCGGGCCAGCAGGCGCAGCCAGGGGTCGTGCTGGCTGCGTTCCCACAGGTTCCAGCCCACGCCGCCCAGGGCTGCGGCGATGACCAGGGAGCCCAGCACGGTGGTCAGGTCCTGCCAGCTGGGGGATTCAAACCCCAGCGCCTTGAGCAGATCCATCTGGCGGCTCTGGGTGTAGTTGAGCACCCACTGGTTCCAGCCGTTGTTGACGGCTTCCCACACCGCCCGCAGGTTCTGCACCATGCCCGGGCTGAGCGTGCCCAGGGCGTTGGCAAACGCTCCCTGGGGGGCGCGCAGGCGCTGGAACTGGCCCACGCGGTTGGGTGCAACGGCGCCGGTGGGGTCCACACGCACCCAGCCGCGTCCTTCCATCCAGACCTCGGCCCAGGCATGGGCGTCGGCGTTGCGCACCGTCCAGTAGCCATCTACGGGGTTGCGCTCGCCGCCTTGGTAGCCTGTGACGATGCGAGCGGGCACATCCATGGCGCGCATCAGCACCACAAAGGCCGAGGCAATGTGCTCGCAAAAGCCTTCCTTGCGGTCAAACCAGAACTCGTCGGCGGTGTGTTCGCCGTAGACGCCGGGGTCGAGGGAGTAGTTGTAGCCCCCCGTGCGCAGGCGCTGCAGCACCGCATTGACCAGAACTTCGTGGCGGGCGTTCGCCAGTGCAGGGTCGGCACGCATCTGCGCCGCCAGCTCCAGGGTGCGCGGGTTGAAGCCGGGTGGTAGCTCGGTGTACACGCGCAGCTGCCGCACCGACTGTTGCGGGCCGTGGCGGAACTCCGGGTAGCTCACGGCCTGGTAGCGCATGACCTCGGTGATGGGGCGCGAGGTCATCCATTGCAGGTCCTGGGTCATGAAGGCCTGCATACCGTTGGGCAACTGGGGTGCGTCTGGGGTGGCCTCCAGTACCATCAGCCAAGGCTGGCGCTGGGGTTCGAGCGTCACCTCATAGCGCACCGCCGGGCCGCCGACCTGCAGGTTGGCGGGCAGGGCCGCCCGAGCGGCCCAGGCGCTGTCTTCGCGGAAGGGCTCGGCCTGCCATTGCCTGCCGTCGAAGGCGGTCATCACGGGCCCGCGAAAGTACAGTGTGGATTGTTCGGGTACATCGGTGGGCGCCCCTTCGAAGCGCAGACGGATGGCTACGCGTTCATCGAGCGCGATCTCGGCCATTTCCCCAATCTTCATGGTGCCTGACAGGCCGCTGCGTCCCGTCAGGTTCTCTCCGGGCATGCCCCACAGCGGCGCCATGCGTGGAAAGAGCATGAACAGCGCCAGCATGATGGGTGCCCCCAGCAGTGCCATGGTGCCTGCCAGGCGAAAGGTCTGCGCCAGGGGCGGGCGCCCCACCGGCATATGGGCGTTGACCAGTGCCATGAGCAGGCCCAGCAGCGCCACCAGCATGGCGGCGGCGGTCAGCAGCGACTGCGAGAAGAAGAAGTTGCTGAGCATCGTGAAAAAGCCCAGGAAGAACACCACCATCGCGTCGCGGCGTGCGCGCAACTCCAGCATCTTGAGCGCCAGCAGCATGACGATGAGGGTGACGCCCGCATCACGCCCGAGGATGGTGCGGTGCGTGAACAGCGTGCCTGCCACCGCGACCACGAGCAGGGCGGCCACCGTCCAGCGGCCAGGCAGGGGGCGGCCCCCCCAGGCCAGCCAGCCGCGCCACAGCAGCAGGCCGCAGGCCAGAAGGCTGGCCCACACCGGCAGGTTGGACGCCTGCGGTGCAATGACCCAGACAATCACAAACAGCAGAAAAAGCGTGTCGCGGGCGTCCCGGGGCAGGGTGACAAGGGTCTGGCGCAGGTTCATGGCAAGGGGTTCAGCCGGGAGGGGGGCAGACGTTTTGCTATAAAAATCATAGCTAATTGCGCTTGTCTGGTAAGCGGTAGATGCCAATTTGGCATGTGTTTTGATGCGCAATTCAGCACAGTGCCAATGCCTCCAGGCAGTTCCTGCGGTGGGCTGCTCCCGTGTCCGGGGCGATTTCTACACCGGGCAGGCGCAGGCCGTAGTCCAGCCCCAGCCGGTCAGCCTGCAGCACCCATGCGGTCACGCGGGAGATGCGGGCTTCGTGGTCGGGCAGTGCGGCGCGGGCCAGGTCCAGCCACAGCTCGTGCCGCTGGGCCTGCTGGGCGTCGCGGCTTACCAGGTCGTCGGTGCCGGTGGCCAGCGACTTGGCAGCTTTCTTCCAGACCACGAGCTTGAGCGGGTCGCCCCGGCGGTAGGCGCGCACACCATCGAATTCGCCAATGCCCTGCGTGGGGGCGCTGCCCGCACTGCCTGCGCGGGGCTCGCCGGGCGGCAGCGGCGGCGCCGGGGTTTCGGGCGCGGGGTACACCAGCACCTGGGCGGCGGGGCGCCAGTAGGTCCAGACGCGGAAGGTGCCCAGCGGAAAGCGCGTTTCGGCCGTTAGCGCGGGCACGCGGTGCAAGCCGCGGCGTTCGGGTTTGAAGGCCACCTGCACGCTGGACTGCCCCTGCGCAGGCACGTCGGTCCAGGCCCAGTGGTGGGGCTCTTTTCGCGCACCCTGACCGGTGTCGTGCACCGACAGGGCAATGCCATAGCGCGGGGTCTTGCGTTCGCTGGACAGCTGGATGTCGAACGCCGCGCTGGTGCCCATGAAGTGTGGCTCGGGCGCTTTCAGGTGCAGCGTGAGGCCGCGCAGGTTGGCGTGGCAGATGTGCATGCCGATCACCGCACTGCCCGCCAGCAGAAAGGTGAGCAGGTAGCCCAGGTTGAGCTGGTAGTTGATGGACGCAATCAGCAGCACGAGCAGCGTCAAGGCCAGCATCCAGCCCGAACCGGTGGGCAGGATGTAGGCGTTGCGCTGGGTGAGAACCAGCGTATCGCTCAGTGGCAGGCGCGCCTGCCACCAGCGCTGGAAGCGGCGGCGCAGGGCACCCATCGGGTTGAGCATGGCGGCCTGGCTGCGCCAGCGCGCAGGTGTTGAGTGGGGGACCGGATTGGCGGATTCCATGGGTCAGGGCAACGGAACCGCTTCGACCATCGCGCGCACTTGCTCCACCGCTCCGCGCCCGGCATCCCCCACGGGCACCAGGCGGTGGGCAATGGTCTGGGGCAGCACGGCCTGCACGTCGTCAGGCGCCACATAGTCGCGCCCACTGATCAGGGCCTGTGCCTTGGCCGCACGCACCAGGGCAATGCCCGCGCGGGGCGACAGACCCTGCAGGAACCAGCGGCCCGAGCGCGTGGCCGCAATCAGGTCCTGCACATAGTTGAGCAGCGGATCGGCCGTGTGAATGGCCTGCACCTGGCGCTGCAGCTCTGCCAGCTCCTCATCGGATAGGAGGGGCAGCATCGTGTCGACCATGTCGCGCCGGTCCGCACCCGCCAGCAGCACGCGTTCGGCGGCGCGGTCGGGGTAGCCGATGGAGATGCGCATCAAAAAGCGGTCGAGTTGGGACTCGGGCAGCGCAAAGGTGCCCAGCTGGTCGTGCGGGTTTTGGGTGGCGATCACAAAGAACGGGTGGGGCAGGGCGCGGGTTTCGCCCTCTACCGACACCTGCTTTTCTTCCATGGCTTCGAGCAGCGCGCTTTGCGTCTTGGGGCTGGCGCGGTTGATTTCGTCGGCCAGCAGCACCTGGGCAAACACCGGGCCGGGGTGGAACACGAAGGCTTCCTTGCCGCGTTCGTACACCGACACGCCGGTCAGGTCACTGGGCATCAGGTCGGCCGTGAACTGCACGCGCGAGAACTGCAGGCCGAAGGTGCGTGACAAGGCGTGGGCCAGGGTGGTCTTGCCCACCCCCGGAACATCTTCGATCAGCAGGTGCCCCCCCGCCAGCAGGCAGGCCACGCAGTCCTGGACCTGGGCCTGTTTGCCTACGATCACCGTGTTAAGCTGATCCAGAAGTGATTTGATTTTGTGCTGTGCGTTCATGGCATGACGTTATCCGAAAAATTGAGAAAAATGCGACACGCGGGGACAAGACTGTGAGCAAGACGGGCTATTTCACCCATCGGGATTGTTGGAAGCACGAGATGGGCCCGGGTCACCCCGAATGCCCCGAACGGCTGGACGCCATTGAAGATCGCTTGCTGGTGACCGGTGTGGCCGACGCCCTGGAGCGCTATGACGCCCCCGAAGCCTCGTTGGCCGACATCGAATTGGCGCATGGCCGCATGCACATCGCAGCGCTGCGGGGGCTGTCGGACCGGCTCAATGAAGAGCTGGTAGCAGGTGGTCCCAGTTACGCGCAGATCGACACCGACACCTCCATCAACGCCCACACCTGGAAGGCGTCGCTGCGCGCTGCAGGGGCGGCATTGGCTGCCACCGATGCCGTGATGGCGGGCGAGGTGGAAAACGCGTTCTGCTCGGTGCGTCCCCCGGGCCACCATGCCTGCCGCGACAAGGCCATGGGTTTTTGCTTCTTCAACAACGTGGCCGTGGCGGCCAAATATGCGCTGCAGCGCTACAACCTCCAGCGCGTGGCGGTGGTGGACTTTGATGTGCACCACGGCAATGGCACCGAAGACATCCTGGCCAATGACCCGCGTGCGCTGATGGTCAGCATTTTTCAGCACCCGTTCTACCCCTACAGCGGCGATCAGGACCCCGCCCCCAACATGGTCAACGTGCCCGTGCCCGCTTATACGCGGGGCATGGACATCCGCGAGATCATCGAGATGATGTGGATGCCCCGGCTGGAGGCTTTCAAGCCCGAGATGATTTTTGTGAGCGCGGGCTTTGACGGCCACCGCGAGGACGACATGGGCCAGCTGGGTCTGACCGAGCAGGATTACGCGTGGATCACCCAGCGCGTGAAGGACGTGGCCCGGCGCTACGCAAAGGGTCGCATCGTGTCGTGCCTGGAGGGCGGCTATGTGATGGGGCCGCTGGCGCGGAGTGTGGAGGCCCATTTGCGGGTCCTCGCGGATTTGTGACCAACCCCCTGAGCGGCTTCGCCGCTTCCCCCTTCTCTTGCATCGCTGCGCGATGCGGAAGGGGGACGCCGCCAGCGCGGCGGGGCGGCCCTTGCGCGGCGGCCCCCGCCTGCGCAGTGCCAGTTTCAGTCGGCGTGCAGATGGCTGAGAGGAGCAAACTATGACGACAAAGAACTTCGATGATGTACTGACAACCACCCGCGACGCCCGCGGCGTGGTCACCTTGACCCTGAACGACCCGGCCCACTTCAACGCGCTGGGTGCAGAGATGCTCTCTGCGCTGCAACAGGCGCTGGACGATGCGGGCCGCGACGAGTCCGTGCGGGTGGTGGTGCTGGCCGCAGCAGGCAAGGCCTTCTGTGCCGGGCACAACCTCAAGGACATGGCGGCGAACCCGGCGCTGGCGTACTACCAGAAGCTGTTTGCGCAATGCAGCCGCATGATGCTGACCATCCACAAACTCCCAGTGCCCGTGATCGCCAGGGTGCAGGGCATGGCGACAGCTGCGGGCTGCCAGCTGGTGGCGCAGTGCGATTTGGCGGTGACGGCCGACACCGCGACCTTTGCCACCAGTGGCATCCACTACGGCCTGTTCTGCGCCACGCCCAGTGTGCCGCTGGTGCGCAATGTGCCCGCCAAGCGGGCCATGGAAATGCTGCTCACCGGGGATTTCATCGATGCACCCACTGCGCTGGCGCAGGGCCTGGTGAACCGAGTGGTGCCCGCCGATGCGCTGGAGGCCGAGGTCGAAAAGCTGGTGCAGTCCATCCTGCAAAAGCCGCGCGTGGCCGTGGCCCTGGGCAAGGCGCTGGTCTACCAGCAGCGCGAACTGGGCATGGATGCCGCCTACCAGCTGGCGGGCCAGACCATGGCCACCAACATGATTCACGAAACCGCGCAAGAGGGCGCACGCGCCTTTGCCGAAAAACGCCAGCCCACCTGGAAGCGCTGAGAGCCATGACCACGACAGAAATCCCCATGCTGGAAGATGTAGGCCGCTGGGTAGAGGCGTTTTTACGACCCACGGTGCTGGTGGAACTGGCAGCCCTTGTGGCCTGTGTGGGTCTGGCCTGGCTGCTGGTGTCGCTGTTGCAACGGGGGCTGCACCGGGGCGATCCACGCTCCATTTTGTTTGGCACGCGGATTGTGGATGGCGCCCTGTTTCCGCTCGCGCTGTTGAGCCTGGCCTACGTGGCGCGCATGCTGTTGCTCCAGTGGGTGCCACTCGCCGTGTTCAAGGTGGCCGTGCCCGTGCTGGTGTCATTGGTGGTCATCCGCATCGGGGTGAAAGTGCTGCAGGTGGCCTATCCGGAGGCTGCCTGGGTGCGGCCGATTGAGCGCTCCATCTCCTGGCTGGCCTGGCTGGGCATGGTGCTGTGGGTTACGGGGCTGCTGCCCTTGGTGCTGGAGGAGCTGGACCAAATCCACTGGAAGGTGGGAGGGGCCACGTTGTCCGTGCGAACACTGATTGAGGGTGCGCTCACGGCAGGGGCCGTGTTGCTGATTGCGCTGTGGATATCGGCCGCCATCGAGTCGCGTCTGCTGCGGTCGGCGACCGGGGCGGAGTTGTCGCTGCGCAAGGTGGTAAGCAATGCCGTGCGGGCGTTGCTGATCTTTGTGGGCCTCATCCTCGCCTTGTCGGCCGTGGGCATCGACCTGACTGCGCTGTCGGTGCTGGGCGGCGCCGTAGGGGTGGGCATCGGCTTTGGGCTGCAGAAGCTGGCCTCCAACTATGTGAGCGGCTTTGTCATCCTGGCCGAGCGCAGCATGCGCATCGGCGACAACGTGCGGGTGGACAACTTCGAGGGGCGTATCACCGACATCAACGCGCGCTACACCGTGGTTCGATCGTCCACGGGCCGCGAGTCCATCGTGCCCAACGAGATGCTGATCATTCAGCGGGTCGAGAATCTGTCGCTGGCAGACCCCCGAGTGTGGCTGTCTACGGTGGTGAGTGTGGGCTATGACAGCGATGTGGACCTGGTGACTCGATTGCTGGGCGAGGCCGCCTTTGCCAGCAGCCGCGTGTTGCGCGATCCGGCTCCCAGTGTGTCCTTGTCTGCGTTCGGTGCCGACGGGCTGGAGTTCACGGTGGGCTTCTGGATTGCCGACCCCGAAAATGGCTCTCTGGGCCTGCGCTCGGAGATCAATCGCGCCATCCTGCATGCGCTGCGAACCCACAAGATCGAAATCCCTTATCCGCAGCGGGTCATGCATGTGCAGGTGGAGGGCGCACCGCCGCCAGCGGTGTTGAATACAGGTGCGGGCCGAGCGCCAGCGGGCGCTGAGTAGTCTGGCCCGCCTGTCATGCGAAAGCAGGTTGCCCCAGGTGACTGCGAACTCTAGACAGATGCTGTGTCCACTCGCCTATAATCGACAAAAAGCACGATCGTTCTTTTTTCTGGTCGTGCGATCTGTGTGCTGGGCCCGTAGCGCTGTCGTTGCAGTGCCGCATAGAATGTTCCAGTTTACGTAAACGTCAATTCAACCAACTCTAGGAGCCGCAGCAATGAAGGTCTTGGTCCCTGTCAAACGCGTGGTGGACTACAACGTGAAGGTCCGCGTGAAGTCGGACAACACGGGTGTGGACATCGCCAACGTGAAGATGAGCATGAACCCCTTTGACGAAATC
>CAXIRU010000093.1:0-7097 GCA_964031875.1 Acidovorax facilis
AAGAAGTAAGGGGTAACAGATGACTCGCTCTCTCAAAAAGGGTCCATTTGTTGACCATCACTTGCTGGCCAAGGTCGAAAAGGCCGTTGCCACCAAGGACAAGAAACCAGTCAAGACCTGGTCGCGTCGCTCCATGGTTCTGCCCGAGTTCATCGGTCTGACCATCGCTGTGCACAACGGCAAGCAACACGTGCCGGTCTATGTCACCGACCAGATGGTGGGCCACAAGCTGGGCGAATTCGCCCTGACGCGCACCTTCAAGGGTCACCCCGCTGATAAAAAAGCGAAGAAGTAAGGAACGACCATGTCTGAAACACGTGCAGTCCTCCGGGGCGTCCGTCTGTCGGTCGACAAGGGCCGTCTGGTCGCCGACCTGATCCGCGGCAAGAAAGTGGACCAGGCTCTGAACATCCTGAACTTCACGCAGAAAAAAGCTGCGGGAATCGTCAAGAAGGTTCTGGAGTCGGCCATCGCCAACGCCGAACACAACGATGGCGCTGACATCGACGAACTGAAGGTCAAGACCATCTACGTCGAACAAGGCACCACGCTCAAGCGCTTCACCGCGCGCGCCAAAGGCCGCGGCAACCGCATCAGCAAGCCCACGTGCCATGTGTACGTGACGGTTGGCAACTAAAGGCTCGGGAAGACTATGGGACAGAAAATCCATCCTACCGGCTTCCGCCTTGCGGTCAGCCGCAACTGGTCCAGCCGTTGGTACGCCAGCAATCGCGACTTCGCGGGCATGCTGGCCGAAGACATCAAGGTGCGCGAGTACCTGAAGGCCAAGCTCAAGAACGCGGCTGTGTCGCGGATCCTGATCGAGCGCCCCGCCAAGAACGCACGCATCACCATTTACTCGGCACGTCCTGGTGTGGTGATCGGCAAGAAGGGTGAAGACATCGAGAACCTGAAGAAGGAACTCGCGTCTCGCCTGGGCGTGCCTGTCGCAGTGAACATCGAAGAAGTGCGCAAGCCCGAAATCGATGCCAAGCTGATCGCTGACAGCATCACGCAACAGCTCGAAAAGCGCATCATGTTCCGCCGCGCCATGAAGCGCGCCATGCAGAACGCCATGCGTCTGGGTGCCCAGGGCATCAAGATCATGTCGTCTGGTCGTCTGAACGGTATCGAAATCGCCCGCTGCGAGTGGTACCGTGAAGGCCGCGTGCCACTTCACACGCTGCGTGCGGACATCGACTACGGCACCTCTGAAGCCAAGACCACCTACGGTGTGATCGGCGTCAAGGTCTGGGTCTACAAGGGTGACACGCTGGGCCGCAATGACCTGCCCGCCGTGGAAACGCCTCGTCCAGACGAAGAGCGCCGCCCACGCGGTCCACGCCGTGATGGCCGCCCAGGTGGCGATCGTCCAGGTGCAGGCCGTGGCCCACGTCGTCCTGTCGGTGGCAACACCGCGCCGGCCGACGGCAGCGACAAGCCAGCAGAAGCTGGTGGCGCTGATAACAATGCCGTTAAGCGCGTACGCAAGGTCGCCGCGCCCGCTACAGCAGCGGACGGTAAAGGAGAATAACTATGCTGCAACCTGCTCGCCGCAAATACCGCAAGGAGCAAAAGGGCCGTAATACCGGTGTCGCAACGCGGGGTGCCTCCGTTGCGTTCGGTGATTTCGGTCTGAAGTGCACCGATCGTGGCCGTCTGACGGCCCGCCAGATCGAAGCTGCACGCCGTGCGATTTCCCGTCACGTCAAGCGTGGCGGCCGTATCTGGATCCGCGTGTTCCCGGACAAGCCAATCTCTACCAAGCCCGCAGAAGTGCGTATGGGTAACGGTAAGGGCAACCCCGAGTACTACGTGGCCGAAATCCAGCCCGGCAAGATCGTGTTCGAAATCGTCGGCGTGCCCGAAGAACTGGCCCGCGAAGCGTTCCGCCTGGCTGCTGCCAAGCTGCCGCTGCGCACCACGTTCGTCAGCCGTCACCTTGGTTCGTAATTCAGGAGAACAAGCAATGAAGACTACTGAACTGCGCCAAAAAGACGTCGCCGGTATCGAAGCCGAAATCAAGGCGCTGCAAAAGGCTCACTTTGGCCTGCGCATGCAAAAGGCTACACAGCAATTGGCTAACACCAACACGCTGCGCACTACCCGCCGCGATATCGCCCGTGCAAAGACCATTCTTGCTGAAAAGCAAGCCGCCAAGTAAGGAGCCCACATGACGGAACCTAAAAAATCCCTCAAGCGCACCTTGATTGGCAAGGTGGTCAGCGACAAGCGTCAAAAGACTGTGACCGTTCTGGTCGAGCGCCGTGTGAAGCACGAGCTCTATGGCAAGATCGTCGCGAAGTCGAGCAAGTACCACGCCCACGACGAAAAGGGCGAGTACAAGCTGGGCGACGTGATCGAAATCACCGAGAGCCGTCCGCTGTCCAAAACCAAGAACTGGGTGGCTACCCGCTTGGTGCAAAAGGCCGGTCTGCTGTAAGCAGCCGTCCCTGTCGCCCCGGGCAAACCCCTGGGCGGCAAAGCCCTTCAAAACGACCCACAATGTGGGTCGTTTTGCTTTGTGGGCCACACTGTTCAGACCACTCCGTTTCCGGACTTCCGCACACAGGAACGTTACGACCACCTCGCTGCTGGGAGTTGCCGTGGCCTCAGAGCTGTGTTGTGCAAGTCACGTTGTGGCGGGTGGCTGCGGGCAGTTCGCACATGGCATTCCATCCTATTCATTTCCCTGTCTTTTCAACGATCCCAAGGAGATATCAATGATCAAAATCGGTGACACCCTGCCTGCCAGCACGCTCATGGAATATTCGGAAGTCGAGGGCGAAGGCTGCAGCATTGGCCCGAACCCCGTTCCGGTAGACAAGGCGACGGCCGGCAAGACGATTGCACTGTTCGCATTGCCCGGTGCGTTCACGCCCACCTGCTCCGCCAAGCATGTGCCCGGTTATGTGGAAAAGGCTGCAGAGCTCAAGGCTGCCGGGGTGGACGAGATCTGGTGTGTGAGCGTGAACGACGCTTTTGTCATGGGCGCATGGGCGCGCGACCAAAAAACGGATGGCAAGGTTCGCATGCTGGGCGATGGCGATGCGACGTTCGCCAAGGCCACTGGGCTGACACTGGATCTCACAGGCAAGGGTCTGGGCCTGCGCAGCAATCGTTACTCGATGCTGGTGCGTGACGGCAAGGTGCTCACCCTCAACGTGGAAGCCCCAGGCAAGTTCGAAGTAAGCGACGCTGATACGCTGCTCCAGCAGGCTCAAAAGGCCTGAGTTCAGCGCTACGCAAGGGGTTCCACTCATGGCCAACGCGGTGCAGGTTGTGCATGGAGTGACCTGCCGTCAGGGGCGCCCCTGCTACCGACAATCTTTTCAACGCCGCCAGGCACTGCCCGCTGCGATACCCTGAACAGGTCTCAGGGGCTGAGTCCAAACGGGATGGCATTGAACAGCCGCTGCAGTTTTGCGCAGCGTGTCGGAGCCAGCCACTGGCTGGCCCATTGGATTTCACCAAGGAGCCGAGACCTTTCACCGGGGTCCACCCAGGCTTGCTGGCCGAGACGGTGCAGGCGTGCCTTGAGGGTGTCGAACTGTACGCGGCTGTAGTTGGTGCCCTCGTTGACGACCAGGCCTGTAACGTACTGCCGCTGGTGTGCAGGCATCACACGGGTCTTGTCCGCGCGCAGGGTGTAGCCTTCGTCCCGCACAATAGCGCTTACCCAGACGCGCAGGTCTTCCCATTGGCGGTACAGCGCTTTGGGGCCGGAGAACACCAGATCGTCGGCATAGCGTGTGTACCGTGCCCCAAAGCGCTGCGCCAGTGCGTGCAGACGTAGGTCCAGCCCGAAAGCACATAGATTTGCCAACGCCGGCGATGTGGGCGCGCCTTGCGGTAGGTGGGGTGTCGCCAAGCGTGCAGTGATTGCACGGCGCTGCGCGATGGCCTCTGGCGGAATGGGGGCCGCTTCCAGCAGGCGTTCCCGCACGGCCTGAGGGGTTCGTGTGGTGGTCAGTCGTGTCAGAAGCTCTGCGGCTGTTCGGCCATGCCCCAATGCTCTCCACAACGCGCACACGCGCGTGGCCGTGATGCACATGAAGAAATCGGCCAGATCAAATCGAAGCACCACGGCCTGGTGGGTGTGAGCCTGCGCGTGCGTCCCCACGCTGCGGCCGCGCACGAAGCCATGGGCGGCCTCGTGCACAGGCACGCTTGCGAGCAGGCTGTCCAGAATGCAGCGTTGCGTGCTGGCCAGGCGTGGCCGAGGGGCCTCCAGCAAGCGAAGCCCGCCGCTGGGCTTGGGCAGCAAGCGGTAGCGATAGTGAGAACGTGGGACGGCATGGCCTGCGTCCTGACGTTCGCGCCAGTGTGCATGCTCTGGGGCGAGCCACAGCAGGTCTTCTAGCGAAACGGTCAGAGCCTGGGCGAGGTCGGAAGCGGCAAGCAGGACCGGCGCAGTGCTGTCTCGGCCCATCCATGCGGGCCGAGGGCCTGGCGTGGTGGGACGCAGCAGCCAGTGCAGCGGTTGTGCGGTGCGTGGGTTGGCAGCCCAGGCGCGGAAAGCCTGGGCGAGTTGGGCGTCAGACCACTGCTGCGCTGGCGGTGCGGCCTCGGCCGGGTCATCACCTTCGTCTTCCAGATCGTTGCAGTCGTCGTGCCCGGGCTCCTCCGGGTCCATGGTCGCTGCAAGCACTTGCAGTGTGGAGCGGTTGCGTACGCCACTTTTGCGCCACCAGACACCCCAGCACAACCAGGTTGCCAGATCCTCGGTCCAGCCGGGCCCATTCGGCGCAGGAGAGGTTGGACAGGCGTCGCAACTGCTCGAACAAAGGCGGGGGCAGGGCGTCAGGGCTGAGCAGCTGCGTGGTGGTGTGCCCCAGGCAGGCACCTGCGCGCGCAGCGAGTGCCCCAAGGGTTCGGCGCTGCGGCTCCTGGGCATCTGCCAATACGGCCATGGCCAGCGCTTTGGAGACTGCGCGCGTGCGGGCGGGAGTCCTTTTCACGGTGTCGAGAAATGCAGGCAGGTGGCCCAGCGCCAACCGGCGGGTTGGGCGCGAACTGCACGCCATGAATGGCGGGAGGTTCGCGCGCCGCGATGGGCGCTTTGGGAGACAACACCGTGGGGATGCCCCACGGCTCGATCCTGGTCGACAGGTTCGAAGTGCTTGGCGCCGGGCCGGACTGATTCTACATTTGCTATGAAAAATGTAGCTGTTAGCGCTTTATCAATGGGCGCTAGCGGCCAAAACATCA
Organism: Acidovorax facilis; assembly: GCA_964031875.1. GTDB lineage: Bacteria > Pseudomonadota > Gammaproteobacteria > Burkholderiales > Burkholderiaceae_C > Acidovorax > Acidovorax facilis_A. The sequence goes on from CAXIRU010000093.1 coordinate 5,212, forward strand.
AGAAATATCCACCTTGAGGTAGTGTGCCCCCGCGATAGGGTTGTGGTAGTAGGGCGGAATCTCCTCGAACCCCAGGTCGGTGTACAGCGCCCGTGCAGACTCCATGTCGTCGAGTGTGTCGAGCAGCACGCAGGCATATCCCGCCTGGCGCGCCCGGTCGAGCATGGCTTCTACCAACTCGCGGCCCAGGCCGAAACCTCGGAAGGCCTTGCGCACGTACAACCTTTTCATTTCGCTGGCGTTGGGGTAGTCCGCCGCGTCCAGTGGGCGCAGGGCGCAGCAGCCGGCGATTGCACCTTCCACCTGGGCCAGCAGCAACGCGCCGCGCGGTGCGCCGTAGTCGCCAGGCAGGTCAGCGAGCTCGCTTTCAAAATCCTGAAAACACAGGTCCACGCCGAGCGTGTCGGCGTACTCCATGAAGATGTCGCGGACCGCATCCATCTCGGCGGGCGAGGTGGGAGTCAGCAAGGTAACGGAAGGCTTGTCCAAGGCGCGGCGGTACGAAACAGCGAAAGCCCCAGTGTAGCGAGTCCGGCCAGCGTGCAATCTCAAACTAGAACCCTGCAGCGGCCCCCAGCGAAGAAACCCACCAGGCCAGCACTGCGCTCAGGGCCAGCACCACCAGCGCCACGGCGCGGCTGGCCAAGTCATCGCGGGATGGCGCGGCAGGGGCGGGCAGCTGCTTGTCGCCCTGCACCATGGGCCGGATCAGCCGCTGGCGGCGAACCAGCACATAAAAGGCGATGGCCACCAAGTGCAGGCCCACCAACCCCAGCACCAGGTACTGGCCGATTTCCTTGTGGTAGCCCGTGGCCTGGCCGACCACTGCGTTCGATACAAACCGGGTGAGTGGGCCCGCAAAGGCGATTTCGTCATCACTGAGCAGCCCGGTGCCAACCTGCGCCACCAACACGGCCAGCAGGCCAAAGACCGACAGGGCTCCCAGTGGGCTGTGCCCGATGCTGTCGTCGGTGTGCGCCGAACCCCGCAGATACCGCACTACCCGCGCTGGCGAATACAGGAAGCTCGCAAAGCGTGACCACCGGCCGCCAATCAGCCCCCAGACGATGCGAAACACCAGCAGTGCCAGCACGCAGTAACCGAGCCGAAAGTGCCACTCCATGGCATTGCCACCCACCTTGGCGGTAATGACCAGGCCCACGACGCTGGCGGCGAGTGCCCAGTGAAATAGGCGGGTGGGAAGGTCCCAGATGCGTACGGTGTGTTGCGTCATGGCGAAGGGCAGGGTGGTTGGAGAAAGGGTGATGGGTTGCATTGTGAGGGAGGCGGGGTAAACCCGAAAGAGCGTTTCTGCTGCGAAACAGGCGCTAAAACGGCATACTTCTTCCGGGTTCTCTGAGCCTGTCCACCCCACGAAAAAGGAAATTTCCCATGAAAGCACTTGCCGTGTTTGCCCTTGCCGCCGCTGCGCTGACCTTGTCTGCACCCGCCTCGGCCCAGTTCGCCAAGGCAGAAGACGCCATCAAATACCGCCAGAGTTCGCTGTTTGTGCTGGGCCAGCACTTCAGCCGCCTCGGCGCCATGGCCAATGGCCGCATTCCGTTCGATGCCAAGGCGGCGCAGGACAATGCGGATGTGGTGGTGCAGATGGCCAAGCTGCCCTGGGCGGCCTTCGGTGCCGGCACGGACAAGGGGGCGCCCACCAAGGCACTGCCAGAAATCTGGACTGAACAAGCCAAGTTCAAGGAGCATGCCGACAAGCTCGAAGCGGAATCGGTCAAGCTGGCCGCCGCCGCCAAGACCGGCAATCTGGATAACCTCAAGACCGCGTTCGGCGCCGCTGCTGGCACCTGCAAAGCCTGCCACGACAACTACCGCGCGAAATAGGATAAATCCCGACGAGCGGACGCCGCCCTTGCGCGGCG
>CAXIRU010000094.1:0-12629 GCA_964031875.1 Acidovorax facilis
GTCAGTCCTATGCAGTATGAACAACGCTGGTACGAGGCACAGCGTAAAAAGGCCGCGTGAACCGTGGGTTAAGAACTCTACGAAACAGGGGCAAGGTCAGGATAGCGAACCTTTACTTCATAACCGCACACTTTGGGTTGTGCGCGACTTATCGGTGGGTCTGCAGAGGCTTACAGCCCATACCTGGACCACTTTCTAATTGATTATCGAGTATCAGGAAGTCGTCTCAATCGACTTTCAAGATACAAATCCACTTCTCAATTTGCCCTAAGGTTAACGAATCGCACCACCGCGAGATGTTAACGCCCAAGGCATCGACTACAACCAGCCTCAACAAAACGCAGATCCGGCAAACACCGACTGACATATCGTTTGGCTGATTGTCCGCACAACCAAGACAGCCCGCCTTTTCGTGTCGGATTGATTTGGATTTCAGAGCGAGTTTGCGTACAGAACGTCCTCGCGATCACCCCAGTGATTGCACGTGTTATTCCCTGCAATGACCACTGTTTTATCTTGTGCTTGTGCTGCGAGCAGCAGTGCATAGATCGTCTTACCCTGTGCGGTGGCCAAGTTGATGGCCCATTCATTGTTGTTTCCGCATGCTGGCGAGCCTGATTTGACACCGGCAGTGAAGAACAGAAAATTACTTGAATTGATCAACATCGTCGTTACCTTGCCCGACGACGAGCCCGCGTGTGCAGTGCAGGCGAGCAGCACTAGGATGGATGTAGCAGCGATTTGAGAAATGATTTTCATTCTATAGACCTCATTCGAGAAGGAGTTGGATGATGGGGGTAATGTCGACAACACGTTTCTGGTAACTCGCGGCCAGAGTAACTCCGTTGAATTCAGCATATCCGTATAGCATGATGTAGTACGTTCCAGGTGTCGGGGCTGGGAAATCACATGTTTCATAGTTTCCAGCTTCGTGAGAACGGCAGTCGTACGAAGATAAGGTTGGTGTCTGCCCCAGTTTTACATATAAATCAGCATCACCGGTGCCCCCACTAATCTGAATTCTCAGGTTTTTTGCTCCTGAAGGTATATTGACCGAGTAATTTTGTACAGAGCCGCTGACGCCAGAACGATCTGATTGGAGCAAAGGCGTGGAGGTGCGTCCTCCGGCATTCAGGTTGAATTGGGCGTTAACCGTGTTGTTGGCATTCAAGGTAAACGCGCAAGGGCCGGTCCCGGTGCAAGTTCCCCCGATCCATCCTGCAAAAGTGCTTCCTGCAGCGGGGCTGGCGGTAAGGGTCACGGTGGCGCCAGGCGTCAGTGATTCCGTGCAGGTGCTTCCACAGTTGAGGGCTCCGCCCGTTCGACTCACTGTGCCGCTGCCTGTGCCAATCTTGGCTACTGACAGTACGCCCACGGGGGTGGTTGTAAAGTTGGCGATGACGCTCCTCGCAGCACTCATGGTCACAGTACAGGAGCCGGTTCCCGAGCAATCCCCAGACCATCCAGAAAAGGTGTAGCCAGCGCCAGGGGCCGCTGTCAGGGTTGCAACCGTTCCGCTGGCAAAGGATTCGGTGCAATCAATTCCGCAGTTAATACCAGCAGGAGAACTTGTCACGGTACCTGTGCCCGACTTGCTTACTGTCAGGTCGAAAGTGCCGGATGTGTCCAACGGCAACTTCGACTGGGCTTGGTTGGACATTACCGTGGGCACACGCCCTGGGTTGATGCCATAGGGGTGATCGGTTCCGAAGGTCCATGCAAGGTTTCCCATCCCGCCACCTAGCAAGTGGCAATAACTCATGATGGTGCCGTTTCGTTGGCCTGCTCCACCGCCGGTGATGGAAGATAAACCCGGTAGATTTCCTCGAACTCCGCCACCGCCTAGCGCAATACCGCACTGGCCGTTGGCATTGTCCGAATAGCAGCAGTCTATGGCCCCGCCGGTGTTGGGCGACGGCGCAATAAACGGGTTGTCATAAGTGTGGGTGTGAGAACTGCCAAACGCATGACCAATTTCGTGGGCCACCACAATGGAATCCCAGATGACTTGGGGGTTTGACGGGCTGAAGGTGCCCGACAGGCCTGCGCTAACCCCATACGCAATGGTGGGGCTGGACAAGCTGCCCACATAGGCAATGCCGCCGCCCACGGCTTTGCCGCTCATTAGGTGGACGTGATGACGGGTTACAGATGCATTGGCCCCTGCATTCCAAAACGCCTGGAGTTCATCCAGCATTACATTGGTGGATTGTGTCGAGCTCCAGGGATCGGCTGAAGTTGTGCGTACGATAATCTGCTTTAAATTGAAGCGAGTGGCAACTTCGGCTTGGTATCTGCTACTGATATAGGTGAGCAGGTTGGTAATATATGTGAAAGTGGCAGATTCGGTGCCAAATTTCTGAAAGAGTTCGTAGTCGCTGTCGATAATAATATCTGCACGGCGAGGGCTGCCAGCTCTCTCTGCGAAAATTTCCTGAGAATTTTTTCTTCCGGCTTTTAATAGCTCCTCAATACCAATTTGGCGTTGAACGGGGTCGGTTCTCAGAAAGGTAGGCGTTACGCCACACGAAAATTCACGGTTGACAAAGTCTTTTTGCTGGTCGATCAGGCGAGAAATGGCTTTTCCCCCGCCTGCACTGCGCTCAGGCAGCATCTCGTTGACCAGTGTGTCATCGCCTTGGTGAATGATGGCTCGAATTTCTCCATCCGACGATACCGTCACAAAAGCTTGACTGTCTGGCTGGTTTTGAAGGTTGCCAATAAAGTGTGCCGCGGCGGCAAGGGGGAAAGTTCGCGATCCCTTGTCATCGACCACGATATATTGCGTTCCGCTGCTAACCACTTCAGAGCGGCGAAGTTCCAGGTTGACAACGGAGGGGGCTTCGTCGTTGATTTTCAGGTTTTCTATGCGCAACGCTTCACCCAGCTTGATCTTCAGTGCGGTGGTTGCCATTGTTTCTGAGTGCGGCTTCCCAGGAACCAGTTGCAATACTTGTTGGGCGTGGGCTGCGCCAAAAAAAATAGCAGCCGACGTGATCGACAAAAATATTATCGATCTCCACGCTGACCTGATTGGAGTGGCTATATTTTTCATTTTGCGGGGCAATGGGTTCAGCGACGGGGCAGCGCTATGGCGATCCAGGGGCTGTTCGGCCGGGCTTGCACTGTAAATTCAATGTAAATTTCAGACAAAATCTAATGCAGATTGTCACCCGTGGCAAGCGCGCTGGGACTGAAATTGAGTGCCTTTCGTCGGCAGTTTGCGCCGTTGGCAGATTGCGTGCCAAGCCCTGCAGTGGTTCAGATTCGGGTCGGGGCCCGCCCTGCGGCATGGCTGGCAAGGCCCAGGTGAGGCGTTCTTCCATCTCGCCACGCAGCTTGCGAGGTTGGTGGTGTTTCGGCGCAGCATCGGCGTGGCGTGGCTGCGCAGCGTGCCTAACCGGCGCTTACTTGCTCACGGATTGTTCTCTGTGCACTTTCCACTGCGCCAAGCAGAGCAGGGTGGTGGCAATCATGTATTTGCCCACGTTGAGCCACGAATTGAAAATCCGTGATGTCCCCACAGCACGCAAATTCATGGACACAGGGACTTCAGTGATCGTCAGCCCAGCGCGGCGCACCAGCAACAGCGCGCCCAGGTCCTGGTAGTCGAGCAAGGTCGCTTCACGTGACGCCAGCGTCTTCATGGCCTTGTGGTTGTAAAGCCGGAAGCCGGAGGTAAGGTCGCGCAGGTCGAAACCTGCCAGCTGCTGAAACCAACGCCACGCCAGCTGGCGCAGGCGGCTTGCACGCTCGGGGAAGGCGCCGACGACCAAGTCGGCTTGGTCGCGTGCCTGAAGGAGTGTGGGTATTTCATCGACCTCGTGCTGGCCATCGGCATCCATCGTGATGACCGCCTGGTATCCATGCCGGATCGCATAACAAATGCCTGCCTGCATTCCCCCCCAGGCGCCCATGGGCAATGTGGGGTTCAGTACCCGGGCGCCAGCGGCGTGGGCAATGGCGCCAGTATCGTCGGTGCTTTGGTCGTTGATGACTACAACGTCGTGCCAACCCTTTGCCTTGAGTGTTGTCAGCAAGGCGCCAATGGTGGCGGCTTCGTTGCGGGCCGGGATGACGATGAGCATGTCTTTTCGGGCACCGCGGTAGTGATGGATGTCGGGGGCTGCCAGTGCGTACTGCTCGCAAATGCGCTGCTCGCAAGCTGCGATGGAGAAGTGCGTGTGCAAGGAGCGCTGCCCCGCCATGCCCCACTGGACGCGCTGGGTGGGGCTGGCTTGCATCTGCTGGATAGCCTGGGCCCAGGCTGGAACGTCCTCGACGGGAGCTTGCAGCCCAGCGCCAGCGGTGTCCAAGACCCATGGCATTCCAGAGCCAGGGAGTGCCGACACAATACACGGCTTGGCGTGGTGCATGGCTTCCAGCAGCACCATGCCAAAGGCTTCGGTTCTTTCGCGTGATGCAAGGCAAAACACATCGCAGCTTTGCAGCAGACGGTTCTTGTGCCCATCGTCCACGTTGCCCAGCAACCGCACGTTGGCCGGCTTGCCAGCGGGTGTGAGCGTGTCGATCAAGGCCTGCAGTTCTTTGCGCAATTCGCCATCGCCCACAATCAAAAGCTCTACGCCGCTCAAGCCTGTGGCAGCTTTGATCAGTGTCTCGAAACCTTTGTAGTAAGTCAGTCTGCCAATGGACAACAGGCGCAGGGTGTTGGCGCTCCAGGGGGGCTCTGTTCCGATGGCTCCGATTGGCTCGACATTCAGATGGGTGGTGTCCAGACCCAGAGGGATGACCGCACATTTGTGCCGCCATGCTGCCAGGGGCTCGCTCGCCTGAAGATACGGGGGAGACGTCGCAATGATGCGTTGGGCGCGATGAAGCACTGCTTGCTCGAAGGGGCGGTACAGCCGGTAAGCCAGTGCTATGGCGGTTTGGATGCGCGATACCACCACATCCGAATGCCAGTGCACAACCCACGGGATGGAGAGTGCGTTGGTCAGGGTCAGGGCCCACAGCGCGGAGTTGTTGGGCATGTGCAAGTGCAAGACATCGGGCTTGTGCGTTGCGATGGCCCGCGCCAATGCGGTGCGAAACCCCAGGGCAATTGGTGCGTAGACCAGCTGCGTTTGCACCGGCACGCGCGTGAGCCAAGGGGGATCGCCCGCCTCGGGGTCGCCATGCACCAGCGCCGCTGCATCCATGCCCGCAGCGCGCTGCGCCTTGATCAGGTCAGCCAGAAACACTTCCATCCCGCCTCGGTGCGGTGGATAGAACTTGCCAATGTGGAGTACGCGCAATGTCACGGTTGGCCCGGTGTTACTTCTTGGTGGCAGCGATGGTGGCGCGCATTTGCTGGTATTGCGGGTTTCGAGGGTCCAGCTTGATGGCCTGATCGATATCGCTCAGGCTGGCCGCCTGCTGGCCTGCCTGGCGGTACGCGATGGCGCGAGCGTAGTAGACCGGGGCGCCAGGGTTGGTGGCGATGAGTTGATCGAACACCTCAATCGCTGCCTTGGTCTCGTCTTTGCCCACCCGTGCCATGCCAAGCCCCAGCAGCAGGCGCGGATCTTTGGGGCTTGTTTGCAGCAGCACAGTGAAGCCGCTGATCGCCTCGTCATACCTCTGCAGGGCCATGGCGGTCTCTACCAGCCGTATGCGGATGGTGGGTAACGTCCTCTGCGTTTGAGGCTCTTTTTCAGCCTTGGCCACGGCAGTGCGGAAGCTCTCCAGCGCGGGTGCAAGTTGCCCCAGTGCCGCTTGCGATTCGCCTTGGTGGTAGTAGAGGGCAGACTCTGCGTACCCCTGCGCCTGTGCTGCGGCAAAAGCCTGAAGCGCCTCAGCGTGCTTTTTATGGAGCTGCAAGACCACGCCCGCATTGAAGCGAGCACTGCGGCCCAATTCACCCTGATCGCCCAGTGCTGCTGCAGTAGACAGGTTACGTTGGGCTTGGTCTGTCATGCCCTTGCGCAGGTAGTAGGCGCCCAGATTCAGGAAAGGGCGGCTGCGCCCCACGGCATTGGCAGGTGCCTTGAGATCAATTTTCTCGGCAGCATCGGTCCACGCGCTGGCTTCATCGCTCAGCGAAAGATGGCGCTCCAGGGCGAGAGCGCCAAACAGCAGCCCAACCACCGCACCCAGTGCATAGATGGCTTTGGGCTTGAAGCCGGTGAGCGCAATCGCCAGCAAGCCAGGCAGCGCCACGGCCCACAGGTAGCTGCGATAAAGCACAAAAGGGTCTTGCACCCAGACGGTAGCGAACTCCGTGGCAAACCACAAGAGCGGAAACAGGATGAGTACCGCCACCAGACTCACGACGCCGGTGCGACGCAGCAGCAGCCAGGCAGCCCCAGCACAGAGCGCCAGGTACGCCACCGCGCCGGCCATGTGCCAAGACGATGCGAAGCCCAGCGGAAAGGCGGGGCGCAGATCGATGGACATCCAGCCAGCGTAGGGCAGCATCCAGAGCAGACCGTAAGCAAAGAAAAGCCCCGCTTGGTTCAGGATGCTCAACGGGAAGAGATGCTGCGTAATGCCAGGGCGGAGTGCTTCGAGCTGCTGCGCAAAGGCCATCGATTGCGCATCGAAAAGGCGGCCGATCAAATCGCCACGGAAGTACAGCAATACAGCCGTGGCCGCGCCCAGCAGCAGCAGCGCTGCGCCTACCACGATTGCGACGCTCTTCCAGCTGGGGCGCCGTATATGGATGTAGAGGGGAATGGCCAGGGCTGCGGTCATCACCGCATGCTCTTTGGACAACACGGCCAACAGATAGCTCAGCAGCGCGCCCACGTACCAAGCCACCCTCTGGGTTTGCAGCCCGCGCACAAAGGCCCAGCACGCAAGCACGGCAAACAGGGTTGCCATGAGGATGGATCGCTGGATCAGGTAGCCCACGGCGTACACCGCCATGGGGTGGAGTGCAAACAGTGCCACTGCAACCCGCAATGCTGCGTTCTGGGATGCGGCGAATTGCGCCTGTTCCTCTATGTCTTGCGGAAAGCGCGTGCTGGACATCAGCGCTTTGAAGAATGCGTACATCGCTGCCACCACGCCCAGGTGCAAGGCGATGTTGACCAAGCGCTGCTTCCACCAGCCAGCGCCTGCGATCTGCTCCACCCACACGAAGCTGCCGTACGACACCATGCGCGCCTTGATATCCAGCAGGTTGCCGTAGCCACCAAAGATGGTGCCTTCGGTGAGCCGTACGTCGTCAAACAGGAGTTCGTTGCTCAACCCCGGCACATAAATGCCCAGCACGGCCAACAACAAAATCAGGGCGAAAAGGTAGGGTGCTTTGCCAGATTCAGCCATGGAGGTGCGTTAGGGGAGTGAGTGCCCAGGCGGTGGTTGCTGGGTGGGGGCTGCGGGTCGAACCAGTTTAGCAGACCAAAAATCGTGACAAATCGTGAAAAATCTTCGAGCAAATGCAGTTGGAAGGGGGGCGCTGCCAAAGCTGGTGAATCCAGTCGGTGTAGGGTAGTGCCCCTCTCTCTTGCACGCTCGTTTTGGGTGATTGGCTGGCGGCTTTTGGTTACCTCGGGTTGCTGTGTTGCTGTCGCCCGATCATCAGGTCCAGGTTCTGAACGGCCGCTCCCGATGCGCCCTTGCCCAGGTTATCGAACACAGCGGTCAGCAGCACCTGGCCATGGCGGTCGTTGCTGAAAACGCCCAGTTGCAGTTGGTTGGTGCCATTGCAGGCCTGTGGGTCCAGGTGTTGAATGTCTTGCGTTTGCGTGAGACCTATGACTTCGACATGCGCTGTCTCGCCATAGTGCTGTGCCAGGCAAGCGTGCAATTGCGCTCCGGTCGTGCCGGTGGGCAGCTGGCGCAGCAGCAGTGGAATGGTGAGCGCAATACCCTGGCGGAAAGCGCCATACGCAGGTAGAAAAAAAGGGCGCTGCGACAGCCTGGCATGCAGCGCGATTTCTGGGGTGTGTTTGTGCTCCAGGCCAAGCCCGTAGATCTGGAAAGCGGGGGCGTTGGCCGCTTGGGGCCCTTCATGCGCATCCACACGGGGCCGTCCGCCGCCCGAATACCCCGACACCGCATGAATGATGATGGGGTGGTCGTCGGGCAGCAGCCCCGCCTGCACCAGAGGCCGCAGCAGGGCCACGGCACCTGTGGGGTAGCAGCCCGGGTTGCTGACGCGTCGTGCACCTGCGACGCGGGCCGCCTGCTCTTCGCCCATTTCCGGGAATCCATACACCCATTGCGGGTGCGTGCGGTGCGCCGAGCTGGCATCGATCACACGCACGGCGGGGTTCACGATGGCTGCGGCGGCCTCGCGGGCCGGGGCGTCGGGCAGACACAGGATGGCGATATCGCAGCTGTTGATGGCTTCGGCGCGGCGGATGGCGTTCTTGCGGTCTGCTTCGGGCAGGCTCAGCAATTGCAGGTCGGTGCGGCCATGAAGGCGTTCGCGGATCTGCAGGCCGGTGGTGCCTTGGTCGCCATCAATGAAGACGAGGGGATGGGTGGTCACGGGATGGGCTCCTGGAATGTGGCGGATGTGGGGTGAGTGCTGCGCCATCTTCGGCGTCGGTCTAAACTTTGAAAAGTTGAATTTCACAAATATCAGCATCAGATTTACTGAACGTCATGCGCGAACTCAACCTCGACCGACTGCGCACCCTTGTCGCCATCACTGACCTGGGCTCCTTTGCAGAAGCCGCGCGCACGCTCCACCTGGCGCCGCCCACGGTAAGCCTGCACATTGCGGACCTGGAGGCCCAGGTTGGTGCCCCCCTGCTGGTGCGCAAGCGGGGCGAGGTGCGGCCGTCGGGCGTGGGCGAGGTGCTGGTCGAGCGTGCCCGGCGCCTGCTGGCCGATGCAGATGAAGCCATGGATGCCGTGCAACGCCACGTGCAGGGGCTGGCGGGGCGCGTGCGCCTGGGGGCTTCCACGGGGGCGATTGCGCACCTGCTGCCCCAGGCCCTGGAAGCGTTGGGCCAGCGCCACCCCGGCATCGACGTGCAGGTGGCCGTGCTCACCTCCAACGAGACCATGTCGCGACTGGCCAATGGCCGGCTGGATGTGGGCCTGGTTGCGCTGCCGCAGGCGCCCCTGCCGGGTATCGCAGTGCTGCCGTGGCGGCGCGACCCAGTCATGGCGTTTGTGCCGTCCGCGTGGGGGCCGCCAGCGCGGGTCACGCCCCGCTGGCTGGCTGGCCAGCCGCTCATCCTCAATGACGACGGCACCAGCCTGTCGCGCCTGACGGGCGAGTGGTTTGCGCTGGCGGGTGAGCATCCCAAGGCGCGCATCCAGCTGAACTACAACGACGCGATCAAAAGCCTGGTGGCCGCAGGCTACGGTGCAACACTGCTCCCGCAAGAGTCGTCCGCCGCTGTGCCCCTGGACCCCCGCATCCGCATGCTGCCGCTGCAGCCCCGCCTGTGGCGGCCCCTGGGCATTGCGCACCGCGCGGGATCGGTGGAGCAGGCCACTCAGCATGTGCTGGAGGTGCTTTGGCAGCAGAAGCAGGATTAACCGCAGCAAGAGCCGCGCGCCGTCCGCCCCTGCCGTGCGATGCGCCCACCGAGCGGGCAGGTCATCGAAAATATGGATAAAAATAGGCTTTAGCGCTTATCTGGAAAGCGCAGTAAGCTATTGATATGATAGCAATCTGGGGTTGTTTCGCTATTTTGCGATCCCTCTGTATTGCCGTGTTCCTGCGCAGTCGCTTCAGACCGTGCTCTCCGGTGCCAGCGCGCTGAGCACCATGCGCACGATCAGCTCCTCGGCCTTTTCGTAGTCGCGTTCTGTGAGCGCCGGTTTGCCCAGCAGCAGGGCAAACTGGGCCTCCTGCTCAGCATAGGCCTGTGTGACCGACCAGATGATGAACATCAGGTGCGTGAAGTTCACCTTGGCAATGCGACCTTCGCGGGCCCAGCGCTCGAAGGTGCGTACCTCGGTCTTGAGCAGCGGGCCCACGCGCTCGATGATGGCGTTGCCGTACCGGGGGGCTCCGGCAATCACCTCTTTGGTGAATACCTTGGCGCCTTGGGGGCGTGTGCGTGAATACTGCAGCTTGGCGCGGATATAGCGCCGCAGTGCCTGCTGGGGGTCGTCGCTGTGCGACAGGTCTTCCATCCCGGCCAGCCATTGGGTGAGCACATCGTCGAGCACACGCTGGTACAGCGCCTCTTTGCTCGGAAAGTAATACAGCAGGTTGTGGCGGCTGATGCCAATGGCGGCCGCGATGTTTTCCAGCGATGCACCCTCGAAGCCGAACTGTGCAAAGTGGTTTTCGGCTTCGGTGAGGATGCCCTGCTCCTTGAGCAAGCGAGAGGCGGTGGGCGCGCGGGTGGCTGTCTCGTCGCTCGTCAGAGAGCGTTTTGCCTTGGCATTCGCGGTGGGCGGAGAGTCTTTGGGGGACAAGCGGGCGTCGGTCATTGCACCATTGTGGAACAAGCCAGGCGCCAAAAAATGGCGTTTTGGGGGCGCAAGGCGGGGATTGGGGGTGATTTGGCTGGCACGGCGCTTGCTGTAGGGATTTTACCAATTGGTAAATTTTTACGGGTTGGTAAATTGAATCAACACACAGGGCACCGCTGCACACAAGCAGTGGGCACCTGGATCCTACAGCGAGGCCCACGATGAAACCTCCGAAGTTTGCAAGCACAGGCACCTGTGCCTGTGCTGCATTGGCTGACCCCAGCCGCTTGCGCAGCCAGCGCTGCATGCCACGGGTGCGTATGGCGGCCTGTGTGGCCTGCGCCCCGACCCCCACCCTGAACCTCTCGGAGGAAACCTGATGGACACACCCGCAAGCCGTGCCTGCGGCATTCATGCCGCACGCCTGAACCTGGCCGACTACGCCGTCAACTTTGGCGACGCGCACCCGCCGCTGACCCGGGCGCAGGCGCTGATCGAGGCCGAGCGCTGCTACTACTGCCATGACGCGCCCTGCGCCACGGCCTGCCCCACGGGCATTGACATTCCCTCGTTCATCCACCGCATTGCGCAGGACAACAACCGGGGCGCCGCCCGCGCCATCCTGGAGGCCAACCCCCTGGGCGGCATGTGTGCCCGCGTGTGCCCCACCGAGGTGCTGTGCGAGCAGGCCTGCGTGCGCAATACCAACGAAGACAAGCCGGTGGAGATCGGCTCGTTGCAGCGCTATGCGACCGACGCATTTTTTGAAAAGCCGGGCGCACCGCTGTTCCAGCGCGCAGCGGCCACCGGCAAGCGCGTGGCCGTGGTGGGCGCAGGGCCTGCGGGCCTGGCCTGCGCGCATGGCCTGGCCGTGCGCGGCCATGACGTGGTGCTGTTCGAGGCGCGACCCAAGCTCGGCGGCCTCAATGAATATGGCCTGGCCAGCTACAAGACCACGAACAACTTCGCGCAGAAGGAGGTGGAGTGGCTGCTGTCCATCGGCGGCATCGAGGTGCGCACCGGCCAGCAACTGGGCCGCGACATCACGCTCGACAGCCTGCTGGGCGCCTACGACGCCGTGTTTCTGGGCCTGGGCCTGCAGGGTGTGAACGCGCTGGGCGTGGCCGAGCCCACGGCCACCGGCCTGCGCAATGCGGTGGACTTCATCGCCGAGCTGCGCCAGAGCGCCGACCTCTCGACCCTGCCTGTGGGCCGCCGCGTGGTGGTGATTGGCGGCGGCATGACGGCGGTGGACGCTGCGGTGCAGTCGCGCAAGCTGGGTGCTGAAGAAGTGACCATCGTCTACCGCCGTGGCGCAGAGGTCATGTCCGCGTCGGCGGTGGAGCAGCAGTGGGCGCAGACCAATGGCGTCACCATCCGCCACTGGGCTGCCCCCAAAGAGGTGCTGAGCGAAGGCGGTGCCGTCCAGGGTGTGCGCTTTGCTGCCACAGCGCTGAGCGGCGGCAAGCTGGTGGAAACCGGCGAGACCTTCACGCTGGACGCCGACATGGTGCTCAAGGCCATCGGCCAGACCTTTGTGACCGAGCCCGTGGGCAGGAGCATTGCGCTGGAGGGCGGACGCATTGCCACCGACGCCGACGGCCAGACCAGCTTGCCGCGTGTGTGGGCCGGTGGCGACTGCCGCGTGGGTGGCCGCGACCTCACGGTCGAAGCGGTAGAGCACGGCAAGGTCGCCGCTGTCTCTATGCACGCCGCACTGACGGCCCCCGTCGCCTTGGCGGCCTGACCCGCAGCGGCAACACCACCCCGCAACACCGCACAACACACGGGAGCACCCCATGGCAGACATTCGCAGCAATTTCCTGGGCATTCAAAGCCCCAACCCCTTCTGGCTGGCCTCGGCACCACCCACCGACAAAGAGATCAACGTCACCCGCGCCTTCGAGGCGGGCTGGGGCGGCGTGGTGTGGAAGACGCTGGGCGAAGACCCCTCCGTGGTCAACGTCAATGGCCCGCGCTATTCCACGCTCATGTCGCAAGACCGCCGTGTGATCGGCCTGAACAACATCGAGCTGATCACCGACCGGCCCCTGCACACTAACCTGGAAGAGATCAAGCGCGTCAAGCGCAACTGGCCCGACCGCGCCATGATCGTCTCGCTGATGGTGCCCTGCGTGGAAGAGAGCTGGAAGAACATCTTGCCGCTGGTGGAAGACACCGGTGCCGATGGCATTGAACTCAACTTCGGCTGCCCGCACGGCATGAGCGAGCGCGGCATGGGCGCCGCCGTGGGCCAGGTGCCCGAGTACATCCAGATGGTCACGGCCTGGTGC